>NZ_KI915014.1:11909-29872 GCF_000520595.1 Arthrobacter sp. H5
TGGTCGACCACCGGAAGAACGCTCGTCCCTCGCTTGGTCGACCACCGGAAATTAGCTCACCGTGTCAGGATTCTCATCCACCACGAGCTGGCTCTCGAACATCCTGAAGTACCTTCCCCGCAGCTCCACCAGCTCACGGTGAGTCCCGGATTCCACCACCTGACCGTCCTCAAGCATGTAGATGACATCGGCTTTCTCAATGGTGGCAAGCCGGTGGCTGATGGCGATGATCGTATGGTCGCGGTCTTCAAAGAGCCGGGTGAAGATCCGGTGCTCCGCCAGCGCATCGATGGCCGACGTCGGCTCATCCATCACAATGAAGGACGCATCCCGGTAGAAGTTCCGTGCCATCGCGAGCCGCTGCCATTGTCCGCCGGAGAGGCCGCTCCCCTTGCGTCCGCGCGGATCCTCCATCCAGTTACTTACGTGGTTCTCAAACCCGCCGGGCAGTCGTTCGATGAACTCTGCGGCCTCGGCGTCGTGCGCCGCGCCTTCGACCCTGCCCTCGTCGCGTGCTTCGGCAACGTCCCCGAAGTAGATGTTGTTGGCGGCGGTGGCGAACTCGTACTTGAGGAAGTCCTGTGACATGACTGCGAGGTGACGATGCCAGGAAGCGACATCGATCTGCTGCAGGTCACCGCCGTCCACCAGCACCCGGCCTCCGCTGGGTTTGTACAATCCTGCCAGCACACGGATCAGGGTCGATTTGCCGGCGCCGTTCTCCCCCACGATGGCTATGTGCTGGCCCTGTTGAACAGTCATGGAAATCCCCCTGAGGACTTCCCTGTCGCTTCCGGTGTAGGTGAACCGGATGTCGTCAAGGACAACGGACGACGGCGGCGTATCCAGGCGCTTCATGCCTGCGGTGGCAACGGGGAATGTCATGAATTCCTCGTAGTCCTTCAGGTTGGCGAGGTCCTCATCGATCGAACTCAGCGATGTCACCAGGCTGTTTGCCGTGGTCAGTGCGCGGCTGACAATCTGCTGCACGTACAGGAACTGCCCTACGGGTTGGGCGCGGGCGATGATCTGCACCACCACCCAGATCAGGGCCACCACCTCGGCAACCGTCTGCAGCCCATCCGCCAGGAGCTGCTTGGGGATGTACTTCTTCTGGAACTCCAGCCGCCGCTTTTCGTCGGCGTCCCGCAAGCGCGACCGCAGCTCCATCAGGTAACGGACTATGCCGTACAGCCGCATCTCGGCAATATGCTGCGGCCTCATCAGGTTGGTTTCGATCATGCGCCGCTGCCGCCGCGAATCCACCTGTGTGTTCCAGTGGGCCATCTGCTCGCGGGAGAGCTTGAACTGGAGGTACACGCTGGGCACGATTGCCACGAGGACAATGAGCGCGACCCACCAGCTCACCAGCACCAGCGCGCCAATGGCCAGGATTACTGAGATCAGCTGGGTGAAAATCGCGGCGATCCGGTCGAGCACCCGCGCATAGGAATCAGAGAATCTCTTTGCCCGGTCGTAAAGGTCAACGGTTTCCTTGTCGTCATACCGCCAGAACTCAAGCGCAAGGAACCGCTCATACATCATGTCGCCCACAATTGCGCCCACGCGGAAGCTGAGGACCTGCTGGATGTACCGGTCAACGCTGGTGAATCCGCCCCACAACAGGCCAAGCGCCGCCGTCACCAACACGTACACCAGCGCCCGCTGGCCCGCATCCGGGTCACCAGCGTACGCTTCGGCGAGCGCCGTCGTCGTCAATGCGGCGAAGTAGGTGGTCACCAGCGGAAGAACAGCGGAGATGAGTGAGCCAAGAACCTTCATGACGACGGCGCCGGGAGACGCCCGGACGCTGACCTTCAGTACCTGCCCGACGGCGCGGGCGTACGGTCGGAGCGCGAGCTTGGGCCGCGGGTCGCGGGGCGGCCTCAGGCTCTCGTCACTCATGGGTTCATGGTAGCGTCGCCGGATCTCCACGCGGCCGCAAGCGGCCTTGGTCGATCACCGGAAACTCCGGCGCAAGCGGTCTTGGTCGATCACCGGAAACTCCGGCGCAAGCGGCCTTGGTCGATCACCGGAAACGCCCCAACCGGCGTCTGGTCGACCGGGGACACGACCCGTGCGCGCATTCCGGTGGTCGACCAAGCGACGAAGGAGCGCGCGGAAACCCGGTGCCCTACTTACTGCCGTAGTTCGGCGCCTCCACCGTCATCTGGATGTCATGCGGATGGGATTCTTTCAAACCTGCAGGCGTGATGCGCACAAATTTACCCTTTGCCTTGAGTTCCTCGACGGTGCGTGCGCCGGTGTAGAACATGGTCTGCCGGAGTCCGCCGACCAGCTGGTACGCCACCGATGCGAGCGGTCCGCGGTAGGCAACCCGGCCCTCGACGCCTTCGGGGATGAGCTTGTCATCCCCGGTGACATCGGCCTGGAAGTAGCGGTCCTTGGAGTAGGACGTGTTTTTGCCACGGGTCTGCATGGCGCCAAGTGATCCCATGCCACGGTAGGTCTTGTACTGCTTGCCGTTGACGAAGATCAGCTCGCCGGGGGCCTCGGCCGAGCCGGCCAGCAGCGAACCCAGCATCACTGTGTCGGCCCCGGCGACGAGCGCCTTGCCGATGTCGCCCGAGTACTGGAGTCCGCCGTCGGCAATCACCGGCACGCCCGCCGGGATGGCGGCTTTGGCGGCCTCATAGATGGCTGTGACCTGGGGAACCCCGACGCCGGCAACAACGCGGGTGGTGCAGATGGATCCCGGTCCAACGCCCACCTTGATGCCGTCCGCCCCGGCGTCGATCAGAGCCTGCGCTCCGGCGCGGGTGGCGGCCTGACCTCCAATGATGTCGACATGCGCCATAGTCTTCTCAGCCTTCAGCCGCGCAATCATGTCCAGCACGCCGGCGCTGTGGCCGTTGGCGGTGTCAACGAACAGTGCGTCCACGCCGGCTTCGACCAGCGCCATTGCCCGTTCCCACCCATCACCAAAGAAACCGATGGCGGCCCCTACTCGGAGGCGGCCTTCGTCGTCCTTGGTGGAGAGCGGGTACTGCTCAGCCTTGGTGAAGTCCTTGACCGTGATCAGGCCCCGAAGGACCCCTGCATCGTCCACCAGCGGAAGCTTTTCGATCTTGTTCTTACCCAGCAAGCCAATGGCATCATCGCCGCTGATGCCCACTTTCCCCGTGACGAGGGGCATAGGGGTCATGACCTCGTGGACCAGGCGGTGCGGAAAGTCATGTTCGGACACGAAGCGGGTGTCCCTGTTGGTGACGATCCCAAGGAGGCGACCGTCGCCGTCGACCACTGGAAGTCCCGAGACCCGGTAATGGCCGCAGATTTCGTCGAGTTCCTGCAGAGTCGCGTCAGGGCCGATCGTCACGGGGTTGGTAATCATTCCTGATTCGCTGCGCTTGACCCGGTCCACCTGTTCCGCCTGGTCCGCGATGGAGAGGTTGCGGTGGATCACGCCCAATCCTCCCTGGCGCGCCATGGCAACGGCCATGCGCGCCTCGGTCACGGTGTCCATGGCTGAGGAAAGGAGCGGGGTCTGCACGGTGATGCGCTTGGAGACGCGGGAACTGGTGTCTGCTTCCGAGGGGATGACGTCCGTGTGGCCGGGAAGCAGCAGAACGTCGTCGTAGGTCAGGCCAACAAAGCCGAATGGATCGTGTGACTCGGTTTCGCTCAAGGCGGCGCCTCTTTCAATGGTTATGGAGGACGTGGACCATCGGCTGCGGGTTGGCCGGCGGTGCTTTGATCTCCATCGTAAAACGAAAGGAGTGCGCGCCCTATTCCGTGACCGTCACGGTCCGCTGGGCGGCGCCCGTCCAAGGCTTAAATGACAACGCCCCGGTCCGCTGTGGACCGGGGCGCCGTCGTCGTACTTTTTCAGCCGTTAGTGGCTGTGACCGTGATCGTCGTCGTTCTCTTCAGGCTTCTCAACAATCAATGTTTCAGTGGTGAGAACCAGAGCCGCGATCGAGGCTGCGTTCCGCAGTGCGGAACGGGTGACCTTGACCGGGTCGATGATGCCGGCGTCGACCAGGTTTTCGTAGCCGCCGGTCAGCGCGTTGAAGCCGTGACCGACCTCAAGCTCGCCCACCTTGTTGACCACAACGTAGCCTTCGAAACCGGCGTTTTCGGCGATCCAGCGGAGCGGCTGCGCAAGCGCACGGCGGACAAGTCCGACGGCGGTTGCAGCGTCACCCTCAAGCTTCAGGACACTTGGGTCGGTTTCCAGCGCCTTGGCTGCGTGAACGAGTGCTGACCCGCCACCGGCCACGATGCCTTCCTCAAGGGCGGCACGCGTCGCGGACACTGCGTCCTCGATGCGGTGCTTCTTTTCCTTGAGCTCAACCTCGGTGGCCGCGCCAACCTTGATGACTCCAACGCCGCCGGCCAGCTTGGCCAGACGTTCCTGGAGCTTCTCGCGGTCCCAATCGGAATCGGTGCGCTCAACCTCGGCGCGGATCTGGGAGACGCGGTCAGCGATGTCCTGCTCGCTGCCGATGCCGTCAACAATGGTGGTGTTGTCCTTGGTGACGGTGATCCGGCGTGCGGAGCCCAGTACCTCGAGGCCAACCTGATCCAGCTTCAGACCCAGATCAGGAGACACAACCTGCGCACCGGTGAGGGTGGCGATGTCCTGCAGCATGGCCTTGCGGCGGTCGCCGAAGCCCGGAGCCTTTACAGCAACAACGTTCAGGGTTCCACGGATCTTGTTAACCACCAGGGTGGAGAGCGCTTCGCCCTCGATGTCCTCGGCAATAATGAACAGCGGCTTGCCTGCGGCGAGTGCCTTCTCCAGCAGCGGCAAGAATTCCTGCAGCGAGGAGATCTTGCCGGAGTTGATCAGGATCAGTGCGTCTTCCAGCACTGCTTCCTGACGCTCTGCGTCGGTGACGAAGTAGGGGCTCAGGTAACCCTTGTCGAACTGCATGCCCTCGGTGAGCACAAGTTCGGTCTGGGTGGTGGAGGACTCTTCGATGGTGATGACGCCGTCCTTGCCCACCTTCTCGAAGGCTTCAGCCAGGAGGTCTCCAACCTCGGTGCTCTGCGCGGAGATTGCGGCGACGCTGGCGGTCTGCTTACCGACAACTTCGCGTGCATTCTCAAGCAGGCGGGCCGCGACTGCCTCAATGGCAACCTCGATGCCGTGCTTCAACTGTCCGGGAGCGGCGCCCGCGGCTACGTTGCGGAGGCCTTCCTTGACCAGTGCCTGTGCAAGGACGGTGGCCGTCGTGGTGCCGTCACCGGCGACGTCGTTGGTCTTGGTGGCAACTTCCTTGGCCAGCTGTGCGCCGAGGTTTTCATACGGATCATCGAGCTCGATTTCGCGGGCAATGGTCACACCGTCATTGGTGATGGTGGGCGCACCCCACTTCTTGTCCAGCACAACGTTGCGTCCGCGGGGGCCGAGGGTCACCTTGACGGTGTCGGCCAGCTTATCGACGCCAGCTTCGAGCGCCCGGCGGGCAGCCTCGTCGAATTTCAACTGCTTTGCCATAATTTGTTCCCTTTCACAGCTTGTGCAGCGGCTTGTCTTATGGAGCTCTCACTGAGCGAAGGAACCCCGGCCTGTGGCGGCCGGGGTTCCTTCATACGTCAGCGTTATTTAACTACGATTGCCAGAACGTCGCGTGCGGAAAGAACCAGGTATTCCTGGCCTCCATGCTTGACTTCGGTTCCGCCGTACTTGGAGTAGATGACAATGTCACCTTCTGCAACGTCAACGGGAACGCGGTTGCCATTGTCGTCAACGCGGCCTGGGCCTACTGCAACAACTTCGCCCTCCTGGGGCTTTTCCTTGGCGGTGTCCGGGATAACCAGACCCGAGGCAGTGGTCTGCTCGGCTTCCAGTGGGCGGACAACAATACGATCCTCAAGAGGCTTAATAGAGACCGACACTCGGACCTCTCCTTCGCTTGGTAACTGATGGAATCAAGGCCTTCGGTAGGCGCTGACCGTCGTCGCGGTGCCGGCTGGCGCTTACTTCAGGGATTAGCACCCTCATGGTGAGAGTGCCAAGTCTGACCTTATGCATTGGTTAGCACTCGGTCAAGGCGAGTGCCAGAGTTCCGCTCTAAGCCGTCTTGTGATGTTTCCAATCAAGCCGCCCACTGAAGGGCCCAACTCAGTGGGCAGAATATGCTTCTGCCCACTGAGACCGAGGGTTCAGTGGGCAGATTGGTAGCGTGACCGCATGCACCGCACCTTGCGCACCTGCGCGAGGCCTGGGCGGCGGTGTGCTCGAAGGCCATCGCAACACGGGGAGTAGGCGCGCTCTTAATGGAGGCAGCTATCGAATACTCGCAGCGCATCAACGCGGTCCGCATGGAGCTCTACCCCAGCCCACGCTCGGTGCACTTATACGAGCGCCGTGGGTTCGGTCCCGCAACCCAACTCCTGGTACGGAACCTCTTCTAAAAGGTAGACTTGAGGAACACTTGGGTAGAAAGGTAGATCCCGTGAGCCTGAACATCAAGAACGAGCACGTTCACCAACTGGCGAGGAAAGCCGCCAGTAAGACCGGGCTCAGCCAGACCGGCGTCATCGAACGCGCGTTGGAGGAGTACCTGTCCCGTCTGGACTCCGACCCGCAACGGATTGCTGCCGACCGGATGGAGGCAATGGAACATATCGTGGTCGAGTTCGGCAAGCACCTCACCCCGGCACGGCGCCGAGCATTGGACACCGATGATCTCTACGACGCGGACGGTTTGCCGCGATGATCATCGACACCTCGGCTATCGTTGCAGTTTTGCTCGACGAGCCGGAGTCCGGTCCGTTTCGGGAATGGATTGCCGCGAACACGGTCAAATTGTCAGCCGGCACCTACATCGAGACTGGAATCGTGATTGACAGGCTGAGGTTGCCGGGGGCAACCCGGCTGTTCGACAGGTTTCTCCACGATGCGGGAATCACTCTTGAACCCGTCACCAAGGATCAGGCGATGATCGCCCGAGCGGCCTACCGGGACTACGGCAAAGGCAGCGGCCACAAGGCGCAATTGAACTTCGGGGATTGTTTCAGCTATGCGCTGGCGACCGACCTGCGGGAACCGCTCCTTTTCAAGGGCAACGATTTTATCCATACGGACGTGGTGCCCGCCACCCGCGTCTGAGGTTGGGCCGCGCCAAGGTGGCAGCACTGTCAATGCTGCCCACCGAGCTGCCCTGCTCGGTGGGCAGAACTATTCATGCCCATTGAGTAGACCGACTCAGCGGGCAGGTTGGTTGGATGACCGCAAGTCCGCCGGCCCTCGGCGGCTAGACTTGGTAACCGGCAGTCCAACCTCCCCACACCGCACACGGAAGCAGTTTTGTGACGCAGCAGGTCCAGCACCCCACCCGCCATTCCAATGGAATCGCCCAGGAAGCATCCCGCAGGCGCACCTTCGCTGTCATCTCGCATCCCGACGCCGGCAAGTCCACTCTCACGGAGGCCCTCGCTCTTCATGCGCGCGTCATCGGCACAGCGGGTGCCACCAACGGCAAGGAAAACCGCAAGGAAACCGTCTCCGACTGGATGCAGATGGAGAAAGACCGCGGCATTTCCATCAGTTCCACCGCGCTGCAGTTCTCCTACCGGGACACAGTCATCAACCTGCTGGACACCCCTGGCCACTCCGATTTCTCGGAGGACACCTACCGCGTGCTTGCCGCCGTGGATTGCGCAGTGATGCTCATCGACGCCGCCAAAGGCCTGGAAACCCAGACCATGAAGCTGTTCGAAGTCTGCCGGCAACGGAAAATCCCCATCATCACCGTGATCAACAAATGGGACCGCCCCGGCCTGGACACGCTGGCCCTCATGGACGAAATCACTGAGCAAACCGGGCTGATCCCCATGCCGCTCACCTGGGCTGTGGGAATCGCCGGGGACTTCCGCGGCGTGTGGGACCTGAAGAGCGACTCATTTGTCCGGTTCACCCGCAACAACTCCGGCGCCTCGCTGGCCACCGAGGAGCACCTGACCCCGGCGGAGGCGCTGGAACAGGAAGGCGACAATTGGACTGACGCGGTGGACGAGGCCTCCCTCGTGGTCGAATCCAACCAGGAGTTCACCAAGGAACGCTTCCACGATGGCACCGGAACACCGATCCTGTTTTCCTCGGCCGTGCTGAACTTCGGCGTCAAGCACATTCTCGACGCCCTGGTGGATCTTGCCCCGGCTGCCGGCGCCCGTAAGGACATCAACGGTGTGGACCGCAACGTCGAGGCACCGTTCTCCGGCTTTGTCTTCAAGGTGCAGGCCGGCATGAACCGCGCGCACCGCGACCACGTCGCCTTCATCCGGGTCTGCTCGGGCGTCTTCGAGCGCGGAATGGTGGTAACCCACGCCAATTCGGGCAAGACCTTCGCCACCAAATACGCCCAGCAGCTGTTCGGCCGTGAACGCGAGGTGATCGACGAAGCCTGGCCAGGCGACGTCGTCGGGCTCGTGAATGCCTCCGCCCTGCGGATGGGCGACAGCCTCTATGTGGAGCAACCAGTCGAGTTCCCGCCCATCCCGCTGTTCAGCCCGGAACACTTCCGGGTGGCGCGTTCCAAGGACCCCAGCAAGTTCAAGCAGTTCCGCCGCGGTATTGAACAGCTGGGGCACGAGGGCATCATCCAGATCCTGCGCTCGGACCTGCGCGGCGATCAGGCGCCCGTTCTCGCCGCCGTTGGACCCATGCAGTTTGAGGTTGTCCAGGACCGGATGGAGCAGGATTTCAACGCGCCGATGCGCATGGAGCCGCTTGGCTACTCCTTGGCCCGCCTCACCAACCATGACGCGCAGGCCACACTCAGCGGCATTCGCGGCGCGGAGGTGCTGATCCGGTCCGACGGCGAATACCTCGCCCTGTTCAACGATGTCTGGGCGATGCGCCGGGTCGAGAAAAACCACCCCGACCTGCGCCTGGACACGATCGGCACCGATGCGGGCGACACGCGTGGTTACTGAAAACATCCTCGCCCCGATTCTCACCCCGGACGGCTGGGAGCTGCTGAACTCCCTGGGCCCATACTCGGAGGCTGAAAGCATGCGGCTCAGCACCCAGCTGCGCGGCGCCGGCCACTCCCCCGAGGTGGTTTCGGCGGCGCTGACCCAGTCGCGGCTGCGGGCAAAAGCCGAGGCCAAGTTTGGTCCCTTCGCCGCCCGGATGCTCTTCACCCCCGCCGGGCTGGAGCAGGCCACCCGACTCAACGTTGCGGCCCGGCATGCGCAGCGATACGTCACCGCTGGCCTACAGAAAATCGTGGACCTCGGCTGCGGAATCGGTGCCGACTCGATGGCCTTCGCCACACTGGAACGCGACGTTACCGCCGTCGAACTCGATGAAACCACTGCCGCCGCCGCAACCATGAACCTGATGCCGTGGCCCAATGCGACAGTGGTCAAGGCGGACGCGCTCTCGATGGATCTTGACGGGTACGACGGCGTGTGGCTGGATCCGGCGCGCCGCACCACCTCCACGGCGGGAACCACACGGTTGTTTGATCCGGAGGCGTTTTCGCCCCCGCTCTCCTTTGTGGAACGGCTCGCGGACACCGGCAAGGCGGTGGGCGTCAAGCTTGGACCGGGCATCCCGCACGACGCCGTTCCTCCCGGCTGCGAAGCCCAGTGGGTCTCGGTGGACGGCGCCGTCACGGAAGTTGCCCTCTGGTTCAATGCGCTCCGCCGGGAGAATGTGCGGCGCAGCGCGCTGCTGATCGGCGCGGGCGGCGCAGCTGAACTCACCAGTGACACAGATTTCAAGGACGACGGCGGCTCGCCGCTCGGTGCGGCGGAAGGCTACCTGTACGAACCGGACGGCGCTGTCATCCGGGCCGGACTTGTTGGCGACGTGGCACGGCAGGTCGGCGGACACCTGCTCGATCCGAAGATCGCCTACATCTGCGCACCGGATCTGGTGGAGACGCCGTTCGCACGTGCCTACAAAGTGGTCGAAGTGAAGCCGTACAACGTTAAGGCGCTGAAGGCCTGGGTGCGGATCAACGGCATCGGCGTGCTGGACATCAAGAAGCGGGGCACCTCCGTCACTCCCGAGGAGCTGCGGAAACAGCTGCTGGCCGGTTCGGGTTCCGGCAAAGCCGGGTCACCCAAAGCGACCAACAAGGCAACCCTGGTGCTGACCCGGATTGGTGAGGACCGCGTGGCCATTGTGGTGGAGCCGGTCCTGGGATCCGTTCGTCAGTAGATACCAATTTTGGGCCGCGCACTGGTAATTGCTGTCGAATAGATGCGCAGAACCTACTGCCGCGAGAATTCCCCCGCCAGCCGCACCTGTTCGGGACTCGGACGCACGCCCGTGTAGAGCACAAACTGTTCCTCGGCCTGCAGCGCAATGACCTGGGCGCCCGTGATCACCGGTTTACCTGCCGCACGGGCAGCCCTGATCAGCGGCGTTTCGGACGGGAGTGCAACAACGTCGAACACCAACTGCGAGGCCGTGATCGCCTCGTCGCTGAAAGCGTGCGCGGCCTCATCGGTGCCAGCCATTCCGAGTGGCGTCACGTTCACCAGCACGTCAGCAGTACTCGATCCGGGTTCCGGCTGCCAGTCAAAACCGTACTGCGTGGCGAGCGCCCGTCCGGCCTCCTCGTTGCGGGCGACAATCGCGACACGGCGGAACCCGGCGTCGCGGAAGGCAGCGGCAACCGCCTTGGCCATGCCGCCCGAGCCACGAAGCAGCACCGATGAGGACGAGTCGACTGCGTTTTCCTCCAGAAGCCGTGCGATCGCAAGGTAGTCGGTGTTGTAGGCGGTGAGGACGCCGTCGTCGTTCACTATGGTGTTCACCGACTCGATGGCGGTTGCCGACGGATCCATGCGGTCCACCAGCGCAATGACGTCCTCTTTGAACGGCATGGAGATGGCGCAGCCGCGGATACCCAGGGCGCGCACGCCGCCAATCGCCGCTGGGAGGTCGGTGGTGGTGAAGGCCTTGTAGATGTAGTTGAGGCCAAGCTCGTCGTAAAGCCGGTTGTGGAAGCGCGTTCCAATGTTGCTGGGGCGGGCCGCCAGGGAGATGCAGAGCGTCATATCTTTATTGAGGATTGGCACGCCTCAATTATGCCGGTTCAGCTTCCGGTCCCGAGCAGGAAGTCTTCGGTGACCCGCGCAAGTTGACGCCGGGCGTCGTCGTCAGTGATAGTTGGGTCGCCATCGCCGAAGATGGACGAGTACGAACCGAACTGGCTGTGCTCCATCCCCTCAATCTCGAACAGTGTGGCCGTTGGCGCCGTGCGTTCACGGACAATCTTCGTGGGTACAATCCCGTCGCGGCCGCCCGAAACCGCGAGCACATTGTCCGCCTCCACCCCCTCTGCAGGGAAAGCGGCCCACAGCACCAGCCCCTTGAACTCAGTGTCCGGATGGGCGGCCGCGTACCGGGAGGCGGTGATGCCTCCCATGGAGTGTCCGCCAATCCACCTGCGGCTCACATCCTGCTCAGCGTCGATGATGCGTCCCGCCGCGCCCTCGTCAAGGGTCGCGAACCCAAACGGCACATCCGCCAGGTAGACGGTAATCCCGGTGCTCTCCACGATCGGCGCCCAGGAACCCAGATAGGACTCCGCCCGGGCACGGGCGGCGGGGTAGAAGATGAGCCCCTGATCCGTGTCCGCCGCGTCTGCGGGAGCGAGTTCGAGGTAGCCGTCGTGGTCCGTTACCGTCACGTCAGGGTCCGCCCGGACCGCCGCGGCAACATCGCTGTCGCTGGGAGACGGCGTCAAGAGTACGACGGCGGCCACAACGGTGAGCGCGGCGATCACCAACAGCGCAATCGCGATGCGCCGGCGCCACCCTCGACGCGGCCGATGACGGGGCGTGTTCCCGGCTTCGGAAGAACGCTCCGGCCTGCAGAGCGCCCGGACGGTCATGGATCAACTTTACGCCGGGGCGCCCAGGGAACGCTGTTCTGGACCGGGGTCTAGCAGCCCGTTCCCGCTGTGAACTCGGCTGTATCCACCGGCAGCTTTCCGGGGGCTTCCGCTGCTCCGGTCAGCACAGCGAGCAAAGCGTCAAATGATCCCTCGCTGTTACCGTACAGAGCCACTTTCACCGGCGCGTCGAGGGAATCCAGGAGCCACGGAGCATCGAGGGAAACGGCAACCTCGGCGCTGGACCCGGCGCCGCCGAAGCCCGCCAGCGAAACAGTGGTGCCTTCCGGTCCAACCGTGACGCCGCGGGACTGGGCCGCCGCCGCGAATCGTTCCTGGTCGATTGCCGAGCCGCCGCTCAGCGAGGCGGTTCCACCGAGCAGGTCTCCCGAACACTGCCCGGTCAGGATTGTCACAGCGGCAGCAGATGCGGCCAAGCTCTGTTCGATACCGGTTCCGGGTTGCGCAGGCTCAGCCGACCACTCGCCCTGCCACTTCATCATTGCAACCACGCGGGTAGCTGCCTCCACCAGACGTTCCTCCGGCAGTTCCCCCGATTCGAGGGCCTCAAGGATCGCGGCGTGCGCAGCATAACTGTCCGCTGGCATGAGCAGCAGGTCAGCTCCGGCGGCGAGCGCCTGCGGCGCCGCCTGTCCGCCGGGGAACTGCTCCTCCACAGCGGCCATGTTCAGCGCGTCAGTGACCACAACCCCTTCAAACCCAAGGCCACGCAGCGCCTCGTAGTTCGCTGGAGACACCGATGACGGAACACCCGGATCCAGTGCCTCCACCGCAATATGGCCCATCATGATCACCGGTGTGCCGGCGTCGACCGCTTCCTGGAACGGAACCCAGTCGCGGGCCTGCAGCTCTTCAACTGAAGCCGTCTGCACCGGAAGCCCCAGGTGCGAATCCGTGGGAACCGACCCGTGGCCCGGGAAATGCTTCACGCTGGGCAGCAGACCGGCTTGCACCACTCCTTCGGCCGCGGCGATGGCCAACGGCCCGACGGCGGCCGGGTCACCGGAGAACGACCGCGCACCGATGGTCGGATCGCTGGAGCCGAGGGTGACATCGGCGGAGGGTGCATGATCCATCGTGAATCCAAGGCCCGCGAGTTCGCTGGCAAGCGCCGACATCCCCAGCCGTGCAAGCTCAGGATCCACGGCCGCGCCGTACGCCATGGGGGTTGGCCATTCAGTCAGCGGCGCACGCAGCCTCGCCACCACGCCGCCCTCCTGATCAACCGAAATGACGGCGGGCCAGTCGCGTCCGTCGGCGGCGACGGCGTCCTTCAACCGCTGATTGACAGCCTTTATTGCCTCGGTGTCCACGGTGCCGTCAGCGGCAGCCGGCACGTTGTCTCCCATGATGATGCTCCCGGCGAGATGCAGGTCGCTGATCGTCTGCTCCTGCACAGCCGGATCCGCACCCGCGTAAAACCCCACCATGACCTGGCCGGCCAGCTCCTCCGGTGACATTTCCGCGACGGCGGACGCGGCGTCGTCGTACTGTTGCTGGCTGGGCCCCCAGGAGAGCGCCCCCGGTGCAGTGACAGCCTGGGTCTCGCTGGGCGCAGCGGACGACGACGGTGGCGCGGTGGTCCGCGGCGGCTCGGACGCCGCTGGCGCCGTGCACGCCGCCAGCGGCAGAAGCACCACGACGGCCGCGGCGGCCAGTCGGGTCATGGGAATGCTGCGCACAGGTCTCCTCACCTGGTTGGTGCTGTTCCTGCACTAATATTGAGCTCAGTTCTCATCCGCGATGACGCGATACCGAGGCAGCTATCCCCACAGTCCGGTACCGGTCAGGAGCGAAGCCCATGAAGATCGAATTTGCACAGTCAGCACAATCCACTCTAGGCGTTGAGTGGGAGTTGGCGCTTGTTGACCGATACAACGGAGATCTGGTTTCGGTGGCCAACGAGGTGCTGCGCGGCGTCAGCGCGCGCCATCCCGAGCTGCAGGAGGACGAGGAACACCCGCATATCAAGCAGGAGCTTCTCCTCAATACCGTTGAACTGGTCACCGGAATCTGTCATACGGTTCAGGAGGCCAAGGCGGATCTGAGCCGATCCCTCGCCGCCGTGCGCGAAGTGACCGATCCCATGGGCGTGGAGCTGTTCTCGGCGGGATCGCACCCGTTCAGTGTGCCCCGGTCCCAGCCGGTCACGGACAAGGAACGGTACTTCAAGCTCATCGACCGCACCCAGTGGTGGGGTCAGCAGATGGTGATCTACGGTGTGCACGTTCACGTGGGCCTGGATCACCGGGACAAGGCGCTCCCCGTGCTGGACGGGCTGGTCAACTACTTTCCGCACTTTCAGGCGCTGTCGGCGTCCTCGCCGTATTGGGGAGGAGAAGACACCGGCTACGCGTCGCAGCGCGCGCTCATGTTCCAGCAGCTGCCCACCGCCGGACTGCCCTTCCAGTTCCCCAGCTGGACCGAATACGAGTCCTACGTCCAGGACATGTTCACCACCGGAGTCATCGATACGGTCAGTGAAATCCGCTGGGATATCCGGCCGGTCAGCAATCTGGGAACCATTGAGATGCGCGTCTGCGACGGGCTCTCGACGCTGGAAGATGTCGGGGCCATTGCAGCACTGACCCAGTGCCTGGTGGACGACTTCTCCTCCACACTGGACGACGGCGGCGCCATCCCCACCATGCCGCCCTGGCACGTCCAGGAGAACAAGTGGCGGGCGGCCCGCTACGGCCTCGACGCGATCATCATCCTCGACGCGGCCGGCAACGAGCGTCTCGTGACGGAACACCTAATGGAGGTGCTGAACCGGCTGGAACCGGTCGCCGCGAAGCTCGGCTGCTCCAACGAACTTGCCGACGTCGAAAAGATCCTCCAGCGCGGCGCCGGCTACCAGCGACAGCGTCGGGTGGCGGCCGAGAACAACGGTGACCTGAGCGCCGTCGTGCTGGATATGGTGCAGCAGCTGCGGACCTGACCCCTGCATCGACTCTCCCCACTAACCTGCATAGGAGGAGTACCGGGCGGGCAGAGCGGCCCGGGCGTCCCGCCCCATTCGTGCGAGCAGCCTCGTTTCACGGTCGGCATCATCAGGCACCGGCAGTGCGGGCTTGCAGATGCCCTCCATGTACAGGTGTTCACCGAACCCGTCGAGGGAGACTTCGATCAGGTCCAGCTCCCCCTCGCTGAAGTGGTTGTCCAGACCGATACTCCGCGCAATGTCCCAGCGATGGACCACCAGATCGAACCCGTAGAAGGTTGCCAGAGTTGCACCGACAGTGGTGGGGCCAAAGAAGCCGTCGAAGGGAGCAGACTCAACCTTCGGTGTATCCAGCAGCCCCTGCACTTTCGAGCTGTGCGTGGTCCACGCCGACAAGGGATCCTCACTGGTTTGTGGCCGTGGTCCGATGTCGAGCGCGTGTTGAGCAAGAAAATCCCGCTGGGTGTCGATGAGGTGGTCCAGCACGCCGCGGACGGTCCAGTCCTCGCAGGTACTCGACGCCGACCAGTCCCCCACCGCGGCAAGTACCGTGATCAGATCCCCGTTGGCGGAGCGGAAAAGTTCTGGGTTTGAGGTCATGCTGCCACGCTAATCCGTCTTCTGCTGGGCGTCTTGATAAAATCCGACACGTGACCCCTCAGTCAGCCGACCCGATCAGCCGCGGACAACTTCAGGACCCCACGATCCCGGTCCCGCAGCTGTTCAGGTACGCGCCGCCGTGTAGACGAAGACGATCACGGCCGCGACCGCCAGGGACGGCGTGGCCAGCGGCAGGACCACACGAAGGATGCGCTGCCCCGCGGTCGCACCGAGGGTGGCGGCGGCGTCGCACAGGTCCCCCACCGAGGATGCGATGCTGCCGAGTACCACCAGCGCCACGAACGCCGATTCCTTCCATGCGTATTCCGCGATCGCGGCTAGCCACCAGGGGCCGCCGACCAGTGCAGGGAATGCGTCAGGCATTCCGAGCAGCCGCTCCAGGAATCCGCTGTCGGAGAGCAGCAACCCGATCGCCCCAGCGCCGATCAGGTGTGGAATCGGAATGGTTGCGGCGCTCAAGGCACCCACAATCCGCCCCATCCGTGGCATCGCGAGGACGTAGGCGGCGATCAGGAACCCGACGCACACGGACAGTGCAGTGGCGGCGGCCACGATGTACAGGGAGATGCCGCTCGAGCGCACCAGTTCACCGGCGTTACCGGTCCACGCCTCGACGCTGAGGTCCGGGGGTCCGGGGGTCCGATGAAGGGCATCAGTCCCAGGCTCTGCAGCACGGCCGCGGTCAGGGAAACGCCGAGCACCACCACGACCGGCAGCACCGCCGGCAGCCCGAGAAGGACAGCCCGCCCGGTGGTGGTGGGAGGAGTCAGCCGCCTGCTCATCGGGTGGACGCGACGTCCTGACGCCATCCCTCATCCAGGGCCGCCACCCATTCCGCGGCAAGTTCACCGTGAGCGTTGCGGGAAAGTTCCTCGTAGTCCGGGACGATTGGCGAATCGGGCAATTGCTCGAAAAGGTCCTGTTGCGCCGGTGACAGGAGCCCGGGGTCGAGCACCGTGAACTGCCCCCACGCCTCGGGGTCGGCCTTTGCTGCCTGCTGCTCCGGCGACAGCGCGATATTGGCCACGACCATCGCCCCTGCAGCGTCGGCGGCGTTCGCTGGGATGGCGAGGAAACTCGCGTCGCCCACCGTGCCCTCATCCAGTGTGAGGACCTTGGTGGATTCCGGTAGGACCCCGGAGGCCACCAGGTCGGTGAGCGTGGCCGGTCCGTAGGTCATGGCGATGTCTACTTCGCCGTTGGCGAAGAGGGTGTTCAGGGCCTGCTCGTCGCGCGGGTAGGTGCGGCCTTCGCGCCACAGCGACGGCGCCACCTCGCGCAGCGCCTCAAGCGCCGCGGGGGCATGTTCGTCGAACGCCTCCTCGCTGTACTCGAGTGGCACCTGGTCGGCGCCACCGGCTTCACTGAGCAGAACTTCGCGGAGGAAGACACTGCCGGTGAAGTCCGGTGGTGCCGGATATGTGAAACGGCCCGGATGCTCCTTCGCCCACTCCAGGATCCCCTCCAGGGAGGTCGGCGGGTCAGTAATGGCTTCCGAATCATAGAAGAAGGTGAATTGCGCCTTATGCCAGGGCGCTTCGCAACCCTCCACCGGAGTCCCGAAGTCATTGAGGAGCAGCGGGTCCTGCGGGTCGGTGTACTCCATGTTCGGTAGCAGGTCCGTCCACGCGCACCGCCAGGCCTCGGCCTGACGTCCGGTGCTGAAGTTGGCGCCGTTGACCCAGACCAGGTCCACCGAGCCGTCGTCGCGCCCTGCCTGACGCTCACTGAGCACACGGTTCACTGCGTCCTGAGTCGGCGGAGGGTGACTCCCTGCTCCTTGGCCGCCGGGGCGAGCACCTCGTCAACGTAGGCGTTACCCTGCTCATCTCCCCCATACATCCACAGATCCACGGTCTGGCCCTCCGCCTCCGCCTGAACCTCACCGAAGCTCCCGAAGCTTTCCGCCGGTTCAACGGTAGCTCCAGAACATGAAGTGAGCAGCAGTGCCAGGACTGCTGCGGCCGCGGACAGGGCAGAACGGCGTCGTCGTGCCAGGGCGAAAGAGCGGATCATGGGCGTCCTTAGACTGGTGGGAATGCTGTTTCCAGTATCCTCGAAACGAGCCCGGCGCCCGAACGGCCCAGGCCGGGCAGCCGATGGCGGGAGACCATGGACGAAGACCACGCGCGCCGCCGCGCACCGTTCCTCACCCCGCTCCGGCGGGTACTGCTGCTGGCGGTGATCATTGTCGCTGCGACTGTGGTGGTCCTCGCCGTGCCCATCCCGGACGTGGATGAGCTGCGCGCACTGGTGGAGCAGGCCGGCTGGTGGGGTCCCGTGAGCTTCATTGCCGGGTACGCCGCCCTCACCCTCGCCCCTGTTCCCAAGAACGTGCTCTCCATCGCCGCCGGGGTGCTGTTCGGTTTCGGTCCCGGGCTAGTGATCGTCTACTGCGCGGCGCTGCTGGGCGCGTCCGCGGCGTTCTGGCTGGGACGCGCCCTTGGCCGCGACGCCGTCGAGAAGTTCACCGGCACCCGGGTGGAAAAGGTCGACGCCGTCCTCAGCAAGCGCGGATTTCCCGCCGTCGTCGGGGTCCGGCTCGT
>NZ_KI915015.1:0-1059 GCF_000520595.1 Arthrobacter sp. H5
GACGACCTCAAAGCCTTCCGCGACCACCTCCGCATCCCGGTCACCGACGAGGCGCTGGAGGTGGACCTCTACTCGCCTCCCTATTACAACCCCGGCCCGGAAGCGAAGGAGATCAAGTACCTGCAGGAGAAGCGGCGGACTTTGGGCGGGCCGGTGCCGTCACGTAGGAGTACCCATACGGCTCTTACGCTGCCGGGGGATAAGGCGTATGAGATGGCGAACCGTGGTTCCGGCAAGCAGCAGGCGGCCACCACCATGGCCTTCGTCAGGCTCCTGAAAGACCTCATGCGGGACAAATCCATTGGCTCCCGCATCAGACCAAGGACTTGGCCGCGGACCTGACCGATGAGCAGGTTTGGGGCCTCAAACGTGGTGGGCATGATTACCGCAAGGTTTACGCCGCGTATAAGGCTGCCACCGAGTTCAAGGGCAAACCCACCGTGATCCTGGCCAAGACGGTCAAGGGCTACGGCCTGGGCTCCCACTTCGAGGGCCGCAACGCCACCCACCAAATGAAAAAACTCACCCACGACGACCTCAAAGCCTTCCGCGACCACCTCCGCATCCCGGTCACCGACGAGGCGCTGGAGGTGGACCTCTACTCGCCTCCCTATTACAACCCCGGCCCGGAAGCGAAGGAGATCAAGTACCTGCAGGAGAAGCGGCGGACTTTGGGCGGGCCGGTGCCGTCACGTAGGAGTACCCATACGGCTCTTACGCTGCCGGGGGATAAGGCGTATGAGATGGCGAACCGTGGTTCCGGCAAGCAGCAGGCGGCCACCACCATGGCCTTCGTCAGGCTCCTGAAAGACCTCATGCGGGACAAATCCATTGGCTCCCGCATCGTGCCCATAGTCCCGGATGAGTCCCGGACTTTTGGCATGGATGCCTTCTTCCCCACTGCCAAGATCTATAACCCGGACGGCCAGAACTACCTGTCCGTGGACCGCGATCTGATCCTCGCTTATAAGGAATCAGCTGCCGGACAGATATTGCATCCCGGTATTAACGAGGCTGGCGCGGTTGCCGCGTTCACGGCAGCCGGCACGGCTTACGCCA
>NZ_KI915015.1:1159-2290 GCF_000520595.1 Arthrobacter sp. H5
TGTATGTGTTCTACTCGATGTTCGGATTCCAGCGCACTGGCGATTCCTTTTGGGCGGCTGCGGACCAGATGACCCGTGGGTTTATCATCGGCGCAACCGCCGGCCGCACCACCCTCACCGGCGAAGGCCTCCAGCACGCCGACGGTCACTCACCGATCCTCGCCTCCACCAACCCCGCGGTCATCACCTACGATCCGGCGTACGGGTACGAATTAGGCCTGATCATGCGGGACGGGCTGGACCGGATGTACGGCGATTCCCCAGAGAACGTGATGTATTACCTCACCGTCTACAACGAACCCATCCGTCAACCGGCGCTTCCGGACAACCTCGATGTCCAGGGTGTGCTGGGTGGGATTTACAAGCTGAAGGACGGGCACGACGACGGCGGGGCGCCCAAGGCGCAGATTCTCGCCTCTGGCGTGTCGGTGCCATGGGCTCTCGAAGCGCAGCGACTGCTGGCCGACCATCACGGCAGCCGGCACGGCTTACGCCACACATGGCGAGCCGCTGATCCCGGTGTATGTGTTCTACTCGATGTTCGGATTCCAGCGCACTGGCGATTCCTTTTGGGCGGCTGCGGACCAGATGACCCGTGGGTTTATCATCGGCGCAACCGCCGGCCGCACCACCCTCACCGGCGAAGGCCTCCAGCACGCCGACGGTCACTCACCGATCCTCGCCTCCACCAACCCCGCGGTCATCACCTACGATCCGGCGTACGGGTACGAATTAGGCCTGATCATGCGGGACGGGCTGGACCGGATGTACGGCGATTCCCCAGAGAACGTGATGTATTACCTCACCGTCTACAACGAACCCATCCGTCAACCGGCGCTTCCGGACAACCTCGATGTCCAGGGTGTGCTGGGTGGGATTTACAAGCTGAAGGACGGGCACGACGACGGCGGGGCGCCCAAGGCGCAGATTCTCGCCTCTGGCGTGTCGGTGCCATGGGCTCTCGAAGCGCAGCGACTGCTGGCCGACCATTGGGGGGTGTCCGCTGATGTGTGGTCGGTGACGTCCTGGAACGAACTGCGCCGCGACGGCCTCGCCGCGGAAGAAGACGCCTTCCTCCACCCCGGTTCGGAACCACGCGTCCCGTTCGTGACCCGGCAGCTCGAAGGAGCC
>NZ_KI915015.1:2365-10026 GCF_000520595.1 Arthrobacter sp. H5
CCGCGCGGCAGCCAGGCGGTTCTTCAAGATCGACTCACACTCCGTCGTCGCACGTGCCCTGGAAATGCTCGCCCGCAGAGGCGAAGTCGACGCCGATGCGCCCCGCCAGGCCATCGAGAAGTACTCGCTGCACGATGTGAACGCCGGAACCACCGGAACCACCGGCGGCGACAGCTAACCCCACACGCATCGACTCTCCCCAAAGTGACGTTCCCAGCCCGAAAACGACCCTGAGAAAGTCACTTTGGGGAGAGTCGATGCACAAGGGGGTTTGTAGCCTTCACACAAAATGGGGGATGCGCTCCACGGAACGTATGCTCGACTAATGGTCACGCCAAAAACACCGCGCAGCAATCTGCCCGATGCGGCCACCGTGGACCGGCTCCGAACCAAAATCGGCGCGCTCTCCACAGCCACCCTCCAGCAGCTCGATGCTTCGCTTCCGTGGTATCGGAGTCTTCGGCCTGATGAACGGTCGGCCCTGGGACTGGTGGCGCAGAAGGGCATCGCCTCCTTTGTCAACTGGTACCAGAAGCCGGTCTCGCCGGCATGGGTGCTCAGCGATGTGTTCGGAACGGCGCCCACCGAACTGACCCGCTCGATCAGTCTGCAGAAAGCACTTCAGCTGATCCGCGTGGTGGTCCAGGTGGTTGAGGACCAGGTGCCGGATCTCGCAGCCGACGCGGACCAGGGACCGCTCAGGGAAGCCGTGCTCCGCTACTCGCGGGAGGTGGCCTTCGCCGCCGCCGACGTCTATGCGCGGGCCGCCGAAACGAGGGGTTCCTGGGACACCAGGCTGGAAGCTCTTGTGGTGGACGCCATCCTGCGCGGGGAAAGTTCGGATGCGCTCCGCTCGCGCATCGCTGCGGTTGGCTGGAAGTCGCAGGCGCGGATCACCGTGATGGTGGGCAGTTCGCCCGCCGAGCCGAACGCCATGTTCCTCAACGAACTGCGCCGGATCACCGGCAGACTCGCCGAGGACACGCTTGTGGGTATCCAAGGCGACCGGCTCATCCTCGTCCTTGGCGGAGTCGAAAACCGTGACAACGTCCACCGCAAACTCAGCGACCTCTTTGGGCCCGGGCCGGTGGTGTACGGACCTGAATCGGCATCGCTGGTGGCCGCCAGCAGTTCGGCGCAGGCCGCCTTTGCCGGTTTGACCGCGGCCCGGGCGTGGCCTTCGGCGCCACGCCCGGTTGCCGCCGACGATCTGTGGCCCGAGCGCGTCATGTCCGGGGACGACACCGCTAGAAAAGCACTGATTAGAAACATTTACCGCCCCTTGGTCAATGCATCGAACGGGCTGGAGGAGACACTTTCCGCGTACGTGACGCTGGGGCATTCGCTTGAAGCAACCTCACGCGAATTGTTTGTCCACGCCAACACCGTCAGGTACCGGCTGCGGCGTGTGTGCGACGTCACGGGCTGGGATCCGTTACTACCCCGCGAGGCGTTTGTGCTGCAGACGGCTCTGGTCATGGGAAGGCTGTCCCAGCCCCCCGCGGGCACGCCCGAGCGTCCTGGTCCGCGCGCGTAATTGTCCGCACCGTTGTAGACTTCCTACAAAGTGGCTCCGGCAGCTTCGTGCCCCCGGCCACCCCGAATCGCCCACCCAGTTTGGAAAGCTTGATACGTGCTTGCAATCGTCTGCCCCGGACAGGGCTCCCAGTCTCCCGGATTTCTGAGTCCCTGGCTTGAACTGCCAGGCGTGAGGGATCACCTCACTGTGCTGAGCGACGGCGCAGGCCTTAACCTCGTGATGCACGGCACGGAATCCAATGAGGAAACCATCAAGGACACGGCCGTTGCCCAACCGCTGATTGTGGCTGCCGGCCTGGTTGCCGCCAAGGCAGTGCTGGCGGACACTCAGCTCTCCGCGTCAACGGTGCTGGCGGGACATTCGGTGGGCGAACTCACGGCCTCGGCGATAGCGGGCGCGCTGTGTGAGCGGGATGCTGTTGCCCTTGTCAGGGCCCGCGCCAACTCCATGGCTGCCGCAGCATTAGTGACGCCAACGGGCATGAGCGCAGTACTCGGCGGCGACCCCGACGAGGTGGCTGCGAAACTTGCGCACCATGGACTGACAGCTGCCAACGCCAACGGCGGCGGGCAAGTGGTTGCGGCAGGAACGCTGGATCAGCTTGCCGCCCTCGCCGGCGACCCGCCGTCGAAATCCCGTGTCATCCCACTCAAAGTGGCCGGGGCGTTCCATACACACCATATGGCCTCCGCCGTCAGCGCCCTGGAAGCGCTGCGGCCGTCCCTGAACCCAACCGACCCGGTGGCCACGCTGTTGTCTAATTACGACGGCGAACCCGTCACCAGCGGTGAGTCGAACCTCGACAGCCTGATAGCACAGGTATCGCGACCGGTCCGCTGGGACCTGTGCATGGCCAAGCTGCAGGATATGGGTGTCACCGGCATGATCGAACTCCCGCCGGCGGGCACTCTCGCAGGTCTCGCAAAGCGCGGAATGCGCGGTATTGCCACTCTGGCCGTAAAATCGCCAGAAGACCTTTCCGCAGCGCGAGCCTTCATCGAAGAGCACTCGCGCACTACAGGTCCGGTCGCGGCCCCCATCGTAGAAGGAAACGAGTGAGCTCTCCCACCCTCAAGCAGTCCCCACTGCGCGAACATACCCGCATCCATGGACTGGGGATTTTCCGGCCAGATGTCATCGTGACCAACGACGACGTATGCCAATGGATCGACTCCTCGGACGAATGGATCCGTCAGCGGACTGGAATTGCCACACGACACCGTGCCAATAGGGACACCAGCGTGATCGACATGGCCGAGGCCGCGGCAATCGCCGCGCTCCGCGATGCGAACATCGAGGCATCACAACTCGGCGCCGTCCTCGTCTCAACGGTGACTCACCCCTACGCGACACCGTCGGCCGCCGCTCAGCTCGCAGACCGCCTGGGTGCCACTCCAGCACCCGCCTATGACATCTCCGCTGCCTGTGCCGGCTACTGCTACGGCATCGCCCAGGCTGATGCAATGGTCCATGCCGGCACGGCGGAGTACGTGCTGGTGGTCGGGGTGGAGAAGCTTTCCGACTTCATCGACAACGCGGACCGCACCATCTCCTTCCTGCTCGGAGACGGAGCCGGCGCCGTCGTCGTGGGCCCGTCCGATTCACCGGGTATTGGACCTTCCGTGTGGGGATCTGACGGCAGCAAGCACGAAGCGATCCGGATGACCCATTCACTGCTGGAGATCAGGGATCTTTCGCTTGCCGGCACCGCTCCCGCCACCGCGGAATCTGAGTCTTCCCTGTGGCCCACCATGCGGCAGGACGGACCCACCGTGTTCCGTTGGGCAGTCTGGGAAATGGCCAAGGTTGCCCAACAGGCTCTGGATGCCGCCGGAATCTCCGCCGATGACCTGGTGGCGTTCGTCCCGCACCAGGCAAATATCCGCATCATCGATGAAATGGTAAAGCAGCTCAGCCTGCCCGGCCATGTTGCCGTAGCACGAGATATTGTCGACGCCGGCAATACCTCGGCTGCCTCGATCCCCCTGGCCATGCACCGGCTGCTGCAGGAAAATCCCTCCCTGAAGGGTGGTCTTGCACTGCAGATTGGATTTGGAGCCGGATTAGTCTTCGGTGCCCAGGTAGTAGTTCTCCCCTGATTTTATGCCCGGCCGCAGCCCGCGGTTGGACCAACAACGCCGGAACAACAGCCGGTACCACAGATAAGGAGCCACCATGGCTAGCAACGAAGAAATCTTGGCCGGACTGGCCGAAATCGTCAACGAAGAGACGGGCCTCGCACCCGAATCCGTGGAGATGGACAAGTCTTTTACCGATGATCTGGACATTGACTCGATCTCGATGATGACCATTGTGGTTAACGCCGAGGAGAAGTTCGGCGTGCGGATTCCGGACGAAGAGGTCAAAAACCTCAAGACCGTTGGAGACGCTGTCGGCTTCATCGCCAACGCACAGGCGTAGCCTCTGGCAGCGCTCCGGTGGCCGTCTTCGGACGGCCGCCGCTGCGGCAGCCATTCGTCAGTTCCCCCAGAGGGCACACAATCATGTTTTCAGAGAGTGAACCATGACACGCAAAGTAGTCATCACAGGCCTGGGCGCCACAACGCCGATCGGCGGAGATGTTCCCACCATGTGGAAGAACGCCCTCAAAGGCGTCTCCGGTGCCCGGACCCTCGAAGCCGACTGGGTGAAGGAATACGAGCTGCCGGTCACGTTTGCCGCTCAGGTTACCACCCCGGCCAGCGAGGTGCTGACCCGGGTTGAAGCGAAACGGATGGACCCTTCTACCCAGTTCGCCGTTATCGCGGCCAGGGAAGCATGGCGGGATTCCGGCCTGGAAGAACTTGACCACGATCGGTTCGCCGTTGCCTTTGCCACCGGAATCGGTGGTGTGTGGACGCTGCTTGACGCCTGGGACACCCTCCGGGCGAAGGGCCCGCGCCGCGTGTTGCCAATGACCGTACCCATGCTGATGCCCAATGGGCCCGCAGCTGCCGTCAGCCTCGACCTGGGCGCCCGGGCAGGAGCCCACACTCCTGTGTCCGCGTGCGCCTCGGGCACGGAAGCTCTCCATCAGGGACTTGAGCTAATTCGCTCCGGTAAAGCGGATGTGGTCATGTGCGGCGGAGCGGAAGCGGCAATTCATCCTATGCCGATTGCTGCGTTCGCATCAATGCAGGCGCTGTCCCGGCGCAATGACGATCCGGAACACGCGTCCCGGCCCTACGATGTTGACCGCGATGGATTCGTCATGGGCGAGGGCGCCGGCGCCTTGCTCATCGAAGCGGAAGAGCACGCACTGGCGCGCGGTGCCAGGATCTACGGTGAGCTCGCCGGGACTTCGGTCACTGCCGACGCCTATCACATCACTGCTCCGGATCCCGGCGGTCTGGGTGCAACGCGTGCGCTGAAGGCGGCGATGTTCGATGCCAGGGTTCAGCCATCCGATGTTGTCCACGTCAACGCTCACGCAACGTCCACTCCGGTTGGTGATAAGCCTGAGTACGTTGCCTTGAAAACAGCGTTGGGTTCCCATCTGGACAGCGTGGCTGTTTCAGCAACCAAGTCGCAGACCGGTCACCTCTTGGGTGCTTCCGGCGCTGTGGAAGCCGTAATGACCGTGCTGTCGGTATATGAGCGTAAAGCGCCAGTAACAATCAACCTGGAAAACCAGGATCCTGAGATCCCACTGGATATTGTGACAGCTGCACGGGATCTTCCCCAGGGCGACGTTGTCGCGCTCAGCAATTCGTTTGGCTTCGGTGGCCATAACGCCGTCATTGTGGTGAAGAACGTCTGACAGGTTCTCTACTAACGTGAGTCTGTTATGACTTAGCGATTACCCGACCTGATGGAGCCACCGTACCGGGGCGCCTTCGCCGGCATGACGGAATGGTTCCAGCTCCTCATCCCAGGACTCCCCCAACGCAAGCGACAGTTCGTGATAGACCGCTGCCGGATCCCCTGCTCCCGTTTCATATGCGTAACGGATGCGGTCTTCGGAGATCATGACATTGCCGTGCACGTCCGTGGTGGCGTGGAAGATTCCAAGCTCCGGGGTGTGGGACCAGCGTCCTCCATCGGCGCCGGGACTCTGCTCTTCGGTAACCTCGTAGCGGAGGTGCGCCCACCCGCGTAGCGCCGAGGCAAGCTTAGCCCCTGTTCCCTGAGGTCCAACCCAGGACAGCTCAGCCCGGAGCATGCCGGGTGAGGCGGGCTGAGGCGACCACGACAGATCGGTGCGTTGGTCGATAACGGATCCGACCGCCCACTCGATGTGAGGGCACAACGCAGAAGGGGCTGAGTGTACATACAAAACACCGCGCGCCATCAAAACAGACATTCCATCCTCCATAGCTGTAGGTACGTCTTCCCCAACGACCTTCAACCGAGATGTACTGTACGTTTTCTCTGGTGCTTCGGTGTATCTTGAGCCCCGTGCCTTCGGCACTAAGGTTCATTCTGCCGTATCGAGTCAAATTGCGCCACTGTAACTACGGTGCTGGCACTTATGCGCGGGGGTGAGCCTGTTCGTAGCTGCGTCGGAGCCTGTCGACTGACACGTGGGTGTAGATCTGGGTGGTCGCCAGGCTTCGGTGTCCCAGCAGTTCCTGAACCGCTCTGAGGTCAGCTCCTCCATCCAGTAGATGGGTTGCCGCGCTGTGGCGCAGGGAATGCGGGCCATTGGCGTTGCTGTCCGTCTGAGAAAGGAGCCGTTGGATAACCGCCCGTGCCTGCCGTGAATCCAGCCGACCACCACGCGGACCGGTGAACAGCGCACGTCCCGAGGCTGGTTTAGCCCACTGGGGGCGCCCGCGCCGCAGCCAGTCATCGACGGCGGTGGCTGTTGGTACCCCGTAGGGAACGGTTCTTTCCTTGTTTCCTTTGCCAAGCACCCGGAGTGTCCTGCGATCCATATCGAGATGGTCTATGTCCAACCCGACCAGCTCCCCTACCCGCACGCCCGTTCCGTACAGCAGTTCCAACAGCGCCCGGTCCCGCAGGGCTGATGGATTTCCGCCGACGGATGCCACCTGGACGGCATCAAACAGCGGATTGAGTTGGGTGGTGGAGAGCACATCCGGCAAAGTTGACTGCCGCTTAGGGGCACGCAGCCGCAGGGCGGGATTGGACGCAATCAACTCCTCCCGGACAGCCCACGCCATGAAGCTGCGGACTGTGGCAGCACGTCTGGCAATGGTTGACCGCTGCAGCCCTGCCCGGTCCAAGGAGCCCAGCCATGCCCTGAGGCAACTGAGGTCGATTTCATTCAGGCTTGCGTAACCATCCTGTTGGGCAAAGACAAACAGATGGTTTATGTCGGCCCGATAGGCGCGAAGAGTGTGGATGGACCGGTTTCGTTCATCAGCCAGATATCGTTCGAAGTGCCCGGCGGCTTGCACGAATTCCGTGAGGTGCCCGGCGCTGCCTTCGATCTGTGACACCATATGAACCGCCTTTCCTATAGCGCAGCGCCGCCGCTGTACTGCGCCCCTCCACTGTGCAGTAGCACCGGTCGTGTTTCAAACAGGCTCACCGCTGAGTGCCCGCACCGCCCTTCGATCGGATGCCTTGAGCACTGCTGCTTCAAGATCGAGTAGTGCCCGCTTCACCGCTACTCCAGCCGAGTATCCGGTTATGCGGCCGCCTGAACTGACTACGCGATGTCCGGGAACAACGATCGAATACGGGTTGGCGCGAATCGCTGCACCGATAGCGCGGCCCATCGCCTCATTGCCAAGCTCCCCCGCAATGTCCTTATAGGTTCGGGTGTGTCCGTACGGTATGTCGGCGACCACCCGCCACACGTCCCGTTGAAACAGCGTTCCGACGCCAATTTCGGGTGCTTCAAGCTCCACAGGTTCTCCGGCGAAGTACTCTGTCAGCTGGCTCTCAACCCTGGTGAATACTCCCGTGGGATCCGGCTGACCGGGTTCGGTCTGCAACGCCCCGGGGTCCGGTCCGAAAGGGCTTCCCAGGATCACCGGTGAAGGTTCCGGGTCATGGAACTCGTGATACAGCCCGGCAAGGGTGCCGTTGTTCGCCACGAGTACCAGTCCTCCCACAGGGCTCGCGATAATCTTGTGAGTGAACATGTCATTTCCTTCCGATCATTATGGTGGTGCGGCTAGCGCCGCGACTTTCGCCAACCGCCGTCCTC
>NZ_KI915015.1:10126-13243 GCF_000520595.1 Arthrobacter sp. H5
ACTTTCGCCAACCGCCGTCCTCAGTCCTCGCGGCGAGCCCCTCTAACTCCAACCGTCCGAGCCCGGCAAGAACACCCCGCGTGCTCAGACCCGCAACCGCAGCAAGTTTGTCCACGGTGGAGGACGCCCGCACGGGCAGTGCGTCGAGCAGGAGGATGTCCTCCACGTTGAGCCCGTCGTGGATGGCAGCGGGTTGGTTCTTGGGAGAATCCGGCTCGCTTCCCAGCGGACCGGCCAGTTCAGCGATTTCCGAGGCATCGGTGACGCACACCGCGCTCCCATCCCGCAGGAGCCGGTGGCAGCCTGCGGAGTTCGCTGAATGGACCGAGCCGGGCACTGCGCCAACTGCCCTGCCCAGCTCCGCCGCATGATGGGCCGTGTTCAGCGCACCCGAACGCCAGCGGGCCTCGACGACCACCGTCACAACGCTGAGGGCGGCGATCAGCCTGTTCCGCTGCAGGAAACGCCAGCGGGTCGGGGATGATCCCGGTGGAACTTCCGACAGGAGGAGTCCCCGGTCAGCTATCGCCCGCAGCAGATCTTCATTTCCTGCCGGGTAGTAGCGGTCCACGCCGCAGGCCATCACGCCGATGGTTGGCCTGGGATGGTCTTCACGGGCTGTCGCGAGAGCAGCGCGGTGTGCCTGCGCGTCAATGCCGTAGGCACCACCCGAGATCACCGTGCATCCCCTGCTGACGAGTCCCGCCGCAAGGTCGGCAGTGACTGCCGATCCGTAGTTGGTACTGTCGCGTGAGCCAACCAATGCCACCATCCGGCTGACTGGCGGAATGCCGGGGTCGATTTTCCCCCTTGCCCACAGGCAAAGCGGCATTGAAAGCTGAAGATCCTGCAGCGCCTCCGGCCACAGCGCATGTTCGGGCGTGAGGAGCGCGCCACCGAAGCGCGCGATGGTTTCGAGGTCCCGTTCCGGAGCGAGTCCGTTGACCCGTGGCCTCCACCGGGCGAGGGCGTCGGTGAGAACGTCTGTGCGGACGGAGTGCCCATGGGCCTGAAGCGTCTCGATCAATTCCTTATGCAAACCCGGACCGCAGGTCAGCTCTCCGGTGGCCACGCGGAATGCATCCTCGGCACCCGCGGCAGCCACCAGTGCCAGGCCTACGTTGTCCGACGGCTCAAACAGCCGCGAGAGCGCAGCCCGGGCGATTTCAGCAGGTGTCCAGCGCTCGTTGCTCATGCGGCACGCTCCTGAGTGCGAAAGGCCAGGGCCGCTTCAACGTCGCCCTTGCCAGGGGACGTCCTGCCGTCCAGATCCGCGACGCTCCAGGCAACCTTGAGCACCCTGTCATAGCCCCGCTTGGTGAGACTCTCCTGTTCCATTGCCTTGTCGAGCGAGACCGTAACCGTCCTCGGAAGCCTCAGTTCCGCCTGAAGCAGCCGGCCCGGGACCTCGGCGTTGGTGTGAAGATTCCAGCGGCCGAGGCGTTCCCGCTGGACGGCGCGGGCAGCAGATACGCGGGCCGCCACAGTGGCGCTGTCCTCAGCGCTCGTGCCTGAGGAAAAGTCGCTGAGGGAAACACGGTGCACCGGCAGCTGGAGGTCCACGCGGTCAAGCAAAGGCCCGGACATCCGGTCGAAATACCGCCGCCGTTGCTGCGGCGAGCAGGTGCAGTCGGTCCCCTTGCCACTCGCCAAACCGCACGGGCAGGGATTTGCAGCCAAGACCAGCTGGAACCTGGCAGGATAGGTTGCGGTGCCGGCCGCCCTGTGAAGAACAAGCTCTCCGTTTTCCAGCGGCTCACGCAGTGCATCAAGAATTCTCCGTTGGTATTCCGGCGCCTCGTCAAGGAAGAGAACGCCGCGGTGGGCGCGCGATGCTGCGCCGGGGCGCGGGATACCGCTCCCGCCTCCAATGATCGACGCTGCGCTGGCCGTGTGATGTGGGCTTTCGAAGGGTGGCCTGCGCTGCAACTCGCTGCAGGACAGGGCGTTACCCAAGGAATGGATGGCGGTCACCTCCATGGCCTGTTCATCCGTCAGATCGGGAAGTATGCCGGGAATACGCTCTGCCAGCATGGTTTTACCCGCCCCCGGCGGACCAACCATCATGAGGTGATGCGCACCGGCTGCCGCAACTTCGACGGCCAGCCGCGCCTCCGCCTGCCCGGCAATGTCCGACATATCCTTGGGCACCGCGAGTACATCCCGCATTTGCCGGGCAGCAGCCGGGTGCTGCGCCGGGTCCACCATGATGGGCAACTCGACCTCGGCGGGGTCGGCGCCGAAGGCCAGCGCAACCTCAGCGAGCGTCCCGAAACCCCGCACGTGGGCCTGTGGGACCAGGGCGGCCTCCGCTGCGTTATCTGATGCCACCACAATTTGGGTGAATCCGGATTCGACGGCTGACATGACTGCGGGAAGGACGCCCTGTACCGGACGGAGCCGCCCGTCCAGGCCCAGCTCAGCGATGAAGATGGTAGAGCCGCAGCCACGAACGTCTCCGGCTGCTGCCAATGCCGACATGACGATCGCCAGATCGAAAGCCGACCCGCGTTTGGGCAGGGAAGCAGGTATCAGATTGACTGTGATCTTTCGTCTGGTCAGTGGCAGCCCGGCGTTTCGCGCGGCGGCCCTGATTCTTTCCTTGGCCTCGGATAACGAAGCATCCGGCAGACCCAACAGCACAAATGCCGGCAGTGTCTGACCGATGTCAGCCTCCACCTCCACGATGTACCCGTTAAGGCCCACCAAGGACACCGCATACGTCCGTCCCAGCGGCATCAGCTCACCGCCCGCAGGTGGTCTATGACCGGCTCCGACACGCCGTCGTCAATAATCGCCACCGCATCGACGCGGAACCCCGAAAACCGGAGATCGTGGGCCCGCGCCCACTTGGACGCCAGCAGGTACAGGCGCTCCAACTTCCCGGGCGTGATTGCCTCCAGTGGATGACCATAATCCACTGAGGACCGGGTTTTCACTTCCACCACAACCAGCGTTGAACCGTCCACGGCAACGAGATCAATTTCCCCCACGGGGCAGCGCCAGTTCCGGTCTATGATCCGCATACCGGCGCCCTCAAGATACCCCGCGGCCAACGCTTCCCCGCGCTGCCCGAGCTTGTCCTTTGTCCTCATATGAAACACCTCCGGTACCAGC
>NZ_KI915015.1:13343-31605 GCF_000520595.1 Arthrobacter sp. H5
GGTACCAGCCTGTGGCAGGCGGCGCCGGAGGTGTGGCGGAATGTTGGCTATGTGGGTAACCCGAGCAACAGCCCGGCGATGTGGAGCGGAACTCAGGCCCCCAGAGGTCCGTCCTTGGGCAGGGCGATGTCGTCGGACTTGGTGAGTTCCTCAACATTCACATCCTTGAATGTGATGACGCGGACGTTTTTCACGAACCGTGCGGAACGGTAAACGTCCCAGACCCAGGCGTCCTGGAGCGTGAGATCGAAATAGACTTCACCGTCCGCTGAGCGTGCCTGCAGATCCACGTGGTTGGCCAGGTAGAACCGCCGCTCAGTTTCCACAACGTAGTTGAAGAGACTTACGACATCCCGGTACTCACGGTAGAGCTGCAGCTCCATATCGGTTTCGTAATTTTCGAGGTCTTCGGCGCTCATGGATCCATCATCCCCCAATTTCCAGCGGCGGCATGCGCAGGCCCGCGGTGCTGCCAAGCCGCCAGGTGATGCGGTGCTGATTGCTGGCACCCAGTCCGTCTATGGCCGCCCGGTGGCCGGCCGTTGCATAACCTTTGTTGACGTCCCAGCCGTACCCCGGATGATCCCCTGCCATGGAAATCATCATCGCATCGCGTTCCACCTTGGCGAGCACACTCGCCGCCGCCACGCTGAGGCATTGGAGGTCCGCCTTGATGCGGGTATGCACCGGTGCATCACAGCTCATCTCCTGCCTCGGGGCGTCATCGAAAAGAGACGCTTGGGCTACGGGCGCCAGCCAGTTGTGGTTGCCGTCCAGAATCACGGCGTCCGGGCGGACCGTCAGTCTGACCCGTTCCCAGGCGCGGTTACCCGCCAGGCGAAGGGCAGCCATGAGGCCATGCTCGTCAATCTCCGACGCCTCTGCGTGTCCCACGCCGTAGGCGATGGCCCAACGCCTGATCCGCGGAACCAGAGCCTCACGTTCTGCGGGAGAGAGCAGCTTGCTGTCCCTGACTCCACGCAGGCCCTTCGCTGCTGTGATGTCCACGACCACGAGCCCCACCGACACGGGTCCGGCCAGCGCGCCCCTGCCCACTTCATCGCAGCCCGCCAGGAAGCGGTGGCCCTCCGACAGGAAAGACCGCTCATACTGCAGGGTTGGTGCCTTACCTGTCACGGCAGGACTGGTTCCGAATCATCGGCGGCCTGCGGAGCGTCCGGCACGGAATCAAAGACGTCAGGGTAGTTCCCCAGGAAGCCGATACGGTTGAGCGGCCAGGCGATCACAGCGGCCTTTCCCTCGATATCGTCAACATCGATAAACCCTTCGCTGGGTTTGTCCTGGTTAGCGCGGGAGTCCGCCGAGGCGTTGCGGTGATCGCCCATCACCCAGATTTTTCCTTCAGGAACGGTGACGTCGAAAGGCATGTCCGAGGGACTCGCTCCGGGAAACAGATACGGCTCATCAAGCGGCTCCCCATTCACTGTCATCCGGCCATCGGCATCACAGCAAATAACACGGTCGCCTTCCAGCCCAATGACCCGCTTGACCAGATGCTGCTGCGACTCGTCGGGAAGGAGGCCGATAAAGATCAGCGCGTCCTTCACCCAGTTGGACCCCGGGCCAGTGCCCGGTGCCGGCTCCGGCAACCAGCCCTGCGTGTCCCGGAAAACGACGACGTCGCCGCGCTGCAGCGCAAACGGCTCGGGAACAAGCTGGTTGACAAAAATCCGGTCATCGATAGCGAGCGTGTTTTCCATCGAGCCGGAGGGAATGAAGAAGGCGCGGAACAGGAAGGTCTTGAGGAGGAAGGAGAGCACCAGTGCAACGGCAACAATGATGAGGATTTCCTTCACCCAGCTACCAATGGTGCGATGCGCGGACTTGTCCGATTTATCCGGACCATCGGGGCTGAGTTCAAAGCGCGGCGTATCGGACGGCTCGCCGGCGTCTTCGTTGGGCTTGCCCGGATACATCTTTGCCATGCGGTGTTCCTACCTTGAGTGTCTATTGCGGGGTGGTCGCCGGTTGATTCTGGTCCGCCTGCCGCGGGATTGCTCCTTGCCGGCCGGGTGGCCACACGAGATGGAGAGCCCTGCCGATCACCCGGTCAACAGACACCAGTCCCCCACCCGGCGCACCGAGCAGCATCCGCGAATCAAAGGACTCGGAACGGTGATCCCCCATCACCCACAATTTACCCTGCGGGACCACCACTTCGAATTCCAGCTCGCTTGGGACATCCATGGGGAAAACGTAGGGCTCCGGAATTGGGTTCCCGTTGACCGTCAGCATCCCATCCGGGCCGGTGCAGCAGCTCACGGTATCGCCGCCAATCCCCATCACCCGTTTGATATACACCGTATCGCTGCCGCCGATGCCGAGGAGCTTGCTCAGCGTGTCCACTGCCTCCGGGAATCCTCCCGTGCCGAGGGGCGCAAATGAACCCCTCCCGTCGAACACCACTACGTCGCCGCGCTTGACTTCGCCGTGGACATAGTCGGTCCGCGAGACAACCACCCGGTCGCCGGTTTCAAGCAGGGGTTCCATGGAGCCGGACGGAATGTAGAAAACGTCCACGAGCGTAGCCCTGACCACCACAATGACCACCAATGCAAGAGCCACTGCGGAGAGCACAAAGCGCCAACCCAGAACAGCGGGCCGGCGCTTTGCGCTGTGCCCGGCTGGTTTCCGGGATACGGAGAGTCCAGGCACTGGTGTTCGGTCCTACTTGGCGGTCTTTGGATCCCGCTTTTCCTTGATCTTGGCGGCCTTGCCGCGGAGATCGCGCATGTAGTACAGCTTGGCACGGCGGACATCACCCTTGGTGACAAGTTCGATCCTGTCGATGACGGGTGAGTGAACCGGGAAGGTACGTTCAACGCCCACACCGAAGCTCACCTTGCGTACGGTGAAGGTTTCACGGACGCCGTCACCCTGGCGGCCGAGTACAAAGCCCTGGAAGATCTGAACACGGGTGTTCTTGCCTTCAATAATGTTTACGTGGACCTTGACGGTGTCACCCGCGCGGAACTCAGGAACGTCGCTCCGCAGTGAAGCCGCGTCAACGTTGTCGAGAATATGCATGTAATTGCTCCTGATGAACGCCACAGGTCATTCACGTTAGTCACGGCAGCCAAGGCCCCATTGTCTGCGGGCAAAGACCGTCGAAATTTAGGTGTGCCGGCTGAATCCAAATTGGTCGCCGGTGTGCCTGGCTGTTGGCAGCACTCCCCCTGTGGCAGGTGTGCGCCCAGTAGACACAAAGTTCAATTATGCCACAACGTCATAGTTCCGCCGAACGATACCGGTGGGCAAGAACACCGCCGACGACGTCGTAGCCCAGTTCCCCGAGCACGGTCAGATCCGCGGGCTCCAGTGTGGCTGCGGCCAGTCCCTCCAGCAGGTCCGGCCGCCGGCTCGCCGTGCGGCGGAATTGCTCATGCCTGCGGAAGCTGGCGATCCGACCGTGGTTGCCGCTCAGCAGCACCTCCGGCACGTCGCGTTCACGCCAGGACGACGGTTTGGTGTACACGGGATACTCCAGCAGTCCATTGGCGTGTGATTCCTCCACGAGGGACTCCGGATTACCCACCACACCGGGCAGTAGCCGCCCAACCGCCTCAACGATCGCCAGCACAGCGACTTCCCCGCCGTTCAGGACATAGTCCCCAAGACTGACCGGGCGGACGTCGAAGGACTCGCCGGCCCACTCGATCACCCGCTCATCAATGCCCTCATACCGGCCGCAGGCAAAAACGAGATGACTCTCCGCTGCGAGCTCATGGGCCATCGCCTGATTGAAAACCGTCCCGGCAGGCGAGGGCACAATGAGCACGGGACGGCGGTCACCGGCAACACTCTCCAGCGCCTGGGCCCATGGCTCGGGTTTCATGACCATTCCGGCGCCGCCGCCGTAGGGGGTGTCGTCCACGGTGCGGTGGCGGTCCAGGGTGAAGTCCCGAAGGTTGTGAACATGCACGTCCAGCAGTCCGTCCTGGCGTGCCTTCCCAATGAGGGAGAGTTCCAAAGCCGCCAGGTACTCGGGGAAAATGCTGATGACGTCGATGCGCACTAGCGCTGGCCGTCCTCAGTATTGTGGTCGGTTATTTCACCTTCGGCGTCACTCTGGTTCGAGCCGGGAAGATTGAGATCGAACAAGCCGGCGGGAGGCGTGAGGCGCACAAAGCCGCCCGCGACGTCCACCACGGGAACGATTTCGGTCACAAACGGCACCAGCGCCTCCTGGCCGTCGGTCCGTTCGATGATCAGCAGATCCTGCACGTCCATGGTGCGAAGGCCGCTCACACGGCCAACGACGTCGTCACCCACCCGTGCCTGAAGGCCCACCAGCTCGTGCTCGTACCAGGCGTCGCCGTCGTCGTCGGTTTCTTGCTCCGCGTCAATGAACAACTTCACCCCGCGCAACTGCTCGGCAGCATTGCGGTCCGGTATTTCCTCGAAGCCGAGGATGAGGACGTCCTTGTTCCACCGCGCCACGGTCACCGTCAGCGGTCCGGCTGAAGCCGGCTCAACCCTGAAGGTCGCACCCGGCTCAAACCGGTCCTGGGGCGCGTCCGTGAAGAGTTGCACAGTCACCTCGCCACGGATTCCGTGGGGTTTCCCGATTCTCGCAACCTGCAGGTCCAATGTGCTTCTTTCGTCAATGTGGGTGGTGCCGGAACAAGTCCGGCCCCTCACCAGCAAGGGTGCGGGGCCGGACTCGAATAATGCGTGATGAATGCTGTCAGCGGCGGCGGTCGGTGTCGACTACGTCCACGCGCACGGGTTCGCCGCCGGCAAGGGCCGAAATCACTGTGCGCAATGCCCGCGCAGTGCGTCCCTGGCGGCCGATGACCCGGCCCAGGTCCTCCTGGTGAACCCGCACCTCGAGGGTTTCCCCGCGGCGGTTGTTCTTGGCGGAAACCTTGACGTCGTCAGGACGGTCAACAATTCCGCGCACCAGGTGTTCCAGCGCTTCAGCCAGCAACTTACTCGGCCTCGGTGTTTTCAGCCTTGGCCGGAGCCTCTTCTGCTTCCGGCGCGTCGGCCTTCTTGCCCTTAGGCGTAATGGCCTCCGGAACAATCACTGAACCCTTTTCTGGGGTGGTGAAGGTTTCCTTGGGAGCCTTGGTCCTGAGCGTGCCTTCCTGGCCCTCCAGTCCCTTGAACTTCTGCCAGTCACCGGTGATCTTCAGAAGAACGGCAACCTGCTCGGTGGGCTGTGCGCCAACGCCGAGCCAGTACTGTGCGCGGTCCGAGTTGATCTCGATGAACGAAGGCTCTTCGGTGGGGTTGTACTTACCGATTTCCTCGAGGGCACGGCCATCACGCTTAGCGCGTGCGTCCATGACAACTACACGGTAAAACGGTGCACGGATCTTGCCCATGCGCTTGAGACGAATCTTTACGGCCACTTGTGTGGTCACTCCTTGTTTGTAAAAAGGGGCGAACCCATCCGTCATGCTCCCGTGGGGCGGGCCAATCATAGGGGTTCTCAGGACACAATGCGCGTGCAGAGAGAGGGGCTGCACGGATCGAGTACACGTCTATTGTGCCAGATGGGGACCCGCAGGACGAATCAGCTGCCGATCCAACAGGCCGGAGGTAACGCTACGCGGCGGAGACCCTGATCTTGTTGTTCCAAGGATCGTTGAAAAGCAGCTCCAAGCCTGTGTGGTGGTGGGTGACTGCGGCGAATTTCAACCTCTCCGCCAGTGCGCCCACTTCATCCGCAGCGGGCACGCGGATCAGCACTTCACCCAGGCCGAGAGTGTCTTTTCGTGGACCCGCGCCGCGGCTGTTCCAGACGTTCATGGCCATGTGATGGTGGTAGCCTCCCGCCGAGACGAACAGTGCCTGACCGTGCCAGCCTGCCGTCCGCTCGAACCCCAGGGTGTCCACGTAGAATTCCCCGGCCGTGTCAACGTCGCCAACCTGCAGGTGGACGTGCCCGACGGCGGCAGCCGCCGCCTGCTGGTCCCTCACGGATTCGCTGGTCAGGTGGGTTTCCAGGTACTGCCGTGGCGGCAAGGCCAGGTTATCCATCGTGACGGTCCTGCCGGCGTTGGTATCGATCCAGTCCCAGGTCTCGCGGGGCTTGTCGAAGTAGAGTTCGATGCCATTGCCTTCAGGGTCGGTGAAGTAGAAGGCCTCGCTCACCAGGTGGTCGGCGCTGCCAACGTACGCTCCGGCGTCGTACTCCGCTGCGGATGCGACAGTGGCGGCCAGGGCGGCCTGGTCATCGAAGACCAGCGCGGTGTGGAAGAGCCCGGCTTCGGTACGCGCCGGGAGCGTGAGTGCGCCGGCGGGCGCCAGATGAATGAGGGGAACCGTGCCGCGCCCCAGATACAGTCCGCCGTCGGCCTCTGCTGTTTCGGTCAGGCCCAGGGCAGTGCGGTAGTAGGACGCCATGGCTTCCACGTTTCCAACCTTCAGCATGACGGTGCCCATCGCTGTGTCCGCGGGCAGTAGAACCTGTTTCTCCCTCACTGGAGTGCTCCTTTCGTTGGTCATACCGGGTTCAACTACTTGAAGCTTAAAGTTATTCCACGGATGGCTCGCTGATGAATTCACGGATCAGCCGGCTACCTTCAGCCGTGTCCTGAGGACGGTGACCTCCCCCGGGCATCTCATGCCGTGCACCGGTCCCTGCCAAATAGCCCGCAACCTCCTCATACAAGGGTTCCCAGCCCCCGGTGAGCACCAGCGTAGGCACCCCGGGAACAATGTGAAGGGGCGCTTCCCACGGCGGGACCTGCAACCGGAGACGCCGTGCATTGCGTTGCGCCTGGGAGGAGTCCAGCGGCCGCGCCTCAGCAGAGAAGACCATCCGGACAAACTCCTTCAGGAACTGGCCATCCGTCATTGCGGACCGCCGGTCATACAGCGGTTGGATCAAGGCACGGTGCGCAGCCGTGGCCGGCAGACTGTCCGTCAGGGATAGGCACGCCGGTTCAGCCAGCACCAGGGACCGCACCAGGTCCGGGCGCTCCACCGCTGCCATCATCGCCGCGATGGCACCCTGCGAGGCGGCAACCAGATGGCCGCCCGCCCCGAGGGCCTCCGTGACAATGCGCTGATCCGCGGCAAAATCCGTGGGCAACGGCTCAGCCACCGGATCGAATCCATGGCGCCTGAGGTATAGACAGTCGTAATCGAGGGAGAGCCCATGCTGCTGTGGCCAGGCCGCTGCGCCGAAGACGCCGCTGCCGTGCACAAAGACAATTCTTTGCTTGGTCATCGTGTCAACCTACTGCCCGGCTGTGACAAAACCAGGAGAGTTTCCTATTTGCCGAGGAACTTCTCGAAACCCTTGGGTAGATCCAGCGACGACGGATCAAAGTCACCCTGCTGCCCAAACGCCGCGCCGGTGGGTACCGACGTACGGCCGGCCTTTCGCCGCGCCTCCGCCTCTGCTGCCTCCTGCGCTGCCTTGGCCGGGTTGCCGGAGCGCGGCTTTTTCTTGCTCTTGGCCGCGGCTTTGCCCTTCTTCTGGCCTCCACCGAAGCCGCCGGGCCCTGGCATCCCCGGCATTCCCGGCATTCCGCCGCCCGATGCCATCTTCCGCATCATCTTCTGCGCCTGCACAAAGCGCTCCAGCAGTCCGTTGACCTCGGAGACGTGCACACCCGAACCCCGGGCAATACGAGCGCGGCGGGAGCCGTTGATGATCTTGGGAGCAACCCGCTCATGGGGAGTCATGGAGCGGACAATTGCCTCCACCCGGTCAATCTCCCGCTCATCGAAGTTTTCCAGCTGCTGGCGCATGTTCGCGGCGCCCGGCATCATCATGAGCATCTTCTTCATGGAGCCCATGTTGCGGATCTGCTGCATCTGGGCCAGGAAGTCGTCGAGGGTGAAGTCCTCCTGATCGGCGAACTTCTTCGCCATCCGGGCTGCCTCATCCTTATCCCAGGACTGCTCGGCCTGCTCAATCAGGGTAAGGATGTCGCCCATGTCGAGGATGCGCGAAGCCATGCGGTCCGGGTGGAAGACCTCGAAGTCACCCAGACCCTCGCCGGTTGAGGCGAACATGACGGGCTTGCCCGTCACCGACGCGACCGACAGCGCGGCACCACCGCGGGCATCGCCGTCGAGCTTCGTCAGGACCACGCCCGTGAAGTTGACACCTTCGTTGAATGCCTGCGCGGTGTTGACTGCGTCCTGCCCAATCATCGCGTCGATGACAAACAGCACCTCATCCGGTGTGACAGCATCACGGATGTCCGATGCCTGCTGCATCAGCTCGGCGTCGATGCCGAGGCGTCCGGCGGTGTCGACGATGACGACGTCATGCAGCTTGGCCCGCGCCTCCGCAATGCCTTGGCGCGCGACGGCGACGGGATCACCAGAGGCCGATTCATATTCGGAACTCACCCCCGGGTGCGGTGCGAAGACGGGAACGCCGGCGCGCTCCCCGTTGACCTGAAGCTGCTTGACCGCGTTGGGACGCTGAAGGTCACAGGCCACCAGGAGCGGACTATGCCCCTGGCCCTTGAGCCACTTGGAGAGCTTTCCCGCGAGTGTTGTTTTGCCTGCCCCCTGCAGACCCGCGAGCATAATGACTGTTGGAGGGTTCTTGGCCAGGCGGATTCGACGCGTCTCGCCACCGAGGATCCCCACCAGTTCCTCGTTGACGATCTTGACCACCTGCTGGCCGGGATTGAGCGCCTGGGACACCTCAAGTCCCAGCGCCCGTTCCTTCACCTTCGCGGTGAATTCGCGCACAACCGACACGGCGACGTCGGCGTCCAACAGTGCGCGGCGGATTTCGCGAACCGTGGCATCCACGTCGGCTTCGGTGAGCCGGCCTTTGCCGCGGAGGTTCTTGAAGGTTGCCGTCAACCGGTCAGAGAGTGAATTGAACACGTTGCGTGAACTGCTTTCGTCGCGTGGATGGTTGGACTCAACTATCTAGGGTACCAACTGAGCGTGCGGCTGCCCTTCGGGACAAGAGCGCGGATCGATGGCAGGGTGTTAAGGGTGACTACCCATGCGATTGATGAACCGGTCTCCGAATCCGCCCCAAAGTACCGCCGCATCCAAACCCTGCTCATTCTCGGGGCCTCCGGCGACCTGACCGGCAGGCTGCTGCTTCCCGGGCTTGCGCGGCTGATCCGGCATGGCCGGGCGAGGGACATTACCCTGGTGGGCGCCGGATCGGACGACTGGTCCCCCGACCAGTGGCAGGACCGTCTGCACACCTCTTTCGCGGATGCGCCGTCGTCGTCCTCGATAAACGATCACGACGGCGCCCGCCAGCGACCGTCGCCGGCCGACGGTGAGAGCGCGGTGGAGTCGATCCGTTCGGCGAGCACCTATCACCAGCTCGATGTCACGGCGCTGGGAACACTCGCGGCACTGCTGGCACAGCTTGAGGGTCCCGTGGCAATCTACTTCGCTCTGCCGCCTGCGGTGAGTGAAAAGGCATGCTCGGTTCTGAAGCCGGGCGACCTGCCGGAGGGTTCGCGGCTGGTCATGGAGAAGCCATTTGGGACTGACCGCGCGTCGGCCCACCACCTCAATAGCGTGCTGTCCCGGCTTGTGCCCGAAGACCATGTCCACCGCGTGGACCACTTCCTGGGCAAGGCGACCGTGCTGAACATACTGGGCCTGCGCTTTGCGAACAGGCTGCTCGAACCGGTGTGGAACAACCTGCACATCGAGTCTGTGGATATCATCTTCGACGAAGACCTCGCGCTCGAAAACCGTGCCCGCTACTACGACAATGCGGGCGCATTGAAGGACATGATCCAGAGCCACCTGCTGCAGGTCATGGCGCTGATAGCCATGAACGCGCCGTCGACCCTGCATGAGAGGGACCTTCGGGACCATATCGGCACGGTTCTGCGCGCCAGTTCGGTGGATCAGGATTTCCGCAGCAGCACGCGGCGGGCGCGTTACACCGCAGGGTCCATCGACGGACGCCAGGTTCCAGATTATGTAGCGGAGGCCGGGGTGGAACCAACACGTAACACTGAAACGCTTGCGGAAATTGTGGTGTCCATCAGCAATGAACGCTGGGCAGGAGTGCCGTTCCGTCTGCGGTCGGGCAAGGCCCTGGGCAAGAAACGCAAGGAGGCCGTGATCAACTTCAAGCCGGTCAATCACCTCCCCCTCGGGTTTACCGGACAGGACGCCCCCACCCGTCTGCGGATCGGGTTTGGCCCGGACACCTTGAAGCTCGACCTGGATGTGAATGGGCCCGGTGATGTCTTCTGCCTCGACAGGACAACACTTGAGGCGGAACTGAATGCCTCGGATCTGCTGCCCTATGGCGAAGTGCTCGACGGCGTTCTCACCGGCGATCCCACGCTTTCCGTCCGGGGCGACACGGCCGAGGACTGCTGGCGGATCGTTGAACCGGTACTGGCCGCGTGGCAGGCAGATGAAGTGCCGATGGATGAATATCCTGCAGGCTCCGACGGATGCGACTCGTGGGAGCCCATCTGAACCTGCAGGCAAAAACGCAGGTCACGCGGCGTATAAGCCGCGTGACCTGCGCGAACGTTCCGGTCTGACTTAGAGGGCGGCGTCTCCGCGTTCTCCGGTGCGGACACGGACGGCGTCGTCGACCTGCAGGACCCAGACTTTGCCGTCCCCGGCCCGCCCTGTGTTGGCGGTGGATACCAGCACATCAACGATGTCATTCACCCAGGCGTCTGCCACGAGCACCTCCACCCGGGCTTTCTGGAGCAGGTCCACGGTGTACTCGGCTCCCCTGTACACCTCGGTGTGGCCGCGCTGCCGGCCATAACCGCTCGCCTGGCTGACAGTAAGCCCCTGCACCCCGTAGTTCTCCAGGGCACCGCGCACGCTGTCGAGTTTGTCAGGACGGACTATCGCTGTAACCAACTTCATGAATTCACCTTCTCCGTGGTGAGCTCCGGAACGCGTGAGTTGGCAGGGAAGGGATGGAACGCGCCACCCACTCCCAGTCCGCCAAACTCGTAAGCGGTCTCGGCGTGCTCGGAGAGATCCACGCCGGAGACCTCGTTGTCGGGAGTAACCCGGAAGCCAATGGTCTTGTGGATGGCCAGGCCGATCAGTGCCGTCATGACTGCCGAAAGCGTGATCGCCACCAGCACTGAGACGATCTGCGCCACAAGTTGAGCGGTTCCGCCACCGTAGAACAGTCCGCCGCCGGCGCCGTCCACGGGAAGGGCAATGAAACCCAGAGCAAGGGTGCCCACGGTTCCTGCAACCAGGTGCACGGCAACAACGTCCAGTGAGTCGTCAAAGCCGAGCTTGTACTTCAGTCCTACGGCAAGGGCGCACACGGCACCTGATACCAGGCCAAGACCCACGGCCCCCACCGGGCTGACGTTGGCACAGGCTGGAGTAATCGCGACCAGGCCGGCAACAATACCGGAGGCCGCACCCAGCGAAGTGGGCCGTCCGTCGCGGAAGCGTTCGATGACCAACCAACCAACCATTGCGGCTGCAGGAGCGGCCATGGTGTTGACCCAGATGAGGCCTGCCTCCTCAGCACTGCCTGCCGCACCGCCATTGAACCCAAACCAGCCAAACCACAGCAGTGCGGCTCCGAGCATGATCAGGGGCACATTGTGCGGGCGATGTGCCGGGTCCTTGCCGAATCCCTGGCGCTTGCCGAGGATCAGGGCGAGCACCAGGGCCGCGACGCCGGCGCTGATGTGCACAACGGTTCCTCCGGCGAAGTCAATTGCCTCTCCTACAGCACCGCCGATTGCTCCATCGGCGCTGAGGAGACCGCCACCCCAGACCATGAACGCCAGTGGGCAGTAGACAACTGTGACCCAGATGGGCACAAACAGCGACCAGGCGCCAAATTTGGCGCGGTCGGCAATGGCACCGCTGATCAAGGCAACGGTGATGATGGCGAACGTTGCACCGTAGCCAGCGCTGATCATGTCTTCACTGCCGATCAGGCCCTCAAGTCCAAACGAGGCGAACGGGTTGCCGAAGAGCTGGGCGATTCCGTCGCCGCCCGTCATGGAGTACCCCCACAGTACCCAGACAATTCCCACCAGTCCTACGGCAATGAAGCTCATCATCATCATGTTCAAGGCTGCCTTGGCACGGGTCATGCCGCCATAAAAAAATGCTAGGCCCGGTGTCATTAAGAGCACCATGGCTGCTGAAATCATTACCCAGACGTGACCTGCTGTCAGATCCATTTTCACGTCCCTCTCCACGAGTGGCGGGCAATTCCCGCATTCAAAAGAATGCCGTGTCCGTGTTTCCATGGTTTGGGAATTACGTTGCCGGCAGGTTACAAGCGGCTCACTGAGGTAAAGAGTCGATGACCACAATGTTTCGGGGATGTTTCCGAAAACGAAAGGGGCGGCCCTCCGGTGGGACCCGCGAGTCTGAACTGGATAAACTGGAGCCAGACCATCCGAGCTTTGGAGTGCAATGACAGAACATTCGAATCACCCGATTGAGCCGCGCGGCGAGCCGCAGCCGGTCCGCCCGAAAGGCAGGGGCCGTCCGAGTCCTCGCCTGCTGATCGGGGCGGGGGCGGCCGTCCTCGCCCTGGTGGCGGGCACTGTTGTTGGCGTTGCCGTCCTACCTTTGGGGGAGGAGGAGCCGGGTGCTGGGGCGTCGGAATCAGTTGCTCCGCCGCCCACACCGAGCCAGACGCCGGTCGAAACGCCGTCTGCCTCAGCCTCGCCAACAACCGAGGAGCCATTGCCCGCCCCGCCAACCGTCTTCTACGAACAAGCTGGTCCTCCCGCCGGTTCTCCGTTGGAAGCAGTCGAGCCGATGTCCATCTCGGTGACGGCCGAGCCAACCGGCACAGTGCTCTCCCCCGGCCTGGTTGGACTGTCGCTGGAAGCGACCGATCTGGCGGACCCGCGACTTTCCGGAGACAACCCAGAGATGGTGTCGAGCCTTCAAGGTCTGGGGACGCCGATGCTGCGGTTCGGCGGCAACGCCGTGGACCGCAGATTCTTCTGGACGTCTTCGGGCGAGCCCACTCCCGGAGACTTGGAGGGCGACGACGCACATCCCGTGCGTGCGGCCAGTCCTGCGGACCTTGAGCGGGTCAAGACCCTTCTGGACGCTGCGGACGCGACGATTAGCCTGACAGTTGACCTGGCGCATTTCGATCCGGCACGAGCGGCAGACATGGCCATGCACGCGTCGAACATATTTGGCGATCGGCTGGTGGGAATCACCGTCGGAAACGAGCCCAACGGCTATCCGAGCAACGGTCTGCGACCGGATGACTGGGGCGTTGAAGAGTACATCGGTGAACTCAAGGAGTACGCGGATGCCATGTTTGCGGTTGCGCCGGACGTCCCGATCGTTGGGCCCGGCACCTACTCAGAGTCATGGTGGGAGCCCTTCGCACAATCCGATCTGCAGCAGGAGAAGATCCTCTCCTTCCATCACTACCCACTCTCCCAGTGCGACGGCGCGGATGATCCGCTGGGCGAACCAATCCTGGAAAACCTGATGGCCCCTGCGATCCATGACCGCGCGCAGGACTACCGCCTCCGCGCCATGACCCCGGCGAACAACGCCGGCCTGTTTACGTGGATCCCCGAAACAGGCATTTCCGCCTGCCCGGGGTCCAACGAGACCACCAAGACGCACGCTTCGGCACTCTGGAGCGTCGATTACGCACTGAGCGCAGCCCAGCTTGGCATCCCGAGGCTAAGTTTTCACAGTTCCCTCCTGACCTGCGAGGGTGGCCCACCAATGTCCTCGATCTGCTCCGGCGGACCGTATCTGCAGCCCGATGCGACCTTCCGGGAACGCGCCAATTACTACGGATTGTCCCTGGTGGCTGAGCTGCCTCAGGGCGGGTTCATGAAATCAAGCCAGGAGGGCGGCGGGCTGGCCTACAGCTACGCGGTGAAGCACGACGACGGCAGCATGAGCGTCATTCTCGTCAATGAAAACAATCCGGAGACGGCGGCGCAGACCGAGGTCACCATGACACTTCCGGATGGTGTCCGCACCGGAACAATGACCCAGATGACCGGTCCCGCTTATGGTGCCGAGGATGCAACGCTGATTGACGGCGCCGCCGCTCCGCCCATCCCCGCGGCGGATCGCCCTTCGCTTCCGGGGTTCGTTCCGGGATCCACTGAGGTAACACTGCCGGTCACCGCAGGTACGGCGACGGTGTTTACGTTCACCTTCTAGTTCCCAAGGGCCGCACCCGGTGGTCGATCACCGGTGCCCGGCGGCCCTCGGTCGATCACCGCACCCCGGTGGTCGACCAAACGCCCTCTCGTGGTCCGCACCGCGGAGACCGGCGACCCCGCCTGTGGATAACCGGCAGCGTCCAATCCACTCGTTGCATACTGGAAGTCCTGAAAAGGAGTGGCCAGTGCCTCACATGTACATCCTCATATGCGCTGATGGGAGCTTCTACGTTGGCAGCACCATGGACCTCGAGAGACGTCTCAACGAACACCAGGCCGGTGAGGGCGCCCAGTACACATTCCGTCGCCTCCCAGTGCAACTCGCATACTGTGAAGAGTATGAGCGCGTAACGGACGCCTTCGCCCGTGAAAAGCAGGTCCAGAACTGGAGCCGGGCAAAGCGGATCGCCCTCATTGAGGGCCGCGCGGATCAGATCAAAAGCAACATGCGATGAGATGCGGTTTGGTGGATCTCCGCGCGTTCGCTGGCGCTCTCTTGGTCGATCACCGGGGACGCTGACCCGGCCGCCCTCGGTCGATCACCGGGGACGCTGACCCGGCCGCCCTCGGTCGATCCCCGGGGACGCTGACCTGGGGAGTGCTAGTTCAGCAATGCGTCGACGAAGTCTTCCGCGTCAAAGGGTGCCAGATCATCCGCGCCCTCGCCCAGCCCCACCAGCTTCACCGGAACGCCCAGTGACCGCTGGATTGCCACCACAATTCCGCCCTTCGCCGTGCCGTCGAGCTTGGTCAGCACAATCCCCGTGATATTCACTACTTCGGCAAACACCCTGGCCTGATTCAGCCCGTTCTGACCGGTGGTGGCGTCGAGCACCAGCAGCACCTCGTCAACGGTTCCCTGCTTCTCAATGACCCGTTTGACCTTGCCCAGTTCGTCCATCAGGCCCACCTTGTTCTGCAGCCGGCCAGCGGTGTCGATCATCACCACGTCCACTTCACCGTCGATGCCCGCCTTGACGGCCTCGAAGGCAACCGACGCGGGATCCGCTCCATCGACGTCGGACTTTACTGTGGGAACTCCCACACGCTGACCCCAGGTGGCCAACTGCTCGGCTGCCGCCGCGCGGAAGGTATCCGCTGCACCGAGCAGCACGTCCTTGTCTTCGGCAACGAGGACCCGGGCCAGTTTGCCAACCGTGGTGGTCTTCCCCACGCCGTTGACGCCCACCACCATGACAATTGCCGGCCGGTCCGCGTGCCTCTCGGTGGCCAGCGAGCGGTCCATTGAGGGATCCACGAGTTTGATCAGCTCCTCGCGGAGCATTGCCTTGACCTCGTCAGGACTGCGGCTTCCTGCAACCTTCACCCGCTGGCGCAATGCGTCGACGAGCTCCGTGGTGGGCTCGGTGCCCAGATCGGCAAGGAGCAGGGTTTCCTCGATTTCGTCCCACACATCCTCATCGATCTTGTCCCTGGACAGCAGCGCCAGCAGACCCTTGCCCAGGGCATTGTTGGACCGGACCAGCCGCGCGCGCAGCCTGGCCAGCCGGCCCTGGACGGGATCGGGAGTCTCGACCGGAACCGTTTCGATGCCAGCAGGCGCCTCATCGAGATCGCGCAGGTCATCGGGTACGACGACGTCGGGCGCGGTTCCCGGGTCTGCCTGCGGTTCGAGTGTGTCAGTGGCAGTGCCGGAACCGGCGGCGGTTTGCCGGCCGTCGTCGTCGTCCGCGTCCCGGGTGGTTGTATACGTACCGGGCGGTGTTCGGCGGGCACGCACCAGAAGGATAGCCAATGAGCCGAGAACGGCAATGGCGATGGCCACAAAAATTACTATCGATAGGGTCTCGTTCACGTTTTCAAGCTTCTCACACCGCGGTAGTCAGCCCTGGTGGCCCTCCCGTGAAAGACTCTTGCCATCATGGTTGGATTTAGACGCGCATCCACGCGCCCCCCGGGACGGGATTCAGGCACTGCAGAACGGGTGCGCATGCCCCGCGAAATCAAGGTGCTGATTGCCGCAGCCTTTGTCATCGCCATCGGCTTTGGGCTCGTCTCACCGGTGCTCCCCCAGTTCGCCCAGAGCTTTGATGTAGGGGCGACGGCGTCCTCCATCATTGTGAGTGCGTTCGCGTTCACCCGCCTGGTCTTCGCGCCGGCCGGCGGGAAATTCGTGGAGAAGCTCGGTGAGCGTCCGGTGTATATTTCCGGTCTGCTGATCGTCGCAGTCTCCACGGCTGCCTGCGCGTTCGCCGCCGACTACTGGCAGCTTTTGATCTTCCGCGGCCTCGGCGGCATCGGCTCCACGATGTTCACCATCTCGGCCATGGGATTGATCATCCGGCTGGCGCCGCCGTCCATCCGGGGACGGGTATCCAGCTCGTATGCGTCGGCGTTTCTGCTGGGCAGTATCGGTGGACCGTTCATCGGGGGTTTACTCGCTGGTTTTGGACTGAGGGTCCCGTTCCTGGTGTATGCCGGAGCGTTGGTTGTGGCGGCTGCGGTGGTCTTCTTCCAGTTGAAGGACACATCGCTGCAGGATAAGGCGAAGTCCGCGCCCCTGCCCGCACTCTCCGTGCGTGTTGCGCTGCAGGACTCCGCCTACCGTGCAGCGCTGGTGTCCGGATTCGCGAACGGCTGGTCCTCCTTCGGGGTAAGAATGGCTCTCATTCCACTGTTTGCAGCAGCCGTGCTTGGCGCCGGCCCGGAAGTCGCCGGGATATCACTCGCGTTCTTCGCCGCCGGTACGGCTCTGGCCCTGACCGTATCGGGACGGCTGGCGGACACTCTTGGCCGCCGGCCTTTGATTCTTACCGGCCTCGTGATCAACGGTGCGGCCATGGCGTGTATCGGCTTCACCGGTGATGTGTTCTGGTTCCTGGTGGTGTCGGTCATAGCGGGTATCGGGACCGGAATACTGAATCCCGCCCAGCAGGCCGTGGTGGCGGACGTCATTGGGAGCGAACGCAGCGGCGGGAAGGTGCTGGCGGGTTTCCAGATGAGTGCCGACACCGGTGCCATCCTGGGCCCGATCCTTGCCGGGGTCCTGGTCGACACACTGTCTTACAACTGGGCCTTTGCGGCGACCGGTCTCACCGCACTGGCGGCGATCATGATGTGGATGGCTGCGCGGGAAACTCTGCCTACGCACGGCGAGTCAAAGACAACGGAGGGTAGTCAGACCTGAACGCCGGCCCTCACTGCGGCAACGGCTATTTGAACCCGATTTTCCATTCCAAGCTGCTGCATCACCCGTGCAAGTCTGGCTTTGACGGTCGCTTCACTCAGGTTCATTTTGCGCGCAATCTGCATATTGGTGTGACCGTCCGACAAGGCGGCGACAATCCTCAGATCACGGGAGCTCAACGCTCTGAGGCGGTTGTGCACTTCCAGGTCGATCTGCGGCGCGGCATGTGGTGTATGGGTACATGAGGAGAAAACGGCATTCACGAGGCCGCCACGGTGAACAATCCGAAGTGCTGCCGCAATATCCTCAAGCGTAAGGTCCCGTCGCAGGTAGCCGGATGTGCCCGCTTGGAAGAGCGAATGCATCATGGCTTCGGTGTCGCCGGTCGAATGCGCTGAGAGGATCACTACCTTGGTGCTGCGCAGGTGGCAGATTTCGGTCGTGGTTGCAGCGGCCTCCCGGTCGGTGATGAGTGCATCCATGAGCACCACATCCGGACGCTCGCTCTCCATTTGCTTCACCGCATCGCGTCCGCGGGTGCTGAAGCCCGTAACGGTGATGAACCCGGACTCATTGAAGAGTTGCGCCAATGCGAGCCCCGTGAGGTAGTCCCCTCCCGCGACATGTACCGAGATCGATTGTTCTGAGCTTTCCCCAGTTTTCATGTTCCCCCGTTGGAAGCAGCGCTGCTTTCGGACCGCCTTAATAGCCTATCGGCTAACTTACAGCAGATTCACAGCATGCTTAGTAACGAAAGTGTCACTTTTTCTATTCACCTTGGCCTATCAAATGGCCAATCGACACAGTGATATGACTCACAGGGGAAACCACGGGGCATCTCATTGGACGAACCCGCCTCCGGGTAGAACTCGGAGGCTCGCACTTTGCATGAGGAGAAAAACCATGATCACACGCAATCGATTCCTAATACGAAAATAAAGGTGACTACGCTGCGGTGGGCGGGATGAGGGTGACGTCGTAGCCGAGGTTCTTGAGTTGTCGGATGGCG
>NZ_AZSC01000295.1 GCF_000520595.1 Arthrobacter sp. H5
TGATCACGGCCTGGTGCGAACTCGCCGCAGCCTGCGGCATCCGGGAGTTCGCCAAAGCCGTCGCAACGATCCGCTCCCACACCCAAGGCATCCACGCCGCCATCACCAGAAACCTCTCCAACGGCCGCCACGAAGGACTAAACAACAAAATCCGCACAATGACCCGACAATCCTACGGATTCCACACCCCACAAGCCGCACTGGCCCTGATCACACTCGCCTGCGGACCAGTAAACATCAAACTTCCATACCAGAAATAACGGCGCCCACACTTACGTCAGTAGAGCCCGAAAACGGACCCGCTGTCCGGCTGGTCCAACCCGCCGATGCAGTTCAACAATGTGGTCTTCCCCGACCCGGACGGCCCGCACACCACCAGCAGCTCTCCCGGCGCCACGGAAAGGGACACATCGCGGCAGGCCTGCACCGCACTCTCACCCTTCCCATACGCCCGGTTGATGCCGGCAGCGCGCAGCGCGGCAGCGGGAGCCGAGCGTTTCCTGCTCATACGGTACCCAGCGCCTGGCGGTGCACGCGCTCGCCGTAGAACCAGCCAGCCACTGCGAGGATTACCAGCTGCGCCAGCAACAGCGCGCCCAGCGGCACGACGGCGAGTCTCAGCGGGGCACTCAGCGAGTCAGCGGCGCCCCCCAGCACCGCTTCGGCGAGCAGGGAGACCATCACGGCGGCCACCGCCAGTCCGGCCACCAGACCGAGTACGACGGCGGCGGCACCGACACCGAACAGCTCCCATCTGCGTCCGCACGCCTGGTCCCGCGCCTGCATGCCCAACGCCCGCAACACTGCGACCTCGTGCTGCCGCGACTGGACCAGGGTGACAACGCTCGCCGTCAGGGCAACCCCGCCGATCACCAGCGCACCAATGGTCCCGAGCCACAGTGCCGCTGCGGCCGGGGTGAGGAAGCGTGCAACCAGGCTCTTGTCGGAGGAGGACACCGACCCTTCGGTACCGGCGATTCCGGCGGCTGCCTGGACCACGGCGTCACGGTCACCTGCCGCCAGCCAGATTTCGCCGGGCCTGGGCTGCGTGGGCGAGGCGCCCAGCCAGGCTTCGCCCAGGGCCTGGAGATCGGCCATGACCGCCGCTGATTCGGTGGACCCGGGGATGACGGGAACGGCACCTGCGACCACAGCCGTCAGCTCGGTGCCGCCGGGACGGACCGATACTTCGTCCCCAACCGAGAGGTCAAGATCGGCGAGCAGTTCCGAGCCCACGGCCACGGGCAGCAACTGCTGATTATCCGGATTGGGCATCAGCCGGGCCTGGGCCGGGTTGACGGTGGCACCCTCCAGCGGGAAGGTGACGCCCACGCCGTCGTCGAGGTTCACCACGCCGTCCTGTGCCGTCCCAAAGATCCCCGGCGCAAGACCAACGGTGGTGTCCTCGGTGAAGCGGGCATCGCCGGAACCGATTCCGGCGTCGCTGGCAACACTGGTGAGCTCCAGACTGTAGCTCTGCGGCACGGGGTGAGCCTCGAGGGCTATGTCAATGGCCGCGATCGCGGTGGGACGCAGGCCCTCGGGGAGGTTGAAGGACACCGAGTGCGCCTGCGCGCCGGGGCCGGACAGGGTGAGCGTCCCGGCCGGCACCGGCGACAGGAAGCCGTTCCCGGAACGGATCCACGCCGTGAGGGTGGCCTGCCGTGCGGGGGTTGCGTCGTCGTCGTCCGGTTCCTGCGGTTCCGCCGTGTCCACCTGGTTTGAGCTGAACTGGAGCCGGACCTGTGTGGCTGAGAGCTGGAGGGCCAGCGCGGGTTCCGGGGCCGGGACGGTCCTGCTCAATGCCGTGGACAGTGCCCCGGCGTCGACAATGGCGCTCCCGGTGGTCATCAGTCCGGGCAGTTCGGCGGCATCGACGGCCAGCAGGGGAGCCCGCACCGATGACACGCTGGCCCCGCCCCGGTAGACAAGGGAGGCTGCCGAGACGGAATCGAGGGAAGCATAGGGATCAAGTGACGGCCGGCCGCCGGCGGTTGTGACGATGGCGGGCCCCGGCAGGGAGACGCGCACATCGGAGCCATTGGCCAGCTGGGACGCGGCCTGCTGGGATCCGCTGGTGGTCTGGGCGTAGGCCGCGGTGAAGGTGGCGCTGCCCACGGTGACGGTCACCAGTGCAATCGGGATGATGAACGCGGCAATGCGTCGGGACACCTGGCGCGCCGCCAGCGGAAATCCGAGGCCCCTCCGGCCCGCGGACAGGCGTTCGAGCGTGCGGGCGCCCCACAATGTGAGCAGGAGCGCCAACGCGGTGAAGGCAAGCAGCAGCATCGCCGGAGCGGGAGCGGCCAGGGGATTGACCTCCACGGCGCCGGACGACGTCTGGGACAGCGGCGATTGGTACAGCAGGAACTGCCACACGGACACACCGGTCACCGCAACCACCAGCGCCAGAACACCGAAGGAGGCCACCTTCGCACCGCGCCCGGCTTCCACCGCGGACGGGACTCCGGGATTCCGCAGGGAGTCCACCAGCGCAACGCCCACAAACACTCCGGTCGCTGCCAGCACGCAGGCCACCGGAACCGGCCAGGTGGTGGCGGCAAACTCCAGGACGCCATCCAGCCACGCGGTAGTGGTGCCGGTCAGCTGGGCGGACAGCAGGGGAGCGAGGACGACGGCGGCAGCCCAGCCCGCAGTGGCGCCCACCACGGCGAGGGGAACAATCTCCGTCGCCGCGACGCCGCACCGCTGCCCGGTGGATGCACCGCGTGCCCCAATCAAGGCGTCCTCAACGGCCCGGGCACCGGACATCAGGCGGGCGAACTGCACCAGGGTCACCGAGCTCAGGACCACCAGGAGGATCAAGGCGACAGGAACGACGGCGCGGACACCCTGGGTGGCATCGGCCGCGTCCGCCAATACTCCGGCCAGCTGCCCCGACGGGATGACCCCGCCGGTGTTGATCCCGGGATCTCCCAGCATCCGGGGAGCCAGCGACGCCAGGCCATTGTTCAGATCAGGCAGCACCGCGGCCGAGATCGACGCCGGGTCGATGGTGAAGACCCACTGGATCTTGGGTTCCGCCGAGAACCGCGCCACCTGGCCGGGCGGAATTCCCAGGGCAATTGGTTCCACCTCCGTTCCCTGCTCCGGGACAGGGTCCAGGAAGGCGGCGTCTGCCCCGGAGGGCTCCACTGTGGCGGCAAGCTCAACCTGGGTGGAGCCCTCCGCCCCGTCCACCGCGAAGGTGTCGCCAATTGCAAGGCCGAGCGAATCGGCTGCGGCAGCGGTCAACACCGCCGGAACAGTTCCGGAGCCGGGGGACCCGCCGGCAGTGAACGAATCAAGGGAGCCGGCTGCCGCCGTCGTCGTTGTTGGTTTCCACTCGACGGGGAGGAAGCTCAGGTCAGCGGAGAGGTTGGTGGCTGTTCCGCCGGAGGGAACGATGGTGCGGGGGACCGAGTAGGTGGTCTCCGAGCTGAGCAGCCCGGCGTCGAGGCGCAGTTCGGTGAAGGCAGCGTTCGCTGCGGTGCTTTGCGCGGCCGGATCGTCGGCGACCGTGGTGTGGATCCGGGCGTAGCCCTGTTCAGCCAGCGCCCCGCCGGCAAGGTTGCGGAGAGCGTCCGTGGCCGCAAGCTGCGTGTAGCCGGTGATGCCCGAGAGCACTGCGGCGATGAACGCGATGGTGAGGCACACCAGTCCAAGCAGACTCTTCCGGGCAGCACCACGCCGCGCAGCGAGTTTCAGGAACGTCAAGCTTTGGCCTCTCCCCATGTGTTGCCGCGGCGCCGGCGTATGAGCCACGCCACAACAGTCATCCTCCGCCATCCTAACCAACGCCTTCCTATCCCGTTCCGGCATGCCGCGGCGAGACTGCATCCACTTCGAGATCGCGGCCGCAGTTGACAGTCAATCTAGGTAAGACGACCATGGCGATATGATCGGTCAGCACGTTTCGCGCCTTCGTATCGTTCTCGGAGCACTCGTTCCCGCGGCCCTGCTACTTCAATTTGTGGTTGTCCCACGGACCGCGGCCAGCTACGCAGAGGCCTACCCTGAAGTTGCATATTTGGAGGCCCCGTATCTCATCGCGGCCGTGGTTACAATCGGCGGTTTCGAGGTGGCGCTGCTAGCAGCCTGGCAACTGCTCTCGGCCGCTGAGGAGGGCAAGGCTTCGACCCATCGCTCACAGCGATGGGCCAACGTCATGACAGCTTCTCTCTGTTTCATGGCTTTGCTTTCCGCCGGTGTTTGCGTGCACGCCGGGTCCGTCGAAAACATCGGCGGCCCCGCGATGTTATTTGGACTGCTTGCCTCGCTCGCCCTTGTGGCCGTCGCGCTTGGCCTGAGAAGCAAAACAAGAGAACGATTTCTACGCCAACTCTGACAATCAAGAACCTCAGGGCCCGGCCGTACGCCGCAAAGGCAAACTCAGCGAACCCGTACCCGTGCGGTTCCCCGAAGACCTGCTCACCCAGATACGCCACCGAGCAGCGGCAGACGATCGCTCACTGTCCAACTGGATCCGGCGCGCCGTGGAGCACGAACTCTCCCGCGACGCCAGTTGATCATGGTTGTTCCGCCGAGGGGCCGGCATATGGGACCATCGCCTTCACACGAATGGCAATGTGTTTCCCACGAATGCGGGGATGAGTCCGGATGGAATGCCTCAGGCGCCGTCCCGTCGTCGTTTTGACCTTGGTGCTAAAAGAGCGCTAATCTTGGTAGTCGTTGTGCGTGTCCCACCTCGATACGTCTATGTCCGTGTGGCGGCTCGGTTGCAGAGTCACCTGGCCCGCGGAAATAGCCGAGCTAATCGGGATCACCGGCATTATTTCAGCCCTCACCTGAAGTTCCGGTAAACGCATGCATCAGCTGCGTTGGCGCTTACTTTGTAGGGGCCAACCACCGTAGAACAGAAACGAAGGCAAAAACCGTGCGTACGTACACCCCGAAGCCAGGCGACATCAACCGCCAGTGGCACGTCATTGACGCCACCGACGTTGTCCTAGGCCGTCTTGCCAGCCAGACCGCAACACTGCTGCGCGGAAAGCACAAGCCGACCTTTGCACCCCATATGGATATGGGCGATTTCGTCATCATCATCAACGCTGAGAAGGTTGCCCTGACCGGCGCCAAGCTCGAACAGAAGCGTGCCTACCGCCACTCCGGTTTTCCGGGCGGCCTGAAGTCCACCAACTACGCCGAGCTCCTGGAGAAGAACCCAGAGCGCGCCGTGGAGAAGGCCATCAAGGGCATGCTTCCCAAAACCTCCCTTGCCGCACAGCAGATCGGCAAGCTCAAGGTTTACCGCGGGGCAGAGCACCCGCACGCTGCCCAGCAGCCCAAGACCTTTGAAATCACCCAGGTCGCCCAGTAGTCCTGGCCACCACACACTAAGAAACTTATTCAAGGAGAACCGTGGCTCAGAACACTGAAGAGCAGAATGCCCCAACCGAGGAGCTCACCAGCTACACCTCGGAATCGACCGACGCTGCCGAGGCTCCCGTCAAGGAGCGCCCGGCGCTGACCGTTGGCGGAGGTGCAGTTGGCCGCCGCAAGGAAGCCGTTGCACGCGTCCGCGTTACCCCCGGTACCGGAAAGTGGATTGTCAACGGACGCGAGTTGTCCGACTACTTCCCCAACAAGCTGCACCAGCAGGAAGTCAATGACCCGTTCAAGCTCCTCGAGCTGGACGGTTCCTACGACGTTGTTGCACGCATCCACGGCGGTGGCCCCTCCGGCCAGGCCGGCGCGCTGCGTCTCGGTGTTGCCCGCGCGCTCAACGAGATTGACCGCGACAACAACCGTGCACCCCTGAAGAAGGCCGGCTTCCTTACCCGTGACGCCCGCGTCATCGAGCGTAAGAAGGCTGGTCTGAAGAAGGCACGCAAGGCACCTCAGTACTCCAAGCGCTAGAAATTGCCTACCCCGGCCGAATCCGCTGGCGCGTCTTCGGCCGGGTCCCCTCGGCAATTTCAAGGGCTCGGCTCCACAAGCGCTAACAAGGCCGCTTACCTCGGCATCGACTCTCCCCAAATGGACATTCTCAGGCATCAATCAGGCCTCAAAGCGTCATTTTGGGGAGAGTGGATGAAGATTCACCCGTTACGCCCGTCCGGCATCTGCCGGGTGGGCGTAACGCGCTTAATAACGGCTTCGAACGGCTTGGAACCCCTCTGACTTAGGATGTACTTCAAATGAGTAGATTATTTGGGACCGACGGAGTCCGCGGACTGGCAAACGGACTGATCACGGCCGAACTCGCATTGCAGTTGGCACAGGCGGCAGCTGTGGTGCTGGGACATCAGAAAGTCACGGGCGGGCGAAGGCCAACGGCCGTCATCGCCCGCGACCCACGAATCAGCGGTGATTTCATCGCCGCAGCCGTTGAGGCCGGCCTGGCCAGTTCCGGCGTGGATGTCTTTGACGCAGGGGTTCTCCCCACCCCCGCCGCCGCGTTCCTTGTGGCGGACCTCGACGCCGACTTCGGCGTCATGATCTCGGCCTCGCACAATCCGGCGCCGGACAATGGCATCAAGTTCCTGGCCAAGGGCGGCCGGAAGCTCGACGACGCCGTGGAGGACGCCATCGAAGCTGAGCTCGCGCAGCCCCGGCTTCGCCCGGTGGGGCGGGAGGTGGGCCGCATCCAGCGTTTCGCCGACGCCGAGGACCGCTACATTGTGCACCTGCTCCAGTCCCTGCCCAACAGGCTGGACGGCCTCAAGATTGTTCTGGACTGCGCCAACGGCGCGGCAAGCGGGTGTTCGCCGCAGGTATTCTCGGACGCCGGCGCGGAGATTGTGGTGATCGGCGCCGACCCGGACGGCAACAACATCAATGAAGGCTGCGGTTCAACGCATCTCGAACTACTCCAATCCACGGTGTTGGAACACGGCGCCCATCTGGGCATTGCGCACGACGGCGACGCCGACCGCTGCCTTGCCGTGGACCACGAGGGCACCGTGGTGGATGGCGATCAGATTATGGCGATCATGGCCGTGGCTTTGAACTCGGCCGGACGGCTCAAGGAAAACACGCTGGTGGCAACGGTGATGAGCAACCTTGGGCTGAAGCTCGCGCTCCGCGACGCCGGCATCAGCATCCGCGAAACCGGAGTGGGGGACCGCTACGTTCTGGAGGGAATGCGCGACGGCGGCTACAGCCTGGGCGGCGAGCAATCCGGCCACGTGATCTTTGCTGAGTACGCCACCACCGGCGACGGCGTCCTGACTGGGCTTCAGCTGGCCGCCCAGGTTGCGCGCACCGGCCGCACCCTCAAGCAACTCTCCGGCGTCATGACCAAACTTCCCCAGGTGCTGATCAACGTGAAGGGCGTGGACAAATCGAGCGTCAACACCGACGAGCAGGTGCAGCAGGCAGTGATCGATGCGCAGGAGCTGCTCGGCGAACAAGGCAGGGTTCTGCTGCGGCCCTCCGGTACGGAGCCGGTTGTCCGAGTTATGGTCGAGGCTGCGGACATGGAAACCGCTGAACTCATAGCTGCACGTCTGGCTGACACAGTGCACCGCCAGCTCGCGCTTGAGCCGGCCTAACCTCTGGCCTCAGCGGCGCGCGGGGCTCTGTTCAGATATTCGAGGCCATATGTTCACGCAGGTACTCCCGGAGGTACGGCAGAGCGAAGTCAACATAGCCTCTGCGGCCAGGTTGTATTAGCTCCGCAGCGATCAGTCGAAGCCGGTACTGGCTCGCATAGTTGATGTTGACCTTCAGCCGTTCTTGAATGTCGGACATCGTCGATGGTCGATCGTCCTTCGCCATCGCGAGGAGGAACGACTTGTCAATGTCGGACGCGTCTGCCAGGGCCGGCTCATGCATAAGAGCTCCCAGTCGTCGCAACGCCCTATGTGTGCCTTCCTTCGCGTCCTCGGCGGAGATCTCGGCCTCCCGTGGGTGGAGCCTCCGTGTTTGCGCGCCCACCAGCTGGATCAGGAACGGGTATCCGCTGGTGCCCTCAGCCATCACCTGCAATACGTCGGCCCCGATGGTCCGTCCTGACGTTTTGATTGGCTCACGCAGTGCGCGATTCACTTCTGCGTGGGTGACCAGGCCTAGGGTGTGTCGCTCGGCCCGGCGAAGGAAGGTGAGGACCTCATCATTCACAACGTCGCTGATCGCTGAGGTTAGCCCTGCACCGACGAAGGCGAGTTCCCGCCCTTCCCGAAGGCATGCTGGACCGTCGTTGCGATTTCCCGCAGTTCTTTAGATTCTTTTAGAGATCTATCGATTCGGACCACGCTCGATCGCCTCAGTACCCGGGCGCCGCAGGCAAACCGAAATACTCCTCCAGGGTGACTATCCCTTGATCCCTCATATCCCCGGCGGTCTCGGTGCCAACAAACCGGAGATGCCAGGGCTCCGCAAAGAACCCGGTAACGCCCTGCGCTCCCTGCTGGTACCTGACGATGAAGCCGAACCTGTGCGCATTGTCTGCCGTCCAACTGCCAGCCGGAGTGTCGGCGAAGCAGGAACCCAGCGTGCAGGCGCCGTCGGACTGGCCAACATCAAACGCCAGCCCCGTCTGGTGTTCCGAGAAGCCTGGACGGGCTGAAACGTTGTCGGCCGCGGCGGTGTCGCCGCCGTACTGGTTCACCCAATGGTTGTACGTGCCCACCTGGACCGCGTATGACCGGTAGCCGCTGACCAGGGTCAGTCCAATGCCGTCAACTGCGGCGGCGGCGAACATCTCCTCCACAGCGGCTGCCGCGTCCGGCCGCAGCAGGGCATTTTCCTGGTTGGCCGCAAGCGAAACCTGCGGCAGGACAAGTTCCGCGGGAGCGAACTCCACGGGCTGAAGTGCCCGCTGCTTGTTGACCACCACCGTGATGGATGACGGATCCGAGTACTCATCCGCTTCGGCTGGCGTCTCGGCCGGCGTGGGTGATGGTTCAGGCGGCGGCGGTGCTGGCGCCGGGGAAGTGGGCACCGGAGGCGCGGAGACCGGAGGGGCCGGTATGGGTCGCTGTGATGGTCCGGGGACAGAGCCCCCGCTAGTCGCGGTGGTGGCCGGCGGTGAGGACTGCGGCTCAGCTGCGGGGGAGGACGACGACGGCGGTTGCGTTACCGGAAGCGACCTGGTGCTGTTGTCCGGAGTTGCTGGTCCGCACGCCGACAGCGCGGCGGTGAGGGCCGCCGTCGTAATCCACAGCGATGCCTTCAGGCGCCGGGAGCTGCCAGTCACGTTTTTCGCAGCAACATCCTTCGGATTGAGTGGTCGGCTTCCTTGGTGAGAACCAGTTGGGCCCTTCCACGGGTGGGCAGCACGTTGGCCATCAGGTTCGGTTCGTTGATGCGCCTCCAGATGTCCAGGGCCGTATCCCGCGCTTCCTCGTCCGTCAGCGACGCATACCGGTGAAAATACGAGTCCGGGTTCGCAAACGCGCCGCTGCGCAGGGATTGGAACCGCTGGACGTACCACTCCTCAATATAGGAGGTTTTCGCATCAACATAGATGGAAAAATCAAAGAAATCGCTCAGGGCAAGCCCGGACCTGCCGTCAGCGCGTGTCCGCGCCGGCGCAAGCACGTTCAGCCCTTCCACGATCAGCACATCGGGACGCCGAACCACAATCTCGCGGCCGGGGACAATGTTGTACGTCAGATGTGAATACCAAGGGGCCCGGACTTCCTCGGCGCCGCTCTTGACCTCGCTGACAAACCGCAGCAATCGCCGTCTGTCATAGGACTCCGGAAACCCTTTGCGCTGCATGAGACCGCGGCGCTCCAGCTCCTCGTTGGGGTAGAGGAAGCCGTCCGTGGTGACCAGCTCCACGTTTGGAGTGTCCGGCCACCGGCGCAGCAATTCCCGGAGCACGCGTGCGGTGGTGGACTTGCCCACAGCCACCGAGCCGCCAACGCCTATGACAAAGGGTGTGCGGGTGGTCTGCTCGCCCAGGAACGTGTTGGTTGCCGAGTGGAGCTCTCCCGCTGCGGCCACATACAGGTACAGGAGCCGGGACAGCGGAAGGTACACCTCGCGGACTTCGTCCAGGTTCAGGGCGTCCCCCAGACCCCGCAGCCGCTGGATGTCCTCAAGGTTCAGCGGTGACTTGATCTCGTGTGAGAGACGCGACCAGGTCTGCCTTTCGAGCTCAACAAACGGTGTGAAGTTGCTCTCCACCGTGCTGGCCGGGGCACCCCCGGGAGTTCGATCGCTCACCCTAGGAATTGTGCCTGTTGCGCGAAGCATTAACAAACGGGTGGCCAAATGGGCGCCCAGGCGGCAGGTACGCTTAAGCCCATGTGTGGAATTGTGGGATACGTGGGCAGGGAACGCGCCCAGACAGTCATGGCCGGAGAAGAGACCAACGGAGCGCACGGGGCGCTGGACGTTGTCATGGAAGGTCTGCGCAGGCTTGAATACCGGGGCTATGACTCGGCTGGCGTAGCAGTGCTGACCGGGGACGGCGTCGAATCTCGTAAGAAGGCCGGCAAACTCGCCAACCTGATTTCGGAACTGGAAACCGACCCGCTCCCGCGCTCCCTGACCGGGATCGGCCACACCCGTTGGGCCACCCACGGCGGCCCAACCGACCAGAACGCCCACCCGCATCTGGCGGACGGCGGACGGTTGGCGTTGATCCACAACGGAATCATCGAGAACTTCGCCGAGCTGAAGGCGGAACTGCTGGAGCAGGGCGTGGTGCTCATCTCCGATACCGACACCGAAGTCGCGGCCGCGCTGCTGGGCAGTATCTACCGCACCCTCTCGGAAGCGGGAACCCCCAACGCGCTGCCGCTGGCCATGCAGCAGGCATGTCAGCGACTAGAAGGGGCCTTCACCCTTCTCGCCATCCATCAGGACTCGCCTGACCTTGTGGTCGCGGCGCGCCGCAACTCACCCCTGGTGGTTGGCCTGGGCGATGGCGAGAATTTCCTGGGCTCAGACGTTTCCGGATTCATTGACTTCACCCGGCGGGCGGTGGAACTGGGGCAGGACCAGATTGTTACCATCACCCCGGAGGACGTAACCATCACCGACTTCCACGGCGCACCCGCTGAGGGCCGCGAGTTCCACGTTGACTGGGACGCCGCTGCCGCGGAAAAGGGCGGCTACCCGTCCTTCATGGAAAAGGAAATCAACGACCAGCCCGACGCCGTGGGCCAGACACTGCTCGGCCGCACGGATCTCAAGGGCAACCTGATCCTCGACGAGCTGCGAATCGATGAATCCATCCTCCGCTCGGTGGACAAGATTGTGGTGCTGGCCTGCGGCACCTCCGCGTATGCGGGCCAGGTTGCCAAGTACGCCATCGAACACTGGTGCCGCATCCCCACCGAGGTGGAGCTCTCCCACGAGTTCCGGTACCGGGATCCCATTGTGAATGAGAAGACCCTTGTTGTGGCAATCTCCCAGTCGGGCGAAACCATGGACACGCTGATGGCCGTCCGGTATGCCCGTGAGCAGGGCGCCAAGGTGGTTGCCATCTGCAACACCAATGGTTCCACCATCCCGCGTGAATCCGATGCGGTGCTGTACACGCACGCCGGTCCTGAAATCGCAGTGGCCTCCACCAAGGCCTTCCTGGCGCAGATCACCGCGGCCTACCTGCTGGGGCTTTATCTGGCACAGCTGAGGGGCAATAAGTACCGCGATGAAATTGCGGAGGTGCTCAGCGACCTGCATGAGATGCCGGAAAAGATCCAGCACATCCTGGACAACGCGGACCACGTTAAGAAGCTCGCCCGCGACATGTCGGATGCCAAGTCCGTTCTGTTCCTCGGCCGCCACGTGGGCTTCCCGGTGGCGATGGAAGGGGCACTGAAGCTCAAGGAGCTTGCCTACATCCACGCCGAGGGCTTTGCGGCCGGCGAGTTGAAGCACGGCCCGATCGCCCTGATCGAGGACGGGCAGCCGGTGGTGGTGGTCCTCCCATCACCCCGCGGACGTGATTCACTGCATTCCAAGGTTGTCTCGAACATCCAGGAAATCCGTGCACGTGGCGCCATCACCATTGTGATCGCCGAAGAAGGCGACGAATCGGTGGCCGACTTCTCCGAACATGTGTTCCACGTGCCGCAGACCCCCACGCTACTGGCGCCGCTGCTGACCACCGTGCCCCTGCAGATTTTCGCGTGCGAGCTGGCCACAGCCAAGGGCTACGACGTGGATCAGCCGCGCAACCTGGCCAAATCGGTCACCGTCGAGTGATGGCAGGCCGCGGATGATCATCGGGATCGGAGTGGACGTTGTGGACGTGGCCCGGTTTGAGCGTCAGCTGGAGCGGACGCCCGGGCTGCGGGACCGCCTCTTTGTTGCGGCTGAACGCGCCCTGAACACCCGCTCCCTCGCCGCCCGGTTCGCTGCCAAGGAGGCAGTTGCCAAGGCCTTGGGTGCACCCGCCGGAATGAATTGGCAGGACTGCTGGATTGGCCTGGACGAAAACGGCAGCCCCATGGTCGAGGTCAAGGACACCGTCGCCGCCGTTGCCAAGGCGCGGGGCGTGAAGCGCTGGCACCTCTCACTGAGCCACGACGGCGGTGTGGCCACGGCGATGGTGGTGGCCGAGGGAGCGCTACCCGGATCCGGCAGCTAAGCTACAAAGCATGCTTAGTGCATTTACCGGAGATCAAATTCGTGCCGCGGAAGCCCCACTGCTGGAAGCAGGACTGGGCAATGCCCTGATGCAGCGGGCAGCGCATGGCCTGTACGCCGCTGCGGTGGCTGCGCTTGTATCCGCCACGGGACGGAGCTACGGCCGCACAGTGGTTGTCCTCGCCGGCAGCGGGAACAACGGCGGTGACGCACTATTTGCCGGTGCGCGTCTTGCCAAACGTGGGTCCAGCACGACGGCGGTGCTCACCTCCGACCGGACGCACCCAGAGGCGCTGGCCGCCTTCGAGGCCGCAGGTGGCAGGGTGGAACGGCTGAGCGCGGAATCGACCGGACGCCTGGCAATTCAATGCACGCGTGCCCACCTGATTATCGACGGAATTCTTGGCACCGGGGCGCGCGGGGGACTGCGCGAACCGGCAGCGGGCCTGGTACGTGAGCTGGAGGCTGCCCGGGCCGCACCGGCCCGTGCCGGGCGGTCGCGCGCCGTCGTCGTCGCCTGTGACCTGCCCAGTGGTGTGGATGTGAACACCGGGGTGGGGCACAATCCCATTCTCGGAGCGGATGTCACCGTCACATTCGGCGGCATGAAAACAGGCCTGCTGATGGGCGAGGGCGCCTGGAAATCCGGACGCATTGTGACCGGCGAAATTGGATTGGGCTCCCTCGGGGACCCGTCCATGCGCAGGCTGGAATCGTCCGACCTCGCGGACCTCTATCCGCAGCCGCAACCCACGGACCACAAGTACAGCCGTGGCGTCCTGGGCATCGCCGCAGGATCCGACAAGTATCCGGGAGCGGCGGTGCTGGCCACCGGAGCCGCACTCGCCACGGGAGTGGGCATGGTCCGCTATCTGGGCCCGCCGTCGGTTGCAGCGCTGATCCATGCAACTCATCCCGAGGCGGTCTGCTCGCAGGGATCCGTGGGTCTATCGCACGTGCAGGCATGGCTGGTGGGGCCGGGCGCCGAGGAGGACCCGGGGCAGCGCCAGCGCGCCCGCGACGCGATCTCCTCCGGCCTTCCCACCGTGGTGGACGCCGGAGCGCTGCCCCTGCTGCCCAAACGGGTAGGACCCCATGTCATCCTGACCCCGCACGCCGGTGAACTGCAGGCGCTGCTGGCCCGGCGCAGGGTGCGGGTTTCACGGGAGGACATCGAGACGGCACCCGCGGAGTTTGCGCTGAAGGCAGCCGAGCTGACGGGCGCCACGGTGCTCCTGAAGGGCTTTGTCACAGTGGTCGCGGCACCAACCGGCGAACTGTTCAGCCAGGCCAACGCAACGCCGTGGCTGGCCACTGCAGGCTCCGGCGACACCCTGGCGGGAATTCTCGGCGCGCTGGCGGCCACGTTGACGGACGAGGACGACGACGCCGTCACGCGCCTTGGGCTGTCCCCGACGGCCAGATGGGCGGTTGTGGGTGCAGCGGCGGCCGTCATTCATGGACTGGCTGGGACCCGCGCTGCGGAGCGTGGCCCGGTGGTGGTTTCCAATCTTCCCCGGGACATTGGCGCAGCCATTGCGGACCTGCTGAGGCCGCCCGTCCCACCACATAAGTCTTAATTCACCAAAATGTCACGGGCTTGCGCTATGAAGGTAGCTGGACCGTCAATACCCACGAAAGCGATCGAGGAACACTTATGGAACTCTGGCCCGGCGAAGCCTACCCATTGGGGGCTACCTATGACGGCACCGGCACCAACTTTGCGCTGTACAGCGAGATCGCGGACAAAGTGGAGCTGTGCCTGATTGACGACGACGGCGGCGAGACCCGCGTGGAACTCAAGGAAGTGGACGGCTATGTGTGGCACGGCTACCTCCCGCATGTCACCCCGGGCCAAAAATACGGCTACCGGGTGCACGGTGCCAACGCTCCGGACGAGGGTCACCGCTGCAACCCCAACAAGCTGCTGCTGGACCCTTATGCCAAGGCCGTCCACGGCGAGCTCGACTGGGACCAGGCACTATTTGGCTACAACTTCGGCGACGAGAATTCCGTCAACAACGAGGACTCAGGCCCTCACATGATGCTGGGTGTGGTGATCAACCCTTTCTTCGACTGGGACGGCGACCGCATGCCGCGCACGCCCTACCACCAGTCGGTCATTTACGAGGCACACGTCAAGGGACTCACCCAGTTGCACCCGGAGGTCCCCGAGGAGCAGCGCGGCACCTACGCCGGCGTCGCCCATCCGGCGGTGATCGCCCACCTGCAAAAGCTCGGCGTCACCGCCATTGAGCTCATGCCGGTACACCAGTTTGTGAACGACAGTACGCTGCAGGAAAAGGGCCTGAACAACTACTGGGGTTACAACACCATCGGCTTCTTCGCCCCGCACAACACCTACGGCTCCAGCGGTGACCTGGGCGAGCAGGTCCAGGAGTTCAAGGCGATGGTCCGGGAACTGCACCTGGCCGGCATCGAAGTGATCCTGGACGTCGTCTACAACCACACGGCCGAGGGCAACCATATGGGCCCCACGCTCTCAATGCGCGGGATCGACAACGCCGCCTACTACCGGCTGGTGGAGGACGACAAGCAGTACTACATGGACACCACCGGTACCGGCAACTCGCTGCACGTGGGCCACCCGCACTCCCTGCAGCTGCTCATGGATTCGCTGCGCTACTGGGTCACCGAAATGCACGTGGACGGTTTCCGGTTTGACCTTGCCTCGGCGCTTGCCCGCGAGTTCTACGAGGTGGACCGGTTGAGCGCCTTCTTCGAACTGGTGCAGCAGGACCCGGTGGTCTCCCAGGTCAAACTCATTGCAGAGCCCTGGGACGTTGGGCCCGGCGGCTACCAGGTGGGCAACTTCCCGCCGCAGTGGACGGAGTGGAACGGCAAATACCGCGACACCGTGCGGGACTTCTGGCGTGGAGAGCCCTCCAGCATCGGCGAGTTCGCCTCCCGGCTCACCGGCTCGGCTGACCTGTATGAGCACTCGGCGCGCCGCCCTGTGGCGTCGATCAACTTTGTCACGGCCCACGACGGCTTCACGCTGCGGGACCTCGTCTCCTACAACGAGAAGCACAACGACGCCAACGGCGAGGACAACAACGACGGCGAATCGCACAACCGCTCCTGGAACTGCGGCGCGGAGGGTCCCACTGATGACCCCGAGGTGCAGTCCCTGCGCGTGCGTCAGCAGCGCAACTTCATAGCCACCCTGCTGCTCTCGCAGGGCGTGCCGATGCTGCTGCACGGCGACGAACTTGGCCGCACACAGGACGGCAACAACAACACGTACTGCCAGGACTCGGAACTCTCTTGGGTGCACTGGGACAAAATGGATCAGCCGCTGCTGGAATTCACGGCGGCCGTGAACAGGCTGCGCTCCGAGCACCCAACCTTCCGCCGTCGTCGTTTCTTTGACGGACGTCCCGTGCGCCGTGGCGAAGGTGAGGCCCTACCGGACATCGTGTGGCTGGATACCGCGGGAGACCTGATGGCACCCGAGGACTGGGACAGCGACTTTGGCCGGTCCATCGGCGTTTTCCTCAACGGGCAGGGAATCACCGGCCGCGATGCCCGCGGGCAGCGGATCACCGACGCCAACTTCCTGATGTACTTCAATGCGCACGACGACGTCGTGAAGTTCACGCTTCCCTCCGAGGAGTATGCGCCGATGTGGGATGAGGTCATTGACACCGCAGGGAAGTACGCGGACTCTGAACCCATTCCGGCGGGCCAGACCATCTCGGTGGAGGCGAAGTCAATGGTGGTTCTGAGGGCCCACACCGAAGCCGAGGACCTGGACCACTCGGTGGCTGCATCGCTGGCCATTCTGGCCAACGAGCACACTATCAGGACGGGCTCGGCATGAGAATCCCACAGTCCACCTACCGGCTGCAGATTAGATCCAGCTTCGACCTGGCGGAGGCCGCCGCGGTCATCCCGTATCTGGTGGACCTTGGCGTGGACTGGGTCTACCTGTCACCGGTGCTGACTGCCGAGAAGGGATCCGACCATGGCTATGACGTCACCGATCCCACCTCGGTGGATCCGGACCGCGGCGGACGGCAGGGCCTGGTGGCGCTGTGCAAGGCAGCCCACGAGGCGGGGCTCGGCGTCCTGGTGGACATTGTGCCCAACCACGTGGGCGTTGAGACGCCGGCGCAGAACGCCTGGTGGTGGACCCTCCTCGGGGAGGGACAGCAGTCGAAGTGGGCTGAAGCGTTCGATGTGGACTGGGTGGCCGGTGGCGGGCGGATCCGTCTGCCGGTGCTTGGGGACAGTCCTGACGAACTCTCCGCGCTGAAGATTGTGGACGGGGAGCTGCGCTACTACGATCACAGTTTCCCGCTCGCGGAGGGCAGCTTCAGCCTCGGCGATAATCCACGTGAGGTCCATGATCGCCAGCACTATGAGCTGGTGAACTGGCGCCGCGCCGACAGCGAGCTGAACTACCGACGCTTCTTCGGCGTCAACACCCTGGCCGGCGTTCGGGTGGAAGTCCCGTGGGTCTTTGACGAGGCACACTCCGAGGTACGCAGCTGGTTCACCGATTCCCTGGTGGACGGGCTGCGGATCGACCACCCTGACGGACTGGCCGATCCCGCCGGATACCTGGACCGGCTCCGAGAGCTGACCGGGGGCGCCTATACCCTTGTCGAGAAGATCCTGGAACCCGGGGAGACGCTGCCCGGAGGTTGGGCCTGCGAGGGGACAACCGGCTACGATGCGCTCGCCGACGTCGACCGCTTGTTTGTGAATCCCGCGGGCCGCGCCGGGCTGGAAACCGCAGCGCCGGCGGAGCCGTTCCATTCCATGATCCACGGCACCAAGCGGGCCATCGCGGACGGCATCCTGCATTCGGAAGTGCTGCGGTTGGCGCGCCTGGTCCCTGCGGAGGCGGGACTCGATGATGATTCCGCTGCGGACGCCTTGGCGGAGCTGCTCACCTGCTTCCCGGTGTACCGGAGTTACCTGCCGCACGGGGCGCATCACCTGGCCGAGGCAGTGGTTGCCGCGCGCATCCGCCGCCCGAACCTCAGCGATGTCATTGATGCGCTGCACCCTCTCCTGAACCCGTTCCTGGACGGTTCTGAACTGACCGGGTTGGCAATCCGGTTTCAGCAGACCTCCGGAATGGTCATGGCCAAGGGCGTAGAGGACACCGCGTTCTACCGGTACAACCGGTTGACCTCGCTCAATGAGGTGGGAGCAGATCCATCGATCTTCGCGTTGGACGGCTTCGAACTGCACCGCCGACTGACGGAGCGGCAGCAGGAGTTGCCCCATTCCATGAACGCGCTGAGCACCCATGACACCAAGCGCGGCGAGGACACCAGGGCACGCATCAGCGTGCTGTCCGAGCTGCCGGAGGAATGGGCGGCCGCGTTTGACCGGCTGAACCGTTTGGCCCCCATTGGAGACCTGTCATTCGCCTCGCTGCTGTGGCAGGCATTGATTGGCGCCTGGCCGCTGAGCCGGGAGCGGGCTCACGCTTACGCCGAGAAGGCCTCACGCGAGGCCGGAAACAGTACGGCTTGGACAGCGCCCAGCGCGGAGTTCGAGGAGTGCATGCATGCGGCCGTCGACGCAGCCTTCGACAACGCCGAGGTTCATGACCTGCTGACCGGACTCGTGGGCCGTATTGAGGGCTATGGATGGTCCAACTCCCTGGCAGCCAAACTGGTGCAGCTCACCATGCCCGGCGTCCCCGACGTGTATCAGGGCTCGGAATTCTGGGAGACCTCCCTGGTGGATCCGGACAATCGGCGGGCGGTCGACTTCCCAGCGCGGAAACAGGCACTGGTGGATCTGGCCTTCGGTGCGTTGCCCCGGATCGATGAGGGTGGAGTGGCTAAGCTCCTCGTGGTGTCCCGCGCGCTGCGCCTGCGCCGCGACTCACCGGAGCTCTTCACGGGATACCGGGCCGTGTCCGCCACAGGACTCGGGGTGGACCATGTCTTCGCATTCGACCGGGGTGGCGCGGTCACCCTGGTCACCCGGTTGCCGCTGGAACTGGAACACGCGGGCGGCTGGCGGGATACCGCCGTCGTACTGCCGGCCGGTACGTACAGCTGCGCCATTACCGGTGCGTCCTTTGACGGCGGTCCGGTGCCGGCAGGCAAAATCTTTGAAACCTATCCAGTGGCACTGCTGGTCCGGGAGGATGCGCGATGAGCAAACGGTTCGATGTGTGGGCGTCCAAGCCGTCCGCGGTGACGCTCGTTGCCAACGGGGAGCACATCCCGATGGTGCGCGGGGACGGCCACTGGTGGTCTGCTCCCGATGCACCGTTGTCGGGTGACGTGGACTACGGCTACCTGCTGGATGGCGTTGACACGCCGGTGCCCAACCCGCGCTCGCGGCGCCAGCCGGACGGCGTCCATGGCCTGTCGCAGACGTTCGACCCCGGAGCGCACCAGTGGCAGGACGCGGCGTGGGTATCGCCCGGAATGAACGGCGGCGTGATCTACGAGATGCACATCGGGACGTTCACACCCGCTGGCACGTTGGACTCTGCCATCGCGAAACTGGATTACCTGGTTGAGCTGGGCGTGGACTTTGTTGAACTGCTGCCGGTCAATGCGTTCAATGGAACGCACAACTGGGGGTACGACGGCGTTCTCTGGTTCGCGGTCCAGGAAACCTATGGCGGGCCGGCGGCCTATCAACGGTTTGTTGACGCAGCCCACCAGCGCGGAATCGGCGTCATCCAGGATGTGGTGCACAACCACCTGGGGCCGAGTGGCAATTACCTCACCCAGTTTGCGCCCTACCTCACCGAGGGCATGTCCAACACCTGGGGGGATTCGCTCAACCTGGACGGACCGTTCTCCGACGAGGTGCGGGATTACGTGACGGACAACATCCTCATGTGGTTCCGCGACTTCCACGTGGACGGGCTGCGGCTCGACGCTGTGCACGCCTTGCATGACGAGCGGGCCGTCCATATCCTTGAGGAATTCGCGGCAGCCACGGACCTGTGCTCTTCAGAGCTGGGCAAGCCGCTGTTTCTTATTGCGGAGTCGGACCTGAACAACCCCCGCTTGATCTCCTCACGTTCGCGGGGCGGGTACGGGCTCGCCGGGCAGTGGAGCGACGACTTCCATCATGCAGTGCACGTCAACCTTACGGGTGAAACCGCCGGGTACTACTCCGACTTTGACTCGGTGGGCGCGCTGGCGAAGGTCTTCACCGACGGTTTCTTCCACAACGGCACCTACTCCTCCTTCAGGGAGAGGCATCATGGGCGGGCGATTGACGCCTCTGTGATCAGCGCGCACCAACTGGTGGTGTGCACGCAGAACCACGACCAGATCGGGAACCGCGCGGCGGGGGACCGGCTTTCCGCCACGCTGGGCTATGAGCAGCTGGCTCAGGCCGCCGTGCTGAACCTTGCCGGTCCATTCACGCCCATGCTGTTCATGGGCGAAGAGTACGGGGCGACCACGCCGTGGCCGTTCTTCACCTCGCACCCTGAACCGGAACTGGGCAAGGCGACTGCCGAAGGGCGGCTCCGGGAGTTTGAGCGCATGGGCTGGGACCCGGACACGGTGCCCAACCCGCAGGACCCCGCTACCTTTGCCTCGGCGAAACTCGATTGGGCGGAGACGGAAGTTGCGGCGCATGCCCGTCTACTTGGGGTGTACCGTGCGTTAATTCAGCTTCGCCGGGATGAGCCCGATCTCCGCGACCCGGATTTCGGCGCCGTCTCGGTGGACTTCAGCGAGGACCAACGGTGGCTGATCCTGCGCAGGGGAGCTCTCGCCGTCGTCGTCAATCTGTCCGACGTGGAACGGGAGGTGTCGGTGGAAGCGGTCACGGTGCTGCTGTCCACGGTGCCCGGTGAGGCGCTGCTGCCCGGGAGCGTCCGGCTGCCGGCGCACGGAGCAGTTGTCGCATCGACTCTCCCCAAAGTGACCTTCTGACGCCCATTTTGGTGCTGAAGCGGTCCCTTTGAGGAGAGTCGATGTAAATGCCACATAGGATTGACCAATGACCTTCCACCCCGCTGAAAACCGTTATGAGTCCATGCCGTACCGCCGTGTTGGGCACAGCGGCCTGAAACTGCCGGCCGTGTCGCTGGGACTGTGGCACAACTTCGGTGATGACAAGCCCTTCGATACGCAGCGTGCCATCCTGCGCCGTGCCTTCGACCTGGGCGTCACGCACTTTGACCTGGCCAACAATTACGGCCCGCCCTTCGGAAGCGCCGAGACCAACTTTGGCCGCCACTTCCAGGACGATTTCAAGCCGTTCCGCGATGAACTGGTGATCTCCAGCAAGGCCGGATATGACATGTGGCCGGGACCGTACGGCGAATGGGGATCCCGCAAGTACATGCTGGCCAGCCTCGACCAGTCGCTGAACCGCATGGGCCTGGATTACGTGGACATCTTCTACAGCCACCGGCCAGACCCGGAGACTCCCCTTGAGGAAACCATGGGTGCCTTGGACACTGCCGTGCGCTCAGGACGGGCGCTGTATGCGGGAATCTCCTCCTATTCACCGGAAAAGACCATCGAAGCCGCCAAGATTCTGCGGGAACTGGGCACGCCGCTGCTGATTCACCAGCCGTCCTACTCCATGCTGAACCGCTGGGTGGAGAACGGGCAGCCCAACCTTCCGGAGGCTCTGGAAGCCGAAGGTGTAGGCTCCATTGCATTTTCACCACTCGCTCAGGGCCTGCTGACCGACCGCTACCTCGATGGTGTTCCCGAGGGCTCACGGGCCGCGGCAGGGAAATCACTGTCTGAGGACCACCTGTCCGAGGACAACCTGCGCAGGGTCCGCGGACTCAACGGCATTGCCGAATCGCGTGGTCAGTCGCTCGCTCAGATGGCAATTGCCTGGATCCTCCGTCCGCAGTCAAAGGGGAGCGCCATCACGTCAGCGCTGATTGGAGCCTCCAGCGTGAAGCAGTTGGAGAACAGCCTTGCCGCGGTCAACAACTTGGCGTTCAGCCAGGATGAGCTGCATGCCATCGACGAGTTTGCCGTGGAGTCGGACATCAATCTGTGGGCCAAGGCGCTCGACGCCTGATGTTCACCGTCCGTCCGGCCACGGAATCCGATTGGCCCGGCATCTGGGCAATCATGGAACCCGTGGTGCGGGCGGGCGCAACCTACTGCTGGGACACCTCCATGACCGAGGGACCGGCACGCCGCGAGTGGCTGGATAGCCCTGACCCCACCGTCCGCGTCTATGTCGCGGCGGATAACGACGGCGCCCTGTTGGGTACCGCCCAACTGCATGCCAACAGGCCAGGCAGTGGAGCGCACATGGCCAATGCCAGCTTCATGGTTGCTGCTGTTGCCTCCGGGCGCGGTGTGGCACGGACGCTCGGGGAGTACGTGTTGTCGCGTGCCCGGGCGCAGGGCTACCGGGCCATGCAGTTCAACGCCGTTGTGGAGACGAATGTGCGGGCTGTGAAGTTGTGGGAGTCACTGGGGTTCCGCATCCTCACGACGGTCCCCGGCGCCTTCAACCATCCCGACCAGGGGTATGTGGGGCTGCACCTGATGTTCCGGGAGCTCTGAAAATCCGCTAAGGACTCGCGACATAATAACTTAGGTTTTATGGTGTGTCGGCTCTAGGATTGTGTTATGGCCGTGGGTGAGCAGTTGGTGGAGTCAGCGACAGAGAGGTATACGGTGTTGCGTCCGCATTTGGACGAGCGGCAGCGCCGTTTGTTGTTGGGGGTGGAGGCAACCGGGCTGGGGCGTGGCGGGATCAAGGCGATGGCCATGGCGACCGGGGTCCATCCCGATACCATTGCCCGCGGAGTCCGAGAGATGGCGGGGAATCCCGGGCCGCAGTCGCGGGT
>NZ_KI915016.1:0-17515 GCF_000520595.1 Arthrobacter sp. H5
GTAGCGGCGGCGACCGGGCCGATGCCGGGGATTTCATCCAGGCGTGCCGCCGCTTCCGCGAAAGGGGCCAGCGCCACCTCGATCTGCGCGTCGACCGCAGCGATATCTGCGTTGATGCGATCGACGCGTTCGAGCATGGTGGCCAGCAGGAACCGGTGGTGGTCATCGAAGTGGCCAGTGAAGGCTTCCTCGAGGGCGCCGATCTTGGTGCGCATGCGGGCCCGTGCCATTTGCGCCAAGACTTTTGGGTTCCGTTCCCCATTGATCAGCGCGGCCATCATCGCCCGGCCGGAGACCCCGAAAATGTCCGAGGCGACAACGGAGAGCTTGATGCAGGCATCCTCGAGGAGTTTCTCCACCCGGTTCTTCTCCGCGCCCCGGACCCCGACGAGATCGATCCGGTACCTGGTCAGATCCCGCAGCTGGCGGATCGGTACCGGCGGGACGAAACTTGGACGCAGCATCTGGCGTTCGGCGACCTTACACAGCCAGACCGCGTCGATCACATCCGTTTTGGGCCGGCCCGGCAGGTGCTTCACGTCGCGGGCGTTGACCAGCCACGGATCCAACCCGTGGGCCTCCAGCAGATAAAATACCGGTTTCCAGTAATCGCTGGTCGCCTCCATCACCACCCGCTCGACCCCCAGATCCAGGAGGTGATGAGCCAACTCGGTCAATGACCGGGTCATCGTCGAGTGCGTCGAGACTTCCTGCAACCGCTTCCTCGAACCCTCCGGACCGGGAACCCGGACACAACACGCTACTTCGGCCTTGCCAATATCCAGGGCAGCAACCCTGGCAATAATCTGTTCCTCATCCTGGGACTGCGCCAACACGGCCCTCGCCCGACCTTTCCCTACCCTCGTACCTGATATGGACAGGTGGCCGCCTGCGGGAATCACAACGGGGAAAAGCTGAATCTAGTCCTCGTGCTCAATCAATCGGCAACAGTGAAGGGCCCACGGCGTGATCCCCAATGCCCGGCTAGACGACGGCCTCAACGAACCATAGGGATAACGGCATCGACAGGCGACCACAACAACATTTTCAGCCCGGAACGGGCGTCCCGCAAGGGACACCTTGGCTAGACGGGGGACTTCGGACCGAGGTTTAAACTGCTGCGGCAGAATCAAGCCAATCCTGAAACTTATTACTATGCAACGGCTACCGGAACCCGGAAAAGATGCCCGGGCCTCCACATTGAATCTAAATTCCACCGAGTTCCGACACGAACCAACCTCTCAGCCAGCCACCAGAACCACCTACAAGTGCCGTGTCGGATCCATACGTTGGTGCAGGATGCGGATCACGTCCACACTGTCGCTTTTGTCGATATAGAAGACCAGATGGCTGCCGATGCCGTAGCGACGGTATCCCTCACGAATGTCGTCGCAAGTCCGTCCGCGATGAGGGTCAGAAGCGATGCGCTCGATCGCCGCCCTCATCTCGGATATGTAGATCTCAGCCTGATTCTCATCCCATCGCTCCTGAGTGAAGTCCCAGATCGATGACAGGTCTTTCTGCGCAGCCGGTGTGAGACGAATGCTCTTCATGACCTCTTCGACGCGACAAAGGCTTCGAAGTCGAAATCCTCCGGCCCGCCACTCTCTTCGCCCGTAATGAGCGCTGCCCTCAGCGCCGACATATGCGTCTCTTGGTCTTCCAGTAACCGGAGTCCAGCACGGACGACTTCGCTGGCAGACCGGTACCGTCCGGTCTCGACTTCGCGGGAGAGGAAGCCCGCGAAGTGGTCGTCGAGGCTGATTGAGGTGTTCTGAGCCATCCTTATATACTACCAAGGATTGGTAATTTCGAGCGAGAGCGCTAGTCGCAAATTTCGACATTTCTCCGCCTTGCTAGTGCTAGCTTGGTGACGTTCGTGGTGACATGTTTGTCGCGAGCGGCAGGACAACTAATGCCGCGCGCTATCCGATCCACGCACACGCTGACACGGCCCCGGTTGCCGAAGCAAGCGGGGCCGTGTCCAAAACGTGCGTGAGGAGACGTTAGAGCGCAACGCGACTACACATTGAATCTAAACTCCACCACATCGCCGTCGGACATGACGTAGTCCTTGCCTTCGATCCGGACCTTCCCGCGCGACTTTGCCTCAGCCATGGATCCTGCATCCATCAAGTCGTGGAAGGAAACAACCTCGGCCTTGATGAAGCCACGCTGGAAGTCAGTGTGGATGACCCCCGCTGCCTCAGGTGCTGTGGCACCCTTCTTAATGGTCCAGGCACGTGTCTCTTTGGGCCCTGCTGTCAGATAGGTCTGCAGCCCCAAGGTATGGAATCCGACATGGGCAAGCTGGTCCAGACCGGATTCATCCTGGCCGTTCATCTCCAGCATCTCCCGCGCTTCCTCGGGGTCAAGCTCAACGAGGTCGGATTCGAGCTTGGCGTCCAGGAAGATGCAGTCGGCCGGGGCTACGAGGGAACGCAACTCCGTCATCCGCTCCTCGCTCGCCAGGACTGCATCATCCGCATTGAATACATAGATGAAGGGCTTGGCCGTGAGCAGGCTGAGTTCCCGCAGGTGCTCCATCTCCAGCTTGTCCGAAGCCACCGAGGAAAAGATCGTGTCCCCGCGCTCAAGCACAACCTGCGCAGCCAGCAGAGCCGCCAGCTGCGCCGGTTCACGCTTCTTGATCTTGACTTCCTTCTCAATCCTGGGGATGGCTTTCTCCATTGTCTGAAGATCGGCAAGGATGAGTTCTGTGTTGATGGTCTCCATATCGGAGCTGGGGTCCACTTTGCCATCCACATGCACCACGTCGGGGTCATCGAAAACCCTGATGACCTGAGCTATCGCCTCCGCCTCCCGGATATTCGCGAGGAACTGGTTGCCCAGTCCCTCCCCTTCCGAAGCCCCCTTAACAATCCCGGCGATGTCCACAAAGGAGACAGACGCCGGCAGGATGCGCTGAGAGGCGAAAACTCCAGCAAGCTTCTCCAAGCGCGGATCGGGCAGGCTGACCATTCCGATGTTTGGCTCAATCGTTGCGAACGGATAGTTCGCCGCAAGAACCGCGTTTCGGGTCAGTGCATTGAACAGGGTTGATTTGCCGACGTTGGGCAGTCCGACGATGCCAATAGTAAGAGCCACGGGAGTAGAGTCTACCGTTCTGTGGTCCATCCCAGCGCGCCGGGCAGGCTTGAGCTGGAAATGTCAGAGCGGCCTGCAATGGTGGATACATGGACGGATTACTGATGGCCCTGCTGACATTGGCCCTTCTCACCGGCGCCCTGTTGGGTGCGGTCGGGATGGCTGTGCCCATGCGGCGCCGGGTCGGGCAGTTGCGGAGCGAAATTGACGACGCCGCCACCCGGCTTGGGCAGGCCGCGTCAGCGCGCGCTGCTGCCGAGGCAGAGAGCAGACTGCTGCTAACCCAAAACCACCAACTAACTGATCAAGCTTCAGGGGACAACTCCGTGCTGCGCGCGCTAGCGCCCGTCGCGGAGAAGTTGGGCCAGGTGCAGTCGCAGGTGGGACTGCTTGAACGGGAACGTGCACAGCAGTACGGGCAGCTTGCCGAACTGCTGCAGGAGGCTCGACTCGCTGACGCCAGGTTGCTGTCCACCACCCATTCGCTCGCGTCAGCACTCCGAAGCAACAGTGCGCGGGGCCAGTGGGGAGAAATACAGCTGCGCAGGGTAGTTGAGGCCGCGGGAATGCTCCCCCGGGTGGACTTTCTGGAGCAGGCCACCATTAATGTGGTCAGCACCGAGACCGGCTCCACGTCTGCGCGACCGGACATGGTGGTTCACCTGCCGGGCAACAAACAGTTGGTCGTCGACGCGAAAGTGCCGCTCAGCGCCTACCTTGAAGCGCATGGTCAAACGGGCGGGCACATCGACCCGCAACAGCCGGTCCCGGAGGACCGCCGCACCGCGCTGCTTGTGCAGCATGCCAAAGCGCTGAGGCAGCATGTTGACGCACTCGCCCGGAAAAAGTACTGGGACGGCACTGAAAACTCACCGGAACTAGTCGTCTGCTTCATCCCCGCAGAGTCTGTCCTGTCGTCGGCTCTTCAGGCAGACCCCAGCCTGCTTGACTATGCCTTCTCCCGCAACGTGGCACTGGCCTCACCCGTATCGCTGCTGGCTATCCTCAAGGGCACTGCGTTCAGCTGGCGGCAGGAAGTACTGACGGAGAACGCGCGCGAGCTGTTCACCCTCTCCCGGGAACTCTACGAGCGGCTGGGGACCATGGGGGGTCACGTCGCAAAACTCGGCAACTCGCTCAGGAGCTCGGTGGAGAGATACAACTCCTTTGTGGGCACCCTGGAGTCGCGTGTCCTGCCCACCGCCCGGAAGATCAATGCCTTTGATGCGGGGTCACTCGACCAATCAGATCAGGCCGCAGTTCCAGCCGTCGACGCAACCCCGCGGCTTCTTGGCGCGCCCGAACTCATCGATGGCGAAGAAGTGGAACGGAGCGCCTGAGATCTCGTTCCTCGCTTGGTCGATCGCCGGGAGCGGTGATCGACCACGGCCGCCAAGTCAGCGTGGCCATCCACTCAACTCGCTGGGCGCTGGCCCCGGCCTCCCAGCCCGCGGGAGGAGTCCCCCATAGCCTTCAATGCTGCACGGATTTCCTTTGGCAGCGAGAAAATGATGTCCTCCTCAGCCGTGACAACCTCTTCAACATCCCCGTAGCCATACTGGGCCAGCAGATTCAGCACGTCCTGCACCAGGTTCTCCGGCACTGACGCACCCGAGGTCACGCCAACGGTGGACACACCTTCGAACCAGGCCTCATCCACCTGATTGGCAAAATCCACCCGGTGTGAGGCCTTGGCCCCGTATTCCAATGCCACCTCGACCAACCGGACCGAGTTGGACGAATTGGCGGATCCAACAACAATCACCAGATCAGCGCTCGGTGAAATCTTCTTGATGGCCGCCTGCCGGTTGGATGTTGCGTAGCAGATGTCATCGCTGGGCGGATCCTGGAGAGTGGGGAAACGCGCCTTTAGGAGGTTGACCGTCAGCATAGTCTCGTCGACGCTGAGCGTGGTCTGCGAGAGCCAGATCACCCTGTCCGGGTCGCGGACCGTCACCTTGTCCACGTCTTCGGGACCGTTGACAATCTGGATGTGCTCGGGCGCCTCCCCCGAGGTGCCTTCCACTTCCTCGTGTCCCTCATGGCCGATCAGCAGAATGTCAAAATCGTCCTTGGCGAAACGGACCGCTTCACGATGGACTTTGGTGACCAGCGGGCACGTTGCATCGATGGTCCGCAGGCCGCGGTCCGCGGCGGACTGCACGACGGCGGGCGATACTCCGTGCGCGGAGAACACCACCAGGGCGCCCTCCGGAACCTCGTCGTTCTCTTCTACGAAAATCGCTCCCTTTTCCTCCAAGGTGCTGACGACGTGAAGGTTATGCACAATCTGCTTGCGCACATACACCGGCGGGCCATAGTGCTCCAGCGCCTTCTCAACGGCAATCACCGCCCGGTCCACGCCCGCGCAATATCCACGGGGAGCCGCGAGCAGTACCTTTCGGGGGCCGGTCACCGGCGCTGCGGAATGAACCTCTTCGGGCGAACGGCGCCGGCGGGGAACTGTGGGCATAGGCACCGAAACTGCTGTGCTGGTCATAGTGCCCATGCTATCTGCTGGATCTGCAGGAAGTCCCGGCACTGTTGCGTTGTCCGCTCAGAGCCGAGCGCCATCGATTGCGGTCTGAGTCTGCCATCAGCCCCGATCTTTCACTGCTCAGCGCCGCGGTCCACTCAACAGCCGCCCGGCAATCCCACCCACCAGTAGTATTACTCCGGCGGCAGCGACCGCGAGACAGTAGGGCTGGATGGAATCAACCGCCCGCCCAGTCAGTCCGTCCTTGAAAACAGCGGCAACAGCATCCGCATCGGGTGTCCGTTCAACCACACCTGGCGCCAGACCGGCAAGGAACCAGTATGCCGCCCCGATCACAACTATCCCCACGCCCAGCAGTGCGAGGGTAGTACTCCGCCGACGCGCAAAGAGCAGGCTGAGCACCGCTCCGACTGCTGCAGCGACAGCCATCGCCGGCCACAGCGAAGCCGCTGTCTCCAGCCGATCCAGGAGCGCCCGCTGATTGGACTGGCCAATATTAATCAGGGTCTGTTCGGGTTGGGGCACCTCAACTCCAAGCTGGTCACCCACAGCCTGCAGGGAGAGTCCCACCACTGGAGCGATGTCCAGAGTCAACGACGACGATGAGTCGGCTTCCGCCGGAAGCGACCGGGGATCGGCGAAGGTGAGTGCATGCGACCTGCGCAGGGATTCATCCCACGCCTGGTTGAATTCCGGCAGCCCTGTGATCTGCCCGGCGACTTCCGTGATCACGGGAGCAACGATCTCGTTCAACCCATCGGGCAGTCCGACGCCGGCGGTGGTCTCCTCCGCCAGCGCTGTGGTGAGTGCTTCAGTGAACTGCGGGTTGGACGCCAGCGGGGACGCAAGTTCGATGAATCCATCTTCGGCGACGAGGTTTGCGTCCACCCATGCGCCCGGTAGTGCGAGAGCGCCCAGTACAAGCGCAAACAAAGCAAAAAAGGCCGATCCAAGAGTCCGCATCCGCTCCCCTGTGTTCTTGAGGGCCGGTGAAGCCCTTGATCGATTATGCCTGTGTTGGCTGGTGCTTCGCTCTCGTGCGTGCTCCTCTCCTCCACACCGGCCCCTGAAATCAGCGAAGGTGGGTGCAAGCTGATAGACATTAACCCAGAGGACCATGAGACTCTGACACACAATCTGGAGATCCCACCAATGAACCACGACGGCGCGCAGCAACAGGCCCCCGCATCCGCCGGGCCAGCTGGCGTACGGCCAATGGAATCCACGTTGCCCGAAACCGCTGCGGAAACCTCTGCTGAGAACCCATGGCCCCTGCATCTGCTGTCCGAAAAACTTAAGGCGCACATTGAACGTGCACCGGCTGCCTGGGTAGAGGGCCAGGTGATCGAACTCAACAAACGAGGCACCATGTGCTTCGTCACCCTGAGGGATGTCGATGCCGAGATCTCGCTCTCACTCACGGTCTGGGGGACGGTGATGGAGCGGTTGTCCATCCCGCTGGAACGGGGATCCCGGGTGGTCGCCCGGCTCAAACCGGACTTCTGGGTGAAAACCGGCCGTCTCTCCATGCAGGCCTGGGACATCCGTCCCGTCGGTCTGGGAGACCTGCTGGCTCGAATCGAGCGGCTGCGCCATGCACTCGCCGGAGAGGGATTGTTTGCGGCCGCGCGCAAGAAGGCGCTTCCGTTACTGCCACACCGCATCGGGCTGATCACCGGGCGGGATTCAGATGCAATGAAGGACGTGCTGCGCAACGCCAGCCTCAGGTGGCCTGCGGTGGAGTTTGAAATCCGGGAAGTTGCAGTACAGGGCGTCAGCTCGGTTTCCCAGATCACCAGGGCGCTGGCCGAGCTCGACGCGATACAGGCTGTTGATGTGATTATCATCGCCCGGGGTGGAGGATCCATGGAGGATCTCCTCCCGTTCAGCAGTGAAGAACTGATCCGGGCAGTCTTCGCCTCGACTACGCCGGTGGTGAGCGCGATCGGTCATGAGGCGGACCGCCCACTCCTTGACGAGGTTGCCGATCTGCGCGCGTCCACTCCGACCGACGCCGCCAAACGTGTGGTCCCGGATGTCTCGGAGGAACTTGATCGTATCCGCCAGGCCAAGGCGCAGATATCCCGCGCAGTTGACCTGCTGCTCAGACGGGAGACCGAGAGGCTGGCGCAGCTGAGGTCCAGGCCCGTGCTGGCGCAGCCCGGCGGGATGGTCACTGTGCGTGCGGAGGATGTTCACCGGCTGCGCAACCGGGCGATGGTCGCGGTTGAAGCCGCAGTCAACCGCGACATCGACCGGATTGGGCACTTCCGGGCACAGATACGGTCCTTGTCACCGCAGAAGACCCTGGACCGCGGCTACGCCGTGGTACAGCTTGCTGACGGTTCCATAGTCCGGGAGGCTGCAATTGTTGAGCCCGGCACAGAGCTCTCCATCAGGGTGGCCAAGGGCGAAATTCCGGCACAGGCGGTTGCCCGCCCGGTGCCGGAACTGCCACCTGGCCGCACCTCCAACAGCAATCAGAGAAGAAAGTAAGTACTTTATGAGCCAATCATCCCCAGAGGCCGCCAAGCTTCAGGAAGCCGACGTTTCCGGCCTGAGCTACGAGGAGGCCCGGGAGCAGCTCGTGAAAGTGGTCAGCCAGCTAGAGACCGGCGGGGTCACCTTGGAACAGTCGCTCGCCCTGTGGCAACGCGGCGAGGAGCTGGCCGATCACTGCGAATCCTGGCTGGAAGGCGCGCGCAAACGTCTCGTCGCGGCCCGGGAAAAAACCAGCTCCACGGACAGCGAGTAGGGCGGATCTCCACGCGGGCCTGACAGCCCTTGGTCGATCACCGGGGAACGAGCGCGTGGAGATGCGCTCACAACGAATCAGGTCGCGGCGAGCTTGACCATTTCTTGCCGCACGTCGAAGGTGGCTTTTGGCCAGCTGAGCTGCATCTGGTTCAACGCGTCGATCAGGAGTTGCTGAACGGCTATGCGTGCATACCACTTCCGGTTGGCCGGCACCACGTACCACGGTGAATCCGGTGTGCTCGTGCGTTCAATCGCAATCTGGTAAGCCTCCTGGTAGGCGTTCCAGTGTGCCCGTTCCTCAAGATCACCCGGGTTGTACTTCCAGTGCTTGTCCCGGCGTTCGAGCCGTTCGGCCAGCCTCTTCTTCTGTTCCTCTGCGCTGATGTGCAGCATCACCTTGATGACGCGTGTTCCACCTTTGACCAGGCCCGCCTCAAAGTCACGGATCGCCTGATACCGCTCCTCGATCACCTCAGGCGTGGAGAAGCTGCGCACGCGGTGAATAAGGACGTCTTCATAGTGGGAGCGGTCGAATACACCGATCATTCCGGCGGTGGGCAGTTGCTTTTCGATGCGCCAGAGGAATGGATGACGTTTCTCGGCTGCGGTGGGGGCTTTGAAGGCGTGATGGTGAACGCCCTGGGGATCAACGGCGCCCACCACATGGCGGACTACTCCCGCTTTGCCTGCGGTGTCCATGGCTTGGAGGATGAGGAGTACGGAGATCTCGCTTCCGAAGCGGCTCTCGGCAAACAGCTTCTCCTGCAGCTGCGACAACGATTCCTCTCCGGCGGCGAGCCGCAGCCTACCCTCCTTCTTTCCGCCACCGAAGCCTGGCGTGGCGGACGCGTCGATGGCATCCAAACGAATGTCCGGGGCGGCCAGGAGGGATTGGCTTGGGCTGACATCGAACTGCGGACTGGATGACATGGCACTCTCCTTAATGGAACTCGGTCAGGGCTTATACGTGCTCAGGAACTCAGCCAGGCGGCCGATGGCGTCTTCGATATCCTCGACACTCGGCAAAGTGACCATGCGGAAGTGGTCAGTATTGACCCAATTAAACGCGCTGCCGTGGGAAATAAGGATCTTCTGCTGCTTGAGCAGGTCCAGGGCAAACTGCTCATCATTCTTAATGGGGTAGACCTCTGGATCGAGCTTGGGGAAGAGGTACAGGGCGCCTTGGGCCAGTTCACACGTCACGCCCGGAATCTGATTGAGCAGTTCGTAGGCCTTGTCCCGCTGTTGCTTCAACCGGCCGCCCGGGAGAATGAGGTCGTTGATGCTTTGATATCCGCCGAGGGCAGTCTGGATGGCATGCTGGGCAGGAACGTTGGCGCACAACCTCATGTTTGCCAGCAGGTTGATGCCCTCGATGTAGTTGGCCGCGCGGTGCTTGGGGCCGGAGATCGCCATCCAGCCGCTGCGGAAGCCTGCTATCCGGTAGGCCTTCGAGAGCCCGCTGAACGTCAAGCAGAGCACATCGTCCCCGGTGATGGATGCAGCATTGATGTGAACGGCGTCGTCGTACAGGATTTTTTCGTAGATCTCGTCCGTGAAAATGATGAGGTTGTTCCGGCGTGCCAGTTCAACAATCTGTTCGATAACCGGTTTCGGGTACACCGCGCCGGTGGGATTGTTGGGGTTGATCAGAACAATTCCCTTGGTGCGGGGGGTGATCTTCGATTCCATGTCCTCAAGGTCAGGCCACCAGTGGTTCTCCTCGTCACACAGGTAGTGCACAGCCGTTCCACCGGCCAGGCTGACGGAAGCAGTCCAGAGGGGATAGTCGGGCGTGGGAATCAGGATCTCGTCGCCGGTGTTGAGCAATGCCTGGAGCGAGAGTGTAATGAGCTCGCTGACGCCGTTGCCCAGATAGACGTCGTCAACATCAATGTGCTGGATTCCACGGCTTTGGTAATACTGTACGACGGCGGTCCGGGCGGAAAAGATACCCCGTGAGTCACTGTATCCCTGGGCCTTGGGCAGATGCCGGATCATATCCACCAGGATTGCGTCGGGCGCCTCAAATCCGAACGGGGCGGGATTTCCGATGTTCAGCTTCAGGATGCGGTGGCCTTCCGCCTCCATGTACTTGGCGTGCTCAAGCAGCGGCCCCCTAATGTCATAGAGAACATTCTGGAGCTTGTTTGATTGCTTGAATTCCGCCATTACCAAAGGATGCCACAGCGAACCCCTGCCGCGTTGAATTGTGATGCATCCAACGCGGCAGTGGGCGTCATTCCAATCTGCCGCACCTCGGAATCAGGCCTCCCGGAACCTGTTGCGATAGTCCTTTGCCATCGCCGCCTCCTTGTCCATCTTGTGAAAACCGCGCGCGTGCTTGCGCTGCTCAGCACTGTTTTGCCTTCGGTGAAGCCTGGCCAACTCCCGCTGCATCTTGCGGTAGCTGTTCCACCGGCGCTCCTCGAGCGTCCCGTTGGAGATGGCGTCCTGGACAGCGCACCCGGGCTCGGATTCATGGCCGCAGTCGTTGAAGCGGCATTGCCCGAACAGTTCCTCGATGTCTCCGAACACCGCCTCCATGCCAGCCTCCGCATCCCACAGCGCAAAGCCCCGCACCCCTGGCGTGTCCATCAAAACAGATCCACCCCGCAGTGGAATCAGTTCCCTGGCAGTGGTCGTATGCCGCCCTCTTGCGTCTCCGGCACGAACATCCCCGGTGTCTTGGATGTCCTCACCCACCAGGGCATTGATCAGCGTGGATTTGCCGGCGCCGGATGGTCCCAGGAAGGCAACAGTCTGACCGGCACCCACCCGGAGCAGGAGAGCATCGAGGCCGTCCCCGGTTTCGGCCGATGTGGTGAACACTTCCACTCCGCGCGCCTGATCCACGGTCTGCGCCACCACGTCGTCGAAACGGCTGGAAAGATCGGCCTTGGTCAGGATCACCAGCGGCACTGCGCCGGAATCCCAGGCTGCGACAAGGGTCCGTTCGAGCCGGTTATGCGAAAGCGGCCGGTCAATCGGGACCACAACGCCGACGAGGTCAATGTTGGCAGCCAGCACTTGGGCCTCGGCCAGCGGGTCGAACGCCTTCTTGCGCTGCAGAGTCGAGTAGCGGGGAACGAGGCCGACGACGGCGGCATCCGTGCCGTCGTCGTTCCCGGTTTCCAACGCCACCCAATCGCCGGTGGCGAGTTCACGCTGTATCTCCACATGCTCAGTGCCCTCGGCTGTAGCGAGAAGCACCCTCCCGCGGTCCACCCGGATCACGCGGGCTGGCTGGACGGACGGAGACAGCGTGACAGGGAAATGAAAGGAAAAGAGACTGCTGATGCGGTCGTTAAAGCCGTAGCTCAGTAGATTGTTCAACGTTGATCCTCAGTTGAGGCCTCACCGTTGGTCGCCGGACTTGGTTCAGCTGGTTCTACTTACGCGGCAACGTCGGTGAGGCGGGTTTCATGGGTTGTATACGGGGAAAAACCGCAGGGACAATGACCTTCTTCATGACTACCCACCTCCTTGTTGTGTTCGCCTCTTGCCGGGACCGACGAAATCTATGGTAGCGCTTTGGCGGCGTTTTGGCAGTAGAGTTCCAACGCGGTGTCCACCAGCCCTACACGGTGCAAGTCCGGGACGCTTTCCAGAGGTATCCACGCGGCCTCATCGGTGGAACCGTCGGACTCGTGTACCAGCGAACCCGCCACGGTGTGCGCGCGGTAAATGATGCGCAGGGCGTGAAGAGGCCGGTTCGTCCTGGACATCCGCTCGTGCACGGGAACATGGTGGCTGTCCACTCCGAGCAGGCCGTCCAGCTGCGCTGTGTAGCCAGTCTCCTCGAAAATTTCACGGACAGCGGCCGCGGGCGCATCCTCACCCAATTCGAGCCCGCCACCCGGGAGTGTCCAGCCTGTCTTTCCACCTTCGTTCCAATGCGCCAGCAGAACAGCGCCGTTTTTGACAATTACGCCGTACGCACCAACGCGGGTGTCCCATTCCGTAGCCATGGTCCCAAGCGTATCTACCGGCCGTTCGAGGAGGACCTGCTGATGTGATGGAATTTTGTGGGACGCTATTTCGCCGCCATTGAGGGCTCTTGACTTCCCGCATGAATTGTTAACTACTTAACGATATGGATCTGCGCAACTCGACGGTGTTCAAACTGCACCGGGCAACCGTCCTCGTCAACCGGGTGGCGGATAACTATCTTCTGGCCGGGCATGGTATCCGCTATGCGCCGTTTCTACTTTTACTGGTTGTGCGAATTAACGGGCCGTCGAAACAACAGTCGATCGCCGATTCCCTCGGCGTCAGCCGTGCCTCAGTTACTCAGCGGGTGCAGTTGTTGAGCGCGCGGGGCCTGCTGGATGTGCGCATTCATGAGGGAGACCCAAGGTCCAACCTGGTTGACCTGACGCTTTCGGGCCGCCGTCTCACCGACGCCGCCTGGCATGGACTCGAGACCGAACTTGGCCGAGTGGACCGTGGCGTGGACGACGCCGTCCTCCGCGAACAGTTGGACCGGTTGATCGATAACAGCACCGCAACACTGGCCTCCCGGACCGTGGACAGGTGACCTGGAGGCGGGCGCTGGCGCCGATTCAGTCGACCGGAATGCCAGCACGCAGCAGGTATTCGACGCCCATCACCGGATCCGCCGTCAGGAAACGCACACCATCCAGTTCCCGTGCCAGCAGACCGCTTGTGATCAGGCTTTGCATGGCGGGCTGGTTGACGGCCAGTCCGCCGCCAATGATGACCGGTCCGCTCACTCGGAGAACGCCCGCAACATCCGCCACCAGTGAGCAGATGTGCGCAGCGGCAGCATCAATAATGCCGGCTGCACCTGTGTCCCCGGCCGCGGCAGCTGAAAACACCAGTCCGGCCTGGCCCGCCCAGTAGCGCCGTCCGGTTTCCCCGTGGAAGAGTGCAATCAATTCCTCCGGGTTGTGGACACCATTGGCCTTGAGCACGGAGTCTCCAAGAATCCCTGGTTCGTGTTCAAGATTGAACCGGTGCAGCGTCAGGCGGACGGCCTCGCGGCCCACCCAATATCCGCTGCCTTCATCCCCCAGCAGGTACCCCCACCCACCGGAACGCGCCTCACGCCCAGCCGCGTCCACTCCCCACGCAACCGAACCGGTTCCCACAATGACAGCTATCCCCGTCGACGCGCCGCCGGCGGCGAGAATCAGGCGGGTGTCATGCACCACGTCCACACTGGCACCGGGCGCATGGGGCGCAATCAGCGCACGAAGCTGCGCGGCGTCGTCGTCCGTGTCCACGCCGCCCGACCCCGCGATGACTATCCCCACCCGGCCACCAAGGCTGGTAAACAGATCGGCCAGGTTCCGGGCCGCTGCATCCGTCGAAACATTCTGCACGTTGGCGCTGCCCGTTTTTGCCTCAGCCACGACAGCACCGTTGCGCCACCGCACGCCGTGCGTTTTGGTGCCACCGATGTCGAGGCCAACGACATCGGCCAGTTCAGGGTCAGGAGATTTGGGCATGCGTCTAAGAGTACAAACAATTCATGGCAGCTCCCACGACCCGTGCCCGCCGCACATCGTCGCCCCGGTACTCTGGGAGGACCCCCGATGCAGACGAGGATGTGACAGTGGCCCAGCCCAGCCAGCCGACCGGAGCCGAACTGGATTCCATCGACCGCAACATAGTGTCGGCACTGGTGGCGGACGCCCGGATTACCAATGCCCAGCTGGCCGAACACGTAGGTGTTGCGCCGTCCACCGCGCTGCTGAGGACGCGCCAGCTCATTGAACGGGGAGTCATCACCGGCTACCACGCCCAGCTACACCTTCCGTCCGTAGGACGCTCGGTTCAGGCGCTGGTTTCAGTCCGTCTCAAGGGACACAACCGAGACGAGATCGACCGCTTCACCTCCCGGGTTCCGCGGCTCCCCGAAGTGGTCTCCACCTTCCACGTAGCGGGTTCGGTGGACTATATGATCCATCTTGCCGTCGCGAACAGTGAAGTGCTCAGGGACTGGGTGCTGGATCACCTCACCACCGATCCGGTGGTGGGCCATACCGAAACCACGCTGGTCTTCGACCATATGGCGGGGAACGCGGGGCCGCTGCCCTAAGAAATCAGCTCCAGAGCCCCGAGTGGCGCATCGCCGTCCGGTCGCGCAACTGCTCCTCGTGCTGTGCGAAGGCTTCGCGGCTGCGTTGATGTTCCACAGCAAGCCGCTCCCCTGCCGTGATCAGGAAGCGGCCAACGGTGATCAGTAGCGCTTCGAAGCCAGCGGGTTTCGCCATTGATGGATAACTTGTGATTGCAGTCATTTTTTTTGCCTCTTTCTCGGCCGTGACGGGTGCCGAAAACTGGTCCCGCAGGATTAGGGAATGCATTAATGTGGATCTGCACCGCGCGGGCATTGGGGTTGTTGTCATTGCGGTGCCGGTACTGGTCGAAGAGTTCCCGCGCGTAGCTGTGGAGGTCATTGGACAACTCCGTAAGCTCGGCAGCTGTCAACCGTGTGTTCATGGTTGAGATGTTGGAACCCTCCGACCATTCCGGTGGGAGCAGGTTGTCACCGTGCTCCATAAAATCCTCAAGCAGTTGAGCACGGCTATGGCCAAACTGGCGGTTGACCATACGCAACGCGTCCTTGGTGGCCGGATCGTCGCCGAGCTCTTGGGAATGGATACTCAGGGAGCCCGGCGTCCGCTCCCACCAGCGCTCACGCGCCGAACCCCGGCCTTCGATCTCTCGCACGAAGTCATGCTTGTCCAGTTGCCTCAGGTGGTAGCTTGTAGCCCCACTCGACTCCCCCAACCGCACCCCTAGAGCGCTGGCGGTCTGCGGCCCAAACTGCGAGAGACAGCCCTTCGGGCCACTAGCGCAGCCATTACCAGGCACGCGACGGTAATGGCTGCGGAGAACGCGGCAACCGCGGCGTCAAGGCCCCACGCAGTTGCCAACGCTCCGAGGCCGAGGACCGGCACCGCGCTTCCAAGGTAGGTAATGACGTAAACGGTGCTGATGATCTGCGCGTGCTGAGACGGTTCCACTTGCATGGCCACCTTGTTGAACACAACCCGGAACGCGGCGCCCTGGCCCACTCCTGCGGCGAGGCAGCACACCACCAGCAGTGGAAGACTTCCAGCCAGATGTGCAACGGGGATGCCCGCCACACCACATCCCATCAGCATCAGGCCGGCAGGCACCAGAAACCTTCCACGCAGCGACAGCAACTGACTGAACGCAGAGGATGCCAGAACCAGCGCAGCCAGCAGGCCGATGACCGGTCGGCCAACCTCGCCGGTGATGTCTGTGAAATAGGTAGGAGCGAGGCTGAGCGTGAATCCGAAGACGGAAAAGCTGAGGAACCCGATGATGGAGGCTGTCCAGAAGGAACGGGCTGCAGCCCTCGATATGGTGGGCCTGCGCGGCCTGAGGGCCGTGAGCGGCCGCGGCTGAACTGCCGGCTTGATGGCTGGCCGCGCTTTCAACACCAGAAGCGGGAGCAGCACCATGGCAAGAACTCCCCCATAGAGTGCAAAGGGAAGCGTGGTGGGGTCCGGCAGCAGAGACAATAGTCCGCCGATCACCGGGCCGGCCGCGACGCCGCCCGCGGATGCAAGCAGCGTGAACCTGGACGCCCATTCCGGCCTGTGCGGCAGCAGGTCGCGAAGCGCAGCCGCGCTGGCGCCTGTGGCCAGGGCAACAGCCGCGCCCTGCAGACAGCGTCCCAGCACCAGCACCGGCAGGGAGGTTGCAAGCCCAAAGACAGCCAGACCCGCAACACCTGTGAGAACCGCCAGCACCAAGGCCGCACGACGACCGATATGGTCCGACCAGTGACCCACCATCATCAGGCCGCCCACCAGGGTGAACACATAGGCGGAAAACGCGACAGTGGTGTCGAACGCCGAGAGTCCAAGGTCGGTCTGGATCAGCGCATAGAGTGGCGTAGCCAGATTGGCGCCGATCAGGAGAGCTGAGATAACGACGACGGCGAGCACCAGTCGTGCCTTGGTGGACGCGTCCCAGCCCCATCGGTGCGCATCGGCAGGCCGCATCCGCAACTCGCTGATGACGCTCAATGCCACTCCTCGGTTTGGCTTACATTTCAATCTCTAGAATGAACTATTGCCGCTACAATGGTCGGAAATGGTTGCTGATAATGATCATCGTGCTCAAAATCAGTGATCTGTATTGATTCCGATTGAGCCAAACGGAGAAATCTATGACTTCCCTCGACACTGTCGATTTGCGGCTGCTCCTGGAGCTCGTCAAGGACCCGCGTTCACAGATCGGCGAGCTCAGCACGGTGCTGGGCGTCGCCCGCAACACCGCACAGACACGCATCAGACGGCTACTGAAATCGGGTGTCCTCAGGCGCAGTGGGAGAGAACTGGACCTCGAGTCGCTGGGATACGACGTTGTGGCCTTCGTGACCATAGAAGTAACGCACCGCGAACTCGATGGTGTCGTTTCCGCCCTGCGTACCCTGCATCAGGTCCTGGAAGTACACGAAATTTCCGGCCGGGGCGATGTCTGGTGCCGGGTCGCCGCAACGGACACGCATCACCTGCAGTCGGCGCTGCGTTCGATCCTGCGGATCAAAGGGGTTATCCGCACCGAAACTGTGCTGGCGCTGCACGAGCACATCCCGTACCGGACAGAGCCGTTGCTTGATCGGCTTGCGTCCGGCTCCGTCTAATCGTCGTCGCCGTCGTCGTTCTGGCCGCCATCATCGTCGCCATCGCCGCCTCCACCCTCGCCCCCGTTGTCGTCGCCTGTGTCTCCGTTCTCTTGCTGCTGCTCCTGGTCCTGGGGAACTTCCGCTGGCTGCGTATCGTCACACCCAGTGAGAAACAACGCGCTCAGGGCGATGGCGGCGGGAAAGTATTTCAGCAGATCAATCTTCATGGAACCGCTCCTGTCTATTCGGGGATTTTCCTGGCGGCCTGGCGCCGACGTGGCTGTCCGACCGCTCACCATCACTGTAGGCCCCCGGAATGAGAGTCTGATGAGGATCGCGTTTCACCCGCCTGCCCGCATTCTCCGGGTTCTCATCTCCGTCTCATCATAAATGGGGATACTTGGAGGTATGGAAAGGGCGGAGCTCAACACCTGGATTGTTGCGGCCATCAGTGTGGGCGCCATGGTGGCCGCCGGACTCGGCCTGACAAGTACCCTGCGGGATCCGGCGCCGGAGCG
>NZ_KI915016.1:17523-23674 GCF_000520595.1 Arthrobacter sp. H5
CGTAGGAGTTACAGAACCGGAAGAAAACCCGACGGCGACCTCCACGCCCGCGCCGCCGTCGACAATCCCGTCCCCCAGTCCACCAGCTACGCCCTCTCCAACAGACACGACGGAACCCGCGCCGGAACCGGAGCCTGCGCCACCACCCGCGCCGGAACCGGAGCCTGCGCCACCACCCGCGGTGGTTCCGCCGCCGCCGCCGGTCGACGGGGACGGGGACGATGATGATGACGACGCCGGAGACGACGGCGCGGATGATGGGGGCGACGTGGATGACGATGGCTAGGGGCCGATCATGACCGGGCCCGGCAGCGAGCCAACAACGGACCTGATGAAGTCATCCGGTCACGCCAGTCCCACGGAAGAGATTCCCACCGATTTAACTGCGCATGGCCCGGACACCCTCGCCGCGAACCCGGAATCACTGCCACGAACCCCTCCCGACTTCCCTGAACAACGCGAGCCGTTTACAACCCGCCTCGTAAAACGCATCCGACAGAGTTTTCGTGGTTATTGGACGGTCCGTACCCGCGTACTCGGTGCCGTGCTGGCCCTGTCGGCACTAGGTCTGATTGTGGCCGGCACCACGGCGTACGCCCTGCAACGCAACGATCTTAATGCCACCATGGATAACTCTCTGGAGCGAAGCTTCGGCGAGTTTGGGACCCTGCTGGAGACGGGAATCGATCCTCAGACCAGGGAGGATTTTGTCCTGGCCGATCAGCTTGTCTACTTGGTCATGCAACGCACTCTCACCGCGCCCAACGAAGGCATGATGGGCGTCAAGGACGGCGAGGTGGTGTTTGTCGCGAACAGCCAGGTAGGTGTACGGCTGGAAACAGACCAGGAGTTGGTCGATTACGCCTCCAGTCAGGCCGCCAGCGGCGAGGTTTTCATCCGCACGGTCCGGACGCCGATCACCACCTACCGGGCTCTGGTGGTTCCAGTGCAGTTGGCCGATGATGCCACGTCCACCCAATTCGTGCTGGCCATAGACGTTGAGGCTGAACGGGCCCAGCTGGACCGGACTTTTGCCACTTTTGCTTTCATCAGTTTCGGGACGCTCGTCTTCATCGGTGTGGTGGGCTGGCTGCTGGTGGGCAGGCTCCTTATGCCGATCAGGTTGCTGACCAATACCGCCCAGGGGATTAACGATTCGGACCTTTCACAACGCATCCAGGTCTCGGGCAGGGACGACCTCTCCGACCTGACCAGAACTGTCAACGCCATGTTGGAGCGTCTGGAGGGATCCTTCACGTCTCAGCGGCAACTGCTCGACGACGTTGGCCATGAACTCCGCACGCCGATCACCATTGTGCAGGGGCATCTGGAGCTGCAGGACTCATCCGACCCGCACGATGTCCAGGCGGTTCGCGATGTGGCCCTGGACGAACTTGACCGCATGAGGCTGCTGGTGGATGACCTCGTGACACTCGCCGGCGTGGCGCGCCCCGACTTTGTGCGCCTTGAGCCAGTCAACGTGGGACGGCTGACCGACGACGTCCTGGATAAGGCCCGCACACTGGGCAATAGGCGGTGGACAATCGACGCCCGGGCGGAGACCATGACGCGTCTGGATCCGCGGCGGGTCACCCAGGCCTGGCTCCAACTCACCGCCAATGCCGTCAAATTCTCCGAAGAAGGCTCAACCGTTGCGGTGGGTTCCCGCAGGGACGCCGACGGGATCCGCTTGTGGATCCGGGATGAGGGCGTCGGCATTGCACGGGAGGATCAGACGCGGATTTTTGACAGGTTTACCCGCGGCGTCAATGGCAGACGCACCGAAGGGTCAGGTTTGGGACTTACGATTGTCAGTGCCATTGCCGCGGCACATGGCGGAGAAGTTGAGCTGATGTCCGCCCCCGACCAGGGATCAACCTTTACGCTGGTCATCCCGTTGTCTGACGGGATGGGACCACACATGGATACCGCGGGAGGAACAACATGAGTCAGATACTCATCGTGGAGGATGAGGACCGCATCAGTTCCTTCGTGGCGAAGGGACTCCGCGCGGCCGGATACGCGCCCACCGTCGCGGTCAACGGCAGGGACGGGTATCACCTCGCCCAGACGGGTGACTTTGAGCTCATAGTGCTGGACCTGGGTCTTCCGGACCAGGACGGATTCACCGTGCTGCGAAGGCTCCGGGAGGCCAAGAACAACACGCCCGTGATCATCCTGTCCGCGCGAAACTCGGTCGACGACACCGTGGCCGGCTTGGAAGGCGGCGCGGATGACTACATGGCCAAGCCATTCCGCTTTGAGGAGCTCCTCGCGCGGGTACGGCTACGGCTGCGGCAGGACGTACCATCGGCCGACACCTCGATCCTGTCCCACAATGACCTTCAGCTGGACCTCCGCTCGCGGAGGGCGCTGGTCAATGGCCGGGAAATTGATCTCTCTGCCCGCGAGTTTGCCCTGGCCGAGGCATTCCTGCGCAATCCCGGCCAGGTGCTTAGCCGCGAGCAACTGCTCTCCCGCGTGTGGGGCTACGACTTTGACCCCGGCTCAAACGTCGTGGACGTCTATGTCCGGTATCTGCGCAACAAGCTCGGGGCCGCGCGCTTCGCTACGGTCCGCGGCATGGGATACCGGCTTGTCTCCGAGGATGCGTAAGCTCCGCGCTCATCCGTCCCGGCCCGAAGACGTCCCGGTCTGAAGAATACGACGACGGCGCCTGACACGCAGGCACCGCCGTCGCCCCTGCGACCAATCGCCTCATCGGCCCCAGTGAATGGACCCGGGTGCGATTGGGGGAACGCACCCGGGCCCTGGAGGGTGACCGCTCAACCGCCGGACTGCAGCTGAACGGCCACTGGTTCTAGTCGGCGCTGGCGGCGCTGATGGCCGAGCCGACGCTGGCGGCGGACGCCGCAGACCAGCCGGAGTCGCCCTGAATCGGCGCCGGTGCGGCGGGAGCTGGAACCGGCGCAGGGAGGGGCACGGGAGCCTGCACCGTAGCGGCGCTCGGCGCGGACGGCGCCGTCCAACCGGAGTTGCCCTGGATGGGCGCCGGAGTTGGAGGAACAGAAGCGGGAACTGCCGGAGCAGGCGCAGGCGGCTCGGAAGCGGCCGACGCGGCGCTCGCTGCAGAGCGTGCGGTTCCCGCACTCGCTGCCGGCGTGGGAAGTGCCGCACTGTTGGTCGTATCAGCAGCGGTGTTGAATGAGGCGGGCAGCTCCGAAGAGGTAGTGCCCTGGGTGCGCTGCGCACCGCCGTCGTTTGTCTGAGTAACTGTCGAGCCAAGATCGGTGGTGCTTTGCGAGCTGTCCCCTACAGCGGCGCCGATCCCCAGCGCCATGACGCCGAGCGCTCCGGTCACTGCCCAAATATTGCGTTTCTTCACTACTCTGTCCTCCTCGGGACGACTTCCCTGAATGCTGCTACACCAAGGATGCAAGGGCAGTGTGAGACGTTCAGGAGCTCAGCATGAGAGAGCTCTCACAAAGCGGTCTAGTGCGCCAATCCGCGGGCCGAGCGAAACAGCTCCTCGGCAATGCCCAGCCGTTCCAGGGCATCTGCCTGCCAGGATGCATCCCGTCCGTGGTGTGAGCTGTGCTTGGCGCCCGCGATCAGCGTCACCACCACACCGGCGGCCCGCGCCCGGAGCGCCGCCGGATCCACGTGCGCATCGAATGCGTGCATGAACCTTTCCAAGGCCGCCGGCACATGAACATAGCGTGGATCGAGTGCGGGGAGCACCGCAAGATGCGCAACAAAACAAGCTAGATCATCCACCAGGTGGCCTGGACCCAGTGCATCAACGTCGAGGAGTCCTGTCACCTCGTTTCCCGTCACCAACAGGTTGGCTTCGTAAAAATCGCCATGAGACGGGACCTTGGGTCCGGCGTCAGTGCTGTTGACCAATCGGTGCACCCCGTCGGCAAGATGGCTGATGCGCGCGGAATGATCCGGCAGCACGGCCACAGCACCCTTGGCATAGTCCCGGACGCGAACGGCCCAGGCAAGCCGCTCGGGAAGCTTCATCGCGCCGTCGGGCAACCGGCGGAGCAGATCCAGCAGGGTGTCGGCAGCAAGACCGTCCGCTCCGTTGCGCAGGAGCAGTTCTGCCAGCGGCGTTCCCTCAGCGGGCATCATTGCCACGATTTCCTGGCCTGGAACATCCATCAACCCGGGCGCTGGCACTCCTGCCCCCGTGAGCAGCGAATGACGCCGTTTCATCGGTTCCGCATTGCCGTTGCGCAACACCTTCAAATATCTGGTGGCTCCTCCGGATTCCGCCACCAACACGGCCCTTCGCAGCGGGCGGTAGCTGACCGTGCGCACCACGGTCGGCTGCCCTGCAAATAGGGCCTGGCCAACGGCCTGACCATCGCATGCCCACGGAAGGCCCGGGAGCAGCGGGTCCTCTGGATGGTTCCAGACGGCCAGGCGGAGACCATCCGGTCCATTGAGTGTCACAACATTCGGGTCCCCGCTGGGGATGCGGGCAGTCGTGGCACAGAGAAAGCTTGTGGTTGAATTCCCAGCAGTCGACGACGCAACCTCATAGATGCCGGTTGCTCCGGCTCCCGGTCGGTGATGAACCTGCGTGAGGAACCAGGAATCAAGTCCGCGTCCAAGAGTAGCCAGAGCGGCCCTCAGCGGTTCGGCGATTCCGGGTCCTTCGAGGAACGCCAACTGGCGGATCTCGGCCGCGGCCACATCATTCATTGGTGACGGCTAGGCGCGCCGTCGCTGCAGCACATCGTCAAGATTGATCCGGGCGGTGTTCGGCGCCGTCTCCGCCTGAGTCTTCTCCACCGGCGGTGGGGTAGCCGCATCCTTGATGGCTGTCCTGACCTGAGCCTTGGGAACCTCTGGAAGCTCAAGCGGCGCAGGAGCCTGGCGCTCCGCTTTGGGGGCCTCAATATAGGTAGGCTTCGGGACTTCCACGGGCTGCCATGGTGCTCCAGCAGCGCCGGGTACGTCTCCAGCCTCCGCAGCGACCGCTAGTGCGGCGGACCGAAGTTCGGCGGCTGTCAGCGGCGGCGCGGTTGGGGTTCCGGCGTCGTTATTGCCCGCGGTGGTGACGTGGTCCTCCTGAGCCTCCCCGTTGAACAGTGTGGTCTCGGGCGGCGGACCGGCCTGAGGCGCCGTCGTCCTGGCCTGCCCGCCGGTCATGGCGTCATCAAAAGCCGCCTTCAACCGTCGACGGCGGTCGCGGACAGCGAGAGTCCGCAGCACAGACACGCTCAGAACCGCAGCGGCAAGCGCAGCGGTGGGCAGCAGCGCCGGCAGGGCGCCGGCCGCGGCCGGTACGACGACGGCCAGGAAGGTGACAAGCCCGGCAAGTCCAGCGATTGCCACAGCGAGGCGTACATACCGTATCCGAAGAGGTTTGGCGGAGGGGGTCTCAACTGATTCGCGCTGGTCTCCCCCGGTGGTGGGCGAGGCGCTGTCTGCGGATGTGGTGGACATGTTCATGATGCTCCCCTGAGGGCCATTGTCCTCGGCTGCTGCGGAATCGATGAGTGGAACGGTTGTGGAGGCAGCCGGGGATACGGATCCGTGGCGGCGCAACGCATATGGAGCAACCCAGACAAGCCAGAGTCCCACGATTGCCGCAAGCACCACTGAGCTGTTGAGTGAGAAGTCCACGTACAAAACGTTAGGAGCAGATGGGTCTGTGGCCCCTCATTACCCCCGGTGTGTCTGTAAGAAATTGCTAACGGCGTGAAGCAAGCCAGCGCCCCAGGAGGCCATCCGGCACTTCATCAACCGTCAGCGCGAACGTCCGGTGGTCGGCCCAGGAACCGGCGATGTGCAGATAGGACTTTCTCATACCCTCATCCCGGAACCCAAGCTTCCGGACAACGCTGAGGCTTGCCGCATTTTCCGGGCGGATATTGATCTCCATCCGGTGCAGTCCGAGCTTTCCGAAACAGTGATCCGTGGCAAGCGCAACCGCGGCGGGTGCTATTCCGCGACCTGCCCTCGCCTGGTCCACCCAGTAGCCCAGGGTGGCCGTCATCGCCGATCCCCACACGATCCCGGACACCGTCAGTTGACCAGCTATTGCGGGGCGTGATCCGTTACGCCGTTCGGTGATGACAAAGGGAAGCGCTGAAGCGGCGTGTGCCTGCGCATTCAGCGCCCGGACCATTTCGTGGTAGCTCGGCAGGTACCCGCCGGGCTCCGGGTTGGACGC
>NZ_KI915016.1:23774-37955 GCF_000520595.1 Arthrobacter sp. H5
GCCGGGCTCCGGGTTGGACGCCTCCCACGGTGCGAGCCACTCCGTGTTCCGTTTCCGCAGCGCCATCCACTCCCGTTTGTCCCGGTGGCGGATTGGACGGAGAGACAAATCATTGGACTCCAGGGTCACGGGCCAGGTAAATCGCCGCCACACAGTGGTCGGCTAGCCGTCGAGCGTGCTGGTGAAGCCCTTGAGCCACTCGCGGAGATCGGGCCCAAGGTCCTCCCGCTCGGAAGCGAGTGTCACTACGGCCTTGAGGTAGCTCAGTTTGTCGCCGGTGTCATAGCGGCGGCCCCGGAACACAACGCCATAGACACCGGCTCCTTCGCCGTCTGCCGCAGCAAGCGTCTGCAATGCATCGGTAAGCTGAATTTCACCGCCGCGTCCCGGCCCCGTGGTTTCAAGGACGTCAAAGATCCGGGGGTGAAGCACGTATCGCCCAATCACTGCAAGGTTGGAGGGCGCCTCGTCCACGGGAGGCTTCTCGACCAGTTTGTTGACCTGGACGTAATCCTCGCCATCTATCGCTGAGATGTCAGCGCAGCCGTAGGCACTGATCTGGGCGGGATCCACCTCGATAAGCGCAATGACCGAACCGCCGGTTTTGGCCTGGACTTCAATCATGGTCTCGAGCAGCACGTCGCGCTCATCGATAAGGTCATCACCCAGGAGAACGGCAAACGGTTCATCGCCGACATGCAGTTTGGCCCGAAGCACCGCGTGTCCAAGGCCCTTGGGATCACCCTGGCGGAGATAGTGGATGTCGCCCAGCTCTGAAGCTCCGCGCACGGCGGCCAGCTTGTCCAGGTCCCCTTTGGCTTCCAGCGTCTGCTCAATGAACGGCACCCGGTCAAAGTGATCTTCGAGAGAACGCTTGTTGCGGCCCGTGATCATCAGCATGTCATTGATGCCGGCGTTGACCGCTTCCTCGACCACATACTGAATGGCGGGCTTGTCTACAACTGGAAGCATCTCCTTGGGCATCGCCTTGGTGGCCGGCAGGAAACGTGTGCCGAGGCCCGCGGCGGGAATGACGGCCTTACTCACTCTTGGTCGCTCAGTCATGGGCTCCACACTACAGAACGCGCAACGCCTTCCGCGAAGTTGGCGCGGATGACCGCGTCTTATCCCCCGCGGTAGAGTCGGCCTCATGACGCGCTCCGGCAAACTCCTCGAAAAGGAAGACCTGCGCCGCACCCTCAGAACGGCCAGAACGGAACTCTCCGAAACCGGTCGGGAAGCTGCGGCAGCTGATCTGACCGGACAGGTGCTGCGGTATCTTGGTGCTTCGGACCGCCGCGAAAGAGTAGTGGCCGCCTACCTCTCGGCCGCGCCGGAGCCCGGCACCCACCGCCTGCTGGCTTCGTTGCATGGTGCCGGGTACAACGTCGTGGTTCCAATCTGCGAACCGCGTTACCAACTGTCCTGGTCACGCTGGTTGCCCGGGATTGACCTGGTGAAGAGTGTGCGGGCACCGCTGCTGGAGCCCGTTGGCGCCCGCCACACTTTCGGCGAACTGGACCCGTTCAGGCTTGTGCTGGTTCCCGGGCTCGCGATGGACGATGCCGGAAACCGGCTTGGCCAGGGCGGAGGCTACTATGACCGGTTCCTCGCGAAGTTGAGAACGGCACAGCCTGCGGCGCCAGCAATCGGATACCTCTACGAGCATGAAGTTGTGCCAGCCGGGACCTTTCAAAGCACTGAGCTGGATATGCCGTTGGAGGGCGCTTTTGTTCCTTCCGGTCTCCTTGCCGCAGCGCCCGGTCAGCCCATCCGGTGACCGGACGCAAAGATCATCTGCTGGACCATGTAGAATTAGCACTCTGATCCATTGAGTGCCAGAGCCAACTGAGCGCAACGGACTACCACCGAGGGTTTTTCCAGGAGGATTTCCTATGCCTACATACGCATACGCCTGCAAGGACTGCGATCACGCCTTTGATGCACGGCAGTCATTTTCCGACGACTCGCTGACTGTGTGTCCTGAGTGCACCGGCTCACTGCGCAAGAAATTCAACAGCGTTGGAGTGGTGTTCAAGGGACCGGGCTTCTACCGGACGGACTCCCGCGACACCAAGTCCTCCGTTGAACCGGGCAGCACCAAAACCAAGGAGAAGCCTGCCTCCCAGGATGGGGCAGCGAAACCGGCCGCCTCAGGGTCTGCGTCGTCCGGGTCAGGCTCGTCCGGGTCGGGCTCGTCGGGCTCGTCGGGTTCAGCGTCTTCCACGGCCGCACCGGCAGCCGCTGCTGCCAGCTGACGCTGGCCGTACTCCCACAAACACCTCTGCTCCACAGCCGCCGGTTCCGGGAGTCTTTTCCACATAGAGTCCGTCCCGCCTCCGTGGTGCAGCTACTCGGTCTAGCGTCGATGCATGAGTCGAATTCCTCGGGCAAAACGGCCCCCTGCGCAGATCTTCCGAAGCTTTGTCTTTCGGAAGCGCCGGTTGATTGCCGCAGCCCTCCTGTGCGCGGCGGCCGGCATCACCGTTGAGGCACTGTTGCCCGATGACCAGCACACTCAATCAGTGATCGTGGCTTCGGCAGACCTGCCAGCCGGCGCAGTTCTGGATCCCAGCCAACTCACCACCACAGAGCTTCCCGCTGACGCGGTCCCGCGTCATGCCTTCCGCGACATGGAGGGGTTGATAGGACAACAGCTCGCCACACCCCTCTACCGGGGCGACGTTGTGGCGGAAAACTTTCTTGTTGGGGCTGGACTGCTCGCCGGCGCACCGGAAGGCACCGTGGCCGTACCACTCCGCCCCGCTGATGAATCCACGGTGCAGTTGCTTTCACCCGGGTTGCTGGTGGACGTTGTGCTGAGCACGGGGAACGGCTATGAGGTATCGGCGCAGAACAGTGTGCTTGCCCGCGGCCTCCCGGTCTTGTGGACGGCCGCCGACTCCGGTGCGGGTCCCTGGCCAAACTCCGGCGGCCAGGAGGGGCTGGTGGTTGTTGCGGCAGACCCGGCCGATGCGGCGGCCCTTGCGGGTGCTTCGAGCACAGGGCAAGTCCATCTGGTGCTTACGGGAAAGGAATAGGGATCAGCCGGGATTATCAGCTGCCTGGAGGCCGGTACTTGATCTGTTCGGCTTTCCTTAGTGCTTCCATCGTTTCGTCCACGGTCAAAAGCACTGTCGTTTCCATTGAGCTCAATGCTCCGCCGCCGCTGATCGCCAACGCAACCGCGGCCATGGACACGTCGTCGGGAGCCTCCCAGATGTTATACCCGTCGTGAGTGCCAAAGGCATACCAAAAACCATGGAGCTTCCCACCGACCGATTCGATATATGTCTGCGCGGCCTTTCCGCGATCCTCGGGGTTGCTGATCAGCCTCGCCCAGGTCTCCGGTGTGTAGCTGAACTTCGACAAATAGAGCGGCATCGTCTTGTCCTTGGTTCGCTGTAGCAAGTGCGGATTCCCCAAGGATGACAGTCTGCGGTCAGGTTGGCAATGGTCGTCATTGCGGTCTCTGAGGCCGAACAGATTCGCCCTAGTCCCAGTGGGGCGGGCGCTGGTCCTTCAACCAGGTATCCCGGTCACCGTCCGACTCATTCCAGGATCGAGGATCGTCCTCGGCCGCACGCTTGGGGAGGACGTCCGCCTCCGGCGCTGCCTTCGCAGTGTCCCGCACTTTGTTGTCCCGTTCTGTCGTGTGAGCTGACTGTGGTTCCTTGACACGCCGGGCTGTGCCGGCACTCTTGCCGCCGGGCCCGCTGTCGGCGTCAAGCCCCAGGTAACCGCCGATCAGGTCTGCGCATCCCTCGGGGTCGGTAAACACTTCGATCGTCCACAAAGGCATGTACCGCCATCCCATGCGTTCAAGAAGCTGGGGGCGCAGTCTGCTGCGCTCACGAACGGTCATGGTTCTGTACCGTTCGGTGCCATCTGACTCGATGGCAATTGGCGCCACCGGCGTGTCCTCCGGATCGGCCGTTTCCATCGGCGCCGCAGACTCTGCGCGCTTGGCCACAATGTCCAGCACACCGTCAAAATGGTCAACCAGCGCAGCTCCACGTCCCCGAAGGCGTTCCACCAGGTCGGCCACCAGCGGGTCTGGATTACCTCCATCATTTGAGGAAACCGCTGGCTCGGTGTGAACAGACGGCGCACCAAGCTCCCGTTCCAACAGCTCGTAAAAGTCCAGTGCGCCGTATCCCAGGCGGTCCGGGTCCAGATCCTCCGGCCGGAAACAGGTCAGAACGTGCTGACGATACCTTGCACGCGTCATCGCGGTGACAAACCGGCCCCGCCCGTCGGAGGTGGAGAGCGGGCCGAAGTTGTGCAGTGCCCGCCCGTGCGGGGTTCGGCCAAATCCCAGCGAGAAAATGACGCAGTCGCGTGCGATGCCGGCTGCACGGTCCACGGGTATCACCCTGAACGACTCCCGGCCCGGTTTGAAGAAGTCCGAAGCCCAGGGCTGATTGGCCATCTGCAGCCGGATAGCCTCACCAACCCGGTGGGCATGGCGGGCACTGGCGGTCACCACGGCAAGTGAATAACTGGGACGGTTGCGGATGTGTTCGAATACGAGGTCCACCACGCGGTTGACCTCCACCGCGACGCTCTCCACGCCATCGTGATCCGAGCTGGGCATACCCGTTCCGTCCGGAAGGTACTCAACCACAAGCGACCGTCCAGTTCCGGTGACCTCGGCACCCTGGGGAAGCCTGGAGAGCTGCCCATCATAGAACCGGTCGCTGAGGAACCCGGTGAGCGCCTTGTCGATGCCCCGGTAAACAACGCGGAGACTCAGCGAAGGCAGTACGGAAGCCAGTGCCGTGTAGGCACTGGGGAGGTGCTCCGCTGCGGTCCTCGGGGTTTCGGATTCTTCCACCGCTACGGTGAAGCTCCGGGGTCCGCCCAGACGATCGTCGCCGAATGCGATGACCTGGCGGGACCGGGCAAGCGCAGGCACAACAGATTGCAGGGAAATGGAGTCGGCATCAAGCACAATGACGGCGTCGAAGGTTTGATCGGGAGGCAGCACCAGCGGAAGGACCAGCGGACTTGCCGCCCAGACGGGCATCAGCGCTGTTGCCAGTTCATTGGCCTGGGAACTCAGTGTTGCCAAGTCCATTCCGTCGTCGCGGAGCAGCGCCCGCAGTTGGTCGGCTTCCGCAGGCATGGTCTCAAGGGCCGCCCGCCACCGCTTGGACAGAGCCCAGCGAAGGCGTCCAGCCCCGGAAGCGACGTGCGCGTTGTCTGCCAGCCGGTACTCCGCTTCGAGCTTCCTGAGGCTCGCGCCGTCGGCCATTGCCAGGTAATCGTCGCCACTGATCATTGCTTCAAGCGCAGATTGCCACCACGCAAGCTCCAGCTCCGCACCCACCTGGCGCGCGCTCACTTCGCGTTCCGCAAGATCATCCAACAACTCGCCCAGGCCGTGCTCACGCATCTCGTCAACCAGCAGAGTGCGTTCAGGGAGCGTGGCCAGCGTCTGTTTGTCCCCGGCCAGCGAAGCGAGCGTATCCTCCAGCACGTCCAGTGGCACGGAGGCGAGTTCAGGCTTCCCGGGAGTGGCCGCCAGGACCTTGGCCAGTTCCCTGAGCTGCCGCTGCACCTGCCGGTGAAAAATATTGATCTCGGCCAGACCGGTGGGCACCGACGGGTGCCGTTCAGTGGTGGCATACCGGGTCCACAGGGTGCGCTGCTGCTGCACCTCCACCAGCGATTCATGCAGGTCGGCGATGTGCACACCCGGCCGCACATACTCCTTGGCCACCCGGCGCAGCCGGGAACGCGTCATCGAACTCATCTCAATGGCACGCTCGCGGCGCCACGTCGAGGAAGCGGTTGCCGAGATCAGGTCCGTGACCGGACGGTCAAAAATGTCCGGCGTGAACTTATCAAGGCTGGCACGCACGGAAACCAGCAGATCAAGCTGCTCTCCCCATTCGTCAAAGGTGCCGCCCAGGGTGATCTGTGAGTGGTCCGCCACTTTCCGCACCTTGTCCCGCAGCAGCGGGATATCCCGGGCGAGGTCAACGGCGAGCCCGTGCGCCCGCTCGGTGTCCTTGCGGTTGAGCAGTTTGGCACCATACCAGGGGCTGTGTGTTGCCACCTTGCTGAAGCTGCCGAGTTCCGCAGCCCGCCGAAGCCGCCCGGTGAGTTCTGCGCGGTCCGGGATACTGTCCATCACGCTGCGTTTGAGGCGCACGGTGGTGGCCGGCGCGGGTTGGAGCGATGTCAGTTCGGCAAGGGACTGCATGGCCTGATAGGGCGAGCAGCCCCAACGTGTGCGCACATTATGCAGGGACCGCACATGATCCAGTAGCTTGTGCCGGTGGGCAACGAGGGTCTCGTGCAGGGTGGCCAGCTGCGGTTGGACGGCTTTCTCGTTACGGACAATCGCGCGGATCAGCTGGTCCTTGAGCTGCTGTCCGCCCAGATTGGTGTTGAGTTGAAGGACCAGCGAGCCCAGGTTAAGCGAGTCGAGCTCCTGGACAAACTGGTTCAGCGTCCCCCGTCTTTCCGCCACCACGAGAACGCTTTTGCCCTGCTCGGCGAGCGCAGCGGCGGCGTTCAACGCCGTTTGCGTCTGACCCGTACCGGGAGGGGATGAGACCACCACGGAACCGCCCGCCGCCACCGCGTCGAGGACCCGCTGTTGAGGAGCGTCAGCATCAAGGATGAGGAACTCGGAGTCCGGGTGCCTCTCATCCACGGGAAGACCCCGGGCGGGCGGCTCTACCTCCGCCGATATGTCAATGCCTTCCCGTGCGGCCTGCATGAGGGATGCAAGCAACGGGTGATCCGGCTTGGCGGCGGGATCCGCGGCGATATCGGCGAGGTCGGCGAAGGTCGACACGAGAATGTGGTGCTCCACGTTCATCCCCCGAACGCTGTCCGTGAGCAGCCGGAGCCTGTCCAAAACAGGATGCGGATCAAACCGTGCAGTGCTGTAAGCCAGCCGCGCCACAGCTGCGGCATCCATGGTGATGCCGTGATTACTGCGCAGATGCCGGACCAGGGCAGGGTTCATTCGGGCATGTTCGGTGAGTTGGAGCTCATAGTCGTCCTGCGACGCGTGCACAGTGAGCGAGACTGCCGTGAGCAGCACGGGCGCTGTCAGCGACTCTGTCCTGCCGTCGTCGTGCACGCTGCGCCACCCGGCGGTGCCTGCCGCAAGGTAACCCACATCGATCCCGCGCTCGGTGCTGAGCTCGTGCGTCTTTGCGCGCAGCCGGCGGGCGGCCTTCATTGCCGCGCCGTACTGCTCGTTATCCCGCAGCAGCGTGGAGAGCCTGGTTTTGCGGCCGGCAAGGAGCTGCGCCAGCCCGGACGGGTGCGCATGCGTCAGATCGATGCTGTTGGACGGTGACGGCGTGAAGTGCAGGAGTGTATCTGTTCCCGCGTGCGGGCCCAGCTGCTTCAGCCATGGCACAAGGAAGTCCTCGGCGGAGTCCCCGGCATCCTGCACTGGCACGGCTATCCTCTTCCCTGCATCCTCACGAACTGATCTTGACCAGATTGGCATGTCTTCCAAGCTAGCCGACAAGGCGCCCGACCTGTCGCAAGCAACGCGGCCCGTCCCCAAAAACCCGCACCGGTCATGCCGGGCCTACTCCCATTCGATGGTTCCAGGCGGCTTGCTGGTGACGTCGAGAACCACCCGGTTGACGCCGTCCACCTCATTGGTGATCCGGTTGGATATCCGCGCAAGAAGATTGTAGGGCAGACGGGACCAGTCCGCCGTCATGGCATCCTCGCTCGATACCGGGCGAAGCACGATGGGATGGCCATAAGTGCGGCCATCGCCCTGGACCCCCACGCTGCGCACATCAGCCAAGAGCACCACGGGCATCTGCCACACTTCATTATCCAGGCCGGCGGCGGTCAGTTCCGCTCGGGCGATTGCATCCGCCCTGCGCAGCAGGTCAAGCCGTTCCTGATTCACCGAGCCGACAATCCTGATGCCGAGCCCCGGTCCGGGGAACGGCTGGCGTCCAACAATCTCGGCGGGCAGGCCCAACTGCGCTCCCACTGCCCGCACCTCATCCTTGAACAGTGTGCGCAGCGGCTCCACCAGCTCAAACTGCAGGTCCTCGGGAAGGCCACCGACATTGTGGTGGCTCTTGATGTTGGCAGCACCCTCTCCCCCGCCGGATTCAACGACGTCGGGATACAGGGTTCCCTGCACGAGGAACCGGATCTTCTCCCCGTGGGCTTCGGCGTCGGCGATGATCGCCCGTTCTGCTTCTTCGAAGGCGCGGATGAACTCACGGCCAATGATCTTACGTTTGGTCTCGGGATCCTCCACTCCTTCCAGCGCCTTGAGGAACCGCTCCTGCTCATTGGCTACGTAGAGGTTCACACCAGTGGCTGCTACGAAGTCCCGCTCCACCTGCTCGGCCTCGCCTTCGCGGAGCAGCCCATGGTCAACGAACACACAGGTCAGCTGGTCTCCCACCGCGCGCTGCACCAGCGCCGCGGCCACTGCAGAGTCCACCCCGCCGGAGAGTCCGCAGATCACCCGCGCATCGCCAACCTGGGCACGGATTCGCTCCACCTGCTCCTCGACGATATTTCCCGTGGTCCAGTTGGGGCTCAGCCCGGCGCCATTGAAGAGGAAGTTTTCCAATACCCGCTGGCCATACGCCGAGTGTTTCACTTCCGGGTGCCATTGGACGCCGTACAAACGCTTCCCATCATGGGCGAAGGCGGCAACCGGGGCGCCAGCGGTACTCGCGAGCACCTCGAAGCCCTCCGGGGCCGCCTGCACCGAGTCGCCGTGGCTCATCCAGGCGTTCTGGTGATCGGGCGTGCCTTCGAGGATGGAGCGTGACCCTTCGGAGGCGCTCACATCGGTGGAACCGTACTCCCGCAGCCCGGTTTTGGCGACCGTGCCCCCCAGTGCCGACGCCATGGCCTGGAATCCGTAGCAGATACCGAAAACCGGCACGCCGGCGTCGAACAATGCCGGATCAACCCGCGGGGCGCCCTCCGCGTAAACGCTGGATGGCCCACCGGAAAGGATGATGGCCACCGGGTTCCTGGCCATCATCTGATCAGTGGCCATGGTGTGCGGAACAACTTCGGAGTAGACGTCCGCCTCACGGACACGGCGGGCAATCAGCTGCGCGTACTGGGCGCCGAAATCGACAACGAGGACGGGCTGATGTTCGGTGCTGGAAACGGGGTTAGTCACCCGTCAACAATAGTGGCAGCGGAGTGTGTCCGCACCTTGAGTCACGGTGGCCTAGTAACGAGGCGCAGCTTCGGGGTGTGCCGCCAGCTCGGCCTCGGCCCGGCGGTGGATCCGCCTCTCCACGATGAACGAGAGCAGCGGCACCACCCCACCGAGGGCGATGATGATGAATTGGCTGAACGGCCAACGCATCAGCTGCCACAGCCGGAAATCGGCAATGAGGTACACCACGTAGAGCCAGCCGTGCACAATGAGCACCGCCGTAGACAGATTCAGTCCGGTGGTGTTGTCCACGTATTTGCTCACGAAGGAAATGGGGCCGCCCTCGCCGCCGGCAATGATGTGGGACTGGAACCCGTAGGAAGCCACCATCTCCACCACCACCAGAAGCAGCATGACACCCGTGACATAGGCCAAAACCTTGTAGAACCCCAGCGCCGACCGGATCTGTGCGTGGGTTCCGCCGAAACGGCGCTTTTTGGGCTTACTGGTCTTGCCGGTTTCCGCTGTTCGTGCCGGATCTGTCACGGTCTCACCTCGGTTGATTCCTGTGTGGTTGTTTGGTGCGTCGGAATCGGGTGTTCCGGTTCGTCGTCGTCCTCTTGGTCCTCCTGCGTGCGCCGGTAATCGTCGGCCACCAGCCGCCACCAGAGGAAGAATGCGAAGCCGGCAAAGACCACCCATTCGGCTGCATAGAAGATGTTGAGCCAGTTGATCGGGGTCTCCTGCGGCTGCGGACCGACACTGACCGCCTCAAGCGGCGCCTGCGGCTCAAGCACAGCGCCGGCCACAGTGGTTTCGAAGGAGACCACAAAGCCGGCGTAGGAAGGCACGTCCCACAGATTGGTCAGCTCGGCGACCGAAAGGGTGGGCACCTGGCCCGGCACCGGACGCTGTGCCACCGGCGCTTCGGTGGGCAGGAGGCGGCCCATCACGACGGCGGCGCCCTCCGCCGGCGGTACATCCGCCGCTGCTGCGGCGTCGGGAATCCAGCCATGCACCACCGGAATAACCGTCTCCGTGTTGTCAACCTCGAAGGCCGAAACCACCCACAGGCCATCCAGGTCACCCTGCAGCCGGGTCTGGACCAGCACACGGGTGTCCTCGACAAACGAACCTTCCATGCGGACAAGCTGGTCAGCGACTGCCGGCGTCATCGCAATGCCCGGTTCAAAGGTACTGGTGAGTGGCTGGACCTGTTCGGTGGAAGCTGTTGAGGGAGGCGGTGCGTCCCTCGAACTGGAAAACTGCCACTGGCTCAGGAGCACAAAGACCGCCGCGATCACCAGCGCGAGGATCAGCGCAAGGATCCAGCGGGGTTTGAGGGCGGTTTTCAACACCCCTTAACGGTACTTCGTGCGGTGTTACTACAGCGAATGGAACGGCTTTGACGAGATCTGCATCACATTTGGAAAAGTGATTGGGATATCCCTATCACTTGGGGTGGATTGAGACTAAGATTGATCTTCGTGCGCTCGTACCCATACCCCGATCCCGGAGCTCCCCGGCTCACCTCTCCTGCCGGTTATCTCCTCTGGCTCGCGTCCAAGCAGAAGGCAACGCTGGCCGCTGCCGTGGTGCTCGAATCTGCGCTGATGGTTGCGCAGGCCCTGGTCCCGTTTGTACTGGGAAAAGCCATTGATGACGGCGTGATTGCCGGGGACTTCAACGCCCTCCTCATGTGGGTTGGCCTTCTGGTCCTCCTGACCGTTGCGCAGGCGTTCGCCGGCATGCTGGGTCACCGCGCAGCAATCAGCAATTGGATGCAGGCCGCCTTCAAATCCATTCGCCTGGTTGGATACCGCATCACCCAGACGGGTGATGCGCTGCCGAAAAAGCTCTCCACCGGAGAAGTTGTTTCAACAGCTGCATCCGATGCCACCCGGCTGGGTGAAATCTTCTACATCGCGGCCCGGCTGGCCGGCGCCATAGTGGCCTGGCTGGTGGTCTGCGCACTCATTGCCCAAAGCTCCCCGACCCTGGGGATCGTAGTGCTGGCAGGGGTTCCGGCCTGCTGCGGCCTGTTGCTCTTCGTTGTGCGGCCGCTGCAGACCCGCCAGCGCGCCCAGCGCGAGGACTCCGGCAAAATGACCGCTGTTGGAGCGGACACGGTGGCCGGCCTGCGCGTGCTGCGCGGTATCGGCGGCGAGCACATTTTCGTGAACCGCTACCGCGAACGCTCGGCGAAGACCCGTGACTCCGGAATCCGGGTGGCCTATTCACTGGCCACTCTGGAGGCCTCGCAGGTGTTCATCGCCGGCGCCTTCAGCGTGGTGTTCACCTGGGTGGGTGCAACCCTGGTGCTGAACGGCGAGATTAACCCGGGCCAGCTGGTGGCGCTGTTTGGCTACTCCATTTTCCTGATGACGCCCATCCGCACGGCGGCGGACGGGGTGTCCCACTTCATCCGGGCACACGTCGGTGCACGGAAGATCATCAACGTGCTGACCATCGGGGCCAACGTCTCCGACAATGGTGCGGCAACGCCGGCGCCCGCCACATCCTCCCCGCTGGTCGATTCAGCGAGTTCCGTGGTGGTGAGGCCGGAGCGGATCACCGCGCTGGTCTCGGCCGACCCGGGTGCCACCGCAGAACTTGCCACCCGCCTTGGACGATTCGAAGACGAGCTGCTGGAACGTGCCGAGATCCGCTGGGGTGACGCGTCCCTGCGGGATGTTCCGCTTGCAGACATCCGCAGCCGCATTGTTGTGAGCGAGGCCAGCCCGCAACTATTCACCGGTTCCCTGCGCTCCCAGCTGGATCCACACAGCAGGCACGACGACGCCGCGATCCTCCGCGCCCTCGAGGCCTGCAGCGCGCTGGACATCCTGGACGGCGTGGAGAACGGGCTCGATCACGAGGTCACCGAACGGGGCCGCGGATTCTCCGGCGGCCAGCGGCAGCGGCTGGTTCTCGCCAGGGCGCTGCTCACGGAAGCGGAAACCCTGGTGCTGATCGAACCGACCAGCGCGGTGGACGCCCACACCGAGTCGCGCATTGCCGCGCGGCTGGCCGGTGCCCGTGGCGGCGGAGGCCGCACCACCGTCGTCGTCACCGCCAGCCCGCTGATGCTGGGCGTCATGGACCACGTGGTCTTCCTCGAGGACGGACGCCTGAGCGCCGAGGGAACGCACCAGGACCTACTAGCAAGTCAACCTGCCTACCGAAACGTGGTGATCCGCAGTGAGTGAGACGTCAGTGGAAGCGAACAAGAGCACGTTTGTCTCCGGCAAGCTGCCCGTGGCCGGGCCGCGGGAAGTGCGGACCGAAGCAACCCGTCTGATCAAGCAGCACCGCGGCGGGCTGACCCGGGTGGTTGCCCTGTATGTCGGCTCGGCAGCTGCGGGGCTGGTTGGTCCGTTTATCCTGGGCCGGGTGGTGGACGCCGTGATTGCCGGAACCACCTCCGGGTTCATCGCAGCCATGTCCCTGCTGATGCTGGGATTCCTGGTGATCCAGGCGGTCCTGCGCAGGTTCGCCGTGCGCGCCGGCATGGTCTTCGGCGAGACGGTTTTCGCTGAACTGCGCGAAGACTTCATGGAACAGCTAACTTCACTTCCGTTGTCCACCGTGGAGAAGGCGGGCACCGGTGACCTCGTATCACGCACCACCAACGACGTCGATTCCGTCTCCCACACGGTGCGCTTCGGCGTGCCGCAGGTGGTGGTCTCGATTGTCACGATCATCATCACGCTTGCCGCTGCAGTCCTCACCTCACCCCTGCTGTCCATCGCCCTGCTGGTTGGGCTGCCGCTGCTGTATCCGGTGACCCGTTGGTATCTGAAGCGCAGCTCGGCCGGCTACATGGCCGAACGGGAGAGCTATGCCGGAGTGAACGGCTCCATCACGGAAACCATTGAGGGCGCCCGCACGGTGGATGCACTCAACCTCGGCGGGCTGCGCCGGAAGCGCATCGACGATTCACTGACGGTCAGCTTCAAGGCGGAGCGCTACACCCTGTGGCTGCGCTCTGTGTTGTTCCCCGCAGCCGACACGGCGTTCTGGCTGCCAGTTGCAGGTGTGCTGCTGTGGGGCGGCTGGCTGGCCTCCATTGACGCAGTGACGCCCGGGATTGTTGCGACGGTAGCGCTGTTTGCGGTACGGCTGATTGATCCGGTGGATCTGCTGATCATGTGGACCGATGAAATCCAGGTGGGCGCTGCATCGCTGGCCCGGATTGTGGGCATCAAGGACGTTCCACCCGACAGGCAGGCCACCGATGCCAAACCGGTCAACGAGGACATCCTGATCTCCGGTGCACGCTATGCGTACCGGCCGGGCCACGATGTGCTGCACGGCGTTGACCTGACACTGCGTCACGGCGAGCGGCTGGCCATGGTGGGCCCGTCGGGCGCTGGAAAGTCGACGCTCGGACGCTTGATCGCCGGGATTCATCCCCCCACCGGGGGCTCGGTTACTGTGGGCGGCGTTCCGCTCGTGGATCTTCCGCTGGAGGATCTGCGGCGTGAGGTTGCGCTGGTCACCCAGGAGCACCATGTGTTTGTGGGTTCGCTGGCCGACAACGTGCGGCTGGGCAAGGCGGATGCGTCGGACGGTGAGATTGAAAAGGCACTGGACGACGTCGGCGCTCTTGCCTGGGCGAGCGCGCTGCCTGAGGGCGTGGACACGGACGTGGGGTCAGGTGCGCACGAGCTGACGCCTGCACAGGCGCAGGAGGTTGCGCTCGCACGCCTGATTCTCGCGGATCCACACACCCTGGTGCTGGACGAGGCCACCTCGCTCATCGACCCGCAGGCGGCCCGCGACCTTGAGCGGTCCCTCAACGCGGTGCTGGAAGGGCGCACCGTCGTCGCCATTGCACACCGGCTGCACACGGCGCACGACGCCGACCGGGTGGCAGTGGTGGAGGACGGCAACATCACGGAACTCGGCTCGCATGATGAACTGCTGGCACTGGGTGGCTCGTATGCCGCGCTGTGGGATTCCTGGCGGACGGAGTAGCTGGTCCGGGTTCGTTCGGTTCCCGTCGTCGGCGGGGCCTGTCCTTGGCCTGCGGTCTATAGCGGGCT
>NZ_AZSC01000298.1 GCF_000520595.1 Arthrobacter sp. H5
CGACACGCACCATGTACAGCGGTACCGCTCGCGATAGAACCCAGCAGCCAAGGAGCCCTGCTTCTATCTAGAAAGGCCGGTTCAAGAGGATTGTGATAGATCCACGGCACGTCCAAGGGCCGCCGCCCAGGGGTGGAGGGGCCGATTAATCCGGAGATGCGAGGAATGAATGGATAAAGTGTTTCACGTGAAACGGATTCTGCGGCCGGCGGGAATGTCCCCTCACCGATCGGCCACGACCCTGCTGCAAGTGCACAGTGACACGTTGATGCACTCGCTATCAACTAGCCTAAGCTCGTCGCCGCAGCTGCGGCGCACAAGCAGGGCCCGAGCGAGGGCAGCCAAGCGTACTGAAACCAACGTAGGTTCGCGTCGGCTGGTTCGACGCTACGGGAAGCGCGCGGGGGCTGTAGCGTCGGGAAGCGGCGCGGGCAGCAGCGGGCTGGGCAGGAGGGAGCGCGGGCAGCGATGAACGGTCGGATTCATGCACACCGAGCAAAGACTCATACCAAGCGCCTGCAGGACCACTACCTGCCTTGGGACGCACATCGACAGCAATCGAGCGCGCGGAATCCAGGCACCTTGCGCGCAGATCGTGAAGACTCCATTCCGGCAAGGCGGTGACGTGTCAGTTTATGGTCCCAGGGCTCAATCCGACTGGCTTCAGTTTCCCCCTCCGCTGTGAACTAGCAGCCGTTTCACGTGAAACTGTGAGGAGCAAGGCTAGAGCTGATCGTCTCGTGCTCCTGCAACAGGACTCCTTCTCCTCCCGGCGCGGCCGACAGACGTAGACACCCCACAGACCATCAGATCAAACTACTCTCATCGGGGTCGTCAACCGCGCAAGCACATCTGTGTGAAAGCGGATGACGCGGAACAGGCCCTCAACACCAGCCATCGAAGTCCTCATCCAATTCAGAGCCAACACCTGCCTACGTACCATTCCGTCGCCGTCTGTTGCGCCGGGTGATAAATCTAGATGGCTGACTTGGACGGTGTTCTTGCTTCGTCCGCAGATGTGCCAGATCAAACCGACCAACTCCGTGTCGATTCGCCATGCAGCACCCGGGCGGTCAGGCTAGCCGAGAGAGGACCAAGCGCGTAGTGAACGACCACATGGCAAAGAATGGCGCGATGTCGGTCGTCGATCTCCTGCGGATCTACTGCAACTTGTGTGCCAGGCTTGAAGCGGTACAGACAACGAGATAGACGCGTCTGTCGGAGCTAAGACCCGAAAGGGCCGGTGTTTCACGTGAAACACCGGCCCCTCATACACCCCGGACGCACCTATTCGTTAGCAGGATTAAGCACACTCATAATCCGATTGAGGTCATCGACGCTGGCGAACTCGATGCTCACCTTACCCTTCTTTGCGCCGAGAGTGATCTTCACACTGGTATCCAGGTGATCCGACAACGACGTGGCCAGGTAGTCCAGCCGCTCATGACGGGCCCCGGCTCTCGGGGTTGACGGTTTCGCCGGACGTCGAAGCCCGTCACTCATCGCCACGATCTCTTCCGTTGATCTCACGGACAGGCCCTCCGCGACAATCCTTTGCGCGAGCTTCTCCATCTCTGCCTGATCGCCAAGGCCGAGGAGCGCCCTGGCGTGCCCAGCTGAAAGCACGCCCGCTGCGAGCCGGCGCTGAACCAAAGGAGGCAGCTTCATGAGTCGGAGCGTGTTCGAGATCTGCGGGCGTGAGCGCCCAATCCGGGTAGCCAACTCCTCCTGAGAACATCCGAAATCATCCAGCAATTGCTGGTATGCCGCTGCTTCCTCAAGCGGATTCAATTGACTACGATGCAAGTTCTCTAGGAGAGCGTCTCTGAGGAGAGCATCGTCGGTGGTGGAGCGAATAATCGCTGGAACTGTATCCAACCCAGCATCGCGGCTGGCACGCCACCGCCGTTCACCCATCACCAGCTCATACGGCTGGTCTCCCTGTTCCTGAGACAGGCGGACGACTATGGGCTGCAAGACGCCGATCTCCCGTATGGAGTGCACCAACTCCGCCATCTCGTCCTCGTCGAACACCGTTCGAGGCTGCCGACGGTTCGGATGAACAGACATCACAGGGATCTCAGCAAACTGAGCACCGGGAACTGGCGTCAATGTTTCACGTGAAACTTCAAGGTCCTCAGCGGCCGATGCCAGATCTTGATCCTCTGGCTTCACAACCGCAGGAGCGTCCTGTGCTCTGTCCAACTGATTGGGGTCCACCGAAGGCCGGTCTGCCACACCAGGTTCTACAATCTCCGAGCTATCGGGGCGGGCTGCGGTCTTTCGCACTCCGCTGGGCTTCGCCGATCTGCCTCCAGTCCGCTTGGCGGGGCCTTTCAAAGCTTCCTTGTTGATCACACCTGGATCCCGATCACCAGCGCCTGACGGAGTCGACTGGCGGGAGGCTTTGGCTGAGCCTGGTGCCGAGGGAAAGAACAGATCCACAGGGCGGCCGACACTCGGCTTCTCCACCGCTGGATCGACGGCTGCGTCATTGTCAGGAGCGCTTGGAATAAGGGCACCCAGGCCGCGGCCCAGACCTCTCCGCTTTTCTGCCATGAATTGTTCCTTCCACGTGCAGAATAATCAATCTGCATGGTTTGAGTCAGTAGGGCCATTCTACTGTGCTCAGGGCGCGGAGACTGGTAGAAGGACGCTAGGCGCGCTCAGCGATTTCTGCCGCGGCTTCCAGATAGGACAGGGCTCCGCTGGACGATGGGTCATACGTGAGCACCGTCTGTTGATAGCTCGGCGCTTCAGAGATCCTAACCGATCGGGGCACCACAGCACGTAGAACCTGGTCCGGAAAATGCTCTCGCACTTCCGCCGCAACCTGTGCTGCCAGATTGGTGCGCCCGTCGTACATCGTTAGGAGAATCGTGGAAACAACTAAGTCGGCGTTCAGATGCTTCTGGATCATCTCGATATTCTTCAACAACTGGCTGAGCCCTTCGAGCGCGTAGTACTCGCACTGAATGGGAATAAGTACTTCCTTCGCGGCCACAAAAGCGTTAACCGTAAGAAGTCCGAGGCTAGGGGGACAGTCGATGAAAACATAATCGAGACGCTCTTGTCCGCTTTCCGAGCGATCCTTCGAATATACGTCGATCGCGCGGCGGAGCCGCTGCTCGCGCGCCACGAGAGATACCAGTTCGATTTCCGCGCCGGCCAGATGGATGGTGGCTGGGGCGCAGATAAGGTTCGGCACGTCCGGACATGGCGCCACCACATCGCCAAGGGGCATATCGTCAATCAGGACATCGTAGATACTGTCCACTTCGGCATGGTGTTCTATGCCCAGCGCGGTGGAGGCATTTCCCTGCGGATCGATGTCGATTACAAGAACGTTCAGGCCCGCCGAGGCCAGTGCGGCGGCAAGGTTCACCGTGGTGGTAGTTTTACCCACGCCGCCCTTCTGATTACTGACCGTCAAAATTCTGGTGTTGGACGGACGTGGAAGATTGCGTCCGCTCAGCTTTTCCCGACGCCTGTTCTCATTGGCCAACTCCCGGGCCAGCGGTGTGCTGTCGTCCATTACATCCATGACGTTGGAACCACTCTCCTGGCCAGTCCCGGTGGAATCGCCAACCTGCTGCTTTATTGAAATAGCACTTGTTTCACGTGAAACAATCCCCGTATTAGCGGGGTCTGCAAATACTTGCGGTTGAATATCAGCCAATGCGACGGCTAACGTGGACCCGCTTACTAATAGCGACTGATCCCGCTTCGCGGTTGCATTCCTCATAGTCACTCGATCTCGCTCGCTTTCAGCCTGGCGGCAGTGTTCACTCTAGACTAGCGGTTGATTGGCAGAACGAGCTGTTGGACAAACCGGCCTCGGCGAAACTTTACGCGCATTACCGAGCCGGGCCGACTACTATTCTCACCACGGTGGTCGGTTCAGCAACCACCGACTCTCCGACCGTAACCACTGACATTTCCAAGCCGCCGAGGCGCCTGATCAACTTGGAAGACTTGGAGACTTCCTCCGCCGCGTTTCTGCCCTTGATGGCCAAGAGCTCACCTGTTCCCTCAAGCAGCGGTATGGATATCTGAGCCAAACCACCCAACGCCGATACTGCCCGTGCCGTGACAACGTCTACCGGCATGACCCCGACAGCCTGTTCAGCCCTCCCGCGAAAGACTTCGACGTTGTCGAGCTGAAGATCGGAGATTACTTCTCTCAACCATTTGACACGCCGTTCGAGGGGCTCAATGAGAAGGACACGAAGATCGGGCCGTCCAATGGACAACGCAAGCCCGGGCAACCCGGCTCCGCTGCCAACGTCGGCCACACGGGTGCCCTGCGGAATCAATTCACCAACGACGACGCAGTTCAACACATGGCGCCCCCACAGACGGGGAACTTCCCGCGGCCCCAATAAACCTCGCTCGGTACCCGAGGTCGCCAAGTGTTCGACATAGCGCTGTGCCAGAGGAAGTCTAGCGCCAAAGACCGCCTCAGCCGACGCGAGCTCGCTGTCGCCAATCTCAACTACCAATGAAGCTCCCAAGTTTATGGAGAAGGACACCCGTCTCAGGTGTCAGACGACACCACTATGTGCCGACCGCCTCCTTCACCTTCGGACTCACTCACCATTCCAAGTTCTGCGATCACATCGTGAACGATCTTGCGTTCATATGCAGACATGGGCTCCAATGCAACCTCGCCTGAAGTGTCTTTAACTGTCTGTACAGCTTCTTCGGCAATTCGCCGTAGTTCCTTTCCGCGCACATCCCGAAATCCATCAACGTCAAGTACAAGACGTGAACGGTTCTCTGTAGAGGTGAGCACCGAGAGGCGTGCCAGCTCCTGCAGGGCCTCCAGGACTTCTCCGTCCCGTCCTACCAGCGCAGCAAGCCCGCCACTGTCGGCTGCATCCGAAACGATCGATATGTAGGTTCGGCCATTCCGGACCTCAATGTCTATGTCACCATCAATATCGGCTATGTCCAGCAATTCTTCGAGATAATCGGCCGCAACGTCGCCCTCATCTTCAAGTCGTCCTGCACCGTCACCATCGCGTACGTCTTCCGTATCGGAATCGACAGTCTCCGCATGTACGTTGTCGGTGCTCATTTTCTCTTCCTGTTTTTACGCTGGGGCTGCGAACGCTGCCCCTTAGATTCGATGGCAGCTTCCGCGACGGGCTCCGTCTTCTTCTCGCCCAACAGCGGAATCATTGGAAGACCCTTCTTTGCGCGACGCTCGGCGAGAGCCTTTGCTGCGGGGGATCCGGGAGTGGGCATGCGCCGGATCACGAAGAACTGCTGCGCCATGGTCCAGATGTTGGTTGTGGTCCAGTAGATGAGGACACCAATTGGAAAGTTGATTCCACCCACACCAAAAACGAGCGGAAGGATGTACAGCATAATTTTCTGCTGGCGCATGAAGGGGCTCTGCATTGCCTCTTCTGACATATTCTTCGCCATGATCTGTTTCTGGGTTATGAACTGCGAGGCAGTCATGGCCAGAATCATGATGATCGAAAGGATCACAACCGAGGTATGACCTTCCGTGCCGAACCCATGCAGGAGAGAAGATGATAGCGGGGCGCCAAAAATCTCGGCGGCATCAAACTGTCGCACATCCTCAACTGTCAGTGCCCCGATACCTTCACCGGCATCACTTGAGGAAGATACGCCGTTCAATACCGTGAACAGCGCAAAGAAAAAAGGCATCTGGATGAGAATTGGTAAACACGCGGCAAATGGATTTGTCCCGTGTTTCTTGTACAGAGCCATCTGCTCCTGCGTCATAGCCTGACGGGAGAGTTGATCGGTTTTACCCTTGTACTTCTGCTGGAGCTTTCGAAGATCCGGCTGCAGTGCCTGCATCCCCCGTTGTGCTTTGATCTGTTTCACGAAGACCGGAATCAGAGCGGCACGAATCACCACCACAAGTCCCACGATGGACAACGTCCAGGCCCAACCCGAAGCAGGATCCATGCCGAGGAAGGTAAACCCCTCATGGAAGGCCCACATCACCCACGAAACCAGCCATCTGAAAGGCAGGAGAATTGTCTCGAAGAAGTCCATACGTTATTAGCTCCTCTAACCGCCTAAGCGGCATTCCTCATCAGCAGGGATCACCGGGTGATTTAGCACAACGATCTCAGGTTCAGAGCCGACGGCGAAAACGCGGCCGCCAGATGGAACATGATCAACCCCGCCGTCATTCCAGGGATGGCATCGTCCTAAACGTTTTATCGAAAGCCATGAGCCGTTGAGTACGCCATGCACGGTAACCGCTTCAAGCGCATAGGCCGAACATGACGGATAAAAGCGGCAAACCGGGCCATACAGCGGCGAGATCACCTTCCGGTAGACCTTAAGAAGTGTGATCAGCACGCCGCCAGGCTGTGCAAGTGTGGAGCTCGGCTTCGGTGACACAGACATAGTCATACGATGCTGCTCTCCTTTCCGGCTTTGACGTGTGAACGGACTACCTGACCGACAGTTGTCTTCAGAGCACGCTCAAAATCCCCACACAATTCACTCCAACCGACGGACGCGGAATGTGGCAAAGCCCGCACCACGAAATCTATTCCGCGGGGCTGACTCACAAGTGCCGAAGCAGCTGCTTCTCTCAGTCTCCTCTTAACGAGGTTTCGTGTCACCGCGTTCCCAACGTTCCTTGAAACGATGAAGCCGAACCTGCTCGGTTCGGTATCCGTTGTACACCGGGCGTATAAAACCAAGTTCCGGCGCCCAGAGCGGGCACCGGAACGGACGGTGTGGGAGAACGTCGAAGACGTCCGAACCCTGTTTTGTTTCGACAGCACCTAGAACCTCATCGGTTTTCAGGATTCGATCCCTGGACGCTGCCGCTGCCTGGCTCAGACATCGGAAGCGAACCAGGGTCGGCTATGCCGACAGTTCGGTACGGCCTTTGCTGCGGCGCGCGGAAAGGATTGCGCGGCCGGCGCGTGTGCGCATGCGAAGGCGGAAGCCGTGCTTTTTGGCACGACGGCGGTTATTCGGCTGAAAGGTCCGCTTGCTCACTGTGATTACTCCAAGACAATCTTGAGTTGTGCGGATCTGTTGCTACAAGGGGGAAGAACAGACCAGCACTATATTGTTGTACGTCCACCCGACGGGCCACCAGTGCCTCCAACCAAGATTTTTTCCCGATTTTGAAGGTCATCAAGGCATGCAAGATGCAGACATATAGGACTACATAACGTTAGGGCACCGCAGGCAGGCCGGTCAAACCGACTGAGCGTCCGACACAGCCCACCCGATGGCTACATTGTGGATAACCTCTTCTGGCTGGGACCGAAACAGGGCCTGGTGCAGGCATTTCCTGGTGTTTTCCACAAGCCTAGGTCCAGCTATCTTCTGTAGTTTTCATCATCTAGTCTTACCAAGTCCCATTTATCCACTAGTTGTGCATAACTCTGTGGATGAGGTTCAGATTCGGGTACTAGACAAATGGTGAGGTAGTAGTGGGAACTGACGAGATCAATGATGTAGGCAGCTCCTGGCGCAAAGTGATCCGAACACTGGAAAATGATGAGAGGATTTCACCCCGCCAGCGTGGCTTCGTAGTGCTTGCACAGGCCCAGGGGCTGATCGGAACAACGCTCTTGGTTGCTGTTCCCAATGAACTAACGCGGGAAGTCCTGCAAACCCAGTTGAAACTCGCTTTGGATGAAGCGTTGAAGGAAGTATTCAGGGAAGACATCCAGTGCGCATTCGTCATTGATCCCGAGTTGACGCCCGTTGTGGAGGAAGAGACAACCGAACAGCCTCAGACCCCCACACCTCAGGAAACCAAACCTTCTCCTACGCCCCCCAGTAATTCACACGAATTCGGGAGGCTGAACCCCAAATACATCTTTGACACCTTTGTTATCGGATCATCGAACCGATTTGCCCACGCAGCAGCCGTGGCAGTTGCAGAGGCTCCAGCTAAGGCGTACAATCCTCTCTTCATCTATGGAGACTCCGGTTTGGGCAAGACGCACCTGCTCCATGCCATTGGTCACTATGCCCGGCATCTCTATACAGGGATCCGCGTACGCTACGTGAACTCCGAGGAGTTCACTAACGACTTCATCAATTCCATCCGCGATGACGAGGGTACAAGCTTCAAACAGACCTATCGAAACGTGGATATCCTCCTGATTGATGACATCCAATTTCTGTCCGGTAAGGATCGAACACAGGAAGAGTTCTTCCACACGTTCAACGCTTTACACAATCACAGCAAACAGGTGGTCATCACTTCGGATCTGCCGCCAAAGCAGCTGTCGGGTTTCGAAGAAAGGATGCGTTCCAGATTTGAGTGGGGTCTCATGACCGATATCCAGCCCCCGGAATTGGAAACACGCATAGCAATCCTGCGGAAGAAGGCCATAAGTGAGGGCATGACCGCCCCGGACGAAGTGCTTGAATACATCGCCTCCAAAATCTCAACGAACATCCGGGAACTTGAAGGAGCTCTCATCCGGGTCACTGCATTTGCCAGCCTGAACCGCCAGTCTGTGGATGAGAATCTGGCGGAGATAGTACTCAAAGACCTTATTACCGACGACGGCGCGCGGGAGATCACCTCAGGTCTCATCATGGCGCAGACGGCCGAGTACTTTCAGATAAGCCTTGAAGAATTGTGCAGCAAATCGCGGACACGCACTTTGGTAACCGCCCGGCAGATTGCAATGTACCTCTGTCGAGAGCTGACCGACATGTCATTGCCAAAAATTGGCCAGGAACTTGGCGGCCGCGACCATACAACGGTGATCCATGCCGATCGGAAGATCCGCGAACTCATGGCCGAACGGCGAGCCATCTACAACCAGGTCACCGAACTCACCAACCGAATCAAACACCAGCAAAAAGACGGCTGACCGATGTCCGCGATGTCGCCTAATTGACAATTGTGGATAGACCTGTGGACAACTGCCCTAACAACTCCCACCTCGTTGAGGACAACCACAACACACGCTGTGGACCGCCCTAACGACAAGGATTTTCTACACACACATCCCACCCAGATCCAGCGCCAACCCACATTCTGTCAACAGACGAAAACGAGTCACTGGGCTTCCACAGCTAGTTATCCACAGTATCCACAGCAGTTATTAACACTACGTATCTTAAGAACATGTCTCCTTTCAGATAACACTTTCCCCACCACCGGAACGGCCAATACGTCCCGGATCTAGCGCTAAGCTTTCAGTCAGTAGAGTTGTCACTTGCGCCATCGCATCCCGCGGTCTGTAGTCGGTATTGCTTCAGGCTGAGTGACTAGTTCCCACGAATCTTTGTGAAAGGCGGCACACTTCAGTGAAATTTAGAGTTGAGCGGGATGTTTTGGCCGAGGCAGTAACCTGGACAGCTCGTTCCCTTTCCCCACGACCACCAGTGCCGGTGCTCTCCGGACTACTGATCAAGGCCCAGGGCGGATCCCTTAGCCTTGCCAGTTTTGACTATGAAATTTCGGCTCGTCTGCAGATACCCGCTGACATAGCCGAAGAGGGCACTATTCTGGTCTCGGGCCGTTTGCTCGCGGACATTTGCCGAAGTCTTCCTTCAGCCCCCGTGGACGTAGAGACCGATGGTTCAAAAGTCACACTTACCTGTAAAAGCAGCAGGTTTAATCTGGCTACGATGCCGGAAGGTGAGTACCCGGAGTTGCCAAACCTTCCCGAAGTCAGCGGCGTAGTCGATGGGAATGCCTTTGCCGAAGCTGTATCTCAGGTAATCATCGCGGCGAGCAGAGACGACACACTTCCAATCCTCACAGGTGTTCGGATGGAAATTGAGGATGACCTCATCACCTTCCTCGCCACTGACCGCTACCGTTTAGCGCTCCGGGAACTCTCATGGAAACCCACCACTCCTGGGATTTCCACCAGTGCGCTGGTAAAAGCGAAGACCCTCAATGAAGTAGCGAAAACTCTGGGAGGCGCAGGTGATCTGCAGATCGCGCTGTCAGACAGCAGCGAACTCATTGGATTCGAAAGCGGTGGAAGGCGCACCACTTCCCTGCTTGTGGACGGCGACTACCCTAAGATCCGGTCTCTCTTTCCGGACAACACGCCCATTCATGCCACGGTGGAAACAAGTGTGCTGGTTGAAGCTGTACGGCGCGTATCATTGGTGGCCGAACGGAACACACCTGTCCGGCTTGCTTTCACAGCCGGCCAGCTTACTTTGGATGCAGGAACGGGCGAGGACGCCCAGGCATCGGAAGCAATTGAAGCAACTCTCGATGGCGATGACATTACAGTCGCCTTCAATCCCCACTACCTGAGTGAAGGGCTTGGAGCGTTCAGCAGCAGGTTTGTCAGGTTTTCTTTCACCACACCTCCGAAACCGGCAGTGCTCTCCGCGCAGCAGGATGCCACGGGCGAGGACAATGAAGATTATCGCTATCTCCTGATGCCGGTGCGCCTTCCCAATCAGTGATAGCAACGGGCACCGCATGACCCAGAGCGAACGAACGGGGATAAAAGTGCACATCGGTCTTATTGGCCTCGGAAAAATGGGCTTCAATATGCGAGAACGGTTGAGGCGCAAGGGACTGACAGTCATTGGGTTTGATCGCAACCCTGATCTGTCGGATGTTGCTTCTCTTGATGAGCTTGTTAAGATGCTACCCGTCCCAAGGTTGGTTTGGGTGATGGTACCTGCCGGACTTGCGACGGACGGAGTGATTCAGGAACTATCCTCCAGGCTCACCCACGGGGATCTGGTAATTGATGGCGGAAATTCGAAGTTTACGGATGATCAACGGCACGGGCTGGAACTCTTAGAGAAAGGAGTTTCCTTCATTGACTGTGGCGTTTCTGGTGGAGTGTGGGGCCTCGAAAATGGGTATGGGCTCATGGTTGGGGGCAACCCCGTGGATGTTGAGCGCGCAATGCCGGTATTCGATGCACTAGGACCCGAAGGTTCCCGCGAGGAAAGGTTCGTTCACGTGGGCGACAGCGGGGCAGGGCACTACGCGAAAATGGTCCACAACGGGATTGAGTACGGTCTCATGCAGGCCTATGCAGAAGGCTATGAACTTCTTGTTGCCAAGGACATCATCAAAGACGTTCCAGGAACATTTAGGGCCTGGCAAAAAGGGACTGTTGTTAGGTCGTGGCTGTTGGATCTGATGGTCAAGGCTCTCGAAGAGGATCCAGAGCTCAGCAAGGTTGCCGGTTACGTAGAAGACTCTGGTGAGGGCCGGTGGACCGTCGAGGAAGCAATTGCAAATGAAGTGGCCACCCCTGCGATAACAGCTGCGCTCTTTGCTCGGTTTGCATCCCGCCAGGAAAATGCGCCGTCCCTGAAGATGGTCGCTGCGCTCCGAAACCAGTTTGGCGGGCACGCCGTCCGCGCCCCAAAAGACTCGGTTTGAACGGGGAACCGTGTACGTTCAGCATCTGTCGCTAACGGATTTTCGCAGCTATGCGCAGGTAGACATTCAACTGGAGCCGGGCGTAACCGTATTTGTTGGACCAAATGGTGTGGGCAAGACCAATATAGTTGAGGCCATCGGTTATCTGGCAACGATGTCATCCCACCGAGTAAGTTCAGACAAGCCACTCATCGCCTTCCATGCCGAGCGGGCCTTGGTCAGGGGCCGGCTGGTCAAAGGTTTCCAATCCACGAGCATTGAGCTCGAGGTTAATGCTGAGCGCGCTAACAGGGCGCGGATCAATCGGGCAAACCCGGTACGGGCACGGGATGCAGCGGGTATTCTCCGCACCGTACTCTTCGCTCCGGAGGATCTGGCGCTCGTTAAGGGGGATCCGGCCAACCGCCGCCGCTTTCTTGACGATTTGATGGTTCTCTTGATGCCCCACTATGTCGGCATGCGGTCCGACTATGACCGAGTCCTGAAGCAACGCAACGCATTACTAAAGTCAATCCGTGGCCGAGGCAAGCTGACTACCGGGCACGAAGCGACACTTGATGTCTGGGACCAGCACCTCCTCGAGGCAGGATCGCGGTTGCTCTTCGCTCGCCTGAGTGTTCTCGACAGACTTGAACCCCATCTTGCTCGCGCGTACAGCCAGCTCACCGATGGAACTAAGGAGGCACGGGCTGAGTACCGGACCACGGTTACGGATATGTCCATGGACGACGACGGTGTTTCGGACGAACGGCCGCAGGATTTGCGTGGGCAGAGTTTGGAATACATATCCGGTGAATTCGGTGAGGCGCTCAGGGACCACCGGAAAAGAGAAACCGAAAGAGGAATGTCGTTGGTTGGACCGCACCGCGATGATGTTCAGCTGATCCTGGGACAGGCACCAGCCAAAGGGTACGCTTCCCACGGCGAAACCTGGTCGATGGCCCTGGCCCTCCGGCTTGGATCCTATTATTTGTTGAACGAGGACGATCACACCCAGGGGGCTGGTCCGGTGTTGATTCTCGATGACGTTTTTGCAGAACTTGATTCCACCCGGCGGGCGAAACTGGCAGCCATTGTCTCCAGTGCGGAACAGGTCCTTGTGACTGCAGCCGTTGGTGAAGATGTGCCGGCAGCCCTGGCCGGACGCTACGTAAAGGTTGTCCCGGGAGGCTTGAATGATCCGGCCGGCTGACTCCGAAAGTAGTGGTGATCCTTCGGTCAACCGCGAGCCAGATCCGGGAGACGAGCAGACCGGCCCTGCTGCTACACGGACGGACGGACCGGATGCGCCGCAAGCACTGCTCAATCGACTCAGGGAAGCGTCGCAGGCAAGGGGAAATCCCCGGATACCAGCTACCAGACGTAGGCAACATAGTGCCGGAAAACGCAGACTGACTGCGTCGGACGTCTATACGGGAAGAGATCCACAGGGGTTGGGGAACGTATTTGGGCGGCTCCTTGCCGAGCGTGGATGGAATTCCCCGGTGGCGGTGGGGTCCGTGATGGCGAGATGGACCGAGTTAGTGGGTTCTGAAATATCCGCACACTGCCTCCCCGAAAGTTTTGACGGAAAGACTGTCCTTGTCAGGTGTGACTCGACCGCGTGGGCCACCCAACTGCGCTTGATCAGTCCGGATTTACTTGGCCGGTTTGAGAAGGAGCTGGGAGCTGGAGTCGTCACTGCGATCTCCGTTATGGGACCCTCCGCGCCGAACTGGCGCAAAGGGGGACGATCAGTCAGAGGCCGCGGTCCACGGGATACCTACGGTTGATCTGCGGGCTTCTCTCCACAAGTCTTGTCAATGCGCTCCAAGCCGTGCAGGGCCCAGAGAATGATGCAGGACGTATACGCCCTTACGAGGCACCCCTCCGCTGGCTGCAATACGGCATTATTCGCCAGTAGGGGCTTATTCATGCGTCCTTTCACCCACCAGCAAGGTAGAATAGTGGGCGAGGCATTCCTATCTGGGATGCCTTCATTCTGAGACCTACGCGATGAGGAGTCGACAGCGCCTGTGGCTAACGACAACGAGCTGGAAACCGGTCCTGATGCACCGAAAGGCTATGATGCCAGTGACATCACCGTCCTTGAGGGACTGGAAGCCGTTCGCAAGCGGCCTGGCATGTACATCGGATCGACCGGACCAAGGGGCCTGCATCATCTTGTCTATGAAGTAGTAGACAACTCGGTTGATGAGGCACTGGCAGGCTACTGCGACCACATTGACGTCACCTTGCTGGAAGACGGCGGAGTCCGCGTCATCGACAACGGCCGTGGTATTCCCGTGGATATGCACCCCTCCGAGGGTCGTCCAACCATTGAAGTGGTGATGACTATTCTTCATGCGGGGGGCAAGTTCGGCGGTGGCGGCTACGCAGTTTCCGGCGGTCTTCACGGCGTGGGCATCTCAGTGGTAAATGCGCTGTCGTCGCGCGTCGAGACAGAGGTCCGGCGTCAGGGCCATGTTTGGAACCAGTCGTTCGCGGACGGCGGAAAACCTGTGGGAGAACTCCGAAAAGGAGAAGTAACCGATCAGACGGGAACTACACAGACCTTCTACCCGGACGCAGGAATATTCGAATCTGTTGAGTTCGATTTCGAAACCTTGAGGGCGCGCTTTCAGCAGATGGCGTTTCTGAACAAGGGACTCCGGATCAGCCTGGTTGATGAACGGGCCGACGAGATAGAAACCGAAGAAATTACCGATACCGCCCATCCAGGCGAGTCCGGAAGTGAGCAGCCGAAGCACCGCCACATTGAATACATGTATGAAAACGGTCTGCTGGATTATGTCAAGCATCTGAATTCCTCTAAGCGGGTGGACGTGATTCATGAGGATGTCATCGCATTCGAAACTGAAGACACCAACAAGTCGATCGCAGTTGAAATGGCCATGCAGTGGACAACCGCCTATTCAGAGAGCGTCCACACCTATGCCAATACAATCAACACCCATGAGGGCGGAACCCACGAAGAGGGTTTCCGCGCCGCGATGACGTCCTTGATCAACCGCTATGCGCGGGAGAAAAACATCATCAAGGAAAAGGACGAGAACCTCACCGGGGATGACATCCGTGAGGGATTGACCGCGGTGATCTCAGTCAAACTCGCTGAACCGCAGTTTGAAGGCCAGACCAAAACCAAGCTTGGAAATTCCGAGGCCAAAGGCTTTGTCCAGCGGGTTGTGACCGACCAGCTGGGTGATTGGCTGGAGCGCAACCCCGGCCCGGCGCGCGATGTTATTCGTAAGTCGATCCAGGCTGCGCAGGCGCGGCTTGCCGCCCGCAAGGCGCGAGAATCCACCCGGAGAAAAGGGCTCTTGGAGTCGGGCGGGATGCCGGGAAAACTGAAAGACTGCCAGTCCAAGGACCCATCCAAGTCCGAGATCTATATAGTCGAAGGTGACTCCGCCGGTGGATCCGCTGTGCGTGGAAGGAATCCGGAAACACAGGCAATCCTGCCACTCCGCGGAAAGATCTTGAACGTTGAACGCGCGCGGCTAGACCGGGCACTCGGCAACAGCGAAGTCCAAGCCATGATCACGGCGTTCGGCGCCGGAATCGGCGAGGATTTTAACGTCGAGAAGGCCCGATATCACAAGATTGTGTTGATGGCTGATGCGGACGTTGACGGCCAGCACATTACCACGCTGCTCCTGACACTCTTGTTCCGTTACATGCGGCCCCTGATCGAGAATGGCTTCGTTTATCTTGCACAGCCTCCGCTCTATCGGATCAAGTGGTCCAACGCAGCCCACTCCTACGTATTCAGCGACCGTGAGCGGGATGAAATCATCAAGCTGGGTTTGGCCAACAATCAGCGTCTCCCCAAGGACAACGGCGTGCAGCGCTATAAAGGTCTTGGAGAAATGAACTACACCGAACTGTGGGAAACGACCATGGATCCGGATAACCGGACGCTCCTGCAGGTAACGATGGACGATGCTGCCGCCGCGGATCAGATCTTTTCAGTCCTCATGGGTGAGGACGTCGAGTCCCGCCGCAATTTTATTCAGCAGAATGCAAAAGACGTGCGTTTCTTGGACATCTAGGGTGTCCGCGCATCTGGCATTCTGGCGGCGCAACGATACTTGCTCGTTCCTCGCAAGTATTAAAGCGCCTACGCAGAATGTCGGATACACGGACCCTTCAGGCTCCCCGACGCCGTTGGCGGCTTTTACGGAATTACGAACGGAACTGACTAATGAGTGATGAAGTAACACCGGGTGTATCTGGCGAAGACATGCCCCTCGAGGGCGAGGTGTTAACCGACCGGATTGAACAGGTTGACCTTCAAACCGAAATGCAGCGGTCCTATCTGGACTACGCCATGGCGGTCATCGTTGGGCGGGCATTGCCCGATGTCCGCGATGGACTCAAGCCTGTGCACCGCCGGGTGCTATATGCCATGTTCGATGGGGGATACCGCCCTGAGCGCTCCTTCAACAAGTGTGCGCGTGTAGTAGGCGAGGTGATGGGCCAGTACCATCCGCACGGCGACAGCGCCATTTACGACGCCCTGGTGCGTCTGATTCAGGACTGGACCATGCGGTATCCCCTTGCCCTTGGGCAAGGTAACTTCGGATCGCCCGGGAACGATGGCGCTGCGGCGCCGCGGTATACAGAGACCAAGATGGCACCCCTGGCCATGGAGATGGTGCGCGACATCGACGAGGAAACCGTCGACTTTCAGGATAACTACGACGGCAAAAATCAGGAACCAACTATCCTGCCGTCCCGGTTTCCCAACCTGCTGGTCAATGGTTCCTCGGGTATCGCCGTGGGAATGGCGACCAATATTCCGCCGCACAATCTGCGTGAGGTTGCCAGTGGCGTCCAGTGGTACCTGGAGAACCCGCAGGCATCCAAAGAGGAGCTGCTGGAAGCACTGATTGTCCGTATTAAAGGTCCGGATTTCCCAACGGGAGCACAGATCCTGGGACACAAGGGCATTGAGGATGCGTACCGCACAGGGCGTGGTTCAGTCACCATGCGGGCAGTTGTCAATGTGGAGGAAATCCAGGGCCGCACATGCCTGGTGGTCACTGAACTGCCCTATCAGGCGAACCCCGATAACCTGGCTATCAAGATTGCCGATCTTGTCAAGGACGGCAAGATCAGTGGTATCGCCGACCTTCGCGATGAAACTTCCGGACGCACCGGTCAACGCCTGGTGATAGTCCTGAAGCGCGATGCAGTCGCCAAGGTGGTCTTGAACAACCTCTACAAGCACACTCAGTTGCAGGACAATTTCAGCGCGAACATGCTGGCCATCGTTGACGATGTCCCACGGACCCTGAGTCTGGACGCGTTCATCCGGCACTGGGTCACTCACCAGCTGGAAGTCATTGTCCGCCGAACGCAGTACCGGCTGCGAAAGGCGGAAGAGGCAGCCCATATTCTGAGGGGTCTACTGAAGGCACTTGACGCACTCGATGATGTCATTGCGCTGATCCGCCGCTCCTCGACGGTGGAAGACGCCCGCAACGGTCTTATGGGACTGTTAGAGATTGACGAGATCCAGGCGCAGGCAATCCTGGATATGCAGTTGCGGCGCCTTGCAGCGCTGGAACGCCAGAAAATCCAGGACCAGCACGCAAAACTCGAGGCCGAGATCGCCGAGTACAAGAAGATTCTCGCCTCGGCACAAATGCAGCGCGACATCGTCTCGACTGAACTCCGGGAAATCGTCGACAAGCACGGCGACGAGCGGCGAACTGAAATACTCATGGGGTATGACGGTGACATGAGCATGGAAGACCTCATTCCCGAAGAGGAAATGGTGGTTACCATCACCCGTGGCGGCTACGTCAAGCGGACCCGCAGCGACAACTACCGCCAGCAGGCACGAGGCGGCAAGGGAATCAAGGGCGCGCAGCTACGCGGTGATGATGTGGTGGAGCACTTCTTCGTCACTACCACCCATCACTGGTTGTTGTTCTTCACAAACCTTGGGCGGGTTTACCGTGCCAAGGCGTACGAGCTGGTTGAGGCCGGACGCGACGCCAAGGGGCAGCATGTTGCAAACCTGATGGCATTCCAGCCCGACGAGACTATTGCGCAGGTGCTCGATCTCCGCGACTATCAGCAGTCGCCTTACCTGGTTCTGGCAACCAAACGAGGCCTGGTAAAAAAGACGCGACTTGAGGACTACGACACTAACCGGACGGCCGGAGTAATCGCAATCAATCTGCGTGATGGAGATGAACTCGTTTCCGCGCAGCTGGTCTCTGAGAGCGATGACATGATGCTCGTATCCCGTAAGGGCCAGTCGCTGCGGTTCACCGCAACGGATGAGGCCCTTCGCCCAATGGGCCGCGCGACCTCAGGCGTGACTGGCATGAAGTTCCGTCAGGAAGACGAGCTGCTTGCCGCCAACGTGGTCAGTGACGAATCCTTCGTATTCATTGTCACCGAGGGGGGTTTCGCCAAGCGGACCAAGGTCGATGAGTACAGGGTTCAGGGACGCGGCGGCTTGGGAATCAAGGTAGCCAAGCTCGCAGAGGAGCGAGGTGATCTGGTGGGCGCACTGATAGTTCAGGAAGAGGATGAAGTACTTGTGGTCATGGGAGGCGGCAAGGTGGTCCGTTCGGCGGTCACCGGTGTTCCTGCCAAGGGTAGGGACACCATGGGCGTGATTTTCGCGAAACCCGATAAGAAGGATCGCATCATTGCAGTGGCACGAAATTCGGAGCGTGGTCTCACCAACGACGACGGCACGGAGATGGAGCCCGACGGCGCCGAGTCTGCGCAGAGTGCCGACGATGAAGTACCGTTGTCGTCAGAAGAAACGGCTGAGCTTGACGCTGAGTCGACGGAAAATGGAGGCAACGAGTGAGTTCAGCCAACTCTAATCCGCGGACCACCGGCGGTGGAACTGTGCGGTCATCGGGCAACGGGCCTCGTGTGAATGCACCTGCACGGCCAACGCAGCGGCCATCCGGTTCTGGCCGTCCGGCCAACAGGCCGGGGTTGGTAAAGCCGGCTCCCAAGGCGAAAGCAAGGAAAGCAAGGCTGCTTGTCAGCAAAGTGGACCCGTGGTCGGTCCTCAAAATGTCCTTCCTGCTTTCGGTTGCACTCGGCATCGTCACGGTCGTCGCAGCCATCGTGATTTGGACGGTTCTTGATCTGACCGGAATCTTCGACCGAGTCAATCAACTTCTGGGTGAAATTGCTGGCTCGGAAGGCGAAGGATTTGACCTGCGCCAGTTTGCCTCTCTTGGTCAGGTAGTTTCCTTTGCCACAATTATTGCCGTCGTGAACGTGGTGCTCCTCACGGCTCTAGCGATGCTTTCGGCCGTTCTGTACAATATTTCATCCACCCTCGTGGGCGGCATTGGAGTTACTCTCACCGATGACTGATTCGAACCTTCCGAGCAGGTCCTGCTGATTTGAAGATTGCCGAGATACTGCTGTAAAGTCATATCTCGGCCCGAAGAGGTATCGGGGCGTATAGCTCAGGCGGTTAGAGCGCTTCGCTGATAACGAAGAGGTCCCAGGTTCAAGTCCTGGTACGCCCACGAATCCGGCACCGGCAGGTAACTGCCAAGGAGGGAACACTGTGAAGAAGTTGATTGTGGCCGCAGCTGCGATCGCAGGGGTTTTCGCCTACAAGCGGTGGCAGGATTCCGAGAAGGAAAAAGCAGTATGGAGTAAGGCGACCGACACGGTTGACTAGGATTGGGAGCTGAACCAATTTTCGGTTCGGCCTCCGGGTCAGGTTATACTGGACAGGTCCTATTTTCGGGGGCATGGCGCAATTGGTAGCGCACCTGCTTTGCAAGCAGGGGGTTCGGGGTTCGAGTCCCCGTGCCTCCACCGAAAGATGTGAGTCCCGGCCGTAACGGCCGGGACTCACGTATTTAACAGTCGATGTTGATCAGGGTCGCATCAGGTGATCGGTAACGGCCCAGGAGTCCGTGACGCAACTCCCCCGCGCTGGGCGGATCGTGAACGGCTAGGCCACCCCACCGCGTCCCATACGGGCGGAATGGACAGCGCGAATCATTTTCATGGGGTAGTAGATGGACATGAAGATGATCATGGGTACTTTCAACACGCGTTTGTTGATCT
>NZ_KI915017.1:0-7039 GCF_000520595.1 Arthrobacter sp. H5
GGCGAGCCGGTGCGGCTCGGGCAGTTCGTCAACGTTGATGCCGACCATTGCCTCACCGAGTCCACGGGAGACCTTTGCGATCATGTCGGGGTCGTCGTGGAAGGTGGTTGCCTTGACGATCGCCGCAGCCCGCTCAGCCGGATTACCTGACTTGAAGATGCCAGAGCCCACAAAGACGCCGTCTGCGCCGAGCTGCATCATCATTGCGGCGTCTGCAGGGGTAGCGATTCCGCCGGCGGTGAAGAGAACAACCGGAAGCTTTCCGGCCCGGGCAACTTCCTTGACCAGGTCGTAGGGCGCCTGCAGTTCTTTGGCCGCCACATACAGCTCGTCCTCGGCCATGGATGACAGCCGGGAAATCTCCGAGCGGATCTTGCGCATGTGCATGGTGGCATTGGAAACATCTCCGGTGCCGGCCTCGCCCTTGGAACGGATCATCGCGGCGCCCTCGCTCAGTCGGCGCAGCGCCTCCCCCAGGTTGGTTGCGCCGCAAACAAACGGAACGGTGAACTTCCACTTATCGATGTGGTTGGTGAAGTCCGCCGGGGTCAGCACCTCGGACTCGTCGATGTAGTCCACGCCCAGTGACTGCAACACCTGGGCTTCCACAAAGTGGCCAATACGGGCCTTTGCCATGACTGGAATGGACACGGCCTCGACAATGCTGTCGATCATGTCGGGGTCGCTCATACGCGAAACGCCGCCCTGTGCGCGGATGTCCGCAGGTACGCGTTCAAGGGCCATCACCGCGACCGCGCCGGCATCTTCGGCGATGCGGGCCTGCTCAGCAGTAACAACGTCCATGATGACGCCGCCTTTGAGCATTTCAGCCATACCGCGCTTGACCCGGTTGCTGCCGGTCTCAGACGTGGTCGAAGTTTCATCAACAGTGGACACAGTTTGCCCTTCGGGGTAGAGAAAAGATAACAACTCATGATACGCCTGACTGCTGGTCCTCAGTGCCGGTGCATGACGCGGCCCGGCCGGGCAGGGGCATTTCTACAGCGGCGGTTTCTGATATCCGTCGTCGGAAGTGAGCGCTTGCTGACGAACAGTCCCCACCCGTTGGATTACCGTGACCAGGCTGGCCAGAGCAAGTAGAACCAGCACAGCCAACAGGACAAACTCGGGCAGTCCGAGTCCGGTCAGTCCGGTGACCACCAGCACAGATACAAGTCGTTCAGCCCGCTCGGCGATACCCACATTGGCTGTGAAGCCCAACGATTCCGCTTTGGCGCGGGCGTAGGAGACAACCATCCCCAGGACCAGGCATGCAACCGCTGAGACGGCAATTGCCGCGTTGTTTCCGGCACCGAAGTACCAAATGGCAACCCCGGCGAAGAGCGCTCCATCCGCCACTCTGTCCAGGGTTGAGTCGAGGAAGTTACCCCAGGCTCCGCTGCGTCCGCGGATCCGCGCCATGATGCCGTCCACCACATCCGAGAAGACAAACAGTGTGATGAACACCGTTCCCCAGAACAGCTCCCCCAGCGGGTAGAACACAAGTGCGCCAATCACCACCCCAAGGGTTCCCACTACTGTCACGGCATCCGGAGACACCTTCCATTTGAGTAACAGGGTGGCCAAAGGTGTGAAGAGGGAAGTGAAGAAACTGCGTGCATACTTGTTCAGCATTTCCTAGGTCTCCCCTTCCCGCGCGGCAGGTGCCGCATCCGTCCACGCAGCGCTGAGCTGCAAACGAACCTCGTCAAGCGTCTGAGTGATGGCTTTCGTCTGCGCGATGATGGGGAAGAAGTTGCCGTCCCCACCCCAGCGGGGAACAACATGGTGATGAAGATGAGCCGCAATCCCTGCACCGCCCGTGGCGCCCTGATTCATTCCCAGGTTGAACCCTGTTGGGCGGGCGACGGCACGTAGTGAACGCATCGCGGTTTGGGTCAGCTCGGCTATCTCCCGGGTTTCGTCCGGGGTGATGTCGGTGTAATCAGCGACATGGCGGTAAGGGCATACAAGCAGGTGTCCGGGATTGTAGGGAAAAAGATTGAGCACAACGTAGGCGGTTTTGCCCCGCCAGACTATGAGCGACTCTTCGTCAGTCCGCGCAGGTGCTACACAGAAGGGGCATTCTTCTTCCGTGCTGAACTGTTCCTGTCCACCCTTGATGTACGCCAAGCGGTGCGGCGTCCACAAGCGCTGGAAGGCATCGGGAACCCCGGCAAGCCCAAAGCTGTCCGTTACGTCCGCGTCTGATGGATGACCGGCGTCGTCGCCGTCCATGAGAGCTACTTTTCCCTGCTGCGCACGGACTCGACAATCCGCTTGACCGCCTCGTCAATGGGAACACCGTTGTCCTGGCTGCCATCCCGAAAACGGAAGGAGACGGCGCCCGCCTCCTGATCGTCGCCGCCTGCGATCAGGACAAACGGAACCTTTTCCTTGCTGGCCGTGCGGATTTTTTTCGGGAACCGGTCGGAGCCAACATCCACCTGTGCGCGGATGCCCTCGGCCTTGAGCTTGTCAACCACATCGAACATGTAGTCGTTAAACGCTTCTGCAACCGGGATTGCCAGCACCTGCACAGGCGCCAGCCAGGCAGGGAACGCTCCGGCGTAGTGCTCTGTCAGGACACCCATGAAGCGCTCGACCGAACCGAAGAGGGCACGATGGATCATCACGGGACGCTGACGTGTGCCGTCCGCTGCCTGATATTCAAGCTCAAACCGTTCCGGCAGGTTGAAGTCCAACTGAATGGTGGACATCTGCCAGGTCCGGCCGATGGCGTCGCGCGCCTGAACGGAAATTTTAGGACCGTAGAACGCTGCTCCACCCGGGTCTGGCACCAATTCCAGGCCGGACTCTTCGGCGACCTCGGCAAGGGTGCGGGTCGCTTCGTCCCAGATTTCGTCGGCACCGACAAACTTCTCTTCGTTCTTGGTGGAGAGCTCGAGATAGAAGTCATCGAGCCCGTAATCCTTGAGCAGACCCAGGACGAAGTTGAGCGTTTCGGTGAGCTCATCCTTCATTTGCCCGCGGGTGCAGTAGATGTGGGCATCATCCTGCGTCATTCCACGCACGCGGGTCAGCCCGTGAACCACACCCGACTTTTCGTACCGGTAGACCGCGCCGAACTCGAACATGCGCAATGGAAGTTCGCGGTAAGAGCGCCCCCGCGAGGCGAAGATCAGGTTGTGCATTGGGCAGTTCATTGGCTTCAGGTAGTAGTCCTGGCCCGGCTTCCGGACAGTTCCGTCCTCACCCAGTTCGGCGTCGATGTGCATCGGGGGGAACATGCCGTCCCTGTACCAGTCCAAATGGCCCGATAGCTCATACAGGTGGCCCTTGGTGATGTGGGGCGTGTAAACAAACTCGTAGCCGGCGTCGACATGCCGCTGACGCGAGTAGTCCTCCATTGCCTTTCGGATGATTCCGCCTTTGGGATGAAACACCGGCAGGCCGGAGCCAAGCTCATCCGGAAAGGAAAAGAGGTCCAGTTCCGTGCCAAGCCGACGGTGGTCGCGGCGCTCTGCCTCTGCCATGCGTTCCTGGTAGGCCTTCAGCTCATCCTTGGTTGGCCACGCCGTTCCGTAGATGCGCTGCAACTGCTTGTTCTTTTCGCTGCCCCGCCAATACGCTGCCGCAGACCGCGTCAGCGAGTATGCGTTCGAGATGAGCTTGGTATTGGGCAGGTGCGGTCCACGGCACAGATCTTTCCATACGACGTCGCCGGTTTTCCGGTCGATGTTGTCGTAGATGGTCAGTTCGCCGGCACCCACCTCGACCGATGCGCCGTCGTCGTCCGTGATGTCGCCGGAGCCGCCTTTCAGGCCGATCAGCTCCAGCTTGTACGGTTCCTCTGCCATCGCTTCACGGGCTTCATCTTCCGTGGCCACGCGGCGGACAAAGAGCTGATTCGCGTTGACGATCTTGAGCATCATCTTCTCGAGCTGCTTCAAGTCATCAGGGGTGAACGGTTCTTCGACGTCGAAGTCAAAGTAGAAGCCGTCGGTAATGTAGGGCCCGATGCCCAGCTTCGCGTCCGGCCGAAGCTGCTGAACGGCCTGCGCCATCACGTGCGCGGCAGAGTGTCTGAGGACTTCCAGTCCGGCAGGTGAGCCGATCGTGACGCCGTCAACCTGCGCGCCGTCCTCGACCGGTTGGTCCAAGTCCTTCAGCTCACCGTTTACGCGCATCACGACGACGTCACGCTGGCCTGTGAACAGGTCCGCGCCGGTGGTGCCTGTAGTCACCCGCTGCTCTTCGCCGTTGACGATGAGGGTGATGACTGGGGGCGCTGACACAGGGTCTCCTTGTACTAGGGGGTCGGGTCTGGTTGGAATACCGTACCGGCGGACGATGGCACCGATCCGGCAAAACGCCGGGTGTTGGCCTCTTTGATGGTATCCGTTGCCTCAGTGCGCGACCAACAGCTCAGCCCTCGTGGATCAGGCGCCCCGGCGCACCTTGAGCTCGTAGTCGATAAAGGCAGCAATCATTGCACGATAGGTTTCCTCCACGACAGTGGGATCCACTCCCTGCTGGTCGGCGTAACTCCGCACGTTGGCGATCACCTGCTCCACGCGTGCGGGTGCCCGGACAGAGGCTTCATCCTGCTTCAAGGCACCGGCCCTGCGCACGAGTCGTTCGCGGCGGGAAATCAGTCCCACCATGTGCTCGTCAACCTCGTTGATGGCAATACGAACCGCTGCGAGCTGCTCCGCATTGGCCCGGGCGGCGATGTCTTTGGCGGTGTTTTTGTCTTGGCTCGGCATTCATAGAGACTACCGACAAACAAAAGACGGACTAAATGGGTTACTCAGCGTTTTGGTTGCTTTGGCGCCGGACTTGCTGCCGGTTCGGGGAATTGATCGCCAGGACATCTCGTTGGAAGAGGTGATGAAGCTACAGCGGCTTCGCGCATCTACATTCAAGGAGCACCGTGGACTACACCCCCGAAGCCGGAACCATCACCATGTTCTCCACAACGTGGTGCGGTTACTGCCGCAGGCTGAAGTCACAGTTGGATGCCCAAGGCATCGGCTACCAGGAAATCAACATCGAAGAGGTCGAAGGCACCGCTGAACTGGTCGCATCACTCAATGGTGGCAACCAGACGGTACCGACTGTGCTCTTTCCAGACGGCACTTCCGCGACCAATCCATCGGCCTCAGAGGTGAAATCGCGCATCGCCGCGTAGCAAAGCTCCCCCGCCGCCGGAGCACTTGGCGCGACTTAGCAACCACCCGACCCACCGGCATCACATCCCACCGGCCCTTCACTGGGCGCGACTTAGCAACCACCCGACCCCACGGGGCCTTCACTTAAAAGGGCGGGGGCGGTTCGGGGAAGGTGGTGTAGGTTCTCCCTGCCAGTGAGGTCATCTGGACGATCCCTGATTCAGGCTGTGCATCACCCCAAAAACCTTCCGTTTTGAGCATGTGATGCAGTTTGCACCTCGGCCTGAGGTTACAGAGATCCGTGCAGCCTCCCGCGGCCCAAGGTGTGGTGTGATCGATTTCGCAGACCTGCGAAGACCTGTTGCAGCCGGGATGGATACAGGTGGGATTAACGATCCTCACCAAGTCCTGCAACGGCTTGGGCGGCCGGTATCTGTCCCTGCCCAGTCCGAGCACCACACCGGTTTCCGGATGCGTGAGGATCCTTGCGAATGACGGCGCGTGGCCGGCCAACTTGCGGGCGGTGTCCGGATCGATTGGACCATAACCCTCAAGCAGCCCGGGCGCACAGCGCTCCACAGCAGAAACCCCATCGATCCCCACGCACTCGCACAAATCCCTCAAACCGGCCGAATCAGGGCGGCCTCGAGCCCGATCGACTCGATTTCCACCGCCGGTGCAGCCCGCGGCGTGTCTGCCGAGCAGGGTCATGGCCGGGACAGTGACAAAAACCCTTGCGCCGACGCCGCGGTGGCCGGTGCCTTGTTTCGGATCTCCGGTACAGGTGTGGGTGAGGACATCTGTGAACACGTCCGCACGCAGTTGGGACAGCGTGCGGACTTCCTCCGGACTCTGCAGGGCACGCGCGGCGGCATCGACCCGGTTGTAGATCCCGAGAGCCTGTTCCGCCGGCAGGTAGGCATTCAGCCATGCCATCCCGTCCTGGCTGGCCTCAACGGTGACGCCCCGGTCCCGGACTGCCTTCTTTTTGCGGGCTGTAATCGACTCCGGGTGCAACTCCTCCCGCAAACGCCGGCATCGTGCGCCGAGTTTGGGCCGGGTCAGCCCGGCGGCCGTCCGAAGGACCTGCTCCTCAAAAACAGGAAGTGCCTCCGCGGGCAGGGTGCCGGACTGCTCGACAATTACCTGGGCCTGTACTGCGCTGAGTTCACCCGCATCGAGCGCATCCCATACTGCGGGCAGCTCCTCGCTCAGCCGGAGCCCTTCCCCCAGCAGACGATGCGCCGTGCCGCTGGGCACTCTCAACAGGGGCGCAATCTCCTCGGCAGCCAACATAAAGCTCAGCGGCGGCCGCGATTCACCGGTCCGGGATGCCTCATGCCCATCCACTTGATGAAACACCTGTGCCATCAAAGCTGCCTGCCGGGCAGCCACCCAAGACGCCAACCGGTCGGCAGCCCGCAGGAGATCCAAAGCATCAGGCAACCCCAGCAGCCAGGGATTCCGGTTGCCCAGCATCCGCACCAACGACTCCGGACCCGCTGCCTCCACGCGGTCACGTTCCTCATCATCCACCGTGGAGTCCAGGGTGAACCCGTTTTCATACGCACGCGGCCCGGGACAGAACAGACCATTGCAAAAAGCAGATGGCGGACATTCACACCGCGCACGCCGGGCGCCGTCATCGATCCCTACCCCCGTGCCGCCGCCGATCCGCGCGCCGACCTCACCGCCGCCGGTGCCGTTGCCGATGCCGCCGTCATTGCCGGCCGTCTCCTCCACTAGCTGCTGAACCATACCTACAGTCCATCACCCGCCACCGACATTATTACCCGACCTCACATTCGAACACGTTGTGCCCACAGCCGACACTCGGGGGATCGCGTCGGTACCGGGTCTCCACGCAGCCGCAAGCGGCTTCGGTCGACCACCGGGCGATGGCA
>NZ_KI915017.1:7139-20373 GCF_000520595.1 Arthrobacter sp. H5
GTCGACCACCGGGCGATGGCACAGGCGGCTTCGGTCGACCACCGGGCGATCGCATAAGCGACTTTGCTCGACCACCGGTTCGCGCACCTGGACACCACGCATAGGGTGGATCTATTCGAGAGACATCCAGTGAGAGGTTTGTGTACATATGGCTCACAGCGTCAAAGCCGTCGTCGTCATGGAGAAGGACGCTCCGGCATCCGTTACCACAATTATCGTGCCGGACCCGGGACCGGGCGAAGCACTTGTTGACATCCTGACCTGCGGAGTCTGCCACACCGACCTGCATTACAAACAAGGCGGAATCAGCGACGATTATCCCTTCCTGCTGGGTCACGAAGCAACGGGCGTGGTCAACGCCGTTGGCCCAGGAGTTACCGAGGTCAAGGCGGGCGACCGCGTTATCCTCAACTGGCGGGCAGTCTGCGGCGAATGCCGCGCGTGCCGTCGGGGCGAAGCGCAATACTGCTTCAACACCCACAACGCCACGCAGAAAATGACCTTGGAAGACGGCACCGAACTATCTCCCGCACTCGGCATCGGCGCCTTCGCCGAGAAAACGCTTGTCGACGCGGGCCAGTGCACCAAGGTTGACCCCGAAGCGGATCCGGCAGCCGTGGGTCTGCTGGGCTGCGGCATCATGGCTGGCATTGGTGCCGCAATCAACACCGGCAACGTGCGCCGCGGCGATTCAGTTGCCGTGATCGGCTGCGGCGGCGTTGGAATCGCCGCCATCGCCGGTTCGAAGCTGGCGGGGGCTACAACCATCATTGCGGTGGACATTGACGACCGTAAGCTGGAACTCGCCAAGGGCCTCGGTGCCACGCACACCATCAACTCCACAGAGACCGATCCCGTTGAAGCCATCCGCGGCCTCACGGACGGAAACGGTGCAAATGTGGTGATTGACGCCGTCGGCCGTCCCGAAACCTACAAGCAGGCGTTCTACGCGCGCGACCTCGCCGGAACGGTGGTGCTGGTCGGCGTGCCGACGCCGGACATGACGTTGGAACTGCCCCTCCTGGATGTCTTTGGGCGCGGAGGTTCGCTCAAGTCCTCCTGGTACGGCGACTGTCTACCGTCACGTGACTTCCCCATGCTGGTCAGCCAGTATCGGCAGGGCAACCTCAATCTCGACGCCTTTGTCACCGAGCGGATCACGCTCGATCAGGTTGAGGAAGCGTTCCACAAAATGCACGACGGCGCGGTTCTTCGTTCGGTGGTGGAGCTCTGATGGCGGCGCGCATCGACCATCTGGTCACCTCTGGAACGTTCTCGCTCGACGGCGGAACCTGGGACGTGGACAACAACGTGTGGATCATCGGTGACGACGCCGAGTGCATTGTGATCGACGCACCGCATGACGCGGCGGCAATAGTCGACGAAATTAACGGACGGCAGGTGAAGGCCATCCTCCTCACCCACGGTCACGACGATCACATCCGGGCCGTCGGCGACCTGTTCGACGCCGTTCGCGCCCCGATCTACCTGCACAGCGCGGACCGCATGCTGTGGGACCAGGTGTACAGTGACCCATCTCCCGACCATGAAATCAACGACGGTGACACGTTCGACGTCGGCGGCGTGACTCTGAAAGCAATCCATACGCCAGGGCACTCCCCCGGCTCGGTGTGCTTCTACCTGGAAGACGCCGGCACTGTGTTCAGCGGAGACACGCTCTTCCGGGGTGGGCCAGGTGCCACCGGCCGCTCGTTCAGCGATTTCCCCACGATCATCGGCTCAATCCGCGACAGGCTGCTCACCCTCCCCGCCGACACCGTAGTCCGCACCGGACACGGCGACTCGACAAGCATCGGCGAGGAAACGCCACACCTGGAGGAATGGATAGCGCGCGGCCAGTAAGGGATGGAAGCACGACGACGGCGGCGGTGCCCGTTGGGCAGCGCCGCGGCTTTTTCCGTGGGTCCGCTAATCCGACGACCCGATGCCTTCGAACACGTCATGCAGCATTGGGGAGCCCGGGGGGCTGGGCGGCCACCCAATGACCAGGTATTCGCGGCCGACGGATCGTTGCCACTGTTCTGCGGTCCGGTCCAGATCGTAAATCACACGGCGCTGGCTGCGGTGCTCCTGCAGCCCCGCGACAATACGGTCAGCCACCGGGGACGCATCAACCTCGACCCCGATCAGCTCGTCCGGTACGCCGCGCAGTTGGTAGACCTGCGTGGGATCCCAGGGAGCCAGTCCCTGTGCGCGACGGGCCTTATTCCAGCGCTCGAAGGTCGATTCCTTGAGAGCTCCGTGGACCAACCGGTGGAATCCTTTAGTGCCCGCTGTGCGCAGGCGATGGAACGCCTCGTCCGCGGCGCGGCCAACGGCAATGTGATCCGGGTGGCCCGTGATGCCATCCGGTCCGAAAGTAGCGACGACGTCGGGGCATTCCTCCTCCATGACCGCCGTCAACCGTGCAACCAACTCCTCGAATGGCACATCAGCTACCCGGCCGTCGTCGTAATCCAGCCACTCGTGACGGTCCGGCTCACGTCCCAGCGCCCGCCAGGCGCTGCGGCACTCCTCCCGCCGAATTGCTCCGAGCGTCTCCCGGGTGGCAGGGAAGCCTGGCGGAATCCCGCCCGCAGCGCCGTCCGTTGCATGGACCAGAATGAAGCGGAAACCAGTTTCACCGGCATGGAGGGCAACGGTGCCGGCGAGTCCGTACGCGTCGTCGTCCGGGTGGGCGACCACCAACATGAGCGAGCTGCCGGAGGACGCAGACTGGTGGAGCATAGCTCAGACTACTCCCGTGCGGTCAGACGGAACCAGAGGTGCTGCCGGCTGCCCGGCGCGCTGCGCCCGAATAGACGGCGACGACGGCGGCCGCAACGTCCTCCACGCTCACACCAGGGGTGAGGTCTTCGACTGCGCCCGCGGTCAAAGGATCCCAGTTGAGATCCAGGGCGGCGTACGTGGCTTCCAGAACGGCCCGGATTGGCGCCGAATTTTCCACCACGATGACCGAGGAAAACAACCATGCACCCGCGATCACGCGCTGAGCGGTACCGACCAGCTTGAGTTGCGCAGTTGCGCCGTTTCCATGAACGCTGAACTCCCCTGGACAGTACTCGCCCGGAATCTCACCGACAGCCGCATCCACCCCCACACGGCGCAGGGCCTCTGCCAGGAGGGCACCCAGCAGGCTGAACCGTTCACGGGATCCCGCAATCGCATCGGTATGCGGCTCTATATGATCGACAATCAGACAACCCCGGTGGTACGCCGCGGCCCGCCCGCCGGCCCGCCTGACCAGTGGTTCAAAACCGTGGCTTCGAGCCGCCCTGGCCGCAGCGTCGAATCCAGCCAACCGTGCATCGCGCTGGCCAAACGCCATGGTTGGCTGAGGCCGGTACAGGCGAAGCGTTGGGCCAATGGTGCCGGCTGCGGCATCGCGGAGAAGCTTTATGCCCCGGTCCAGGTCCGCAGCTGCACCGGCGGACAAGTCCTGGTGGATCACCTGGAGGGAGCCCTGAGACCATGCACTCATCTAGGTTAGGCTCCTGTTCATGGTCTTTCTGCAGTATCTTGTTGCCGCGGCAGCCTTCCTGCTGCTGGATTCAATCTGGCTCAAGTCCATGAGCGGCTTCTACCGAAAGAACCTCGGCGGCCAGCTCGCGGACAAACCCAATTTTGTCTATGCGGCGGTGTTCTACCTAATCTATATCGCCGGGATAGTACTCTTCGCCGTCCAGCCGTCCCTCGCGGCACAGTCGTGGGGCGCCGCGCTCGGCTACGGCGCGGCCCTGGGTTTTTTCGCCTACGCCACCTATGACCTCACCAATGCTTCCACGCTCAAGCGGTGGCCCGCCGTCGTCGTCGTCATCGATCTGGCGTGGGGCACCGTGCTGACGGCGCTCATTACGCTGACCACCTACCTGGTGTTCGCATGATCCGTTTTGCGCGGAACGCCGCGGTGGTTGCTGTGGTGTTCCTCGCCATCGATATCCCGTGGCTGCTGCTCATGGCCGGCACGTATCGGGAGTGGATAGGCCCGCTGATGGCTGAGCGGGCCTCGCTGGGGTTCGCCGCCGTCTTCTACCTGGGCTACGCGGCGACGGCATACTGGCTCGCGGTGAAGCCCGCCCTGGAGAAGGCAAGCGGCCGGGCCGCTGCGGTGTCAGGCGCTGTGGTCGGTTTCGCCGCCTACGGCACGTACGGCTTCACCAACGCTGCGACGCTCAGGGACTGGCCGGTGGAAATGCTGGTCATCGACACGATCTGGGGCACCGCGCTGACGGGCACCACGTGCCTGATCGCGTATCTGGTGGTCCGGCGTCTGGACCGCCGGACCACCACCCGCAAACCTGCCTAGCGGCCCCCGTCGATCTTCCGGCTGCGCTGCTCGATGCCAGGAGTCCCATACGGGTAGTCGGCTACGTCCGGTGCGCTGACCTCGGAGAGGCTGGAAGTTTCCTGCTCAGTGAGGCGCAGCGTGGCCGCCCCGAGGTTATCAGCGAGTTGCTCGGTTGTGCGCGCACCAAGGATTACTGACGTGACTGCCGGCTGCTGTGCAACCCAGGCCAGCGCCACCTGCGATGCGCTGACGCCGCGGGCCTTCGCTGTGGCGAGTACGACGTCGATAATCGCCCAGGTCTTCTCCTGTGCGTTGCGCTTCTTCCACGCTTCCATGCCGCGGTCAGGGTTCTCCCCCAGACGCGTGGCGCCCTGCGGCGCAGTGTCACGCTTGTATTTGCCCGTCAGCCAGCCACCACCCAACGGGGACCAGGGCAGCAGGCCCATGCCGGCGTCGAGCGCTGCCGGAACAATCTCGGGCTCAATTCCGCGCACCAGCAGGCTGTACTGCGGCTGGAGGGTGACCGGCAGGTCCCAACCACGGGCCTTGGCGATGCCCACCGCCTTGGTGAGCTGCCAGCCGGTGTAGTTGGAGAAGCCGTAGTAGCTGATCTTGCCAGCGCTGACGGCATCGTGCAGGAAGCCCAGAGTTTCCTCCAGCGGGGTCAGCGGATCCCAGGAATGCATCTGGTACAGGTCGATGTGCTCCACGCCGAGACGCTTCAGCGACGCGTCAAGGGCCAGCCGCAGGTGGCGGCGGGACAGGCCCAGGTCATTGACGCCCTTTCCCATGGGGAACCGGCCCTTTGTGGTGATCACCATGTCACCCGCTGCCGGGCTTTTGGCCAGCCACCGGCCGATAATCTCCTCCGACACGCCTGCGCTGTAAACGTCGGCGGTGTCAATGAAGTTGCCGCCGCCGGCTGCGTAGTCGTCGAGGATGGCGTGAGAAGCCTTTTCGTCGGCCTCCGCACCAAAGGTCATGGTGCCCAGTGCGTAGGCCGATACCGACGTTCCGCTGCTACCGAGGTTCCTGTACTCCATATGCGCTCCTTTAGTTGGTGACCGTTACGCCATTGACGAATGCGACGTGGTCTTTGATGTTTGCTGCTGCTTCTTTGGGCTGTGGGTAGTACCAGGCGGAATCGGGGTTGGTCTCACCATCCACTTCAAGACTGTAGTAGCTGGCGTCGCCCTTCCACGGACAGGTGCTGTGGACGTCGCTTTCCCTGAGGTACTCGCTCTTGACACTGTCTTTGGGGAAGTAGTGGTTGCCCTCGACCATTTCGGTGTGGTCCGATTCCGCGATCACCTTGTTATTCCAGACTGCCTTGGCCATGATGTTCTCGATTCTATGCACCGCTCAGCGCGGATTGCACTGTGAGCGCGGTTACAGGGATAACCACGACGACGGCGCGTGAATTCCCTGCGCGCCTTACGCCAGCTTGCGGAGGGTGAGGATCTGTTCGGTGCGGCCAAACGGGCCGTCAAGATCGTGCAGCACCGAGGATGTGAGCCCGATTCCGTCCGAGCCGAAAGTGACGTTGGTTTCCAATCCGAGCCACTCGCCCGTCGGTTGCCTATGCAGATGCACCTGAAGGTCGACATTGGGAAAGGCCCAACTGCCGGGGCCGGGCGGAACTCGGGTGGCGATCCCGTTTGCGGTGTCCATCAGTCCAATCAGCCGGACCATATCAGTCGAGGTTACTCCTTCGACGAGTGGGTGCGGCGTACGGAGCCAGACCCGGCCGTGGCCTGGACTGTGGCCGGGAAGCCTGCGCACCTCGATGGATTGGATGTAGCCGCCCGGCCATTCGGCGACAGCATCGTGGGGTACTGCTTGGTCCGGACCTGGCAGGGGCTCATCCCCGGTCGCCGCAATGACCGCTGTGTCGCTGGTGGCCAGCCGCCAGGCACGAGCCCGGATGGCGGTTCGGCCGTTTGCGTTCATTTCGGTTTCAAGCAATTCGATGGTCTTGCCAGGTCGCACCATCCGGGTGACAACTTCCACCGTATCGAGTGGGATCAGTCCGAGGATCTCGTAGGAAATCCGGGCCATCCGCAGATCCGGTCTAGGTTGAAACTGCTCCAGGCAGTGCGCCAACAGTCCGGAAGCCGGCGCCATGTGCTGCTCGTGGTCATTCCATGCACCCTGCGAGTGGAGGGTGGCCTCGAAGCGCCCGTCGCCGAGACTGCGGTAGTACGAATCAGCCATGTGCAGTTCACTTTCTTCCGTCTGTGGATTCAAGCTCGTCCTGTGCCCTCGCCGCCAATGCCAGGAGACGTGTCTCATCATCGCTGGTGAATCCTCTGGGCCGGTCATCAACGATGCACAGGCTACCGATCCGCCATCCTCCGGGTCCGGTCAACGGGTACCCGGCGTAGAAACGGATGTGCGGCTTCCGCTGGACAAGCGGGTTGCTCACGAACTGCTCATGCTTCAGCGCGTCATGCACAACCGTCACATCGTCATGACGGATTGTCTCGTTGCAGAAGGAGATGGAGCGCGGCACATTCTGACCAATCGGTCCAGCCAGCGATTTGATGAACTGCTGGTGTTCCCCGATCAATGCCAGCGAGGAGGAGTTGACACCGAACATCTGCTGCGCTTCGCGGGTGATGCGATCGAAACGTTCCTCGGCGGGGGTGCCCATCAGCCCTGTCCTGCGCAGGGAATCGAGTCTCCGAAGCTCCTGGTCATCGTGCGCGAAGAGTGCGCTTGAAGCTGTGACGAACTTCTTCAGCGCCGCGTCCGTGCAGCTTTCAAAACTGCTCGCTGTAATGGAACCGGACTTCAGTGAAACGTCGTCGGTGGTATAGGCGGCCCTACGTGCCGGGGACGCTGCGTCGTCAAGCAGTTCGTTGATTGCGTGCGAGAGCATGTCCCGCTGCAGATTGTCGATCAGGAGAAGGCCATGAAGATAGGCCCCTACCTCAACACAGTCGCAGCGGCCACCCAGGGTGCGATAGTTGGCCCAGATCCTGTCCGGCGCCAGGGCCGCCTCTGCAACGGCTTGCGCAGTGAACCACTGCTGTAGGAATGGATTGATCACTCTTCAGTCACCTCGAGTGCGCGTCATATCCGTCGGCTTCCATTGCCTCACGGAGCTTGATCAGGCCGGCTTGAATACGTGATTTTGCGGTGGAAACCTTGATCCCCAGGGCCTCGGCGACCTCAACGTAGGTCAGTCCCTTGTAGTAGGCGAGCTTGATGGCTTCGGCCTGAAGGGTAGTCAGGGACGCCAGGCACCGTTGGACGCTTTCGGTCATCAATGTGTGGTGAACGGTGTCATCGACGGTATCCGGGATGACCGCATCCGCTTTCAAATTGTAGAGGGCGTCCCGTCCGGCGGAACTCTGTTCACTGCGTACCCGGTCCACGGCCCGCCTGTGTGCCAAGGTGAAGATCCAGCTTTCTGGTGACCCGAGCGCTACACGGTACTTGTGTGCCGATACCCAGATCAACAAAAAGACGTCCTGGACAACTTCAGCAGCGATCGCCGGATTCCGGACCACCCGCAAGGCGAGTCCGTGCACGCGGTGGGATACATGTTCGTACAGCTGTGCAAAAGCGTCGTGATCGCTGGCAGCCACACGGTCGATGATTTCCGTGAGCGTTTGAGAGCTCGTTGTAAGTTCCTGCACTGCTACCCATCTGTTGCGACGCCGTCGTCCGCAAGCAGGACAGAGGACATCAGAGGTTCCCGTTCGGGAATACCCGCCGCACGAAATCGAAAATGCAGCATAGGTGGAGGCTACCATTGGCAAGCTTAACGGCGGCTACCCCGGAATCTGGATTCTGGCGGCTTCCTGCAACAGTGGATCGGAAATCATCACGGAGACCGGGCCGGCGGCGATGTCGAAAGCAACGAAACCCCGCGATTTGTCTCCGGGCAGCACCTCGCCCGACCCCAGTTGGTTGTCCGCAAACAGGTTGACATCAGCCGCGCGCCCCTCCGCGTCCTTGGCGCTGAAGTAGAACGGGTTGGAGGTGGTGGTGCCGGACTCGGTTTCCCAGAGCACGTCCAGCAGCAGGTAGCTGCCGTTCATGGCCGGCGTGGCAAGGGCCGTGGTGGTCACGACGTCGGTCCGCTCGGCGGAGACGATGGTGATGGTGGCAACGTTGCCGTTGCCCATATCGACGGCGAACGGCGTCCCCACGGTGGGCTCAGCCGGCTCAGCCGCTTCCGGCTCAGCCACGTCTTCCGCGGGCGGCGTTTCGGCGGGATTCTCCGCTGCTGGCTCCTCGGCCGGCTCTGTGGAGGCCGCAGCAGTCGGGCCCGATTCCGGTCGGTCATCGGCAGCGGGGGTGTTTTCGGTGGAGCACGAACCGAGGATGATCCCCAGCAGCACCACTGAGGCTGGAATGACGAACCTCTTCTTCTTGTAGGCGGGACGCTTCGTTGCGGCCGGTTCGGCTGCAGCCGGGGACAGTGATTCAGGGTTGTGCTGGGACATGGGAATGCCTTTCGTTGAAAGAGGTGAAATGCGGCGCGTGCGTAGCTCTACTGCTTTTCCCAGTCACCGCAGCGGGTGGAGTTGAAGTCCTGACCCGCTGAGAGCGTCACGGTGGGGCGACCGCCGCCTGGGATGTCGTTCTCGATGATGTTGCTGCCGTTGGTGCCTGACTCGTAGATGCCCCAGTAGCAGCTGGAGCCGACGTCGGCCGCTGAGCGGTACGTCCCCGGTTCTATATCGGTGCCCACGGTCCAGGTGCCGTCGCTGATGGTGTTGGCCGCCTTTTGGTCCTCGGCTCCGCTCACCGCGTCTTCGCGCTTCTTGACGGCGGCTTCGGCAGCCTTGACGCCCTCCTCGCTGCCCTTTACTGCCGCACTGGCTTCCTCTACCTCAGCTTCCCGGGCAGCCACCTTGTCCTCACGGTCCGAAATGCCGTCCCGCAGGGTTGTGTAGCTGCCTTCCAGTGACCCGTAACTGGACTCCGCGGCCGCCAGCTCCGCCTCCACGGATTGCTTTTCCTCCGTCAGGGATCGGTACGCTTCACTGGTTTTCGGATCCGGCATAGCGGTTCCCACCAGGGTTGCGCCGGTGAGAACCGCGGCAGCAACAAGGACGACGACGGCGGCCTTCTTCCGCGAGCTGCCCGCCGTGGTGTCCGGCGGTTGGTCAATCGTGCTGTTGGTGTCCATGACGTGCTCTTCCCCTGAGATGTATAACGGTGGACCGGCGGCGGGAATCCTCTCCCCCATCTGAGGACTCCCGCCGTCCGACGCAGCTCCGGAAGGTGTCTCCGGCGCTGCAACTTGAACCTATGGCGAGCGGTCATGTTCATTGTCTAGGAGTGCTGATAATGCGGGTTATCAGCTGTGAGTCTGGGTTGTCGGACGCGACAGTTACGCTGAACAGACAATCCGAAGGGGGAACACGATGAAGTCACTGCAGGTGCGCATGGGCCTCACCGACGTTGCAGCGCTCGCCAGAGTGCAGCGGCCGGTGGTCTCGATGTGGCGCACGCGCAGCTTGGGCTCACATCTTCCTTTCCCGACGGCCGTGGCCGTGGAACACGGCCGGGAGGTTTTCGACCCCGATTCCGTGGCTCGCTGGCTCGCCGCCACCGGTCGCGGCAACAATCCGGACGCCGTAAAGGACGCCGCCGCTTTCGCCCGAAATGTCTGGCCGGGAGACCGCGGCCAGCCTCAGGACGGTCCGGCGGCGTTTGACGGCTTGAGCGCGCTGCTTGCGCTGAAAGTCATGATGGGAAGTGCTCTCGCGCAGCAGAGCGGGGATGACCTTCTGGACGCCGCGGACGAATGCGACCCTGACAACCTCTTCCTCTATAGCGAAATCGAATTGCTGGGCACCTCGCTTCCGGACCTGGCCGGCTACGCGGACCAACTGGCCGATGCCGCGTACAGTGCACCAGCCGCGTTTGAGCAATTGCTCGCGGACCGTTTCCGCTCCGGACTCCGCGAACATGCGCAGACCGCCCTCACCGAGTCCGCTGTTGCCCTGGTTGCAGCGGCCGCCGTGGAGCTTGCGTCCGCGCTGGATGCGCCTGGTGTTTTTGTCGATTCCTCGGGAGGCAGCGATCTGCTGTTCGGTGTGGCGCAACGGTCCGCAGATGCCAGCCACCTCACGCTGCTGACAGCGGACGACGACGGCGCCGCCTCACGCCTGGTGCGCCGCCGCCTGCGGGTGCACGGTTTGGACAGCCGCAGGATCAACGTCGAAGCAAGCGGCGCGTTTGCTGTTCCGGGTCCGGCCGTGCACGTGGCGCAGTATCCATCGGCAGGCAAGCCAGGCATCAGTCCCGGCGAAATTCTCGCCGGCATCGACAACACGGTGCTCCAGATGGACGATGCGCAGCGGGCCGTCATCATCGCACCGGCGCGGATCCTGTGCGACGCCGCCCCGTCTGCCGAGGTATCCCGTCTCCGCGCAGATCTGCTGCGTTCCGGCCGCGTGCGCGCCGTCGTCCGCCTGCCGCAGGGGCTCCTGCGTTCCAAGCCGCGTGAAGCCCAGGCCTTGTGGGTGCTGGGCCCGTCCTTCGCCGAGGTAAGTATCGCCGAGAAGTGGACCATGGTGGCGGACTTGACCGCGCGTCAGCTGACCGTGGATGTCACTCAAGACCTCATCAGCGACATCGTTGCGTCCATGGGTGATCACGCAACCGTGCGTGCCCACTCGTTCCGATTTGCGCGGCTGGCGCAGACCCGGGTCCTGCTGGCGGGCCGCGGCTCCCTGGTAGCGGCTCCGCAGATGTTCCGGCAGCGGCCGGACGGACCGCGCCGCCCCGCTGAAACTGTGCTCCGGGTGGAAGAGCTTGTACGGCTCCTGGAGACTCCGGCATCTATGCTTTCCCTGAACGCGACAGCCGCCGGTCCAGGCAGCAGTGTTCCGCCGGCAGCGATCCAAGAGTTGATTTCCTCGGGCAACCTCTCCTACGTCAAGGGCAACCGTGTTGCGGAACAGCAGGTGGTGCGATTGGGCGGAACGCGCACTGGCGGACTGCGTGTGATTGGTCCTGACGAACTCCTGGATCCGCATCGGCTGGATCCCCGGGCTGGACCCGCCCGGCTCATCAGCCTGCTTGAATTTACCGCTAACAATCCCGCTGGCCGCCTCACGGAACGTGGGGACGTCGTTTTCTGTACCAGTCCGCGTCCTGCCGCGTTGGTGGATGGGGAAGGCGGCGCCGTCGTCGTTTTCCCAGCCCGGATTCTGCGAATCGATCCCGGCGATCCNNNNCCCGCCGTAGTCGCCGCGGACATCAACGCTGTGGCACCTGCGGACAAGAACTGGCGGCAGTGGCGGCTGCGCCGCACGCCCGACAGTGCGCATCGGTCGCTGGAAGCCACGCTCAAGCACCTGCAACACGAGCACCGCGAAGCCCGGCAGCGCGTGGAACGGCTGCAAGAACTCGCTACGCTGATTTTGGACGGCGTAGCGGGCGGAAGCCTCACCGTGACAGAAGCCACCCCCGAAACTCCCGCACCACCTAGCAAAGGAACCCGTTAATGCCTCCGAAACTGAAGGTGGACCTTGCGCCGTCCACCATGAAGGAACTCAAGGACACCCTGTGGAAGGCTGCGGACAAACTGCGCGGTTCCATGGATGCCTCCCAGTACAAGGATGTGATCCTGGGATTGGTGTTCCTGAAGTATGTGTCGGACGCATTTGAGGAGCGGCGCGGGCAGATCGGTGCCGAGCTGGAGGCGGAGGGGCTCACCGGGGATCAGATTGCTCAGCTGATCGATGATGTGGACGAGTACACGGGCCGCGGCGTGTTCTGGGTGTCGGCCGACGCCCGTTGGACCTATCTGGCGGAGAACGCCAAGGGGCTTCCCGCCATTGACGGTGCGGCGCCCAAGCAGATTGGGCAACTGATTGATGAGGCGATGGAGCTAGTCATGGCGGACAACGCGAGCCTGGCCGCCACCCTCCCCCGCATCTACAACCGGGACAACGTGGATCAGCGCCGGCTGGGCGAACTGCTGGATCTGTTTAATTCGGCGCGGTTTACCGGGCAGGGCGCCAGCAAAGCCCGCGACCTGCTGGGCGAGGTGTACGAGTATTTCCTGGAGAAGTTTGCCAAGGCCGAGGGCAAGCGCGGTGGTGAGTTCTACACCCCCGCCGGCGTGGTGCGCGTTCTGGTGGAGGTGCTGGAACCCAATCGTGGCCGGGTGTATGACCCGTGCTGCGGTTCCGGCGGCATGTTTGTGCAGACGGAGAAGTTCCTGGAGCATCACAACCGGGAGGGCTCGGACATTTCGGTGTACGGGCAGGAGCTCAATGAGCGCACCTGGCGGATGGCGAAGATGAACCTTGCCATCCACGGCCTCAACGCCAACCTGGCGTCCCGCTGGGGTGACACCTTTGCCCGGGACCAGCATCCCGAGCTAACGGGGACCAACGGCGCGGACTTCATCATGGCCAACCCGCCGTTCAACATCAAGGACTGGGCACGTTCCGAGTCCGATCCGCGCTGGAAGTACGGCGTTCCGCCAGCCGGCAATGCGAACTATGCGTGGATTCAGCACATCATCTCCAAGCTCGCGCCCGGCGGCAGCGCCGGTGTGGTGATGGCCAACGGATCCATGTCTTCCAACTCGGGCGGCGAGGGTGAAATCCGCGCCCAACTGGTGGAGGCCGATCTGGTCTCCTGCCTGGTCGCACTGCCCACGCAGCTGTTCCGCAGCACCGGCATCCCTGTGTGTACGTGGTTCTTCGCGAAGGACAAGACATCGGGCGAGAAGGGTTCCGAAGACCGCACCGGGCAAGTGCTGTTCATCGATGCGCGCAACTTGGGCTACATGGTGGACCGGGCCGAGCGGGCGCTGTCGGATGAGGACATTGGCCGTATTGCGAATACATATCACGCCTGGCGTGGCACCACGTCGGTCGGCCAAGGGCCGCAACCGGTGGTCGACCAAGGGCCGCCAGGCCCGCGTGGAGACCTCCCAACCCC
>NZ_KI915017.1:20473-26809 GCF_000520595.1 Arthrobacter sp. H5
GCGTGGAGACCTCCCAACCCCGCCCCCGGTGGTCGACCAAACGCCCTCTCGGGGCGTGCGTGGAGACCTCCCAACCCCCTACGCTGACATCCCAGGCTTCTGCTATTCGGCTTCGCTCGCGGAGGTGAAGGCCACGGACTACGCGCTGACGCCGGGCCGATACGTTGGGGCCGCTGATGTTGAGGACGACGGCGAGCCAATCGAGGAGAAGATCGCGCGGCTATCGAAGGAGCTGTTCGAGCAGTTCGACGAGTCCGAGCGGCTGGCCGGGGTTGTGCGGGAGCAGTTGGGGCGGGTTTCGTGAAGACCATCTCGACTATTGGCGAACTCGTGGCTTCTGGCGTGCTCCTGATCGGCGACGGATACCGTACTAAGCGCAGTGAACACGGTCAGCCGGGATATCGAATTATTCGCGTTGCGGACGTCATGGAAAATGTGGTCAGCTTCGGTGGCCCGGACTTTGTGTCTAAGGATTACTCCGACGCCATTGGGCCAAAAGCAGGTCAATCGGGAGACATCCTGTTGACTACGAAGGGCACCGTCGGACGGGTGGCCGTCATGCCCGATACGGCCGACCAAGTTGTGTACAGTCCCCAACTGTGCTTTTTTCGGGTAGTGGATGCTTGCGCTTTAGTACCCCGTTTCCTGCGCTACTGGTTTAGCAGCACAGAGTTCTGGAATCAGGCTGCCGACCGCATGAACAACACAGATATGGCTGCGTACATCAATCTTGCCGACGTACGGTCACTCAAGTTGTCCCTCCCCGATGTCACCGAGCAGCAGGCGATTGCGGAGGTGCTGGGTGCGCTCGACGGCAAGATCGCCGCCAACACCAAACTCGCTGAGTCGGCCTCGGAGCTTGCGACCGCCGAGTTCCGTCAGAGGATTCGGCACGTGCCATTCTCAGATCAAACGTTCGCTGATCTTTCAAAGGTCAGCGGTGGGGGGACTCCGAGCACTGGAATTGCCGAATATTGGAACGGCGATGTGCTGTGGGCAACCCCAACGGACGTGACCGGACTCCAGGGTCCGTACCTGTCAGCCACTTCTCGTCGGATCTCAGATGCTGGCCTAAAGGCGTGCGCTTCCGAGATGTATCCCGCTGGCTCCATTCTCATGACGTCACGGGCAACCATCGGCGCGTTTGCCCTTGCTCAGGAGCCGATGGCTGTCAATCAGGGATTCATCGTCGTCCAGCCTCACGACTCAGATCTTCGCTTCTGGTTCTTCCACGAAATGCGAAGTCGCGTGGACGAGTTCATTTCGTTGGCAAACGGCGCCACGTTTCTTGAGCTGAGCCGTGGGAACTTCAAGAAATTCAAGGTGCGGCTTGCCGAGGCTCACGTCATGAAGGAATTTGCGGCCCTTGCCGAACCGCTTCATGCGACGGCGGCCAATGCACTTTTGGAAAATACAAAACTTGCCTCCACCCGCGACACGCTCCTCCCCCAACTCATGTCGGGCAAGCTCCGAGTTAGGGATGCCGAGAAAGTATTGGAAGAAGCTGGGGTATGAAGCAGAACGGAGACGAAATTCAACCGGGAGCCCGGAAGCACGCCAACGGTGCCTCGTTCCCGGGAACGCCCGCACCCAGCACTATGCCAGCGTGGTATCCGGAACTCCTCGACAGTGTCTCCCAGCGGGTTGAGCTCGGCCGAGCCCGCGCCGTCGTCGTCGTCAATCAAGAACTGGTTTCCACATATTGGGCCATCGGCCGCGACATCCTCAACCGCCAAGGAGATGAGGGCTGGGGAGCGAAGGTGACCAGCCGCCTTGCCGCGGATCTTCGGGAGCGCTTTCCTGAGTCCAAAGGATTCTCGCCTCGAAATCTCATGTTCATGCGTGCGCTGGCAACCACATGGACCGAGCAGGCAATTGTGAAAGCGCCGCTTTCACAATTGCCCTGGTACCACCACATAGCCCTCATCCAGAAGCTCAGCGATCCTGAAACCCGCGTCTGGTACGCCGCTGCCGCCGTCGAACATGGCTGGTCGCGGAACGTGCTCGTGCACCACATCGAGACGAAACTCCACGAGCGATCAGGTAAGGCGGTCACCAACTTCAAGGCCACCTTGCCGCCGTCGGACTCTGACCTCACCCAGCAGTCTTTCAAGGATCCCTATGTCTTTGACTTCGTCGCAATGACGGACAGGCGAAACGAGCGAGAGCTCGAAACTCAGTTGGCCCAGCACATCGAAAAGTTTCTGCTGGAACTTGGGCAGGGCTTTGCATTTGTCGGAAACCAGGTTCGGCTACAGATCAATGCCAAAGAATTCTTCGCCGACCTGCTCTTCTACAACTTCCGGCTCCGCTGCTTCGTCGTGATCGAACTCAAGGCCACGGACTTCAAGGCCGAGTACTTGGGCCAACTGAACATGTACATGTCGGCAGTCGACGACTTGCTCGCTCACAGCCAGGACAAGCCGACCATCGGTCTGCTGTTGTGCAAATCGAAGGACAGTATTGTGGCCGAATACGCGCTGCGCGGTCACAGCACGCCTATTGGGGTTGCGCAATGGAGCACGGAAATCACTGAATCGCTCTCCGAAGAGTTCGCGTCCACCCTGCCCAGCATCAGCGAACTCGAGGCCGAACTCTCGCAGAACATGCCAGAATGACACCAGTCAACCAGGGGGAACAACCGTGAATTCAGCACCCGCAGTGGCATTTTCTGAAGCCGACTGGGAAGGTGTGGCGCTGGAATGGTTGGCCGAGTTGGCCTGGCAGCCGCTGACTGGGCATGACATCGCGCCTGGGTCCGGCGAACGAGACTTCTGGGATGAACTGCTCATCCGGCCACGCCTGCTCGCAGCCCTGCAAAAGTTCAACCCCACCGTGCCGCTCCAGTACCTGCAGCAGGCGGCCGCCGAGATCGCCGCCCCCAAATCCAACGACGCCATCACCGAAAACCACCGGACCCACAACCACCTGGTGGACGGCTTCCGGCTCAGCTACATCGACTCCGACGGCGTCGAGGCCAACCCCACCATCCACCTGCTCAGCCCCGACCCCGACCAGAACGACTGGCTCGCCGTCAACCAGGTCACCCTGGTGCAGGGCGACTACAAACGCCGCTTCGACGTCGTGCTCTACTGCAACGGCATGCCGGTCAGCGTCATCGAACTCAAGAAGGCCGGCAGCGCACACGCCGACGTCGCTGCCGCCCACGCACAGCTGCAGACCTACCTGCGCGAATTCCCCATGGCCTTCCGCTTCTGCGTGTTCACGCTCGCCTCGGACGGGATCCAAGCCAAGTACGGGACGCCGTTCACTCCCCTGAACCACTTCTCGCCCTGGAACGTGGACGACGACGGCCGCCCGGTAGCCCCCGGCTTCATGCAGGGCGGCGACGCCGTGACGGCTCTGGAAACCGCACTCTATGGCCTGTACAACCAGACCCGTTTCCTGCAGCTGACCCGCTCCTACACCGCCTTTGACGAAGGACCGGACGGGCTGAGCAAGCGAATAGCCAAGCCGCACCAGTACTACGCCGTCACCCGCGCGGTGGCCAGCACCGTCGCGGCGGTGGCGAGCAACGGTAAAGCCGGCGTCGTCTGGCATACGCAGGGCTCCGGGAAGTCGATGGAAATGGAGCTCTACGCCAACGCCGTGGCCAGGCAGCCGCGGCTGAAGAACCCAACCGTCGTCGTCATCACCGACCGCAACGAGCTCGACGGTCAACTGTTTGAAGGATTCGCCCGCAGCCTACTGCTCGCGGAATCGCCCCGGCAGATCCGCCGGCGGTCCGAACTGCGCGATGAGCTGAGCAACCGCACCACCGGCGGAATCTACTTCACCACCCTGCAGAAGTTTGGCCGCAGCAAGTCGGAGAAGGACGCAGGCTCCGACCACCCGCTGCTGTCTGACCGCCGAAACATCATTGTGGTGGTGGATGAAGCGCACCGCTCACATTATGACGATCTGGACGGTTACGCCCGGCACCTGCGCGATGCCCTGCCGCACGCCACGTTGATTGCCTTCACCGGCACGCCGATCTCCTTTGCGGACCGCAACACGCAGGACGTGTTCGGCGACTACATCGATATCTACGACCTCTCGCGGGCAGTGGAGGACGGCGCCACGGTCCCGGTGTACTTCGAACCCCGGTTGATCAGGGTGGGGCTGGCCGCCGATGTGACCGAGGAAGTGCTGGATCAGGCCGCCGACGAGGCAACCGTGGGTCTGGACGATACCGAGCGGGCGCGCATCGAAGCGAGTGTCGCCGTCGTCAATGCTGTCTACGGTGCGCCGCAGCGGATCGCGGCGCTCGCCGCTGACCTGGTAGCGCATTGGGAGAATCGCAGTGCCCGGATGGGCAAGTTTATCGAGGCGCCGGGCAAGGCGATGATCGTGGGCGGGACGCGGGAGATCTGCACAAAGCTGTACACGGCGATTGTGGAGCTGCGGCCGGACTGGCATTCCGATGACCTGGCTAAGGGGAAAATCAAGGTGGTCTACTCCGGGACGGCGTCCGATGTGCCGCCGGTGGCCGACCATGTGCGGCGCGACTCGTTAAACGCTGTGGTGAAGGAACGGCTCAAGGATGTGAATGACGAGCTGGAGCTGGTAATCGTCAAGGACATGATGCTCACCGGCTACGATTCCCCTCCCCTGCACACGCTGTACCTCGACCGGCCGCTCAAGGGTGCGTTGCTGATGCAGACGCTGGCCCGTGTGAACCGGACGTTCCGCGGCAAGGAGGACGGCCTGCTCGTGGCCTACGCGCCGCTGGCGGAGAACCTGGCCAAGGCGCTGGGTGAGTACACAAAGGATGACCGGGCCAACAAGCCGGTGGGTAAGAATATTGACGAGGCTGTGGGGCTGACCCTGTCGCTGGTGGATTCATTGCGTGAACTGCTGGCCGGATACAACTGGAAGTCCGTGCTGATGAAGGGCGGACCCAAGGCGTTTCTGAACGCGGTCACGGGTGCAGTGAGTTATCTGCGCAGCCCTGCCACGCCCGGCAATCAGCCGGCCGAGGGTGAGGAATCGGTGGCTTCGAAATACCGCAGGCTCTCCGGGCAGCTCTCGCGGGCGTGGGCTTTGTGCTCGGGCTCCGACACACTGGCGGAGCGGCGGCCGGAGATTCAGGTGTATGAGGAGATCCGGGTCTGGATGGCAAAGTACGATGCCGCGGACCGGCAGGCGAGCGGGGAGCCCGTACCGGAGGACATTCAGCGGTTGTTGGGTGATCTGATTGCTTCGGCGACGTCCTCGGGCGAGGTGCTGGATATCTACGAGGCGGCTGGCATGCCGAAGCCGTCACTCGATGATCTGACACCGGAGTTCATTGCGAAGACGCAGCAGTCCCGGAATCCGCAGCTGGCGATCGAGGCTTTGCGGAAGCTGATTGCAGACGAGTCAGCGACGTCGACGCGCAACAACGTGATCCGGCAGCGTGCTTTTTCGGAGCGGATCACTGAGCTGATGAAGAAGTACACCAACCAGCAGTTGACGTCGGCGGAGGTCATCGCGGAGCTGGTGGAGCTGGCCCGCGAGGTAGCGGCCGAGGGAAACCGCGGAGCCCGGTTCACTCCTCCACTGAACTCGGACGAGCTGGCGTTTTACGATGCAGTCGCGCTGAACGAGTCCGCGGTGGAGGTTCAGGGCGAGGGTGTCCTTGCCGACATCGCGCGGCAGCTTGTGGGTGTCATGCGCCGGGACGTCCGCACCGACTGGACCGTCCGTGACGATGTCCGTGCGAAGCTCCGCTCCTCCATCAAGCGGCTCCTGGTGATTAACGGGTATCCGCCGGACAAGCAACCTGAGGCGATCAAGCTGGTCATGGAGCAGATGGAGTCGATGGCGCCCCGGTTTGCGGAGGCGCGGACCTAATGTCAAAGCTAGATGATGTGCTTGTAATTGGAATAGCCTCAAGTGCCCTTTTCGATTTGAGTGCAGGGCACCGCGTCTTTGACAATCAAGGACTGGACGCATACCGCGCCTATCAGCTGACGAACCGGGACACGATTTTAAACCCTGGGACTGCGTTCGAATTCGTGAGAAAGTTGCTCGCTCTGAACGACCTCGCTGAGGAAAGGAGGCTCGTCGAGGTAGTGCTGCTATCCAGGAACAGCCCTGATACGAGCCGTCGAATAATGACATCCATTAAGCACTACGGTCTGGACATGTCGCGAGGAGTATTCACTCAGGGACGCTCGCCTTACATCTATCACGAGGCGTTCGAGATCGACTTGTTCCTGTCCGAGAACGACAGTGATGTACGTGAGGCGATCAAGTTAGCCTCGCCCTTTCATGAGGAGCGGAGTCCAGGGGCGTGTTCAAAAGGCAGAAGGTGCCTCTGACCTGCGAAAATAGTAGTTACCACACTGCTTT
>NZ_KI915018.1:0-4432 GCF_000520595.1 Arthrobacter sp. H5
GTCGGGGCTTGCGGGTACGCCCGCCTGGATACGCGCCTGGGCGATCAGCTTCGCGGTACGCTCCGCCGTGCCCGACGGCGCGTCCACCTTGTCGGGGTGGTGCAGTTCCACGATTTCCACAGATTCGAAGTACCGGGCGGCCCGGGCGGCGAACGCCGAAGCCAGAACAGAGCCGAGTGCAAAATTGGGTGCAATGAGCACGCCCACCGAGGGATGTGCGCCCAGCATGTCCTCAAGCCGGGCCAATCTGTCCCCATCCCAGCCTGTGGTCCCCACCACAGCATGGATCCCGTGCTCAACAGCAAAAGCCACGTTGTCCGCGGTGCTCTCCGGGACTGTCAGATCAACCAGGCAGCGGGCACCCGCGGACACTACTGTGTCAAGGGAGTCGCCGCGGCCCAGGGACGCCACAACGGTGAGGTCCTCGGCATTGTTGATGGCTTTCACCGCTTCGGACCCCATGCGCCCGGATGCTCCGAGGACGGCCACGGGAAGTTGTTGCGTCATGAATCCCAGCGTACTGTCATGCGCCGGCACCGACCCATTCGACGGTGCCGTCCGTGAAGAACTGTTCCTTCCAGATGGGCACCTGCTCCTTGACCGTGTCCACCAGCTCCGAACACGCGGCGAAAGCTTCGCCGCGATGGCCTGCGGCAACCGCAGCAACCAGCGCCGGGTCCCCGATGGCCAGCGCGCCGGTGCGGTGCGCAACCCAGATACGGACGCCGTCGTACTTTGCGGCGACCTCCTCCGCAATGTCCGCGATGATCCCGCCCGCGGAAGGATGCGCACTGTATCCGAGGCGCACCACGTCCCGGCCGCCGTCGTGGTTGCGGACCACTCCCCCGAACCCAACCACCGCGCCGCACTCGGCGGAACCAACCTGGGAGAGGGCGTCATCCATACTCAGGGGCCCCCCGGAAATGCCTGCATAAAGGACCTGGCTAGTGATCATTGATTCCCTCCAATTGGGAACAGATGTGGTTCAGCAGGGGCTCAAGGACGGACAAACCGTCACGGACGCCGCCCGGTGAGCCCGGAAGGTTGATGAGGAAAGTGCCGCCCGCTATGCCGGCGTGACCGCGGCTGAGCGCTGCCATGGGTGTGCTGATGGCTCCGGCCCGGCGGATTGCCTCCATGATTCCGGGCATGGATTTGGTGAGGAATGGTTCGGTTTGTTCGGGTGTGGCGTCGCTGGGGCTGATGCCTGTTCCACCGCTGGTAATCAGCACGGATGGCGCGGTGGAGAGTGCCTGGCTGATGGCGCCGCCCACGGCGTCGCCATCGGGAACCACCAGGACGGCCTGCACCTGGTAGCTGTTCTCCACGAGCCATTCCGTGATGAGGGGGCCGCACCTGTCCTGGTACACGCCGGCCGCCGCCCGCGTGGATGCGATCACAATGGCGGCAGTACGCTGGGTGGTCATGCCGTCCAATCCCCGCTTTTCCCGCCGGACTTCGCCAGGACCCTGATGTCGGTGATTACGGCGTGCTTGTCCGCGGCCTTCACCATGTCATACAGCGCAAGAGCGGCAACCGACGCGGCCATCAGAGCCTCCATTTCGACGCCGGTGACAGCGGTGGTCTTCACCGTTGCGGTGATGGTGACGGCGTCCCCTGCGGGTGAGAAGTCAACGGTGACCTTGCTGATCGGAAGCGGATGGCAGAGCGGTATCAGTGAGGAGGTCTGTTTGGCTGCCATGATCCCGGCCACCCTCGCGACGGCAAGGGCGTCCCCCTTGGGCAGGTTTCCGTCTGTGATCAGCGCAATGACCCCGGCTGTGGTCCGCAGCACCGACTGGGCTGTGGCTTCCCGGGAGGTGGTGGTCTTGTGGGACACATCGACCATGTGCGCGCTGCCGTCCCCGCGCACATGCGTCAGTCCGCTGTGTTGTTCGGTCCCGCTGTGTTGTTCGGTCATGATTCCCCGCTGCCCATGATGCTGGCGATGGTGCCGGCTTTCGCGCCATCGACCAGCCAGACGGTGACCGGGCTGCCCCCGGAGATGCTGGAAGTTCCAAGAGGCAGCTGGACAAGCGCATTGGATCCCGCGAGTGCGTGCATCAGGTGGGATCCCGGACCGCCGATGAGTTCCACGGTTCCGGTCTGTCCGCCATCGGCTGCCGGCTCCCGGTAGAGCCCGCGGCGGACCTGGTGCTTCTTTTCCGGCGATTCGACGTCTTCGGTAAGCCTGGCGGTGAGGACCGGACGCGGAGCAGGAACGCCCGCAATGGCCCCGAGCGCCGGTCGCAGGAACATCTCAAAGGACACCAGGGCACTGACGGGGTTGCCCGGGAAGCCGAGAAACGGAGTGCCGCCGATGGTGCCGATGGCCTGCGGCCCGCCCGGCTGCATGGCGACCGGCAGGAAGTCCACGCTGCTGTCGGCGAGCGCCTGCTTCACCACTTCGTACGCGCCCTGGCTGATTCCACCGGTGGTCAGGACCAGGTTGATACCGCTATCGACGCTACCGAACACTTCCCTGAGCAACACCGGATTGTCATTCATCAACCTGTGGCGAACCACCCGCGCACCCGCGTCTTCGAGTGCGGTCTCAAGCAAGGTGGTGTTGACATCGAAAATCTTTCCCGGCACAGGTTCGCTGCCCGGCTCCTGCACCTCATCACCGGTGGTCAGGAGCAGAACAGAAAACCGTGGACGGACGGGCACCGATCCAAGGCCGCAGGCGGCGAGCAGGCCCAGCTGTGCGGGCCCCAGCACTGTTCCGGCAGTCAGGGCAGTGGTACCCGCCGCGATATCGCTCCCCGTTCGGCGAACGAAATTGCCCTGAAGCACGGAGGCCGGCAGGGAAACCGTCAGGTCGTCCGCCGATTCATACTCCGCGGCCGTGGGGAACTGGGGCGGGTGGGCCTGTTCGATGGGTACGACGGCGGCCGCATGCCCGGGCATCATGGCTCCGGTCATGATCGGCGCGGCCCAGCCCTGCTGCAGCGCAGGAGGGACGGCGCCCGCGGCGACCGGCGCGGCAACCCTCAGCGTGAGCATTTCATTGTCCGCCGATTCCAGGTCCGCCGCATGCACGGCGTACCCGTCCATCTGCGAATTGTCGAACGGCGGCAGGCTGACCGGCGCAGCCACGTCCTGTGCCAGCACCCTTCCCCGGGCAGCCTGCAGCGGAAGCTCCTCCGCGGGATCGTTACCATAACCGCTGCTGTACCGCAGGAGGCCGAGCACGGCCTGCTGGTGCTCCTCAACTGTCCTGATCATTCAGACCTGTTCCTCCAAAGCGCCGTGGGATCCGGTTACAACCCTAGTCCCCGTCCGCAGGGATACCGCCTCACTCTACGGTGAAGGTGACCGTGTGGAGTCCTGTTGCACCATCGGGGGCTACAGCGGTGAATTTGTCGACCTGGAATTCGCCGCTCGAATCTGCGGCGCGGACCTGCACTGTGTGGGTGCCCGGCTCAAGGTCCACGTCTGCGGAGAATTGCCGCCAGGTGTCCTTGGAGATTGCTGCGGCCAGCCGCGCCTCTTCCCAGGGGCCGCCGTCGACCTTGACCTCCACTGTCTCGATCCCGCGGTGCTGCGCCCAGGCGTAGCCGGCCACCGCCACCGTACCGGCAGCGACCTGCGCATTATTGGAGGGGACATCGATCCGGGATGAGGTCTTGACCGGCCCCCGCTCGGACCAGCCGCGGGTTGACCAGTACGCCAGGTCGTCACCGAACCTGGTGACCTTCAACTCGGACAGCCATTTGGTCGCTGAAACAAACCCGTACAGTCCCGGCACCACCAGACGCACCGGAAATCCGTGCTCAACGGGGAGCGCCTCGCCGTTCATGCCGACGGCGATAAGAGCGTCACGCTGGTCCGTCATGGCTTCGAGGGGCGTGCCGGCCGTGAAGCCGTCCACGCTGCGGGAAAGCACCATGTCGGCGCCGCCCTTCACTCCGGCAAGCTCCAACACCTCGCGCACCGGCCAACCCAGCCAGCGCGCGTTGCCAATCAGGCTGCCGCCCACCTCGTTCGAAACACAGGCGAGGGTGATGTAGCGCTCGATCAGCGGTTTGGCCAGCAACTCCTCGAAGGAAATTTCCACTTCCCGCTCCACCATGCCGGTGACACGCAGCTTCCACATATCCGGATCCACCACGGGAACAACCAGTGCCGTGTCAATGCGGTAATAGTCGTTATTGGGAGTGATGAGCGGCTCCATGCCCTCAACACCGAGGTCCGCGCCGGCCGGGACAACAGAGCCCTCGGGGACCTCTGGGGTGGGCTCGGGTGTTGGGACAGCCGTCGGTTGCGGCTTGGGAAGAACAATCCGGGAACGGGCCTGGGTGACAACGGACTGGCTGGAGCGCACGTTTGATGCCAGCAGGCCTGCGGCGCCGGCCATTACTGTGCCTCCGCCCACTGACCACAGGAACCGTCGTCGCGCAACGCGGCCAGCCCCCGTGGCCTCCTGCCG
>NZ_KI915018.1:4532-18626 GCF_000520595.1 Arthrobacter sp. H5
TGCGGCGGCTGCCCAGCCGGTCAGTCTGCCGATCAGGAAGCTGAGGATCAGCACGCCCAGCAGCAGTGCGACAGCCGGCGCCACGAAAGCCATGGTTCCAGCCTGTGGCCGCGAGCCCACGGCGACCAGTCCACCCACTCCAAACAGAACGACGACGGCGGCGCCCGCGTAACGTCGTCGGAATTCGAGCATCCCCGCGCCCGCCGCAACCACAACGATGATCAGTGACATCCCGATCAGGAAGACCAGCTTGTCCGCAGTGCCGAAAGCTTCGATTGCCCAGTCCTTGACTCCGGGTGGGAGCCCGTCGATGACCACCGATCCCACGGCACTGACCGGCGAAACGGAAGGGCTGAGCGCTGTTGCTGCCAACTCTGAGGCAACGACGGCGGCCGCCACTGCGACCACTCCGGACAGCGCCGCCCACCCACGGATGCGGGTCATGATGAACCTCCTCTGCTTGGTGGGGCTGCATCCGCTGGCTCTCCCAGCGGAAGTGCCGCCGTGAAGCAGCAGCCATCCGCGACATTGCTGACCGTGAGCGTTCCACGATGCGCCTTGATGATTCCTGCCGCCATACCCAGACCCACGCCGGCCCCGGACATTCCGTCCTTGGACCTGCCCGGCGTCTTCTGCCAGCCGGTGGTGAAAACGTGCTGCAGATCTTCCTTAGCGATGCCGCCGCACTGGTCCCTGACTGCGAACACTGCCATCCCGCTCTCCTCGATGAGAGTGATTGCCACGCTGGTCCCATCCCGGGTATAGAGCACCGCGTTGAGGATCAGGTTGCGGACCGCCCTCCCCAGGCTCGGCCCGTCCCCTACCGCCATCAGGGCAGCAACGCCGTTGCCGTCGATCGTTACCCCTCTGCGGTCCGCCAAGGGCAACAGATCCGCAATGGCATCGCTGACAAGGTCATACAGGTGGAGCGACTCAGCCGACAGGTGCAGGCTGCCCTCCTGGATCTTGGAGAGCTCCAGGAGATCATTGACCATCGCGGCCATCTGATCGGTCTGCGCCACGATCTGCAAGTGATAACCGGACACGTCGGTGGCCACGCCATCCTCCAATGCCTCGGCCATGGCACGCATGCTGGCGAGCGGCGTCCGGAGGTCGTGGGAAATCCACGTCACCAGTTCCCTGCGGGATTCCTCAATCGCAGCCTCCCGGCGGCGGGATCTCTCCAGCCGTTCGCTGGTGCGCTCCAGTTCGCCCGCAAGGGAGGCAAGTTCCGAGCTCATGGGGCCGGACATGAGCTGGACGGTTCCTCCACCACCAATGGTGCGCGCCGCCGTCGTCAGTGCTGTTGCGTTCCGTGCCACCCGTGTTCCGAGCAGGATGGACAGTCCCACAGCCACCAGGGACGCAACGCCAACGATCTACCACATGATTTCGAGGTCGCGGGCAGTGACCACCATGGCGTTCACTGCGCTGATCATCCCGGCGACCATCACCGCCACGGTGCCGAGCAGCACTACGCAGAACTGCAGCACCAGAGAGAAGCGCCTCAGCGCTTTCAGCAGCATGAACGTCGCCACGCCAATGATCAGTGCCCACAACAGTGCAATTCCGATGATGGTGAAAAGCTGGTCAGCCGCCATGACGGGCCCCCGTTTCCGAAGTGTTTACCGGCGCTGTAGTAAACCGGTAGCCCACGCCCCAGACAGTCTGGAGTAAAACCGGATGGGTTGGATCCGCTTCGATCTTCTCCCGGACCCGGCGCACATGGACCGTGACCGTGGAGAGGTCGCCGAAATTCCAGCCCCAGACGGCCTTGATCAGTTCTTCGCGGGTGAACACCCGGTCGGGGTGTTGAAGCAGGAAGGCCAGCAGTTCGTACTCGCGTGTGGTGAGGGACAGCGCCACTCCCTGGCGAGTCACGGTGTGTGCACCCGGGTTCAGTGTGAAGTTTGCCACGTGCACGGGCGCCTGGGACTGTGGTTCCACAGCGCTGCGCCGCAGGACGGACTTGACCCGCAGAACCAGTTCCCGCGGGGAGAACGGCTTGGTCACGTAGTCATCGGCACCCAGCTCCAGGCCCTGAATCCGGTCATCCGCCGTGCCCAGCGCGGTCAGCATGATGATGGGCACTTCCCGGTTCGCCCGGATCCGCCGGCAGACTTCGGTTCCGTCGAGCCCGGGCAGCATCCGGTCCAGGATGACCAGATCGGGCGGGTGCGTCTGCGCAAGATGAAGCGCGGCGAAACCGTCACCGGCCGTGTCCACCACAAAGCCCTCTTTCAGGAGATAGTCCCTCACGACGTGCTGGATGGTCGGTTCGTCCTCAACCAGGAGAATGCGTGGTCCGGGCGCGTCGAATGGCCCGGAGACGGGTTGGTCCGCATTGATCGCAGGCTTCGGCACACTGCAATCATAGATTTGCGCGATGCTCCGACTGCGCAGACAGCATGATTAGGCGGTGGATGTACGCGTTTCGTAAGAACTCTTTGCTCTCCACTGTCCAATTGCGCCGGGAGCCCGTCCACCCACGGCCTCCCGGATAGGGCAGGCAGACTAAAGGGCGTAACCTCGAAGCATGGGAATCCAACTGGGAATGCCGCAGGCCGGCCCGGCGGAGACAGCCTCCGGGCTCGTTGACAGCTACGGCCGGCGTGCCACTGACATGCGCTTGTCCTTGACGGACAAGTGTAACCTGCGCTGCACCTACTGCATGCCCGCCGAAGGCTTGGACTGGCTGCAAAAGGACCAGGTTCTGACCCGGGGCGAAATTGTCCGGCTGGTGCGCATCGGCGTGGACCTGCTCGGGATCCGGGAGCTGCGCCTGACCGGCGGAGAGCCACTGGTCCGAGCCGACCTGGTGGAGATCATCGCCGACATCCGCGCGAATCATGCAGAGCTTCCCATCTCCCTGACCACCAATGGCCTCGGGCTCGACAAGAAGGCACAGAAGCTCAAGGATGCGGGTCTGACCCGCATCAACGTCTCGATGGACTCCCTCCACCCGGACACCTTCGCGCAGCTGACCCGCCGTCCGTTCCTGGACCGGGTGCTCAGGGGCATTGAGGCAGCGGCACAGGTGGGTTTGGGCCTCGTGAAGATCAACGCAGTGCTGATGCGCGGCATCAATGACCATGAAGCACCTGCCCTCCTCGAGTGGGCCGTCTCCCGCGGCTTCGAACTCCGCTTCATTGAGCAGATGCCACTGGACGCGGACCACGGCTGGACCCGTGAGGGCATGATCACCGCCGCCGAGATGCGCGGCATGCTTGAAAGCGACTTTGTGCTCACCCCCGATCCGAGGACCCGGGACGGCGCTCCGGCCGAGCGCTGGGAGGTCAGACGCAAATCGCTGCCGGACGTCGTCGTTGGCGTGGTGGGCATTATTGCCTCCGTGACCGAGCCTTTCTGCGCGGACTGCCGCCGGACCCGGGTCACAGCCGAGGGCAAGATCATGAGTTGCCTGTTCTCCCGTGAGGAAACAGACCTCAGGGACCTCCTGCGTTCAACGGCCGACGACGACGCCGTCGCCCGCCGTTGGCAGGAGGCGATGTGGGCCAAGCCCAAAGCCCACGGTATGGATCACGTCGGTTTGGGAGACGCTGACTTTGTCCAGCCCGACCGCACCATGAGCGCGATTGGCGGCTGAATGCTGATCCGGTATTTTGGCGCGGCTCAGGCGGCCGCGGGCGTTGCCGAGGAGCGCCTCGATGTTGAGGCATTACCGCTGACCGAGCTTTTGGAAGACGTCCAAGCGCGCTTTGCCCACAGCCAACCATCCATGGCGCAGGTCATCTCGCGCAGCAGTTTTCTGCTCAACGAGGTTGCTCTGCGCGACCGGACAGTGGTGCTGGACCAGGACGATGTCCTGGACATCCTGCCCCCGTTTGCCGGCGGCTAACGGGGGCACGCGGTTCTAGAGTCCCAGTTCCGCTGCGTCGTCGAACGGTCCGACCACTGTCACCGTGCGCGGTGACGCAGCCAGTTCCACAGCAAGTGCCTGAACATCCTGAGCGGTCACCGCGCGGACGCGCCGCAGGGATTCGTCCAAATCCAGGAACTCACCGCTGACCAGTTCGGCGCGGCCCAGCCGGGACATACGCGAGCCGCTGTCCTCCAGCGCAAGGACAAGTCCACCCGAAAGCTGGCCTGCCGCCCGTGCCAGTTCCTCCCCGGTGATGCCGTCGGCCGCCAGCCGGTCCAGCTCGGAACCAAGCAGACGGACTACCTGGCCTGCCTTGGCCGGAGAACATCCGGCATACATGGCGAAGTATCCGGCGTCGGCATAGGACGCAGAGAAGGAGTAGGTCGAGTAGACGAGGCCGCGTTTTTCCCTGATCTCCTGGAACAGCCGCGAGGACATCCCGCCGCCCAGCACGGCGTTGAGCACGCTCATCACAAACCGGCGGTCATCCGTAGCCGTCATTGAGGGACAGCCAAGCAGGATGTTTGCCTGCTCCACGGCACGCCGGATGACGTGCACGCCGCCGCCGCCGTCAACCTGCGCCGGCTCGGTGGTGCGCCGCGGCACCGGGACTGCGCCGGGCTCCAGATCCCAGCCGGCACTCACCAAAGCGTCCTGGACCAGGGAGCACACGACGTCGTGATCCAGTCCGCCGGCGGCTGTCACCACAAGCTCCGCCGGCCGGTAGTACCGCCGGTAGTGGTCAAGGACCGATTCGCGGGGGACGGCCTTAATTGCTTCAGGCGTGCCACCGATCGGCCGGCCCAGAGGGTGTTCGCCCAGGACCGCCTCCACGAACTTCTCGTGCGCCACATCCGCTGGATCATCGCTGTCCATGGCGATTTCCTCAAGGATGACGTCGCGTTCCTGTTCCAGTTCTCCGGCGTCAATCACGGCGGAGGTCACCATATCCGCGATGACATCAATGGCCATCGGGAGATCAGTGTCGAGGACACGGGCGTAATAGCAGGTGTTCTCCTTGGCAGTGGCGGCATTGGATTCTCCACCCACCTGATCAAACGCTGACGCAATGTCCAGAGCAGTGCGCCTGCGGGTTCCCTTGAACAACAGGTGCTCCAGGAAGTGCGTTGAGCCGTGCTGGCCGGGGGCCTCGTCCCGGGACCCCACGCCCACCCAGAAGCCGATGCTTGCTGACCGCTGTCCCGGCATCGCCTCGGTCAGGACGCGGACTCCACCCGGCAGGACGGAGCGGCGGACAACAGCGCCACCGGGACTGCCGGAGACAACTGTGGAATCAGCCCCCGGCCGGGTTGAAACCAAGGGGAGGAGAACCCCGGAACTCTTATCTGTGGAATGCGGAATGTCAGCAACCTCTTCGTTAAAGGCGGCCGGCCCCGCTGCGGACAAGTGTGTCGCAGCGGAGCCGTCCGCAGGAAATGCCTGGGTCATGCGTTAGTTGTCGTCACCTTCGGCGGCGTCCTGCGAATGCACGCGGGGTGCCTCGTCAGCTGAAGCCTCCTCGGCAACCACAGGGGACAGTGACAGCTTTCCGCGATCGTCGATCTTGGTGATTTCCACCTGGACCTTCTGGCCCACTGAAACAACCTCGTCGACGTTGTCCACGCGCTTGCCGCCGGAGAGCTTGCGCAGTTCGGAGATGTGCAGCAGCCCGTCCTTGCCCGGGGTGAGGGAGACGAAAGCACCAAAGGTGGTGGTCTTCACCACCGTACCCAGGTAGCGCTCGCCGATCTCAGGGATCTGCGGGTTCGCGATCGCGTTGACCGCTGCCCGGGCCGCCTCGGCGGAGCCGCCGTCGGTGGCACCGATCAGGACCGTGCCGTCATCTTCAATGGAGATGTCGGCGCCGGTGTCTTCCTGGATCTGGTTGATCATCTTTCCCTTGGGGCCAATGACCTCGCCGATCTTGTCAACCGGGATCTTCACCGAGATGATGCGCGGAGCAAACTCGGAGAGCTCATCAGGGGTGTCGATCGCGGCCTGCAGCACACCAAGGATGTGCAGACGTGCCTCGCGTGCCTGCTTCAGCGCTGCTGCCAGCACTGACGCGGGGATGCCGTCCAGCTTGGTGTCCAGCTGGATGGCTGTCACAAACTCGGCTGTTCCGGCGACCTTGAAGTCCATGTCGCCGAAAGCATCTTCGGCGCCGAGGATGTCGGTCAGTGCGGCGTAGCGCGTCTGGCCGTCAACGACGTCGGATACCAAGCCCATGGCGATGCCGGCAACCGGTGCCTTCAGGGGCACACCCGCGTTGAGCAGCGAGAGCGTGGAGGCGCAGACCGAGCCCATTGAGGTGGAACCGTTGGAGCTCAGTGCCTCGGACACCTGGCGGATGGCGTAGGGGAATTCCTCGCGGCTCGGCAGCACCGGAACCAGTGCACGCTCCGCCAATGCTCCGTGGCCGATTTCGCGGCGCTTGGGCGAGCCCACACGGCCGGTTTCACCGGTGGAGTACGGCGGGAAGTTGTAGTTGTGCATGTACCGCTTGCGCGTCACCGGAGACAACGAATCAATCTGCTGCTCCATCTTCAGCATGTTCAGCGTGGTGACACCCATGATCTGGGTTTCGCCGCGCTCAAAGATCGCCGAACCGTGAACGCGTGGCAGTACCTCCACCTCTGCGGTGAGCTTGCGGATGTCACTCAGGCCACGTCCGTCGATGCGGACCTGGTCGCGGAGGATGCGCTGACGCACAACATTCTTGGTGACTGCGTTGAACGCGCCGGAGATTTCCTTCTCGCGGCCTTCGAACTGACCCGACAGTGCCTCGACGGTTTCAGTGCGGTACGCGTTGGCTGCTTCTTCGCGCTCAACCTTGTCGGCGATGGTGAAGATCTCCGCCAAGCGGCTGGCTGCGGCACCATCCACGGCTGCGAAGGCGTCATCCTGGTAATCCTTGAAAACCGGGAACTCCACAGTGGGCTTGGCGGCCCGGGCCGCGAGGTCCGACTGCGCGTCGCACAGCGCGCGGATGAACGGCTTGGCTGCTTCGAGGCCGTCGGCAACGATCTCCTCGGTGGGAGCGGTTGCGCCCTCTTCCTTGATGAGCCTCCAGGAGTTGTCGGTGGCCTCAGCCTCGACCATCATGATGGCGACGTCATCGCCGACTACGCGGCCGGCAACGACCATGTCAAACACTGAGTTTTCAAGTTCCGAGTGCTTGGGGAACGCGATCCACTGGTCATCTCCGCTGCCGTCGGATACCAGCGCCACGCGGACGCCACCAATCGGGCCGGAGAACGGCAGGCCGGAGAGCTGGGTGGACATGGATGCCGCGTTGATGGCGACAACGTCGTAGCGGACATCCGGGTTGATGGCCAGTACTGTGACCACAATCTGGACCTCATTGCGCAGGCCCTTTACAAAGGCGGGGCGCAGCGGACGGTCCATGAGGCGGCAGGCAAGGATGGCCTCGGTGGAGGGGCGACCCTCGCGGCGGAAGAACGATCCGGGGATGCGCCCAGCGGCGTACATGCGCTCTTCCACATCCACTGTCAGCGGGAAGAAGTCAAAGCCTTCGCGCGGGGATTTTCCGGCGGTGGTTGCCGAGAGGAGCGCGGTGTCTTCGTCGATGTAAACCATCGCTGCACCGGCGGCCTGCTGGGCAACCCGCCCGGTTTCAAAGCGGACGGTGCGCGTACCGAACCGACCGTTGTCGATCAGGGCTTCGGCGAACTGAATTTCGGGACCCTCCATAGAGAGTCACCTCCGTTTCTCTGTTTGACGGAGGCAGGCTGCGGCATCTGTGGTACATACCCTGAGTGTTGGTCTGTACAGCACCCGGTCTTCGATCGAGATCCACGGGAACACCGTTGGGTGTTTCCCGGAGATCACTACCGAGGACCGCGAATGCCCGATGCCTGGCCTGACTCCTGCTTTTTACTTGTGGTTTCCACCGGTCGAAACGACCGCTGGAACGTTGAAGGCGGCCCCATCCCTCGCAGGAATGGTGCCGCCTCACGATCTAACTAGCGACGCAGGCCGAGACGCTCAATGAGCGAACGGTAGCGTGTGATGTCAGTCTTGCGCAGGTAATCCAGCAGACGACGGCGGCGTCCCACCATGAGCAGCAGGCCACGACGCGTGTGGTGGTCGTGCTTGTGCATTTTGAGGTGTTCCGTGAGGTCCAGGATACGGCGGGACAGCATAGCAATCTGCACCTCAGGCGACCCTGTGTCGGCCTCGCCTGTCGCGTATTCCTTCATGATTTCCTGCTTGATGGCGGCGTCAAGGGCCACAATTAACTCCTGGAGTTGTACCGTGAACATGGTTTTTGCTGATCACTGGGCACTGTTTGAACCGGCACCGGGTGACACAACAGGATCCAGCCACCACGGACTGCAGCCGGACCCAACGTCGAGTTTACCCGCTGGCACGCTGTTCTGTCGAAAGCACGTTCCGGGTCTGATCCACGTCATGCCGCATTTGCTCCACGAGTGCCTCCGCACCTTTGTACGCGACCATTCCGCGCAGACGGGAAACAAACTCCACCACCACGGTTTGACCGTAGAGGTCGAAGGCGTCCGCGTCCTCAACGGGCCTGTCAATCACGTGGGCCTCCACCTGCCGGCTGACTCCCTCGAACGTTGGATTGGATCCCACGGAGATCGCAGCCGGCCAGCGAACCTGGGTACTGTCGATCAGCCAGCCCGCATAGATTCCATCCGCGGGAATGTACCCGCTTGCGGCCGGCGCAAGGTTGGCCGTGGGGAAACCGAGGGACCTGCCGCGCGCGGCCCCGTGGACAACCTCGCCGCGCATACGGTGCGGACGTCCGAGGATGCGTGCGGCAGTGGCAACATCACCGGCTTCGAGCGCCTCGCGCACCCAGGTCGACGAGCAACGGCGCTCGCCGTCGGCTTCATTGACGCCGAGCGGGCGGCTGGACCCGAAGTCGTCGATCACGATCACTTCGAATCCCAGCCTGTCCCCCAGTTCCTGCATGGTTGTCAGATCACCGCTGTTATTACGTCCAAACCGGACATCGTGTCCGATCACCACGGCCTTCGCCTGCAGCGTGTCCACGAACACCGATTGCACAAATTCCTCAGGCGTCTGCGCAGCAAAGTCCAATGTGTAATGCATCATGAGTAGGGCCTGGATCCCGGTGGTGGCCAGCGTTACGATGCGGTCTTCAAGGCCCATGATCAGCTCGGGCGCCTGTTCCGGGCGGTGCACTTTCGCGGGGTGTGGTTCGAAGGAGATCACGACGGCGTGTCCTTGGCGCTGCGCGGCGGCGTCCGTCAGTTGCTCAAGCACCCGTTGGTGACCGCGGTGCACTCCGTCGAAGTTGCCGATGGTGACCACTGACGGACCGAACCCCTGAGGCACGCTGGTCAGGTCTTTCCAGTAGAACACGGATCTCCTTGGGGCAGTTGGGCTGTGAACGGTGGCTGATACCCGTCGCCGACTCACATACATTATGGCTGAATTCGCTGCTCCGGTTGACGCGGAGCCGCAGCTGCGGGGCCCGCAGACGGCAACCATTCCTCCACATTCAAGCTAATCCGGGCGGTTTATCCACATAGCGCGCAATGCCACGTCTGGTGCCTACTGCGCACGACACAGTGGTAGGTGAAGACCCGCCCACACCCTTTCGGAGGACCCTGCCTTGGCCAAATATCCCCCCGCCACCACAACACCCGGCACCTTTCGCCCAGTCCGCGGCCCGGTCCGCCTCGCTTCTGTGATCTCGCTGGTACTGTGCCTTGCGCTGCTGATTCCCGTCGGAGGAGCCCGTGCTGAAAGTGGCGAGTCTGGGTGGTCACAGGCTGCCGGCGTGGATGGCCGCACCTATTTTGTGGGTCAGCACCGCTCTTCCGACGGCACAGTGGCTTACTGTACCGATTTCGAAAAACTAGCCCCGCCCAATGCCGACCGGTATGAAATTGGCGGTCCGGGAGGCTTTGTGCGCAGTGACGGACAACAGCTCTCGGACCGTGAAAACGCGGCGCTGTCCTACCTCTTGCACCGTTGGGGTTCAACAACCGACAACAGTGCAGCGGCCTCCGTCCAGCTGGCGGTGTGGGCGCTGACTTCCCCCGGGATGGCGTGGGGCTCCGACAGGATGGAATCCTTTGTCGCCTCCGAGCAACTGCCTGCGGATATTGTCCGCGAAGCGCGGTCCATGACGGACTCCGCCCATGCGCAGGCGGGGCCGTACTCCGTGGAGATTGACCTTGCCGCATCCCCGGACGGCGGCGGCGTCACCGCCGCGGTCAGCGTACGGGGTGCTTCGGGCGAACGGGTGGGCGGGTTGAAAGCCACTGCGTCGGTCACCGGCCACTTCTCTCTCCCGGGCCAGGCCGAATCCACGTGGATCAGTTCCGCGGAGGTACACACGGTGGAGGTTCAGCGGACGGGACTTGGTGGCGGCGAGCTTGTGGTTTCCGTACCTGTTACGCCCGCCGCGGCTGTCAACTGGCTGGTCCCGGATGATGAAGGCGTCCAGAGGTTGCTGACGGCGTCGATGCTGGAGCCCCGGCAGGCGGCCAGTTCAATCGCCGCGCTTCCGGCATTCCAGCCCCTGGTCAGTACGCAAACTTCCACCGGGCAGGCCTCTGCTGGGGAACCATTGCATGACGTCCTCACGGTCACCGTTGCCGGATCCTCGGATGCGGCGAACAACGGCTGGCTTTCCCTTCCCGGATCCGGCCAAACGGTCTCGGTGGAGGTGGTATCCACGCTGTGGGGCCCGCTTCCGTCGCGGCCGCGGCCCAGCGATGAAGTGCCGGCGGAAACTCCCAAGCTGGGAACAGTGACAACGCGGGTAGACGGCCCCGGCACTTACCGCACGCCCGAGCTGACCCTCCCCGGTCCCGGTTGGTATGTCTGGACTGAGAGCATCGATCCAGGGAGTGCGGAGCCGGAATCAGCGTCGGGCCACGTTCTACCCTGGCAAAGTCCATTCGGGGTTGTCCCAGAGACCACGCTCGTGCCGTGGAGCCCGTCTGTGTCAACCCTGCTCTCCACGCCCAACGCCTTGGTGGGCGATTCGGTCACTGATCTGGTGGAAATCACTGGGATGGGTCCGCCGGACCAGACGGTTGACAATGAGCCGGCGGTAGAACTGACCATGTATGGCCCCCTTCCGGCGCTGCCGGATCTTCGGGATGACGTTCCTGAAGGTGCCACGGTCCATTCCCAGACAACCGTACCGATGTCGAACGGGCACCATACGAGTCCTCCGTTCGCAGGGTTCGCCGAGCCGGGTTGCTACACAGTGGTCGCCAGCTTTGCCGGAGATGCACAGAACAGTCCCTACACCTCCAAATTCGGGGAGCCGAGTGAAACCGTATGCGTTGAGAATCCCCCGGCACCGCCCGCCGAAGAACCGGGTCCACCGCCCGTCGAAATGCCGGATGCGCCACCCGTGGAACACCCAGAAAAGCCCGCCGCTGCGGTCAATCCGGCTGATTCAACGTTCCAGGAAAAGCCTCCGGAACTGGCGGAAACGGGGTTGAAGTCCGAACTTGTCACGGGATCGGCGCTGGTGTTCCTTGGGCTGGGACTTGCCTGCGTGCGCATGGGAAACCGGTGGCAGCGAAAGTTGAAGGCGGAATAGAAACACAGGGTCCCGCGGAGGGTTGCTTCGTGGGACCCGTCACACCTGAATGTCAGGAGCGTTCAGAATACTCTCTGCGCATTTCGCTGGTCTTCGCGATGTACTTGTGCCAGACGAGGAGCGCTGCGGGGAATGCCAACTCCACGATCATCAGGATGATCATCAGGAAGTGTGGGGTGCCGGAGAACGCCCATGAGAGGACCCGCCCGATCCCTCCGATGAAGACCATCAGGCAAACCAGCCACAGCATGTTTGACCATTGGAATTTTATGGCGATGGTGACAAACGCCGCACCGACGCCGATCATCATCGCGGCGAAGAAGCGGAACTGGTTCTCCAGCGTGGGGTTCACCGCCCCGTCTCCGGTCTCCGGCAGGCCAGCTGTTCCAGTGATCAGGTAATAGGCGCCAAACCCGGCTATCACGAGGCCCACCAACACCACGACCGTCCTGAAGACGCTCCAGTCCTCACCGGGCTTCCGGGCCTTGGGTTTGGACGACGCACCTTTGGCTCCGGAATCCTTCTTGGCTCCGGCCTTTGCGGAAGTAGGATCCTGTCGCGGAGCCGTTGCAGCCGTCTCGGTCCGGTTGTCACCCCGTCGATCAGTGGACCCAGCGGGTGTGCCTGGAGCAGAGCCGCCACGTGGGCTTCGCTCGGCAGGGGGTCCTTCGTTCTGTCCTGGACTGCTGGTCATGATGCTCCCTTGTAACTCAAGGCATTCGTGAAGAAATTTATGCCGTTTGAGTCATACTCTCACGCCGGGTTGGACTGTCCAAGCACCTGCGCAGCAGGCCGATGCCGGTAGAGCCACCACAAACCGATGACCGGCAGAACCAGCGGAACAAAGCCATAGCCCTGCCCAAAAACGGACCACACGGTATCGCTGGGAAACAGCACCGGGTCGAGGAGACTGAGTGATCCAACCGTCAGAACACCGACAAGTTCAAGCCCCACCGCGGCGACCGAGGTCCGGAACCAGAGTGTGCCGGTCTTCGCCAGGGACACCGTTGCAAGCACATAGACCACAGCCGCCAAGGCTGTCAGTGAATAGGCTGCGGGCGCCTCGGAAAACTTGGTGGCAATCTGAAAGACCGCCCGGGCTGTAGCCGCCACGGCGAAAATCCCGTAGACAGCGATCAACAGACGCCCGGCACCCCGGTTTCGGCCGGCTGCAGCCGGGGTGCCGACGGCGGCAGCTTCGCCACCAGTCCCCCGTCCGGCACTCCCCCGGCCATCACGCGGAAGCCTTCCGCCCCTCATATTGCAGCGGCTCCATCCCAGATTTGCTCCATCCGAACAAGCATCACAAAAATAGTCACGCCCGCCGCTCCAAGAACAATATTGCTCCAGCGCGAACGCTCCAGCACTGCCCACCAGAAAGCGCCCACCGGAACCAGGAGCGCCGTCACCAGATACCCCCAAAATTCCCATCCTTCGCCGGAAACCGCCTGGCCAGCCGACTGGCGAACCACTGCGGATACCAGGTAAACCACCAGGAACACCTCAACCGCAGCAACCGAAAGAATAGTGATGTCGTTGGGGGGCTGCCTGACGATTGCTGCACCAAGACAGATGACGGTCGACAATAAGCACACAATCAACCCGGCGATGACAAACCCATCAACGATCACGTGGATCCACCGTTTCCCGGCGCAAACACCAACACCGGTCTGGCGTCGTCATTCCGGTCTTCCAGCAGGGCAATCAGCGTGCCGTCAGGAGCGAATGCGGCCGTCGGCCCGGCTGTATCATCGTTGCCGGCTGCAATCCGTCGGCCATGGGAAAGATCCAGCGCCTCGGACGCGGTCAATTCCCGGTTGGGGAACAGCGCTCTCGCTGCCTCATCGATACCAAGAAGCGAGAGATCGGATGCCAGGGCTTCAAGGGTCGAAGCCCCATCGATGGAGTACGGCCCAATCTGTGTTCGCCGGAGCACGGTCAAATGCCCGCCGACCCCCAGCCGATCGCCAAGGTCGCGCGCAAGAGCCCTGATATAGGTGCCTGAACTGCATTCAACGGTCACGTCTATATCCTGGAGCGTTCCGCCGTTGACGTGGCGGATATTGTGCACCTCGAATCGGTGGATGGTCACGGGTCGGGACTTCAACGTGACCTCCTCTCCTGCACGGACGCGGGCATAGGACCGCTGCCCGTTGACTTTGATGGCGCTCACACTGCTGGGAATCTGCTCGATGGCTCCGGTCAAGCCCCGGATGACCCCGCGGATTTGCTCCGAGCTGAGGGCTGCGGCGCTGTTCTGCGAGGTGATCTCACCCTCTGCGTCGTCAGTAACGGTCGACTGCCCCAGACGGATGGTTGCCGTGTAGGTCTTGGAGGTGCCAACAATGTAAGTGAGGAGCCGCGTTGCCCTGTTGATCCCCACCACCAGGACACCAGTGGCCATGGGGTCAAGGGTGCCGGCGTGGCCAACTTTCCGGGTACCCGCCAGCCGTCGCAGCTTACCCACCACATCGTGGCTGGTCCAGCCCTGCGGCTTGTCCACAATAATCAGTCCTGAGTGGACCTGCCCGGAATTCACGCTTTTCAGTATATGGGTTGGCTCATTGGCTTCTGTGCCGAGCAACCTTCCGCGCTACCATTCCCCTATGCCATCCATTGCCAGCCATGT
>NZ_KI915019.1:0-24073 GCF_000520595.1 Arthrobacter sp. H5
TTGATGCGGGTCCGTGCCCAGGAATAGCGGCGGTCGCCCTTGGTTCCGGCCCCGGCTGTCCGGGTCCGCCAGGCATTGGCGAACAGGGAAGCGATGAGTTTATCAGCGCGCCATTGCTCGCCGATCCCTGCCGTGGGGGCGAGGACGTTTTGGTTCATGGGAACAGCCAGCACGTAGTGCAAACCCCTGGCTTCCAGGCGGCGGCGCAGCCCCGAATGCTGTCCGTAGACCGCGTCCCCGGTAGCCCAGCGGGCCGGGATCCCGGCATCCAGGGCGCGGTCGATCATGTCCGCTGCCAGTACCGGTTTCGTGGCGAATTCCCTGGTTTTGGGGATCCCTGCCCGGGTGCATCTTTCCCGGTCATCGGCCCAGGTTTTGGGCAGGTAAAGTTCCCGGTCCAGCAGGGTCCGCCCGGCCGGGGCAGAGTAGGTCAGGAACACCCCGATCTGGCAGTTCTCCACCCGCCCGGCAGTGCCTGAATACTGGCGTGCGACCCCCGCCGATGCGGCGCCCTTCTTGAGGAATCCGGTCTCGTCAATGATCAGGATCCCGTCGGGATCGCCCAGATGGCGGTTGACGTAGGTGAACAAATCATCCCGCACAGCGTCAGGGTCCCAGTCGGTGGTCGAGAGCAGACGCTGCATGCCATCCGGGGTACCGTGCCCGGCGCGTTCAGACAGGGTCCAGGAATTCTTACGTTCCTCATCCGAAAGCAGCCCGCGCACATACCCCACAGCGTTCCGGCGTGGTTCGGACCGGACAAACCGCCGCCCAATGAGATCGCCGATTTCCTCCAGACCTTCGGCCCACTCTTCTACGTCCGCCACACAAATATCATCACTCACCACCAACGATTAACAGGCCACGACCGGAAAGTCCGATTAAACCGCCGATACAGCCAAAAATAAACGCGACTGTAGTACTAGGTTCGTTATCTGTGGCCACTCATTGCTGCGCACCCACTGCGTGGCTATGCTCTGCCAGTGAATGCTCCGTTGAAACCATTCAGTATGCTTACCATTTTCGGTAAGGTCGCTACTATGGTCCTCGACGGGCCGATCTAGTTCAAGCCGGACGGAGCCTACTCATGACCACAGATAACACGGACCAACCCTATATTCCGGGCACTCCCGCTGTTGAACCGCCCAGCCTGGAAGAGCCCACGGATCCGCGCGAACCGCTTCCGCCCAAGCCCGACCAGACCGGGCCGGAAACAGTCTCGCCAACCGGGGCACCGACCGGAGCGGCTCGAACCGTCAATTCCCAGAGCGGACGATTCCTCACAACAGCCCAGGGGACGAGGGTCTCTGACACAGACCATTCGCTCAAGGCGGGCCCCCGCGGCCCGGTGCTGCTCCAGGACCATCATCTCCGCGAGAAAATCACTCACTTTGACCACGAGCGGATTCCTGAGCGTGTGGTCCACGCCCGCGGCGCAGGTGCCCATGGAACCTTCGTGGCTAACGGCGCCGCGGCGGGCGTGACCAGGGCGGGCTTTCTCGGCAAGAATGTGGAGACACCCGTTTTTGTGCGTTTTTCGACGGTGTTGGGTTCGCGCGGTTCGGCGGACACGGTGCGGGACACCAGGGGGTTCGCCACCAAATTCTACACGGACGAGGGGACCTATGACCTGGTGGGGAACAACATCCCGGTGTTCTTCATTCAGGACGCAATCAAGTTCCCTGACATTGTCCACGCGGCAAAACCGCACCCGGACCGCGAGATCCCGCAGGCGCAAAGCGCGCACGACACATTCTGGGATTTCGCTTCCCTGCACAGCGAAGCTCAGGCCCACACCATGTGGAACATGTCCGACCGCGGAATACCCCGCTCCTTCCGAACCATGGAGGGCTTCGGCATCCACACCTTCCGCCTGCAGAACGCCGCGGGAGAGACAACGCTGGTGAAGTTCCACTGGAAGCCCAGGCAGGGCATCCACTCCCTGGTATGGGAGGAGGCGCAGATCATCAACGGCATGGACCCGGACTTCCACCGCCGCGACCTCGCCGACTCCATCGAAGCCGGCGCCTATCCTGAATGGGACTTTGGAATCCAGACCTTCCCGGACACGCCGGATGAAATGTTTGAAGGCATTGACCTGCTTGATCCCACAAAATTTGTTCCTGAGGAACTGGCGCCGGTGCAGATCATCGGCACCATGACACTCAACGCCAATCCCACCAACTACTTCGCCGAAACCGAACAGGTGGCGTTCCACCCGGGTCATCTTGTCCCCGGTATTGATGTCACCAACGATCCGCTGCTGCAGGGGCGCCTGTTTTCCTATATCGATACGCAGATCACCCGTCTGGGCGGCCCCAACTTCGCCCAGATTCCCATCAACCGTCCACATGTACCCGTCAACGACATGCTGCGCGACGGCATGCACCAGTCAGCCGTTCATGGGGGAGTTGCACCGTACCGGCCCAATTCGCTCGACGGCGGATGCCCGTTCCTCGCGGGCGATGACATGAGCGCCTACATAGAGGTGCCGCAGGAGCTACCGGCATCGATGAAGCTGCGCGAGAACCCGGCGACGTTCGAGGACCATTTCAGTCAGGTCAGGCTCTTCTTCCGCTCGCTGACGCCAATGGAACAAGACCATGTGATCAGCGCCTACACCTTCGAGCTTGGCAAGTGCTTCGAGGAGAACATCCGGATCCGCCAGCTGCAGAATCTAGCCAATGTGGATGAGCGGCTGTGCGCCGAGGTGGCCAAGGGGCTCGGGCTCGATGCGCCGTCGCCCACTGAGCAGGTCGAGGACAGAGACCTCAGCCCCGCGCTGTCCCAGGTGGGCAGCACCTGGCCGGTGGAAGGCAGAATTGTCGGAATCATCGCCGACCCTGCCGGCTCGGCCAAGAACGTGGCGATGCTGCAGAAAGCGTTTGACGACGCCGGCATGGTTACGTTGATCATTGCGCCCACCGGCGGCAAGCTCGACGGCGGACTGGTGGTCCAGCGCACGTACCTTACGGCGCGTTCCACTGAATTCGACGCCATCATCGTGGCGGGTCAGGCCAAAACGGCCGACGACGCCGCCAACAGCCGGGATGCCAAGGCAGGCGTTCCGGGCCGGGTGGATCCCCGGGTTCAGTTGCTGTTGGCGGAGGCGTTCCGGCATTCGAAAGCCCTCGGCGGAGTGGGTAACGTGGCCGCGGTTCTCTCAGCTGCCGGCATCGACGACGGCGCGCAAGGCGTGGTCACGGGGGATCCCACTACGGTGATTGCGGGACTTACCGGGCTGCTGGCCAGACACCGCGTGTGGGACCGCTTCCCGGTTCCGCCCCCAGTAATCCCGATCCAGTAGACAGTAGATACCGGTTGGGCGAATGATTCGGGTATCTACTGTCCACTCGTTCCATGAGATGTCTTTAGCCCCGCGGGATGTTCCGCAGGTTGCTCCGCGCCATGCTTACGGCCTCGCCGGCGCCTTTGTTCAAAACAATTTTGGACATCGCGGTGGCAAACCCAAAGACCTGCTCTCCGGTGATCTTGGGTGGGATGGACAGCGCCTTGGGATCGGTGATGAGTTCCACCAGTGAAGGGCCTTTGTGTGCAAAAGCGTCCCGGTACGCCGATGCAATTTGCTTCGGATCGGTCACCCGCACGGCGTGGAAGCCCATGGCCTGAGCGATCGCCGCATAGTTGGTGTCCGGAACGTCCACGCCATAATCAGGCAGTCCCTCCACGAGCATTTCCAACTTCACCATGCCCAGCGTCGAGTTGTTGAACACCACAATGTTCAGCGGAAGCTGATAGGAAACAGCCGTGAGCATGTCGCCCATCAACATGGACAGCCCGCCGTCGCCGGAGACTGAAATGACCTGCCTCCCCGGGTAAGCTACCTGCGCGCCGATCGCTTGCGGCAGTGCGTTGGCCATGGAGCCGTGCAGGTAGGAACCGATCAGTCGCCGTGTCCCCAGCGGGTTGATATACCGGGCCGTCCACACATTGCACATGCCCGTGTCAGCCGTGAATACGGCGTCGTCATCCGCTGCCTGGTCCAGCAGCGAGGCGGCGTACTCAGGGTGGATCGGCTTGATCTTGTCCACCCGGCGGGTATACGCGCCCACCGCCTTATTCATCAGCCGATCATGCTTCTTCAGAATCTGGTCCAGGAACCGCCGGCTTTTCTTCCGCTTGATCAGCGGCATCAGAGCGGTCAGGGTGGGCAGCACGTCCCCGTGGACGGCGATGTCGACGTCGGTGCGCCGCCCCAGGTTTTCGGGCGATCGGTCCACTTGCGCCGTCCGGGTGTCCGGCAGGAACTGGTCATACGGGAAATCGGTGCCGAGCAGGATCAGCAGATCGGCATCCTCGATGCCTTCGGCTGCCGCGCCGTAGCCCAACAGGCCGGTCATGCCGATGTCGTACGGGTTGTCGTACTGGATGAAGTCCTTGCCGCGAAGCGAGTGACCCACGGGGGCGGCGAGATGCTCTGCCAACCCCACAACGGCGTCGTGCGCTCCCTCCACACCGATTCCGGCGAAAATGGCGACCTTGCCGGCGTCGTTGATTGCCTCCGCAAGCTGGCGCACACTGTCCTCGGACGGAGTGAGCGTACCGCGTACAAACGGCGCGCACAGGGGAGTGGGCGCGGTTGCCTCCAGGCTCGCAATGTCACCGGGGAGGGTGACGACGGCAACACCACCCTTTCCGAGTGCGTGCTGGATGGCGCTGTGCATCACCCTCGGTGCCTGATTGGAAGTGCTGATCAGTTCCGAGTACACCGAGCATTCATTGAACAGGCGGTCGGGATGCGTTTCCTGGAAGAAGCCGCTGCCGATCTGTTGGCTGGGAATATGCGAGGCGATGGCGACCACCGGGGCGCCCGACCGGTTGGCATCGTAGAGTCCGTTGATCAGATGCAGGTTTCCGGGACCGCAGGATCCCGCGCAGACCGCCAGCTCGCCGGTGAGCTGTGCGTCCGCTGAGGCTGCGAAGGCGGCGGCTTCCTCGTGCCGGACATGAATCCAGTCGATGCCGCCCTTGGCTGATCCGCCCGTTTTTCGGACGGCATCCACAATGGGGTTGAGGCTGTCGCCCACAATCCCGTAAATCCGGCGCACTCCGGCGGTCTGGAGCTGCTCGATGAGCTGCGTTGCGAGTTCTTTGGCCATGGTGAAGACTCCTCGGCTGGGACCTGCATCGGTAGGCCCACTCTATGCCCGCGGCCCGGTCAAACCTCAGACGTGCTCCAGGAAATCCTGCAGGATGCGCTGGCCGCTGCGCAGCGACTCCACCGGGACGCGCTCGTCCACGCCGTGCACGCCGTCAGACGTGCGGCCGTCCGGATCCGCGCCCTGCGGCGAAAAGCCATAGCAGTCGATCCCCAGCGGCGCGAAGGCCTTGGCATCCGTTCCACCACCCAAACACCGGGGAACGACGACGGCGGCAGGGTCGTGCCGCAGCAACGCCGCCTTCATCGCGGCGAACCAGTGTGAATCGATCGGCGCCTGAACCGGCGGCTGATGGGACAGGAACGTCCGCGTGACACGTCCGCCGAGTAGCCCATCGATCACCGAAAGGGTTTCGTCCTCCGTTCCCGGCAAACAGCGAACGTCCAGATCTGCGGAGGCGGTCCCGGGAATGACGTTCACCTTGTAACCGGCGTCCAGCACCGTGGGGGTTGTCGAGCAGCGAATGGTGGTTCGTGCCACGGTCCCAGCATCCCCAAGACGGTCCACCGCGGCTTCCACGCCCGCATCCGTGGTGAGGTCCGCGGCGAAGCCAAGCGCCGCCGTCGTCTGCTCCAGATACGCATGGACGGTGGGGGTGAGCACAATCGGCCAGGCGTACTCACTGACCCGGTGGAGCGCGCCGATGAGGTGTGTGACCGCGTTGTCCGGATTGGGGCGGGAACCGTGCCCGGAGGTTCCAGTGGCCGTCAGGCGCATGTGCAGCGTTCCGCGTTCCGCGGCGGCGACGGGGTAGAGGCGCACTTCGGAGCCATCCTCCGCGGTGAGAAACTGGGCAACCCCGCCCGATTCCCCGATGGCGGCTTCGACGCCCGAGAATAGCTCCGGGTGCTCGGCGGCCAGCCAGAGGGCGCCGTAGTCACCCTTGTCCTCCTCGTCCGCGACAAAGGCAACGACGACGTCGCGGCGAGGCCCGGCTCCCTCCTCCGCCCAGCGCAGCAGGGTGGACAGGGTCATTGCGACCATGTCCTTCATGTCGCTGGCGCCGCGTCCCCAGATGTAGCCATCGCGGATCTCCCCGGCGAACGGATCAACGCTCCACTGCGCCGGTTCGGCGGGAACCACATCCAGGTGCGCGTGGATCAACAGGGCGGGAAGCGTGCGGTCCGTTCCGGGTACACGGACCACCGTCGAGGCGCGTTCGGAGGTAGGTCCCAGGACAACCGGTTCATAGCCGGCGGACGTGAGCAGACCTGCAATATACTCGGCCGCGAGACGCTCTCCTTCGCTCTTTCCCTCACCCCAGTTGGTGGTGTCAATTCGGATCAATTCGGCGCACAGTTCAACGGGGTCCACCACACGAGTGTAAGTGATTTGCGACACACAGAACAGTTGCGTAACTTAACTACATAGCATTCTTCTCGCAGGCATCAACGAAAGAGACATGATGACCAGTACTCGCACTTCCACCCAAACCGGGGAGCGCAAGATCCCGCTCGCCCGGAAAATCGGAGCCCTGCTCACGGCGGCAGCCATCGGGCTGGTGCCCGGCGGGCTGGTCATTCCGGCCGCATCGGCCACTGAAACCGGAACAGAGTCCGGCACCACGCTCAAGCTGCCGCTCACTGGAGACATCGACTCCCTCAACCCCTTCATCGCTATTCTCGCAACCAGCACCAACATCCTCGGGCTGCAGTACGAGGGCCTCGTGGGCTACAGCGCCGAAAACAATGAGGTTATCCCGGAGATGGCGGAGTCCTGGGAAACGTCGGAAGACGGCATCACCTGGACCTTCACCTTCGCTGAAGACAGGGTCTGGTCCGACGGCGAACCGCTGACGGCCAACGACGCCGCCTGGACCTTCCAGGCAATCCAGGAGAACGACGCCCTCAAGCAGGCCAACGGCTCGCTGCTGGAAAATGTCGCCTCGGTTGAAGCTACCGATGACTACACCCTGGTGCTCACCCTGAACGAGGCACAGGCGCCCAACCCCGGCTCGGTGCTTCCCGTTGTGCCGGAACACGTGTGGTCCGAAGTTGAGGATCCGGCAACCTTCGAAAATGCCTCCGATGCCGTTGGCAGCGGACCATTCACCGTGGTGGACTACAACCCCACCTCCGGCGTGACAATGAAAGCCAATCCCAACTACTGGCAAGGAGAGGCAAAGATCGACGGCGTCACCTATGTTCCCTACCGGAACGGCGACGCCGCGGTGCAGGCCCTCCTCACCGGTGAAATCGACATGATCAACGGCCTGACCCCCGCGCAGTTCCAGGCGCTGGAGCAGGAAGAAAATATCACTACCAACTCCGGTGCCGGCCGCCGCTACCAGGCCATGAACATCAACTCCGGCACCAAGGACGTTGACGGCAATGACATGGGCAACGGCAATCCCGCGCTGCAGGACGTGGAGCTTCGCAAAGCCATTGTGATGGCCATCGACTCCAACACCCTGCTGGAACGGGTCTTGGAGGGCCTGGGTACCCCGGCAACCGGCGAGATTCCCGCCGTTTACCCGCTCTACCACTGGGACACCGAGGAACTGCCCTACGCCTACGACCCGGAGGAATCCAACCGGATTCTTGACGAGGCCGGCTATGAAATGGGCGACGACGGCGTGCGCCTGGACCTCGAAGGCAACCCGTTGGAGCTGCGCCTCATGGGCCGCAACTCGGATCCAACGCATCAGCAGATGGCAGACTTTATCATTCCGTGGCTCGCTGAGATCGGCATTTCGGTGACCAGCGAGATGAAGGCACCCGCCCAGGTGAACGATGATTCGATCCTGGGAAACTACGACATGTATTTCACCGGCTGGGGCATCGGCCCGGACCCTGACTTCCAGATGTCCATCAACCAGTGCTCCTCACGTCCCAACGCCGACGGCACCGGTGCAACCAATGAATCCAACTGGTGCTCCCCGGAGTTCGACGCGATCTACGCTGCCCAGCACACCGAACTCGATCAGGAACGCCGCAGCGAACTGGTCGTCGACGCGCAGAAACTGATCTACGACGCCGCGGTGAACAACGTGCTGTACTACGCCGATGCACTGGAGGCCTACCGGTCGGACCGCTTCGAGCCCTTCGTCACCCAGCCCACTGAAGGCGGAGTGATTCTGGGCCAGAACGGTCCGTGGGGCATCTACAGTGCAACTCCGGTCTCCTCCGTGGACGCCGAGGGAGCAACCGCCACCACCAACCCTGCAGCGGTCATCCTGCCGATTGTGGGTGTGCTGCTGGTCGGTGGACTGGTGGCGTTCTTCCTGGTGAAGCGCAGGCGCTCCACCGCTGACGAGCGGGAGTAACCCGCACCATGTCGAATGCGTTGAGCACTCAGGACCTGGTCCCGGGAGACCACGGCACAGATGAGCCGCCGCGGGCATCTTCGTGGCTGAAATACACCGCCATGAAAGCTGGCGGGGCCCTGATCTCGCTGATCATGGTGGTGCTCCTGGGCTTCTTCGCATTCCGCATCCTGCCTGGCGACCCCGTCCGCTCACTCGCGGACGGGCGCCGGGTCAGTGTTGAACAGATGGACATCCTGCGTGAGCAGCTTGGCCTGAATGACCCGCTCCTGGCACAGTTCTGGCGGTATCTCACCGAACTGTTTCAAGGCCAGCTGGGCTACTCCTACACCTACAACGAACCCGTGGTGAACCTCATCGCCACCCGGATTGGTCCCACAGTGCTCCTCACCGGCACAGCGGCCATCATCTCGGTGGTGCTGGGACTTTGGCTGGGACAGCGCGCGGCCTGGCGGCGCGGCAGCCTCTTCGACAAGACGCAGACCGGCCTTGCACTGGTGTTTTGGTCCGTACCCACCTTCTGGCTGGGGCTTCTGCTCCTGCTGCTTTTCGGTGGAGGACTGCAGTGGTTCCCTACCGGGGGACTGGTCACTGCGGGCACCACCGAAACTGGACTGCCGCTGATCTGGGACGTCATCCGGCACATGACCCTTCCCGTCATCACCATGGTGGCCGTGGTGTATGCCCAGTATCTGATGGTGATGCGGGCATCACTACTGGAGGAAATGACCTCCGACTACCTGATGACGGCGCGAGCCAAGGGATTGCGCGAGGATGAGGTGCGTACCAAACACGCCGTGCCCAACGCGCTGCTTCCCACCGTCACGCTGATCTTCCTCACCCTCGGTGGATTGGTGGGCGGCGCCGTCACGGTCGAAACCGTGTTCTCCTGGCCGGGACTCGGGTACCTCACCTTCCAGGCCCTCTCAGCCCCCGACTTCCCGCTCCTCCAAGGAACCTTTGTGGTCTTCTCTTCGATCGTGATTCTGATGAACTTTTTCGCGGACCTGCTCTACCGCGTTCTTGACCCCCGGCTGCGTGCCGCATGAGCGCACCGGCTGCCCAGGGTAAGCGCATCAATGTTGCCGCTGCGCGCCGTCGTCAGCGGGCGGTGGAAGTGTGGAAGGAATTCGCCTCCAACCGTGCCGGCCTCACCGGGCTGATCATCCTGGTGTTTGTCATTGCGCTGGCCGCATTGATTCCGTTGTTCGCACCGCCCAGCGTCCTGGACGTCACCCAGGTGACCTCACCGCAGAATGATCCACCCAGTCTCGAGAACCCGCTGGGCACCGACCCCGCCGGACGCTCCGTACTGGCGCTGCTGATCTGGGGCGCGCGCATCTCCCTGGTGGTGGGTTTCGCCGCGACGCTGGTCTCCATGCTGATCGGGACCGTCGTCGGGATGGCGGCAGGCCACTTCACGGGCGCCACCCAGGCAGTCCTGATGCGCATCATCGACTTCTTCCTCGTAGTTCCCGGACTGGTGCTGGCCATTGTGCTCTCCAGCGTGATCGGGCCCGGGGTGGCGACCATCGTCGTCGCAATCGGGGTGACTTCCTGGGCGGGCACCGCCCGGCTGGTGCGCTCGCAGACCCTCACCGTGGAGTCCCGGCCCTACATCGAACGGGCGTGGGCACTGGGCGCCGGAGACGGCCACGTCATCACCAAGCACGTGCTGCCCGCCGTCATGCCGCTGGTGCTGGCCAACACCACCCTTACCGTGGGATCGGCAATCATTGCGGAGTCCACCCTGTCCTTCCTGGGTCTCGGCGATCCCAGCAGTATCTCCTGGGGGGCCATGCTGAAATCCGCGCTGGACACCGGAGCAGCAACCGGCGGGTACTGGTGGTACGTGATGCCTCCCGGCCTGGCAATTGTTGTGGTGGTGCTGTGCTTCACCCTGGTGGGCCGCGCCCTTGAATCCGTGATCAACCCCACCCTGCGAGGACGGTAATGCTTCGGCTTGAATTCCGCGATGTGCGGATCACCTACACCACGCAGACCGCGAGCGGGCGGGGCGAAATTGCAGCGGTCGACGGCGTCAGCCTGGTGGTTGAACCCGGCTCCACCGTAGGCTTGGCCGGCGAATCCGGCTGCGGAAAGTCCACCCTAGCCGTGTCCGTTCTGCGGCTGCTGCCAGCCAACGCAAAGGTTGAGGGCAAGATCCTGCTCGGAGATGAGAACGTCTCTGAACTGAGCTGGGGGCGTCTGCGTTCCGTCCGCTGGACCGAGGCCTCCATTGTCTTCCAGGGTGCCATGCACTCGCTCAACCCTGTGCGCAAGGTCCGCGACCAGATAGCGGAAGCGCTCATCATCCACGCGAAGGGCGTCGACGCACAGTACAAACAGGAGTCAGCCCGGACCGCACGGGTCAACGAACTCCTGGAGCAGGTGGGTCTGCCCAAGGCGAAGGGACTGTCCTACCCGCATGAACTCTCCGGCGGTCAGAAGCAGCGCATCATGATTGCCATGGCACTGGCGTGCGATCCGGACCTCATCATTGCGGACGAGCCGACGACGGCGCTGGACGTGGTGGTGCAGGCCCAGGTTCTCGATCTGCTCACCGCTCTGGTCCGGGACCGTGGACTGTCCCTCATCATGATCAGCCACGACCTTTCCGTTCTTGCCGCGACCTGCGAACGCATCGTGGTGATGCAGGAGGGCCGGATTGTGGAGCAGGGGCCCTCGCTGAAGATCATGCGCAATCCACAGCACCCGCATACCCAGGCGCTGGCCTCGGCGTTTCCGGTGATCGGTGACCTGTCCTCGCGATTGAAGCTCCCCACGTACACAGCTCCCAACGCGCCGCACGCGGAACCCGGAGCCGCAAGTGTGCCCCATGAGAGCCGCCCGGCCCTCGCAGCCCGCGATCTGTCGGTAACGTTCAGCGCGCGTGGCTCGGGTGCGGTCAGGGCCGTGGACTCGGTCAACCTGACCTGCAACACCGGGGAGATTGTGGCGTTGGTGGGTCAATCGGGATCCGGAAAAACCACTCTGGCCCGCACGCTGCTTGGCCTGCAGAAACCCACCAGCGGTGAGGTGCTCTTTGAAGGCACACCCCTGTCCCACAAGCGCAAAGCGCTCAAGGTCTACCGGCGGGCGGTGCAGTTTGTGCTCCAGGATCCCACCGCCGCCCTGAACCCCAAGCACTCGGTCTACGAGGCGGTCGCCGAGGGTCCCAGGCTTCACAAGCTCGACGGCGATGAACGCGATATTGTCGCTGCGGCGTTGGCCAAGGCCGAGCTGAACCCGCCGGAGAAGTTCTTCACGGCGATTCCGCAGGAGCTCTCCGGTGGCCAGCGCCAGCGCGTGGTCATTGCCGGAGCGCTTGCCCTTGAGCCTGAGTTTTTGGTGGCCGATGAACCCGTTGCCAGCCTCGACGCCTCAGTCCGTGCCGGAGTCCTTGCCCTGCTGCTCAAACTGAAGTGCGAGCTGGGACTCGGCGCACTGGTGATCACGCATGACCTGGGCCTTGCCTGGAACATCGCCGACCGTGTGGTGGTGATGTACCAGGGCCGCATCGTGGAGGAGGGGCCGGTGGAAGAAGTGCTCCTCAACCCGCAGCATGAGTACACGCGACGGCTGCTCAGCGTGGTGCCCACCCGCGAATCCCCGGTTGCAACGGCCGGTGCGCCGCTTCGCGAGCAGGCGTTGGAGAACGACGCGCAGGACGGCGTGCGTTGACCGGCGCTGCGGCAATGCACCCGGAGCTTGGCCCGCTGAAGCCGGGCGACCGGGTGGGCCTGGTGTCGCCGTCGGGCCCGGCGCCGGCCGACCGACTGGATCGGGCGGTGTCCCTGTTGACCGGCTGGGGGCTGGAACCGGTGCTGGCGGATCACGTGCGCGACGTACACCCCAGCGCGCCCTACCTCGCGGGCGAAGACCGGCACCGGGCCGAGGACCTCCAGACCATGTGGTGCGACGATGGCATCACGGCGGTCTTCTGCATCCGCGGCGGCTACGGCGCGGTGCGGATCCTCGACCTGCTGGATGCGGCCAAGCTTCGGGCAGCGGGGCCCAAGCCGCTCATAGGCTCCTCCGACGCCACGGCACTCCACCAGTACTGGTCGGAGAACCTGGGGCTCGCCACCTGGTTCACGCCCATGGTCGCCACTGATGCCCTCCTGGATGACCCGGCGGCGCAGGCAAACCTCCGGGAGGCGCTGTTTACCCCCTACCGCGGGCGTTCCTTTACCTCCGGTGCAGCCGAGCCGCTGGTGCACGGCGAGGCGACTGGCTCCCTGACCGGCGGCAATCTCAGCCTTCTCGCGATGACACTCGGTGCACAGCCGATACCGGACAACACGGGCCGGATTGCCCTTCTGGAGGACATCACAGAGGATATCTACCGGCTGGACGCCCTCCTGCACATCCTGCTGCGTGCCGGCTGGTTCGATGGTTTGACCGGCATCGCGCTCGGCTCCTGGCTCAAATGCGGTGAGCTCCACGACGTCAAGGCGCTGGTCACCGAACTGCTGGTGCCGCTGGGGATCCCGCTGGTGTGGGAGCTCGGTTTTGGCCACGGACCCGGCGCCCACAGTATTCCGCTGGGCGTCCAGGCAACACTTACCTCCGATAGGAATCCACAACTTGTCCTCCACTGAAATTGACACCGAACTCCGCCACATCCTGGAGGCCGCCGTGCACAGCCGGGTGACGCCGTCGGCCGTCCTGGCCTACAGCGTCCGCGGCGCCCAGGCGGGGCCCACCGCGTTTGGTGACGCAGTGGCGTACGACGACGACGGCGCGCCCCTGCCTGCGGCGGAACAGGTCCCTGCCACGGCGGAAACGGTCTACGACCTCGCCTCGGTGACCAAAATCTTCACGGCTCTGACCGCACTGCGCCTGGTCGACGACGGCGTGCTGACCCTTGACGATCCTGTGACGCCGCGGCTTCCTGGGTTTACCGGCGACGGAAAAGAAGCGATCACCCTCCGCCACCTCCTTACCCATACATCGGGCCTGCCGGGAGTGTGGGACGGCTGGCAGCGGCTGCCCTCGGCTGAGCGTTCCGCCCTACTGGAAGACCTCCTTGCCACGCCCCTTGCGAGGGCTCCCGGCACAGCGTTTGAGTATTCCTGCGTCGGATTCAACACTGTGATGGCGCTCGCCGAAACCGTAACCCGGACGCCGTGGGCCCACTTGGTGGAGGAGAAGATACTGGGGCCGCTCCGGAGTCTGGATCCACGGACCGCGAAGCTCACGTACTCGCCGGACGCGGCCGCGTGCGCGGCCACCGAATGTCAGCCAGGAATCGGTAGGGGTGCCGTCCGCGGGGTGGTCCACGATGAAAGCGCCTGGTCGCTGGGAGGCGGCGCCGGTAACGCCGGGCTTTTCGGCACGGCCGGCGCGTTGCTCGCATTCGGGGAGATCCTGCAGCAGGGTATCGGGTCGCTGCTGTCGGCGCCGCTGGCCAAAGAGTTCTGGTCCGACCAATTGCCGCTTGTCTTGGGCAACAATCTTCAGGCCGGCGGACCAGGCTATGGACACGGGCTCGGGCTGCGCATCGGGCAGCTGGATTGGATGAGCGGTGACGGTGCGCACGCCCGCGGCCACACCGGCTTCACCGGAACCTCACTCCTGGTGGACCGCGAAGCGGATATGACAGTGGTGCTGCTGACCAACCGGGTGCACCCCAGCCGCACGCTATCCGAGATGGCCCCGCTGCGCTCCGCCGTGACTGAAGCTGTTTACAGCACTGCAGCGGACGGTGCGGACACATGAGTGTGGTGTCGGACTACAGCGACGGCAACCCGCACATTTCCTTCCGCCTGACCACGTTGAGCGGGAAGGTCCTTGCCGAGAGTGCAGCCGACACCGTGGTGTATGCGGCGAGCACCATCAAGCTTGCGGTTCTTGTCGCCGCGCTGAGGGAAGTCGACAGCGGGAATTTGTCCCTCAACCAACCGGTGACGGTTCGCTTCAGCTTCGCCAGTTCAGCACCGGGCGCCGGAGTATTTACCTGCGAACCGGGGGAGATTGACGAAGGGTTGCCCGTCGAGGGGGAATCGATGCCGCTGCGCGAGGTCCTTCGGCGCATGATCGTCGTGTCCTCCAATGAAGCAACCAACCTGGTGGTGGAGCTCGTTGGACTGGCGGCCGTCAATGATGCCCTGCACCGCTGCGGCGCGGTGTCGTCGAAAATGGAACGGCTCTTCGGCGACCTTGAGGGGCTTGCCGCCGGCCTTACCCAGGAGACCACAGCCGCGGATCTGGGCGCGGTCATGGCTGCCGTCATCAACGGCCGGGCGGCGGGCCCAGAAAGCACCCGATTGATGTTGGAGTTCCTCCGTGCACAGGAATACGGCGTGATCGGTCCGGCGCTTCCGGGCGGCACTGACTGGGGCAGCAAATCGGGCTGGGTAACGGGCATCCGGCACGACGTTGCGTTTGTGCAGCCTTCCGGCTCCGAGGGCTATATTCTTTCAGTTTGTACCCGCGCCTACGGGGAATATGAGGCAACGGCGGCCATTTCTGCCTTGTCGGTCATGGCGTGGGACCTGTGCGCAGGAAAATGAGACCCAGCCGCGGCGTCATCAGCTTTGACCTTGACGGGACGCTGATCCAGGGGCCTTTCGCGTCAGTACTTCGGGAGGTGTGCGATGCCATCGAACCGGCATCTCCGGACGGGTTGTACCAGGAGGTGCTGCGCCGCCACGAGGAGCTGTTACTCGAGGACGAGTACGCTGCCTACGGGTGGTCGGCCATGGTTGCTGCTGCAACCGGTGCGCGGGGAATATCCATGGGAGCGGACATCGTGACGGAGCGCATCGTGGGGCGCTTGGAAGAGGCGGCCACCCGGACCCGGCTGCTGCACCCGGATACCCCCGAAGTGTTGGCCGGCCTCCGCTCCGCAGGCTGGAGGGTAGTCATCCTCACCAACGGCCGCAGGGCGTTCCAGGAACCGGTGATCGCCGGTGCGGGCCTCCTGCCGGTGATCGACGGGTTGGTAACGTCCGACGACGCCGGGTCGGCCAAGCCGGGACCGGCCACCTTTGAGTTCGCCCGGGGAGCCGCGGGGCTGCACATCCACGTGGGGGACCGGTTGGACCACGATATTGCGGGCGCGGCTCGAAGCGGCGCGCTGAGCCTGTTGCTGCGGGTGGATGCACCGGTCTCCGGTCTGGTCCGGGATGTCGGCGCCGCCAGGTACCGCACCCTGCAGGAATATCTGCGCACCCGCCACGCCGTCGAGCGCCACATCGGGTCCGCCGCGCAGCTGGAGCTCCCTCCCGAAGCAGTGCCGGACGCCGTCGCCACCGATCTTTGGGCAGCGGCGCAGCTGATTGATGCGCTTGAGTCTCAGCGGAGCGCTGTTTCCTGACCCGCTGCTGCGAAGATTCCCAACCCCGGTCTCTCCGGCAGTGTGATGACGTTGGCGTCATACCGCGCACCACCGTTCACCGGCGACGAAGCCACCCACAGCCCGCCGTCCAGATCCTGGGGAATGTGGTGCGCCGCCGTCGTCGGTTCAGTGCTTTCCGTGAGGGACGCGGCGAAGCTTGCCGCAGCGCCGATGCCCACGGTGCTTTCAATCATGCAGCCCACCAGCACGCCGAGGCCGGCGCTGGATGCCAGCTGTGCCAGCTGCATTGCGGGGAGGACCCCTCCGGTCTTGGCCAGTTTGATGTTCACCAGATCCGCGGCCTGAAGGTCGATGAGCCGGTGCAGATCCTCAACGGTCCAGACAGACTCGTCAGCCATGATGGGAGTATTTACGCGGCGGGTGACGTAGGCGAGGTCCTCCCAGACGCCGGCGGGAACCGGCTGTTCGAAGACGTCGATGTTGAGCCCGGCATCCTCAAGCGCAGTGATGACCCGCACCGCTTCCTCGGGAGTGAAGGCCTGGTTTGCATCGATCCGCAGCCGGACGTGTGGCCCCGCGGCGCGGCGCACTGCACGCATCCGCGCCACTTGGTCGCCGCCCGCGTCAAGCTTGACCTTGATGCAGTCGAAACCGTGGGCAGTGTGCTGCCGGGTTTCGCTGGCGAGTGCAGCCGGTTCATCGACGGAAAGCGTCATATCGGTGAAGACCCGCGGTGAACGGCCGCCGAGGTACCGGAAAAGCGGGCTGCCGTGGCGTTGTGCCGCCAGGTCATGAAGGGCACAGTCAACTGCCATCCTGGCGGCGCTCGATTCGGAGGAGAGGCTGACGTGACTGAGGGCTTCTGCATGATCAGCTGTATCGGAACGGGCCACCAGGTCCTGAAGCGGGCCATGTACGGACGCGACGACGCCGGGCGTGGTTACCTTGGTGACGGCGCTGATGGGCGCCTCGCCCCAGCCGCTGCGGCCGTCGTCGTCCATGGCTTGGACCAGAACCGTTTCGAGCACCGTGGCGCGCCTGACTGCGGTGATAAACGGCCGCACCAGCGGAATGGTGACCGCACGTGCACGCAGGGTCACTCCCGGATAAGGTTTCATGCCGTCCCTCCGTACGTAGGAGGATTACGATACATTTCATGAAGTTGTAACTCAATGACCCGAGAAAGGGTTCCATGAGCATCCAGTCGAAGATTCATTCCCACCTGCCGACGCTGCCTCCCTCCGCGCGGAGGGTTGCGGAAGTGATCCTGGCCGATCCCACGGTTGTCCTGCGGAACACCATTTCCCAGCTCGCAGAAAAGTGCAGCACCTCCGAGCCGTCGGTGGTGAGGTTCTGCCGGGCCCTTGGGTACGCGGGTTATGGCGAACTCCGACTGGTGATGGCAACCGAGCTTGGACGCGAGGAAGCCAATGCCGTGGACCAGCGGCGCTTTGGGGCGGACATCAGCCCGGACGACTCGCTGCAGGACACCGTTGCAAAGATTGCGTTTGCGGAAACATTGGGGATTGACGAGACCCTCTCCAGTGTTGACTTCGGTGTTCTTGAAAAGGTGGTGCAGACAATCGGATCCGCGCGGCACATCCTGGTGTACGGGCTGGGCGCAGGCGCTATCGTCGCCGACGACCTTCAGCACAAGCTCTTCCGGATCAAACGCACTGCCCAGGCCTTCGACCAGCAGCATGACGCCCTCATGGGCGCCGCACTCATGGACCCCGCCGATGTGGCAATTGCCTTCTCGCACAGCGGCCAGACCAGGGAAACCCTTGCGTTCATTGAGCGCGCCAAGGAAGCCGGCGCACCAACCATCGCCGTGACCAACGTGGAATCCTCGCCACTTGCAAGGACCGCTGATCTCTGCCTGTTCACGATGGTCCGTGAGACGGCTTTTCGTTCCGGGGCGATGGCATCGAGAATCGCGCAGCTTGCGCTGGTTGACTGCATCTTTGCCGGTGTGGCACAGAGCAGCTACGAGGAGACCGTCAGTGCCCTGGAAGTGACCCGCGCAGCCATCAGTTACGGCACGCAGGCCCGGTGACTCATCCTTAGGGATGATATCCAGGGTGCCGGAAATACAAATTCAGGTGTCCGCGTTAGTTTGGTTGAAGACACTGTCTACTTCCACTCACGTTTCCTAAGGGGACCACTGTGCCACAAAGCGCTCCATCCGTTTCCGTTGACCAGACGGCCGGCGAACCCGACGTTTCCAAGCGGAACCGGCTGGTTATCTCATTGCTTTTGGGCTCGGCATTTGTAGTTATCCTCAACGAGACCATCATGGGCGTGGCGCTTCCCCGCCTCATGGAGGACCTCTCGATCACGGCCACGGCCGGCCAGTGGCTCACCACGGCGTTCATGCTGACCATGGCGGTGGTCATCCCGATCACCGGTTTCCTCCTCCAGCGGTTCAACACGAGGCCGGTGTTCATGGCCGCGATGACACTGTTCAGCATTGGCACACTCGTCTCAGCCACGGCGCCTGGGTTCGAAATTCTGCTGGTGGGGCGGGTCATTCAGGCCAGCGGCACCGCGATCATGATGCCCCTGCTGATGACCACGGTCATGACACTGGTGCCGCCGGCGTCACGGGGCAAGACCATGGGTAACATCTCCATTGTGATTTCGGTGGCTCCGGCAATCGGTCCCACGATCTCGGGCGCAATCCTCAGCGTCCTGGACTGGCGCTGGATGTTCTGGCTGGTACTGCCCATTGCTGTTGGATCGCTGATCCTCGGCGGGATCCGGATCCGGAACGTCACCACACCAAACCGGGTGCCCATCGATGTGCTGTCCGTGATCCTCTCAGCGTTTGCCTTTGGCGGGATCGTCTACGGGCTCAGCCAACTCGGTGAAGCAGCAGAGGGCGCCATGATGCCGCCGTGGGTTCCCCTCGTGGTTGGGGCAGTTGGACTGGCACTGTTCGTGTTCCGCCAACTCGCCCTGCAGAAGATCGACCGCGCGCTGCTGGACCTCCGGACCTTTGCCTCGCGCACCTTCACCGTCTCCATAGCGGTGCTGTCCATCAGCATGATGGCGCTGTTCGGCACCATCATCCTGCTGCCGATCTACCTCCAGAACGTCCTTGGACTTGAGCCCGCACAGGCAGGAGCGCTGCTTCTCCCGGGTGGACTGGCCATGGGGCTGCTCGGGCCAGTTGTGGGACGCGTCTTCGATCGCCACGGGCCACGGATCCTGGTTGTTCCCGGGGCGCTGCTGGTCAGCATCGTCTTCTGGGGCCTGACCATGGTGAGCGAAACAACTCCCATCTGGCTGGTGCTCATTGCCCATGTGTTCCTCAGCATTGGTCTGGCTGGCATGTTCACACCGTTGTTCACCTCTGCGCTCGGCTCAGTGCGCCCGCAGTTGTATTCACACGCCAGCGCAGTGATCGGCACCGTCCAGCAGCTTGCCGGTGCAGCGGGAATCGCGCTGTTCGTTGCCGTGATGACCGTGCAGTCAGCGGCCCTGACCGCGGGCGGAACCGCCGAGATCCCGGCGCTGGCAAGCGGCATCCGAATGGCGTTCCTCTACGGCGCGGTCATCTTCCTCTTCGCGGTGGTGGCTGCGTTGTTTGTCCGCAAGCCTGCCGCGGCTGACGAGGCCGGCGCGCCGTCGTCGTCGGACACTAGCGTGGAAGCGCAGGTCCACTAGGCTCCGCAGGGTAGGATTTCCCCACCGGTTGGGGGATCGGTACGTCCGTTTCACCCACCGGTGGGAGACCTACATGAGCGCAGAATCCCGACGGCTCACCGGCCTTCGACGCCTGAACCGCCGCTACCTCGCGGAGGAGCGCATTGTTTCGGGGGTCAGACGGCGCAAGTTTTTCATCGCTGCGCTTGTGCTCATTGTGGTGGGTGCCGCGTCATTTGTGGGCCTTATAGTCAGCGTGGGGACCGGTACGGGCATCAGCAGCTTGGATGAGCCGGTCCGGGACTTCATGGTCGATCTCCGCAGCCCGGACGCCACCATGTTCATGGTGATCTTGGCGGTGATTTTTGGCCCGGTTGCCATGCCGTTTATTGTGCTGGCCGCCACCGTAATCTGGATCTGGCGTGCAAAGCACATGTGGCGGCCGGTACTCCTTGCCGGCGCAATGGTGCTGGGAGTGGGGCTGGCGCTGCTGTTCCGCGACCTCATCGACCGACCGCGGCCGCCGGTCGAGTTCATGCTCCACGGCGCAGACCACACGTTCTCTTTCCCCTCCGGCCACGTTCTCGGAGCGGCCGATTTTCTGCTGCTCAGCGCCTATCTTCTGCTGTCCCGCCGACAGGGGATCTGGTTGTGGCTAACCGGCCTGGTTGTCGCTGTAGTGGGAATTGGCAGCCAGATTTTCAGCCGCCTCTACTTGGGCTATCACTGGTTGACCGACACCCTGGGCTCGGTCTGCCTCTCACTGTTCATTCTGGGACTGGTCATTGCCCTCGATACGTGGCGGACAACCACGGTGGACGAGGGGCCTGGGAACGCTTTGATCAGCCCAGGGTAGATGCACGACGGCGCGACGGCGGCACATTTGAATAGTGGCTTCAGTCGCGGATCCGCACAGCAGTTTCGCGTAGATAGAGATCCACGCGGGTGTAGGCGTCCCGGGTCAGCGCCTTCCACAGTTCCAGCGCCAGCGGAGGATCCTCGGTTTCCAGCCTGGCGATCGCGTCTGCAGTGAGGACTGTGAGCCGGACCGCGCCCTCTGCCTTGACGGTGGTTTCCTGCCGGTCGTCGCTGCCCAGGGCGAGTTCGCCGAACGTCATTCCGGCGCTGAGCGTGGTTAGCCGGACGCGGGTTCCCGTTGGCCCCTCCACCGTGGTGGTGACCCTTCCGGTGAGGATGAAAAAGACGCCCCCAAACCGCTGCCCGATGCGGCGGATGACGTGGCCGTCGTCGTACTTTCGGGTTTCCATCCGGTCGGCGAGCTTCCGCGCGTCGCCGGCGCTCAGCGGGCTGAGTGCCGGGCAATCGGTCACATCCACCTCGCTGGGGAGGCAGAGTTCACCGCCGTATTTGGTGATCAGCCCGTTCTCGCACCATTCGACGGCGGCGGTGCGGGTGGGGAAGGTAGGGACGTCGCGGTCCACGTCCTTGAAGGTGTCGGCAAGGGTACCTTCTCCGTCGATGAGAACCAGTTCGCGGCCCTCATCCTGCAGTTCCTCCCGCACCTCAGCAAGAAGCCGGAGTGATACTTCAGCCACTTCATCCACCCTGCGCAGGTCCAGGATGATCAGCTCCACCGTTTCCTCCAGTGCGCTCAGTTCCCGCACCATGGACTCGGCGCCTGCGAACAGCAGGTCACCGTTCAGTTCGATAACGCGTGCCCGGTGGCCATGGTCGCGCAGGATATCCATGGACTCATCGTTCCTCCGGATTCCTGACGGTGACGCCGTGATGTCGTAGCTGGACCGGATCGCCGATTTGCCGGTGCGCGCTGCCCGCACAAAGTGCAGCTCCATATCTTGCGAGAGCCGCTGGCTGGCCGCCATGCCGCGGACGCTGCTGCCATGTTCGTCCAGAGGCGGCGAATAGACGGCGAGGCCAACCTGGCCCGGCAATACCGCGATGGTGCCGCCGCCCACTCCGCTTTTGGCGGGCATTCCGACGGTGCTGATCCAGGCTCCGGCGTCGTCGTACATTCCGCAGGTAGTCATGACGGAGAGCATGCGCTCAATCGGGCCGATCGCCATCACCTGCTTGTCCGTGAGCGGGTTGCGTCCGCTGTTGGCAAGGGTGGCAGCCATGATGGACAGGTCGAGGCAGTTCACCAGCACCGAGCACTGGCGGAAGTAATTCTCAATGACGGGACTGGGATCGTCCTCGATGATGTTGAAAGACCGCAGCAGGTAGGCCAGCGCACGGTTGCGGTGGCCGTGTTTGAGCTCTGATTCGAAGATTTCATCATTGACCGAAAGCTGCCGGCCGGCAAAGGCCGAGTAGGTGTTCAGGATGCGTTTAAACGGCGAGTTTCCGCCAGAGCCCTTGATCAGCGACGTCGCGGTCAGTGCTCCGGCGTTGATCATCGCGTTGGACGGACGCCCTGTCCCCTCGGCGAGGGAGATTTCGTTGAAGGAATCGCCGGAGGGTTCCACATCCACTTTTTCGTCGACGGCTTCCAGGCCGAGATCAGCCAGGGCCAGCCCGTAGGTGAAGGGCTTGGAGATTGACTGGATGCTGAACTCATCCCGGGTGTCGCCGACCTCGTAAATGTAGCCGTCCACCGTAGTCAGGCAGATGCCAAAGTGATTGGGGTCAACGTTCGCCATCGCCGGGATGGTGCTGTACGGCTTTCCGTCCTTCAGATCCGAGATCTCCCGATGGATCTTCTGAAGGTAGCGTTGTATCGGCGATTCCATGGTTGCAACACTATGGCACGGTGAGGTCCGGACCGGCGCGTTGTGTACCCGGACTGTCCTACCCGCCGGGTTCTCCAATGAAGGCAAGGCATTCAGGCATCTGGGCATGGAATGTGTGGTGGTGGAGAGCGAACGTCTGGCGGTCACCCATGGCGATCGCCATGTGGAGCTTGGGCCCGGTGACGCCCCTGGAGGTCTAGCGCGGGTTGACCTGATACCGCAGAAAGACCGTCCCACCAGCGAAGCGGCGTTCCTCATGCAGTGTGAGATTCAGGGTGCTATCGGGCGGCAGGCCCGGCTTGCCTCCACCCACCACAATCGGTATCAGGAAGATATGGCATTCGTCCACCAGCCCAGCTCTGAACGCATGAGCTGCGAGATCAGGGCCACCGATGGCAAGGTCGGACGCCGCGGATGTTTTCAGTCCGCGGATTGCCTCCGCGTCGAACTCCCGCTCGATGCGCGTGTTCGAGGTGGTGGCCTCCTGCAGTGTCCGGGAGTAAACGGTCTTTGAGGCTGCCTGCCAGATCCCCGCGAAATCCCGCATCAGGGTTGACTGATCGGCCAGTGCCGGATCCGTCTCCCACCCGACCATCATGGTGTACATCCGGCGTCCGTACAGGTAAATGCCAACCGGCCGTTCAAGGTTGTTGATGAAGCCATGCACTTCCGCGTCAGGTTGGGCCCAGTCAAAGTGTCCTGTCCGGTCCTCAATATAACCGTCCAGCGACATGATTGCCGAGTAAATCAGTTTTGCCATGGTGGTTGGCCCCTCCCGGATCAGCTAACTGTATCCAGCGGCTACCCTTCCCACCACAGTTCCAGCAGCCGGGAAAGTTCCAGGAGCGGCTCCGGCGAATCATCCACCCGGAGATCGATCATCAAATCCGGCGGAGAGGAATCGTCGGCAACGTTGGAGCAAACCAGCAGGCACGCGCTTTGCTTGCCGCGGGAGTCGCCGCCCGCAGCTTCGCCGGCCTGAAGCGCGCGCAGGGCGGCTTTCGCAAAGCCCAGTGGCGCCGGGCCCAAGCCAGCCGCCAGGGACGCGGTCATGGCCCCAAGGTCGAGCTGTACCGCCAGCCGGGCCACCCCTACACGCAGGCGCTGCTGTCGGCCATTCCGCTGGCCGACCCGGTGGCTGAACGCAACCGCGACCGGACGCTGCTGAAGGCGACGTGCCCTCGCCGTTGAATCCGCCGTCGGGCTGTGTCTTCCGAACCCGCTGCCCGCTCGCGATCGAGGCGTGTGCCGACGTAATACCCGCTCCTGTGCCGCTGGGACCGGATCATGTGGCGTCCTGCATTCGCACAGCCGAGGTGCCGGCGCTGAACAGCTGAGTTCACAATGGAGCGTCCCGGACGGAATATGCCATGATGCAAGCAGATCACAGTGGATGGGGCGGACGAGGGGCAACACAATGACGGGTTGGCGCACCAGGGACTTTCACCCGGCGGACATGGACGCGATCCTGCACCTGTGGGAACAGGCCAAGGCAAGCGGAGTGGAGCCGGTCTATGCGCTCGCGGAAGTGGTTGCATCCTGCCAGAAGGACCACGCCGTTGTTGCTGTTCACGGCGATGAGGTAGTCGGTGCCGCCGTTGCGCGCGCCGCCCATGACCAGGGCTGGATTGTCTTTTTCGCCATTGACGAAGGCTGGCGCCGGCAGGGGATAGGCAGCGGTCTCCTCGCCGCCATCGAGCACCGGATGGCTCCGTTTGGGCTCACCAAGTTGTCCACCCTGGTACCGGATACCGAGCACCGCGTAGAGGCGCTCAATAACGCGGGATTCCAGGATAAGAAGCACCTGCGCTACTTCGAACGCCAGATCCCGGTCCAGCGACAGGAGATGGGTTTGCTGAGTGAGCTGGGCGGCCGCCTCATGCCACGCAATCTGTGGAACGCCGTCGGTGGCATGCAGCAGGAGAAGGAGCTTCTTGAACGCCGGCTTGTCCTGCCGCTGGGC
>NZ_KI915019.1:24173-35096 GCF_000520595.1 Arthrobacter sp. H5
GCTTGTCCTGCCGCTGGGCAACCCGGACCTTGCCGAGCGCTACGGTGTGGTGCCGCCGCGCGCCGTTGTACTCTTTGGTCCTCCGGGAACAGGCAAGACCACGTTCGCCAAGGCCATTGCCTCACGCCTGGAATGGCCGTTTGTGGAGGTGTTTCCGTCCCGGTTGGCGTCGGATTCGAAGGGTCTGGCCGGTGCCTTGCGGGAGACCTTCCTTGAGATCTCTGAACTGGAACATGCAGTGGTTTTCATTGACGAGGTGGAGGAGATTGCGTCCCAACGCCAGGGCGAACCGCCGTCGCCGCTGCAGGGCGTGACCAACGAGCTGCTGAAGATCATCCCGGCGTTCCGTGAGCAGCCCGGCCGGCTGCTGGTGTGTGCCACGAACTTTATCCGGTCCCTGGATACGGCGTTTCTTCGGCACGGGAGGTTTGACTACGTCATTCCGATTGGATTGCCTGACGAAGCCGCTCGCCACGCCATCTGGCAGCGTTACATACCGGCCGAGGTGGCCGCGGACGTTGACCTGGGCCTGTTGGTTGCCGAAACGGATGGCTTCTCTCCAGCTGATCTCGAGTTCGCGGCGCGCAAAGCGTCGCAGCGTGCGCTGGAGAAGGCAGTCTATGAAACGCACGACGACGACGACGACGACGACGGCGGCGCGGCCCGCGCAACCGGCGGTCCGACCACTGCGGACTACCTGGACGCGATTGCCGGAACGCGCACCACGGTGTCGGCCGACGTCGCGCAGGATTTCCGTGAGGACATCGAGAGAATCGGGCGGCTGTGACCTCCGGGAAACGTCATCCTGCCCGCTGAAGTAACCGTTCCGGTGGGCATGTCCACTTATGCCCACTCCAACGAGTAGTTCATGGGGCAGGAGTGCAGGATCTAATGCTTCCGATCAAGGATCAGGGCCAGCGCGATACCGAACATCCAGATGTCCTTCGCGAAAGGGGTCCCCTCAGCGGTTGGGCGGACGCCGTCGGATTCGGTCCACTCTGGAGTGCGGAAATACATGGCCATCATGCCCCCGGAGAACGCGGCCAGCCCAAGGCCGGCCAGACGGCTGGGCACAAATGGGGCCAGGAGCGCCACGCCCAGGCCGGTTTCCACCGCGCTCAGCATCTTTCCAAACTTCTCCGGCTCAAACTCCTTGACCTGCGGGAAAGCCTTTGCGGCCATCTGCTGCAGGTAAGCGGACGTGTCCTTGTCCAGCTCGCGCTTCCCCCAGCCTGAATTGAGGATCATTGCGCCAGTGGTCAATCGCAGCGGGACGTGGCTCAGTCTGAAACCCATGGGAAAGTCCTTTCGGTTAGCCCGTCGTGGTCACTGTCGAGCCTACGTCCGCAGCCACGGCAGCGCTAGGCGCGCGGCAGCGCTAGGCGCGCGGCAGCGCTAGGCGGGCGGGAGCGCTAGGCGAAAGGCGACTCGACAATCGCGCACACCTGAACGGACACCGAACCGACCGCCGGTTCCGCAGCGAGCACTGCCGCGGCGACCCGCCGCGCAACGTTCGGGGCAATGGCTTCGGACAGTACTGCCAGGCGCATCGTCACCGTGCGCTCTGTGGGGAGATGCGCCGGACCGCCGGAACTCGTCCAGTTCGTCCAGCCCGTGGCCGCATCCTGCATCGGTGCTCGCGGAGTTCATCGCCAGTCCTCCAAATCCGTCATAAGGGTGGTTCGTGCGCGTGAAAGCGTGTGGATGCCTGTTAGCGCTATCTCGATAGCGCGCAGCTCCGAACCCGTCAGCCGTCCGGCCTGCTCGTGGATGCGTGCGCGCGCCAGGTCGGCTCTTTCGAAGAGAGAACCGCCGGTGCGGTTACCAGCCCCGCCCAGTGTGTGCACGATTGCAGGAACCTCAACCGAGATACCCAGCAACCCGTTACGGTCCTCTATGGCGGTGCTCACCCGGTTCCTCGGGATGTCGAACGCGTCGGCCGCGACCGCCTGCACCGTATGGGTCAGCGCTGCCTTTGTGACGCGGGTCCGGCCGTTCCGTGATGACGTGGCGGTTTTCATGAGGATGATCGGCGTCCGCGGAGTGCGTCAACCACGTCTGCGACGTCGAGCCTGCCGTCGGCCACGCGCCCAATCACCGCACCCACCGCCATGAACAGGGCAACGAGGATGAATCCCCAGAAGCCAAACGCCAGGGCGGAGATGGACAGGACTGCCCCTGCGGCTACCCCGGAAACGGTGGGACTCATGCGACGCGCGATTCCGTGTTGCTGGTACCGGCGTCGTTCTCATCATCGCCCGCGATATGAATATCCGTGATGGTCACATTAACTTCAGTGACCTCCATTCCCACCAATTCCTCGACCGCGGTGTAAATGGCGTCGCGAACCTGCCCGGCAACCTGCTTCAAGTCGTGCGGGTACTCGACCACCAGGTGACGTCGACCGCCACCTGGGTCTGGCCCACCTCCACGCTGACGCCCTGGGTGAGATCCTTTTGGCCCACCACGTCGCGGAGGGATCCCAGTGCGTGGGCCGCGCCACCGCCCAAAGCGAAGACACCGGGAATGTCGCGCACCGCAATGCCCGCGATTTTCGCTACAACATTATCTGCGACGGCCGTTGTACCCCGGCCGTCATTGCCCTGCGCGTGATCGATTTCAGTGCTTGCGGGACTCGTGGCTGCGGTTGGCTTTCCGGACTGGGTCTGTGCTGACAAGGTCATCATTCCTTGGGGTTTGGTCAAGCGCCGGGTTGGCGCCTTCACTCCTGAGACGCGCCCAGGCCGTGGAACCTCACGCTGAAAAAATGTGATATGGGCCACTTGAACCGAAAGCCAACCGTGACCTCCCTGTGACGGTTCCTTTATCTCGGTGTGGCTAAGGTGGAAGCCGGTGTCCCCTGCGGAGGCCATTATTTTTGCCGGGAACCCGGTGTGCCTGCATACGTAACCGAAGTGAAGAAGGTCAAAAGTGTTGGATTTCTTTGGAGACAGGTTTAGCCAAATCCTGTTCTCAAGTTGGCAGCACTTCAGCCTTGTGGTCCAGTGCCTCATCCTCGCAACCGTGATCGCCGTCGGAATTGCAGCGCTGGTCTATCGCAGCGGCGCCCTTACCTCCCTGGCCAACAGCGTCTCAGCCGTGGGGCTCACCATTCCATCGTTCGCGTTGATCGGCCTGCTGATCGCACCCTTCGGATTCGGCGTTGTTCCCGCCGTCATCGTGGTGACGTTTTTTGCCGCCTTGCCCATCCTGCGCAATGCAGTGGTGGGATTGACCGGAATTGAGCGGTCGGTGGTCGAGTCGGCGCGAGGCATTGGCATGAGCCGTTTCCGCACGCTGGTTCAGGTGGAACTGCCGATGGCCTGGCCGGTGATCCTTGCAGGCATCCGTGTATCGGCGCAGATGGTGATGGGCATCGCCGCCATCACTGCCTATGCGCTTGGTCCGGGCCTTGGTGGCTTCATCTTCTCCGGCCTGTCCAGGCTGGGCGGCGCCAACTCCCTGGAATCCGTAGCCACCGGCGTCATCGCCGTCATTATTCTTGCCCTGATTCTTGACCTTTTGCTCATAGGCCTTGGCCGCATCACAACCCCGCGAGGTATCCGTGTCTGAAACAACCCAATCAACTGCCATCACCGGCGCCAGCATCCTCCTCGACAAGGTAACCAAGCGTTACCCCGGCCAGGACAAGCCCGCCGTTGACGGCCTCACCATGGAAATCCCGGCCGGCAAGATCATCATGCTGGTTGGCCCCTCCGGCTGCGGCAAGACCACCACATTGAAGATGATCAACCGGCTGATCGAGCCCACTGAAGGTCGGATAGTGCTCGACGATGATGACGTCACAGACATTGACGGTGACGCCCTTCGGCGCCGCATCGGTTACGTCATTCAGGCCGGCGGACTCTTCCCGCACATGACCGTCGCCACCAACATCGGCATCGTGCCCAAGATGCTTGGCTGGAGCAAGGACAAGATCGCGGCCCGGGTGGATGAGCTGCTGGAACTGGTGTCCCTGGATCCGGCCATGTACCGCGACCGGTTCCCCAAGGAGCTTTCAGGGGGGCAGCAGCAGCGCGTTGGAGTTGCCCGCGCGCTCGCGGCGGATCCGCCGGTCCTGCTCATGGATGAGCCCTTCGGCGCGGTGGACCCCATCACGCGGCAGCGACTCCAGGACGAACTGCTCAACATTCAGGAAGAACTGCAGAAGACCATTGTCTGTGTCACCCACGACTTCGATGAGGCCGTGAAGCTTGGCGACTGGATTGCGATCTTCACGGAAGGTGCCCAGCTGGTGCAGTACGACACCCCCGAGCGCATCCTGGCCGATCCCGCCAACGACTTTGTCGAGGACTTCATTGGCTCTGGGGCGGGGCTGAAGCAGTTGACCCTTACACGGGTCAACGAGGTTGACCTGGCTGACGCTGTCGTTGCTGAGATCGGCGATCTGGGCAGTGATGTACTGTCCCGGCTCGACGAGGCTGGCCATGACCACGCGGTTGTGGTGGACGGACGGCAACGGCCCATCCAATGGCTGACCCGGCGTCAACTTTCGAAGCTGGATTCAGTGAACGACGACGTCGACGCGAAGCTCCCGGTGGTGGGCGACAGGGCAACCCTTAATGACGCGCTCGACACGATGCTGGTCACTAGCGCGGGGGCTGCACTGGTGACAGGAACCCGTGACACATTCCTCGGTGTGATCGACGTGGAAACAGTCATGGACGCCATCACCCGGGCGCATAAACATGCCATGACGGCGCACTCGCACGGGAGGCCGGTGGGCGTCAACACCGGAACGCTGGACACCGTGGATGGGCCGCCCGTGACTTCTGGTGTGGCATCGAGTGTGGGGGAGCGCCCGGGTGAGTAGCACCGCGCAGGCTTCCACTGCTCCCGGCGCCGCGGCTCCCGCGGCGCAGACAGACTTGTCCGGCCCGTCGTGGCGCCCATTGATCCTGCAGTTCGCAGGCATCCTCGTGGTCTTCGCGGCCCTGGTGATCTGGCTGCTGACCGCCAACCTCTCCGATACCGAGCTCACCACCCTCGCCCCGGGCTCCCTGATTGGCTACACCTTTGAGCATCTGTCTCTGACGGGTCTTGCCGCGGTGATCGTCCTGGTGATCGCCGTTCCGCTGGGAATCCTGCTCACCCGCAAGCCGTTCAAGAAGCTCACCGGGCCGGTGCTTGCCATCGCCAACGTCGGTCAGGCGGCACCGGCCATCGGACTGATTGTGTTGCTGGCGTTCTGGCTGGGCTTCGGATTCAACGCCGCCATCACCGCTTTGGTGCTCTACGCCGTGCTGCCGGTGCTTCGAAACACCATGGTGGGCATCACCCAGGTCGACGCCCGTCTGGTGGAAGCGGGCCGGGGGATGGGAATGAGCGCCGCCGCGGTCCTGTTTAAGGTGGAACTGCCGCTCGCTGTGCCGGTGATGCTGGCCGGAATCCGCACGGCACTGGTGCTGCTGGTGGGCACTGCTGCCCTGGCCACGTTCATCAACGGTGGCGGCCTCGGCATCCTCATCACCACCGGCGTCAACCTGAGCCTGACCAATGTGCTGATCGCGGGATCAATCCTGGTGGCGCTGTTGGCACTGCTTATCGACCTGCTCGGGCGTGTTGTGGAGCATATTGCCCGGCCGAAGGGACTCTAAGATGTTGAACCACACCACACACCCGGGTTTGCGCGCGCGCAAGGCCGCGGCCGCCGCCGTCGTGCTCTCCGCAGGTCTGTTGGCAACCGGCTGCGGGCTGCAGCCTGCCACGTCCTATGTGCCTGCAACGGGACCCGGGTCGATCACCGAGGTAGTTGACGGTGCGCCGCTGACTGTCACGTCGAAGAACTTCACCGAGCAGCTCATCCTGGGGAAGATCTCCGTACTGGCGGCACAGGCGGCGGGATTCGAGGTGACTGATCTGACCAATGTGCCGGGAAGCCAGCCGGTTCGCGAGTTGATGCTAGCCGGGCAGGCCGACATCACGTGGGAGTACACGGGAACCGCGTGGCTTACCTACCTTGGCAAGCCCGAAGGAATCCCCGATCAGGAGGAGCAGTGGCAGGCCGTCTATGAAGCGGATCTGGCCAATGGCCTCACCTGGGGTGAGCCCGCTCCGCTGAACAACACCTACGCCATGGCGGTGAGAAGCGAAGCGGTCGAGGAGCTTGGCGGCATCAGTACCATCTCCGAAATTGCCGAACTGCCCGTGGAGGAGAGGACCTTCTGCATCGAAGCCGAGTTCAATTCCCGGCCCGATGGTATGAACCCCATGCTGGCGCACTACGGGATGGAACGGGGCGCCGCGGATGGTGTGCCGGATGACAACATTGGCATCTACGACACCGGCGCCGTGTACTCGGCAACGGACAACGGCGATTGCAACTTCGGTGAGGTTTTTTCCACGGACGGGCGCATTGACGCCCTGGACCTGACCGTCCTGGAAGATGACCAGAATTTCTTTCCCGCCTACAACGCCGCTCCCGTGTACTTCACTGAAACCCTCGAGGAAAGCCCCGAACTGGAAGAGGTCTTCAGCCAGATCGCACCCACTCTTACCGATGAGGCGCTGCGGGAAATGAACCTGCAGGTGGATGTCGAGGGTGAGGAACCGGCCGACGTGGCCTTCGACTTCATGGTGGAGCAGGGCTTCATCACCGAGCCGGAGGGCCCGCTCGGCGAGGAGTAGCCGGCCGTTATAGCGTGGGCGTGGCAGACAGCCACGCCAACAGCCAGGAACCGGCAATGACCACGGTGAAGAGGAACAACCAGACCGCCGACGGTACGCCCGTGGCGCGGTAGAGAATGTTGGCATCGGAGCTGTGCAGTTCCCGCCTGCGCCGGATGTGCACGGTCGCGACCTTGACCAGGTCGCGGACGGATCCCACCAGCAGTGCGGCGCCCAGTGCAATTACCACGTGTCCCGTGAATTCCGCCGGAACGGCGAGCACAATCGCCATGGCCACCGCAGCCGCGCCCAGAATGATCAGCAGTCCCGTGCCGTTGCGGATAAACAGCAGCGCAGCCACCAGGATGAGCGCCCCGAGGGACATCGCTGCAGGGCCCCACCCGTTGAACCCCGCCCACACCAGCGCCGCGCCGGTGACTGCAGGCACAGGGTAGCCCCAGAACCCGGACCACACGGTGCGCCACCCACGTTGGCCAAGCGACGTCGTCGTGCCCGAATGGTCAAGATTGAGCCTGATGCCGGTGAGCCTGCGGCCGGTCATGACCGCCGCAAAGGCGTGACCAAGCTCGTGAACCACCGTGGTGAACAGGCCGAAATACCGCCAGGTAGCACGGGGAATGGACAACGCAGCAGCAAAGGCGAGGATTATCGCGAGCTCAGTCAGGCCGACTTCGGGCGGGATGGCGCGGATGAAGCCGACAAGAATCCGTTCCCACCAGCCACTGATCAGTTCCATGCTCGAATGCTATCCCGTACCGAATCCTGCACTTTCTGGACCACAAACTGCGTGTCGTTTCCCCTTTGCCGCTCAGACTGGCGGATCACTAGAGGTGACGGCGGCAGAAAGTGCAGGATACGGTCCGCCGTCGAGCGGAAAGGGGTTGACAAGGTGCTACTGAACCGGTTTAGTAAGAGTTACTGAACCGGTTCAGTGATGCAGGTCACTGAAGATTACAGGAGATCCAATGGCGGTGACCATCAGCGACGTAGCCCGTGCGGCCGGCGTCAGTAAAGGTGCCGTCTCCTACGCACTGAACGGACAGACGGGCGTCAGCGACGAAACCCGCCGCCGCATTCTCAGCACTGCAAAGGACCTTGGGTGGACTCCGAGCCTCCGCGCGCGGTCGCTGTCATCCTCCAAGGCCTACGCACTTGGCCTGGTTGTCGCACGAAACCCCAAGCTGCTCGGCACCGACCCCTTCTTTCCGTCCTTCATTGCGGGAATCGAAACGACGCTTGCGGACCAGGGCTTTTCACTGGTGCTCACTGTGGCAGCCCGGCAGGGTGCCGAGGAAGCGAGCTATCGGCGTCTGGTCCATGAGGGCAGGGTGGACGGCGTTATCCTCAGCGACATGCGCGCGGAAGACTCGCGGATCCCGCTCCTCCTCGAACTCGGGCTCCCGGCCGTCACCCTCAACAGACCCAGCACGCCGTCGCCGTTCCCGGCCGTCTGCATGGACGACACCGAGGGGATCAGCAATGCCGTCCAGCACCTCATTGACCTTGGCCACACCCGCATTGCCCACGTGGGTGGTCCGCAGCACTATGTCCACAGCCGTAGCCGGCGCGACGCCTGGGCAGACACGCTTGAACGCAGTGGACTGGAGGCGGAGCTGTTCATCGAAGCGGACTTCGGTGCGCAGCAGGGGACCGACGCAACGGCCAGGCTCATCGACATGGACAGGAAGCCAACCGCTATTGTGTACGCCAATGACATCATGGCCACCGCCGGCCAGTCCTACCTGCAGCAACAGGGGCTGAGCATCCCGGATGACATTTCCGTCACCGGCTACGACAACACCGAATTTGCCCAGTACCTGAATCCGGCGCTTACCAGCATCGGCAGCGACCCGCTGCTCTGGGGCAGCACGGCCGCGCAGGTACTGCTCAATCAGCTTGGCGGCAAGCACGACGGCGACGACGTCATCCTGCCCGCTCCCCAGTTGATCATCCGCGGTTCAACCGCGAAGCCACCCGCCAACCCAAGTAAATGAAGTCACCCGCCAACCCAAGTAAATAAGGACTGGCTGGCACAACGAACCCGTGCGCCGCCGTCGAACAATCAAGTGGGCCGGCAAGGCCCTCGAATAAGGAGAAACGCAATGAGGCGAAAAACCACCAACCGCGCCCTGGCTGTCGCAGCGACGGCCGTCATGGGGCTGGGCCTGGCGGCCTGCGGAGGCGACACCGGAGCCCCCGACGCCGGTGAACTTACCAGCGGCCCCATCACCGTCTGGTACTCAAACAACCAGCAGGAGGTGGCCTGGGGTGAAGCAATGGTTGAGGAATGGAATGCCGCGAACCCGGACCAGGAAATCACCGCGCAGGAGATCCCCGCCGGCACCAGTTCCGAGGAAGTCATCGCCGCAGCCATCACCGCGGGCAATGCACCGTGCATCGTCATGAACACCGCGCCCGTTGCCGTGCCGCAGTTCCAGCAGATGGGTGGCCTCGTGCCGCTCGACACGTTCGAGGACGGCGCGGCGTACGTCGAAGAGCGCAGCGGCGACGTTGCCGAGCAGTACAAGTCCGAGGACGGCCAGTATTACCAGCTGCCGTGGAAGTCCAACCCCGTTGTCCTGTACTACAACAAGGACATGTTCGAGGAGGCAGGACTGGATCCGGAGGATCCGCCGCTCGGCACTCAGGATGAACTGTTGGAGACGTCGCGCACGCTGGTTGAGTCCGGTGCAGCCGAGTACGCCATGTGGCCGTCGCCGGCTGGGGAATTCTTCCAGTCCTGGTTCGATTTCTACCCGTTCTACGCTGCGGCAACCGGGGGAACGCAACTGGTTGAGGATGGCGAGGCAACGTTCACGTCCGAAGAAGGACTCGCGGTCGCCGATATGTGGGCCACCATTTACGAGGAGGGGCTGTCCTCGAAGGAGGCCTACACTGGCGATTCCTTCGTGGACAAGAAGGCAGCCATCGCCATCTCCGGCCCGTGGGCCATCCCGGTTTACGGCGATCAGGTGAACTGGGGCACCGCACCGGTTCCCGGCCTTGAGGAAGGCGCGGAAACCTCCACGTTCTCCGATGCGAAGAACATGGCCATTTACTCTGCCTGCGATAACAAGCAGACCGCCTGGGAGGTCATGAAGTTCGCAACGAGCGAAGAGCAGGACGGCGCGCTGCTGGAGGCAACCGGACAGATGCCCATCCGCCAGGACCTTACCGGGGCGTACCCGGAGTACTTCGAGGCAAACCCCGCCTACGTGGAGTTCGCAGACCAGGCAGAACGCGCAGTCGAGGTTCCCAACGTTCCGAACTCGGTCGAAATCTGGCAGACGTTCCGCGACGCCTGGGGCGCATCGGTGATCTTCGGCAACGAGACCATTGACGACGCTTTCGACACCGCTGCGGAAGAGATCAACTCCCTCGCTACTCAGGAGTAGGCAGGTTAGACGGTGACTACCTCAACCACCGTCGGTACGCCGCGGGATCCGGGCCCCACCCCGGATCCCGCCTCCCGCCGGCGCAAGAGACTTCTGGGACGGCAGCCGCTTGGCCTGGCGTTCAGTGCACCGTACGTTCTTTTCATTTTCGCGGTGCTCGCGTACCCCCTGGGCTACGCCGTATACATCTCCTTCCACGACTTCTTCTTTACCGCTCCCGGCGTTGCTGTTGAACGGCCCTTCGTAGGACTGCAGAACTACATCCAGGTTCTCACCGATCCTGACGTGGGACGGTCGTTCGTCAACATCGGTGTCTTCCTGATCATCAACGTGCCGCTCACGGTGGGGCTTTCGCTGATCCTTGCCAATGCCCTCAACCGGGTCACCAGGCTCCGCACCTTCTTCCGGGTCAGTTACTACGTTCCGTATGTGACCGCGAGCGTGGCCGTGATCGGAGTCTGGCTGTTTTTGTTCAGTCAGAACGGGCTCGTCAATTCATTGCTCGGCCAGTTTGCACCGGACCCGTCCTGGCTTGTTAATTCCACGCTGGCCATGCCGACAGTTGCCCTCTATGTGACCTGGAAGCAGCTGGGATTCTTCATCCTGCTCTACCTCGCCGCACTACAGAACATTCCGGAGGAACTCTACGAGTCCGCGTCGGTGGACGGTGCGGGCAAATTCCGGCAGTTCTGGAACATCACCGTTCCCGGCGTGCGGTCTGCCAGCGTCCTGGTGACCATCCTCGCGACGATTACCGGCGCCAATCTGTTCACCGAGCCGTACCTGCTGACCGGCGGCGGCGGGCCCGACGGCGCGTCAACTTCACCCGTGTTCCTCATGTACCAGGAGGGCATTCTGCAGGGCAACCCGGATACGGCGG
>NZ_KI915019.1:35196-90036 GCF_000520595.1 Arthrobacter sp. H5
TCACCCGTGTTCCTCATGTACCAGGAGGGCATTCTGCAGGGCAACCCGGATACGGCGGCCGCACTGGGCGTCATCCTGGTGCTGGGCGTCCTGGTGATCGCCCTGATTCAACGACGTCTCGTCGGCGGGAAAGAGGACTGACATGGCCAAGGACTTCCAGCCCACAGTCACCACAACAACCGGGACAACGACGACGACGACGCCACCGCCGCCCTCAAGCGGTCCGCCTCCGCGCAAGTCGGCGACGGCGCGCCAGCGCGCACTGCGCCCGGTCAGCTTTCTGCTGCTGGCGGTGGGTGCCTTCGTGTTCCTTTTCCCCTTCTACTACATGTTCATCGGCTCGCTCCAGATTAACCCGGACACGTCGATAACAGGCGCCTTCCCGAACTTCGGAAACATCACCGGGCAGAACTATGTGCTCATCAACGAGTCCATCAACCTGTTCCGCGGACTGCTCAACTCGGGCATCTTCACCGGCGGAGTAATCCTCTGCACGGTCATCTTCGGCCTACCCGTGGGGTATGCACTGGCACAGATGCACTTCCGTGGCCGCGGCTTTGTGTTTGCATTGATGCTGCTGGTGCAGATGATCCCGTTTCACCTGATGCTCATCCCGCTGTACGTGCTGATTGTGCGCGACTACGGGCTGGCAGACAGCTATCTGGGCATGATCCTTCCTTTTGCCATCAACTCCACCGCGGTGTTTGTCTTCCGGCAGTACTTCATGCAGCTCCCTGCCTCGCTCTTTGACGCCGCACGGATTGACGGGGCCAGCGAGCTGCGGATCCTGACCCAGATTGCAGTTCCGCTGGTGCGCCCGGCAATTGTCACAGCCATTCTGCTGACCTTCATTGGTCCGTGGAATGAGTTCCTCTGGCCGTTCCTGGTCACCAAGGACACCGCCTTCCAACCGTTGGCTGTTTCCCTGGCCAACTACATCTCCAACGTTGCGGCAACCGCCGCCAATCCATTCGGCGCAATTCTGGCAGGTGCCTGCGTGCTCGCAGCTCCCGCCGTCGCGCTGTTCATCTTCTTCCAACGCCAGTTCATCTCCACCAATATCGGTTCAAGCGCAAAGGGCTAATCTCCAATGACTTCGCAGACAACACTTCTTCCCACCGTGCCCTACACCCTGACCCGCGCCGGCGTCATCATGGCGCCGGAAGAGGGCAACGACTTAGAGGCCGAGGGCGTACTCAACCCGGCCAGCGGCCGGGGACCGGACGGCGAGCTGTACCTGCTGCCACGCCTCGTCGCCACCGGCAACGTCTCCCGCGTGGGCTTGGCAAAGGTGCTCATCGAGAACGGAGTTCCCACCGGCGTCGAACGCATGGGCGTGGTCCTGGGCCCCGATGAGGGCTGGGAACGCGGCAAAAACAACGCCGGCACCGAGGATCCGCGAACCACGTGGGTTCCGCCGCTGGGCAAGCATCTCATGACGTACGTGGCCTACGGTCCCATGGGGCCGCGGCTCGCCTTCGCCCACTCCGAGAACCTTCGCTCCTGGCAGCGGCTGGGCCCGTGCTTCTTCGAGTACAAGGCGTCCCTGTCCATGGACCTCAACCTGTTCCCCAACAAGGATGCTGTGTTCTTCCCGGAGCCGGTCAAGGATCCCGACGGCGTTCTCTCCTACGCCATGCTGCACCGGCCCATGTGGGATCTCGGGTGGATCCGCGAGGGCGAAGGTGAGCACCTGCCCGCAGGTGTGACGGACAACCGTCCCGGCATCTGGATCTCCTATGTGCCGGTTGAAGACGTTGAGCGCGACATCCGCAACCTGGTGCACATGGGTAAGCACACCCTAGTGGCGCTCAGCGAGTTTGATTTTGAGGAACTGAAGATCGGCGGCGGACCCGCGCCCATCCGTGTCCCCGAGGGCTGGCTGCTGATCCACCATGGCGTGGCCGGCGCGCTGGAGAAGTCCGCGTTCGATCACCAGCAGAAGGTGCACTACACAGCCGCGGCAATGATTCTTGACGCTGACGATCCGTCAAAGGTCATTGCCCGCAGCAGTTCACCGTTGCTTGCGCCCGAGACCGAGGACGAAAGGTCCGGCATTGTCCCGAATGTCGTCTTCCCGACGGCGATCGAGGAGATCGACGGGCAACTGTTCGTGTTCTACGGAATGGCGGACTCGAAAATCGGCGTCGCCCGCCTGAATCGAACAAACTCAGACCGGACGTCCTTCGAAGCGACAGGAGCCGCATCATGACCCCCCGCATCCACTCTCCCCAAAATGACGCTCTGAGGCCCAAAAACGTCCTGAAACGGTCCGTTTGGGGAGAGTCGATTGCTGTGGGGGCGGTTGCAGTCGCGTTGGCAACCACGTCGCTCGCGCCGGCAGCCGCTCAGCCCGTGGCGCCGGCCGCTCAACCCGCCGCCGTCGTCCCGGATGCCAGCGAGCCGCTCACCAATCTTGACCACCTGGACTTTCTCCTCGAAGAGGTTCCGGTGCCCGTGATCGACGGTCACAGCACCTACGGCGGCAAGGACCCGGCGCTGGCGCCTTGGACCTACGCGGACAGGAACGACGACGGCACGTACCGCCGGGTGGGCGGCGGCACCGAGGACCCGGCAACCGGTCACTGGAGCCAGGGCGCCTATAACGCCGATGACATTTCGCGGGCCGCCGTTGTCTACATCCGCCACTGGCAGCAGACGGGTGACGAGGGCAGTCGCGAGAACGCCTTCCAGACACTGCGTTCGCTGGCGTACTTGCAAACCACCGAGGGTCCCAACGCCGGCAACGTGGTGCTGTGGCAGCAGCCGGACGGCGAACTCAACCCGAGCGCCGAGCCGGTTGAACTGCCCGATCCCAGTGACTCGGCGGAGTCCTACTGGCTGGCGCGCACGGTGTGGGCGCTGGGCGAGGGGTACGCCGCGTTCCAGGAGGCCGATCCAACATTTGCTGGTTTCCTGCAGGACCGGCTCCATCTCTCGCTGGAGGCCATGAACCGGCAGTCGCTGGGCCGCTACGGCGAGTACGAGATTGCCGACGGCGTCCGCGTACCGGCGTGGCTGAACGCTTACGGTGCGGACTCCTCCGCCGAAGCGGTACTGGGACTCGCCGAATACGTTGAGGCCGAGCCGAAGGATGACGTGGCCCGGACAGCGCTCACGCAGCTCAGCGAGGGCATTGCCGAAATGTCGTCCGGCGACACGCAGGCCTGGCCCTTTGGCGCGATCCTGCCCTGGACCAAGTCCCAGACCTTCTGGCATGCGTGGGGTGGGATGGCGCCGGCAGCCGTCGCCGAAGCCTCGGTTGTGTTGGACCGTCCGGACCTTGCCGAAGCCGCCGTGAAGGACACCGCCCGGTTCACCCCGCAGCTGCTCGCCGCGGGCGGGCCGGACAACGCCTGGACACCCACACCGTCCGAGAAAGTGCAGATTGCGTACGGCGTGGACTCCCGGCTGCAAAGCCTTGTCGCGACGGCTGAGGCAACCGGCGCCGACGGGCTCCATGAGCTGGCCGCGGTGGTGGGCGGCTGGTACTTCGGCGCCAACCGCAGTGGCGAACCGACGTACAACCCGGCCACCGGCACCACCTTCGACGGTGTGCAGGCGGATGGAACGGTGAACCTTAATTCGGGTGCGGAATCGGCCATTCACGGGCTTCTCTCGATGCTCGTTCTGGACGCGAATCCTGATTTGAAGGAAGCGGCACTGGGCATCGATGAAACCGTGTCGACCACCGGCCTCGCCGTGGTCGAGGCGGAGACCGGAACCATCACCGGCAGCGGAACCGTTGTGACGCCGTCGTCCGCGTGGACAGGCGAGGCCAACTGGTCCGCCGGCGCCTACGTAAGGCTCGACGACGGCGCGCGGCTCCGCGTGCCTGTGCCGGCATCGGATCAGGAGCGCAATGTCTATCCGATCGTCAATCGGTCCATTGAGGAATCCGGGATGACGCAATGGTCCGCCAAGCGGAAACTCGGCGAGACCCCCAACGGCGGCGCAGGGGCGCAGGGCATTACCGAGGCACCGGGTCTGCTCCAGCCATTTACCCTCGATAAGACACTCAAGGCTAAGGACCGCTACGTGGAGGCGCGCGTAGACGGCGCCGCTTCCATCGACGCCCTGCTGGTGCAGCCGCTGATCTCCACGGTGACGGTTGATGGACCTGCGGGGGAGTCCACACTGTATGTCAGTGCGTCGGAGAAGAAGTCTGAATTCAAGGTCGATGTTCCGCGGGGCTACAAGCTGGTGCAGCAAGCCTTTGACGCCAACGGCCAAGAGGTAAGGGTGCCAGGCGGCAAGGGCTTTGCGCGCTCCGGCCAGGTCCACGTTACTCCAGGAGGATTCACGGAAGTTTCCTTCGAGCGCAGCTAACCGTCCCACCCACATCGACTCTCCTCAAACTGACGTTCTGGGACCCAAAAACGCCCTGAAAACGTCCATTTGGGGAGAGTCGATGGTGGTGGGGTGGTGACGTCGGTCGCCGAGTTCTGCGACTCGCCGTGTGACGTTCATCCCTTAGGTGGAATCGGTCTGCTTTGATGGACGTTAATTGGATTGATAGCGATTACCGGCAGCTACCAAGAAAGTCAACAATGGATTTCCGGACGGCCGAGCATCCACGGCCGCAACATTTCATCCTGCACATGAGCGACACCCACCTGTTGGGTGGACCGCAACAGCTATACGGCGCCGTGGACAGCGAGGCCCGGCTGCGGCAGATCTTCTCCGAACTTGAACACTCCGGTGCACGTCCGGAGGCGATCGTTTTCACCGGCGACCTTGCGGATAAAGGCGAAGCGCAGGCGTATACCAAACTCCGGGCCATCGTGGAACCGGCAGCAGCCAAGCTCGGGGCCCAAGTCATCTGGGCCATGGGCAACCACGATGACCGGGCAACCTTCCGCACCGAGTTGCTGGACCAGCCCGCAACCACTGCCCCGGTGGATCGTGCCTATGATGTCAACGGGCTTCGCATCATCACCCTCGATTCGACCGTGCCGGGCCACCATCACGGCGAGTTCTCCCACGAGCAGCTGGTCTGGCTCGCCAATGAACTGCTCACCCCGGCACCCGACGGAACCATCCTCGCCCTGCACCACCCGCCCATTCCCTGCATTCAGGATCTTTCGGTCCTGGTGGAGCTGCGCGGCCAAAGCCGGCTGGCCGACGTCGTTCGCGGTACCGACGTCCGCGCAATCATGGCGGGTCACCTGCATTACTCCACCACCGCTACTTTCGCGGGAATCCCGGTGTCGGTGGCCTCCGCCACCTGCTACACGCAAGACCTGGTGTACGACGGCGGTGGCACCCGCGGACGCGACGGAGCCCAGTCGTACAACCTGGTCCACGTCTACGAGGACACGATCGTGCATTCGGTGGTGCCGATGGGCTCGCATGCCTCGGTAGGGGAGACAGTCCCATTTGAAGAAACCAAGCGCCGCCTTGAAGCAGCAGGCGTGCTGATTGACAACGCCGCGGTCAGCCGGGCACTGACCCGCGTCTAGGCTATTTTTCCCAGGGAGCTTTCACGGGGAAGTACTTTTCCAGGAAGTCCGTGACCAGCCGGGCACGCTCCTCCGCGGGGACTTCAGGAAAGCTGCCGTCATTGAGGCAGAAGAGGTCTGCGTTTCTCTTATCCAGCAGCTTGTGCAGGCTTCGCAGCCCGGATTTCATGGTGGTGTCGATGTACTTGACCTTCGCGGACTCCTGCGTCACGGCGCGCCCGGTGAGCAGCGCGTAGTAGTGGTACAGGGAGTTGGTCACCGAAATATTGTCCTTGGCCCGGAATCTGGACGCGGCCGTCGCCTCAAACTCCCGAGCGAACTCCTCCTCCATTTCCAGCAGGACGCTCTTGCGTAGCGGCGCCGCGGTGTGTTCCAGATGCCGGGTGGTGATCCGGCCGAAACGCTCGTGCAGCAGTCGGCGGTTGACGCGTGCGGCGTTTTCGTAGCCGCTGCGTTCCGTGTCATTCTCGCCCAACCCAATGCGGGTATCAGCCTGAATGAATTTGGTGATCCCGCCGGGTGAGAAGAACAAGTCCGGCGAAACGGGGCGGCCAAAGAACATGTCGTCATTGGAGTACAGGAAGTACTCTGACAGGCCGGGGATGTGCTGGAGTTGGCTCTCCACCGCCTGCGAATTGTGTGTGGGAAGGACGGAAGGGTCCTTGAAATGCTCCTCGGACGGGACAAGGGTCACGGATGGGTGCTCCGCTAGCCAGTGCGGGCGGTCCGAGTCGGTCGCGATAAAGATCCGGCGGACCCAGGGAGCAAACATGTAGACGGACCGCAGGGCGTACTTCAGCTCGTCGATCTGACGGTAACGGGCTTCATGGTCGTCGCCTTCGCCCACCACGGCGCCTGCCATCCGGGCAGCCCGGGCGGCAACGTACTCGGGCGAGCTTCCGTCCACCCAGGAGAACACGAGGTCAATCTCAAAGTCGATGTCGGTGGCGTGGTCCGCGAACATGTTGTCAATGGTGGGCCACATCAGGCCGTGCCGCTTGACCGAGCCCCGCACCACCTCGGCCGAGGGAAGCGTGCGGCGGGTGAGTGAGTTCTCAACGGGCAGCTCGATGTGGTCGCCGTCAAGAGACCACAGCTCAATCTGGACGCCCGCGGAGGGGCCAAACGCAAGGCCGCCGATCGGCTCGATGCGGGGGCGGAAGAGTCGGAATATCCTCGCCTTGTCGCTGTGTGACAGGGAACCGTCGGTGACGAGCAGTGTGGTGCGCCGCTTGGTGTCCACGGTGCGCGAGTAGAAGGGCTCGTTCCTGCACGCGTCAACAAGCGCATGCCGCAGCTCTTCGCGGTATTTCAGCTCGATGGCCACAACGGGCCTCTCATCGTTGCCCCTGACGAGCAGGTACTCGATGCCTGCTCTTTCAAGCGCTTCCCTGATGAAAAGAAGGTCCTCCACCATTGCCTGATGGGGGGTGGTGTCATCATTGATCAGGGTAAACCGGCGTTTGACCGTGGTGATGTCGGAGCGGTCGTTGAATCTCGAGACCGCGGCGAGCGACGCCGACTCGAGGACCTCGGCCTCATTCTCGGGTTCTGGAGCGCCGAAGTAAACATCGTGTTGGGCAGCGATATCTGTAATTGGAACCTCCGTATGATTCGAGGGGATGCGCGGTTGTGCAGCCGTTGCTCCAATGATAAGCCTGCGAAGCGTTAAGGGACTCTGCGGCCCAATCGGACTACGCTCATCACAGACGCCCAATCACACCAGGAGGAACACCATGGCCCGCAGGACTTTCAATCAGCTGTTGACCACCCAGATTGGCAACGAGTTTGCTGCATCGCAGCAGTACATCGGGATCGCAGTCTGGTTTGATAATCAGGATTTGCCCCGACTGGCCGCACACTTCTACCGCCAGTCCCTGGAAGAGCGCAATCACGCCATGATGATGGTCCGGTACATGCTTGACCGCGATATGGACGTGGCCATCCCCGGTATTGAAGTTGTCCGCAGCCAGTTTTCAAGCGTTGTCGAGCCGATTGCGCTCGCGCTGGCCCAGGAGAAGCAAGTGACGGATGACATCAAGGCGCTGTTTGCGGCCGCGCGCGTGGAAGGCGACGCCCTGGGGGAGCAGTTCATGCTGTGGTTCCTCAAGGAGCAGGTGGAAGAGGTCGCATCGATGTCCACCCTGCTGAATATCGCTCAGCGCGCGGACAATCTGTTTGATATTGAGAACTTCCTTGCCCGGGAGACGGTGGGCGACTCCGGCAGAGATCCCAACATGCCGGAGGCCGCGGGGGGTGCGCTCTAGCATGCTGGAGCTCTTTCCCACCGAATGGGACCGTGCGCTGGTTCTGATGGCGCATCCGGACGACGCCGAGTACGGCGCGTCCGCGGCGGTGGCCGAGTGGATTTCGCAGGGGAAGGACATCCGCTATGTGCTGGCCACCAGGGGAGAGGCCGGAATCGCCGGCCTGCCGCCGGCGGAGAGCGGGCCCATCAGGGAGGCCGAACAACGGACTGCCTGCGACAGGGTGGGGGTAAGTAACCTGGAATTCCTGGATTACCTGGACGGCAGGTTGGTCGAATCGCTGGATCTTCGCAGGCACCTTGCGGGGATCATCCGGCACCACAGGCCCGACGGCGTGATCACCCTCAACCACCGTGACTCCTGGGGTCCGCGCACCTGGAATTCCGGGGATCACCGGGCGCTGGGACGCTCAGTGCTCAACGCGGTTGCGGATGCGGCCAACGAATGGATCTTCCCGGATCTTGAGGAGGCGCCGCACACAGTGTCCTGGACTGCGGTCATGTCGATGGAACCGTCGCACTACGTTCCGGTGAGCGCGGAGAGCGTCGAGAAGGCCATCCTCTCCCTGGCTGCGCACAAACAGTATTTACGGGCATTGGACAGTAGGCCGGTGGAGGAGCAGGCAGCGGACCAGGTGCGCATGGCCACAGGCGGTGGGGACCGGCGCGTCAGCTTTGAGGTCTTTGGGCTTTAGCGGCGGGCGTCACCGTTGGCGGTTCCGGTACGACGACGGCGCCGCCCCCGTCCATGCCTCCGCGGCGTAGTTGCTGTCTACCGAGGTCTGGGCCGGTTGCCGCAGCTGCTCCAGCGTGTGCGGGCTCGGCGGCAGTCCAGAAAAACTGGTGCGCTTGATCTGCTCCAGGTTGTAACCGCGTTGCACCAGGAAATGCAGACCCGGGTCGGCAGGGGGAAGCTCGCCAAATCCCGTCGGGGACTTGAGCCATGGTCCGCCTGCGCCAGTCCGGTGTTCAACACAAGCTGTGCACGGTTGTGAGTCGTGAACACTTGATCAGACGGATGTTGATGCGGTTGTAGCGCCGAGGCGTTGTGCTTCGCGGACGACAGCTGCAACCAGCTCCGCTGATCCGGCCAGGTCAGGGGCCAGATGAGCGACTACAGCAGCGGCATTGTCCCGCGAAAGCGCGGTTTGGTCTTCCGTTTCCGGAACAAGGGTGACGGCTCCCGGGTCTTGAAAGGTGATCTTCGGACTTCCAAGGCAAAGAAGCCAGGCGGCGATGAGTCCCACCTCGCCGCTGCCCGCATCCAGGCCTAGAGCCAGGCGCCTGCGGATGACTGGAATCGTGCGCATCCTGAGCTTGATACTGCCGTCCGCCGCTATCTGTGTGAGCTGATGCCTAATCCGCGGATTGCGGAACCGTGTCCGCAGGTCCTGCAGTGCTGTGTCGGTCTCCTCTTCAGAAAAAGGCAGGACGGCGCGTGCGTCGGACCACAACCGCTCCAGCAGGTCTACACACCAAGTGTCCTTCATGGTGTCTGCGATGGTTTCGTGGCCGCGAAGCAACCCGGAATAGGCAAGCAGGGAATGCCCGGCGTTGAGCAGCCACAGTTTGCGTTCCTCGAAGGGCGCTATATCGTCCACAAAGCGGGCACCGGCGAGTTCCCAATCCGGTCGGCCGGCGGGGAAATCACCGGCAATCACCCAGACAGTGAATGGCTCTGCGACCACAGGTGCTTGGTCCCTGAGTCCGGTGAGATCGGAAGCAGACAACAGGTCCGATTCGGTGGAGGCGGGCGTGATGCGGTCCACCATGGTGGAGACGAAGGAGACATTGGCATCGATCCAGCCCGCAAGGTCAGTTTCCACAGCCATCGCCAGCTGCAGCACCACCGTGCGGGTGACCTCCCCGTTATGGCTCAGGTTGTCACAACTGACGACGGCGAGGGCTCCGGATCCTGCGTTCCGGCGGGCACGCAGTCCATCCACGAGCCGCCCAGGAGCAGTGCGCGCGGTCTCCATTGCGGAAGACGACCGCAGGAAGCGAATGTCACCGTCTATGTCGACGTTTCCGTAGTCGAGCCCCATGGTGGCGTGATGGTGATAGCCGGCCTCAGTAACGGTCAGTGTGATGACGGCGGTTTCCGATGCTGACACCAGCTGGCGCCACCGGGGTCCGTCGTCGCCGTCCACGGCTTCGACAATCGACGTGATGATCCGTGCCTTATCGCTGTCCTTATCGCGGACCAGCAGCGTGTAAAGACCATCCTGTTCCGCCAGTACCTCGGCGGCGCGAGGGCTGCGGCCGGTAAACGCGGCAATTCCCCACTGGCCGCCGTCCGGAATCGTGCCGGGAGCCGCAGTGAGTTCGTTGGCCCGGTGTGTGTACCATGCCTGATGTGCCCGGTGAAAGGCTCCGAGTCCCAGATGGACCATGCGGATGGGAGGTCTTTCACCGGGCACAGAGCTGTTGCTCAGCCTCTCCATGTCAACCGGCATTCGCCGAGGATGACACCGGAGAGAGGCTGGCCAGCACTGTCTTCACATAAGCAAGGTTCTCCCGTGTCCGTCGTTCCAGCGGGACGTCCGTCGAGAAGTCCTCGACCGTGACCCAGCCGTCATACCCATGATTCAGGAGAGCGCCAAAGTACTCCCTCACATCCCCCTGCCCCCCGGCCAGAGAAGCCCATTCATGGCTCCAGATGGTCGACCCGTTGCTGTCTTGGTTTGCGGAAGGCTTCCAGACAGCGTTCTTCACATGAATGTGCGCAAGATACGGACCCAGCATCTGAAAGGCCGAAAGGTGATCCTCATGACCCTCGATCAACAGATTTCCCAGGTCATGGATTACCCCGACATACCGCGGATCGAGTCCCTCAAGGAGTCGGACGGCAGAGGAAGCGGACGCCGTCACCGTTCGGTGATGCAGTTCGACAAGGGCCTTCACTCCATGGTGTGAGGCGCGGTCCGCCACCCATTTGAAGTCTTCCCGACAGGCGCGGAACAGCTCGGCGTAATTGCCGTCGCCGAGCGGAAGAGTCGTGACACGCACCTGATCCGCTCCTAGAGCCGCGGTGGCAGCCAACATGCGTTCGACGTCGTCGTGGTTGTCGCAGCGTGCGTAACCACCTATTCCCGAGAACTCAAGCCCCGCTTCCGCCGTGAGCCGGGCAATATCCCCGAGATTGGCTTCCAACCCGGTGAGCGGCCACGTGGAACGGTTCCCGGCCCAAAAGCCGGGCGGATCAGCAGGAGCCTGGTCGGTAATGCGCCACTCGACGCCGTCCCAACCCTGTTCGGCAAGGTGGGCTGCCGCCTCCTGAGGCGTCCACTCAGGCGTCGATGCGGTAAATACTGAAAATTTCACGATGTGCCTCCCATAGCGACAAGTTGGTGGTCGTGGTTTCCGGCGAGAACGTCGTCAAATTTCACTGGTGCTCCCAGCGCCGCCGAAATGTAAAGAGCGCGCACCGTGGCCAGCGCCATGACGGCGTCCCCGACAGTCACGCCCGGCTGGCGTCCTTCGGCGATGGCTTCGAGGATGTCCTTGTACTGGCGGGTGTGGCCGTTGGAATCAACCGTGGGGTCCTGTGCGGGGAAGTTGGCTCCCGCATCACCGAGTTCTGCCTGTGCCTGGTTGCCGCGCAGATTCAATCCCATGTCGGAGCGTTCCCTGCTGGCGTCCAACGCATGGAAGTATGTCAACTCATCATTGTCGATGACCGCTGAACCTTCCGAGCCATGGACTTGGACACGGACCGTGAGCCCCGGATAGGCGGCGGTCGTGGCATGGACCACGCCCAGCGCACCGGATGCGAAACGGATGGTCGCCACTGCGGTGTCTTCGACCTCCATCCGCTCATGGGCCAGCAGGGCGGTGTGGGCATGAATCTCGACAGGTCTGCCCAGGAACCAGATGAGGAGATCGACCGTGTGCACTCCCTGGTTCATCACGGCACCGCCGCCATCCAGGTCCCAGGTTCCGCGCCATTCGCCGGAGTCGTAGTAGCGCTGGCTGCGCCACCAGGCCACCGAAGCAACGCCGCTGGTGAGCCGGCCAAAACGTCCATCCTGTACCGCTCTGGCCACTGCAAGGCTGGAGGGGTCAAACCGGTGCTGGCTGATGACCGAGACCACGAGCCCCGCGTCCTTGGCCCGGTCTGCAGCGGCGGCGATGGTGCGCGCACGCGCGAGGTCAACGTCGAGTGGCTTTTCGATCACCACGTGCTTGCCGGCGGCGATTGCCTCCTCCGCAACGGGGGCGTGGAGACCGCTCGGTGTGCACACAGCCACTAGATCGGCGTCCTGCGCAGCCAAAGCCTCTTTGAGTGTGGTGAAGACGGCCGGCCGCGGCCGGTTCCACTCCCGTTCCAGTTTGTCTGCGATTGCAACGGCGGCACCGTGCACAGCGTCCACCACAGCCACTACCTCCGCGCCCCGCAGCGATGCCAGGACTTCCGCGTGCTGGCGCCCAATGACGCCGCAACCCACTATGACGGCCCGCTGTATCGTGTTGGCTTCAGCAGTGCTCATGCCGTGGTGACTCCTGCCTTGTCGGTTACACGTGCAAAGGCGCGCGCCGCCACGCCAAACGCGGCAGGACCTGAGAAACCACCCAGTCCAAAGGCCCCGGTCAGGTGGGGTTCAAGTGATGCGAAGCCCACGTAGCCGTCGTCGCGCAATGCCTCAACGGTCAGTTGGAGATCGCCGTCGCCTTCCCCGGCCGGGGTGACCGCAGAGGTGGCCGCCAGGGCGTCCTTCACCTGGAGATACTCGAGGTGCGGCCGGAGCTTGGCATAGCCTTCCTCGAAAGGTTTGACGCCTACCTGGACAAAGTTGGCGGAGTCCCAGGCTACTTTCAATGCGGGTGATCCGACCGATTCAATGATGTCCAACACCCGATCGGGGGTATCCCCGTAGATGTCTTTCTCGTTTTCGTGGAGGAGCACCACCCCCTCGCGTTCCGCGACATCTGCCAAGGCACGCATCCTGGTGATCACTGCATCACGCACCGACTCCGGTGGGGCCTCACCGTAGTAAAAGGAGAAGATCCGAATGTAGGTGGAATTCAGAGCGCGGGCCGCGTGGACCGCCCGCGCGAGGCGCTCCACTTCATGTTCCACGGGCAGGCCGACATCCACCTTGCCGATGGGGGAGGCGATCGCCGAAACTCTGATTTCCTTATCGGCGAACAGAGCAGCCAGCCGCGCCAGTTGGGTGTCATCCATCTCGACGATGTTGACTCCCCAGGCGCTCCGAACCTCGATATGGTTTGCGCCAAGTGCCTGCAGCACTGCCACTTGAACGGCCGGATCGTCATCGATTTCGTCGCCGAAGCCGGATAGTTTCCAGGTGGTTTGCGTCATTATTTAACTCCTCCTGCGGTAAGGCCACCAACAAGGTAGCGCTGGAAAATCAGGTAAAGAATCACCACGGGTGCGGCGCAGACCAGGGCGGCCGCCATCATCTGCCCATAGGGAGGTACTGCGCCGCCTTCGGTGGCCGCACCGAAGATTTGCAGTGCGACGGCGGCGGTCTGGGTATCCGGGCGGGTGATTACCGAGGCGAACAAAACGTCATTCCATCCCAACAGGAACGCGAAGATGCCGGAGACCACGATGCCCGGCCAACTCAGCGGAATGATGATCCTGAACAGGATTCCCATACTTGAGGCTCCGTCAATTCGCGCGGCCTCTTCGAGTTCCTTGGGCAGCCCGCGAAGATACGTCACCATGACCCAGGTCGAGAAGGGCAGGGCAAAGGTCAGGTAGGTGAGGAACAACCCCCAATGGGTGCCGATAATCGTTACGCCGAGATATGTTGCCGCTGAAGAAAAGAGCACAAATACGGGGAGAACCATGAGGGTCCCGGGGATGCTCTGCATTGCGAGCAGTCCCCGGAGGATGCCGAGTCGCCCCTTGAACGTGAATCGCACCAGCACATAGGCAGTGGAGACGGACAGCGTGGCGCAGACAACCGCCGTCGTTCCGGCCACCAGCAGGCTGTTGGCAAGGCCATTGCCCAGCCGGACAGTGGTCCAGATCTTTGAGTAGTTCTCAGCGGTGAAAGTGCTGGGTATCAGCTCGCCGTTGGCAACGCCGACGTCCGTGTTCAGTGATGCGAGGACGATATACAGCATCGGAATGAGGACAATGGCACATAGGAATGCAGTCACAGAAATCAGCAGCGACCGGGGCAACAACCGAGTCACCTCGGTGTTCCTGCTGTTACCGTTCCGCCGCGGCCTGATAACACTGTCTTTGCTGGCCGCTGGGGTCAGGTCAAGGGGGGCGCTCATTTCTTTCCTCCCGGGTCATCGGTGGTGTCGAGCTTCACTGCCCGCAAATAGATGAACAGCGGTATGGCCACGAGCACCAGGGAGACGAAGGCCATCGCCGCGCTCAACCCAAATCGGAAGCTCTGGAAGCTGGTCACATAGGTCAGGAACGGCAACACGGCAACATCGGCTGGTGCCGGAACACCAAACAGCACGAACGGCAGCGTGAAGTTGTTGATGTGGTGCAGGATCGACAACAGGAATGCCAAGGACAGCGGACCCTTCAAATAGGGGAAGATGACGTAGCGGAGTTTGTTCCACCACAGTGCCCCGTCAATCGCCGATGCCTCATGGACCTCGTGGTCAACCGCCTGCAGCCCGGATAGTGCCAACAGGTAGATGAACGGCCAGGACGCCCAGATTTGCACCAGCACCAGCGTCGCGTAGCTCTGTGGGCCATTCAGCCAGAGCCCGCCGTCGATACCCACTTGGGCCAGGGTCGTGTTGATGACACCGTCCGGCTGGAACATGGTCCGCCAGACCGACGCCACCACAAAGGAGGGGAGTACGTACGGGATCAGGAAAATGGACCGCACCAGACCGCGTCCGCGGAACTTGTTTTGAGTCACGACGGCGGCGGCCACTCCCAGCGGAATGGTCACGATCGTGGCGATCAGTGAGTAGGAGACGCTCAGCCACACCGAATACAGCAACGGAGATGCGGTAAGCGCTTCGATGTAGTTGTCGAGACCGATGAATGGTGCCGAAAGCCAGTCCCGAAGCGTGTATTGGTCAAGGTCGATCAGGGAGATGAAGATCCCGATGAGTGCCGGAAGGACAATGACCAGCACCATGAGCAGCCCACCAGGTGTGAGCAGCCACAGCGGCCGGTTGCGCTCCGTTACTCCCTTGCGCCGTCGTTCACGGCCCCGGTCCGTTCCCGGGGCCGCCCTGGGGGCCTTATTGTCGGCCGTCCGGGACTTGTGGGGTGTGAGTGTCATGGCAGCTAGTCCTTGACCCGGTCAAGTGATTCCTGGGCCGCGTTCTGGGCGTCCTGTATACGTGCTTCCAGTTCGTTCTTGGGCACGTTGCCCTCCGAGAGCCCTGGAACCGACTGGACCACTACGTTTGTGAGTGCAAGCTGGATGTCGCTCCAGGCACCAGTAAATGGAGTGCCTACCGACTTGGACGCGGATTCTAGGATGGGTGCGAGCTCGGGGTATTTGGCTTCAAGTTCGGCGCTCGCTTCAGCATTCGTAGGGAGCTGCCCGAAAAGTTCGTAATATTCGATCTGGGTGTCCTTGTCGGTCAACAGTTTGACGAATTCAAAGGCAAGGGGTTTTTGCTGCGAGTAATCCGCAACCACCAGATTGTCTCCGGAGAGGATGCTGGCGGCCTCAACGCCGTCTGCTGGCCGTTCCGTTGCGCCCGGCGGGATGGTAGGCATGAGCGCATACTCATACTTGCCGGCCACCGCCGAGTCCTCCAGAGTGGGCAGCGACGAGGAGGTGGTCATAAGCATGTATGCGGAGTTACCCGCGGCGAACTCCGCGAGTGCCTGTGGGTTGGTCCATCCCACTGCTGCCGGATCAACCACTTTGTCCTCTGTTAGCCAGCCGAAGTAGGTCTGGTATGCCTCAAGCACCGAGGGATCGTCAAGAGTGGCTGTCTTCTCCTCCACCAGCGGGTTGCCCGCCTGCGCCGACATTCCCCAGACGTACTTCCACGGGTCGTAGTTGTCACCATAGGCGACGCTGAGTCCATAAACGCCGTCTCCGGTCAGCTGCTTTGCCTGCTCGCGGAGTTCATCCCAGCTGGTCGCCGGTTCCTCGATGCCAGCGGCGGCCAACAGCTCTGTGTTGTACGCAAGGACAAAGGGACGGCTGACAAATGGAATGCCCACCTGGTTCTCGTCATCGGGGCCGGATATACCCAGGGATGACGGAACAAAACGGTCCTTTCCTCCCACCGAAGCCCACTCCTCTTCCTGGAGCGGGACAAATGCCTGGGTTGCGTACGCTGTAGGGGTGAACGTGGTGCCAAGGCTGTAAACGTCGGGGCCCTGCCCGGAGACCACCGAGGTCTGGATCTTCGTCAGCTCCTCATTGGCACTGGCGTAGGTTTCCCACTCGATGTCCGCGCCCGTTTGCTCTTTGAACTTTGCTGCGATGTCCGTTTGCCACTGTTGGCGTTCCTCCGGGTATTGGTTGTCCACACCCATCAGGACGTTCAGGGTTTTGCCCTCCCCGTCGACGGGTCCTCCCGCTTCTCCGCCGGTTCCGCCGCACGCGGCCAGCGCCAGTGCTGTAGCCGTTATACCTACGATCACGCTAAGTTTCCGGGATGTGCTCCGAGACTTTTCAGTGCGCATTGGTTGTCCTCCTGCTTTCGGCCGCATCCTTGCGGCGGGTGATGATCATCACTTTCGAATGGTGGATAAGACCGACACTAGAACTGATGGAGACTGAATGCAACCGTTTGCCAAAAATTGCCAAGCATGTTTATCTAGGCATCTAAGAGCCCAATCGCCGGGCCGGTCAACAGCCGAAGCAAATGGAAGCAGCGTGGACATATGCCAAAATCGTCACAGCTCCGGCCAGACCGCCCTGCGACTATCAACGACGTCGCTGAACGCTCCGGTGTGGCGGCCTCCACAGTGTCACGCGCTCTTTCAAACCCGGGGCGGGTTAGTCAGCACACGAGGCTGCGCATCGAGCAAGCCGCGGCGGAACTCAACTATGTACCAAGTTCCCAGGCCCGTGCACTCAGTTCAGGTAAGACCGGCGCGGTGGCGTTGCTGGTGCCGGACATTACCAACCCCTTCTACTTTGGCATCATTCGCGGGACACAACTCCAGCTCAAGGCCGCTGGGTACACCCAACTTCTGGTGGATACCGAGGAGTCGGAAGACGTGGAAGCCAGCGCTCTCGAATCGCTCCGGCGGACCGCGGATGGCGTGATCCTGGCCGCCGCCCGTCTTGATGATGAGGCCTTGGTTCAGGCTGCTCGACACACTCCGCTGGTGACTATAAACCGCAGTGTCCCAGGCATTCCCACAGTGCACATCGATACTCCTGGAGCTATTGGCCAGGCACTGAACCATCTGGTGTCCCTGGGACACACCACCGTCGCTTATGTCAGTGGGCCCGCAACGTCCTGGTCCAATGCGCGGAGGTGGACCGCATTCAACGACGACGCAAAGGGGCTCGGCATCAAGGTCATCCGAATTGGTCCGTTTGCCCCGAAAACAACGTCGGGAGCCGCTGCTGCTGATGCGACCGTGCACAGCGGGGCAACCGCCTGCGTGGTCTTCAATGACCTGATCGCGATTGGCATGTTGCAGCGGCTCAGGGAGAGGGGCATTCGGGTGCCGGATGAACTGAGCATCGTGGGGTGCGATGACATCTTCGGCGCCGACTTCTGCAACCCGCCGCTCACCACCTTGACGTCCCCGATTGAACAGGCTGGACGCGTTGCAACAACTATGTTGCTCGAGCGCATTAAGGCCCCGCTCAGCGCGTCATTCCGAAAGCTGGCGAGCCTGCCAACTCATTTGACGATCCGAAACTCAACCGGCACTGCGCCGACACCTGCGAAGACAAAGGACTGACTTATGCCGCCGCTCGCACCACACCCAGACCGACTCCTCCCGGCTGACCCCACGATCCGCGAAATTGCCCGGTCTCTCTATAAGGCCGTGGCCGAAGCTCCGATCTACTCGCCTCATGGCCACGTGGACGCGGGGCTGCTGCTCCGGAATGCTCATTTCAGTGATCCGTCCGAACTGCTCATCACCCCGGACCATTACGTGCTCCGTCTGCTTCATGCGTCCGGGGTTCGGCTTGAGGAGCTTGGGGTAAGCCGCCGCGGTCTCCCTTCCGACGCCGTCGGAAGGGAAGTCTTCCGGGCCTTCTGTGCAAACTGGCACGTCTTCCTAGGTACGCCTGTGAGCTACTGGTTCGAATCCGAGTTCGCGGAGGTATTCGGCGTTACCGAGCACCCTTCAGCCGCTACCTCCGACGCAATTTATAACCAGATTTGCGAGGTTCTGACCACTGAGGCGTTCAGGCCGAGGGCACTCTTTGAACGGTTCAATATTGCCGTCCTCGCAACCACAGATGATCCGGCCGATGACCTCGGTGCGCACGCGGCGCTCAGGAAGGACGACTCATTTGCCGGTCGAGTGTTGCCCACGTTCCGAGCCGACATCTATATGACGCCGGACCACCCGTCGTGGATTTCAAAGCTGGGAGGGCTTGCCGCCGGAAGTGGAATCGACACTGGTACTTACTCCGGGCTGCTCGCCGCCCTGCGCAACCGGAGGGCATATTTCAAGGATCACGGCTGCACCTCTACGGACGCCGGCACCGCGGACGCCTGGGCAATACCGCTGGACGACGCCGATGCGCAGCGGCTTCACGCCGCGGGCATGGCTGGAACAATTTCGACCGACGAAGCGGTCGCGTACCGCCGCAACATGCTCTACCAGTTTGCGAAAATGTCAATGGAAGACGGCCTGGTAATGCAACTGCATTCGGGCGTCATCCGCAGTCACCATAAGCCGACTCTCGAAGAATACGGCCCTGATACTGGTCACGATTTGCCTGATGCTGCGGCTTACACGAGGCCACTTCAGCGGGTGCTGAACGATTTCGGCACCGATCCGGCGTTTCGTCTCGTGCTCTTCACCGTGGACGAGACCGTTTTCTCTCGTGAAATTGCACCTCTCGCTGGCTTCTACCCGTCGGTCTACGTCGGTGCTCCCTGGTGGTTCATTGATTCCCCTGCTGCGATCGACAGGTTCCGTGCCGCAGCGACGGACAGCGCCGGCTTTTACAAGACCTCAGGCTTCATCGACGACACGCGTGCATTCTGTTCCATCCCGGCACGTCACGACATGTCCAGGCGTGTGGACGCGGGTTATCTGGCTCGATTGGTGGCGACGCACCAGCTGAGCGAAGAGCATGCGCACACGGTTGCGCAGGACCTTGTGGCGAAAATCCCCAAGGAGACCTTCAGGCTCTAGCGCGCGAGCGTCGAGGTCAGCAGTGTTGGTACACCACTGAGAGAAACAGGACAATGACTATGAAAATTATCGCCGCGGACGTGATCGTCACCAGTCCAAGCCGTAACTTCGTGACACTGAAGATCACTACCGACGAGGGGATCACCGGCCTGGGTGACGCAACCCTGAACGGGCGGGAGCTCCCGGTTGCCGCCTACCTGACGGAACACGTTACCCAGCTGCTGATCAATAAGGATCCACACCGCATTGAGGACACGTGGCAGTTCCTTTACCGCAGTTCCTACTGGCGCCGGGGTCCGGTCACGATGGCTGCGATTGCTGCCGTGGATATGGCGTTGTGGGATATCAAGGGCAAGGCCGCGGGCATGCCGGTGTATCAATTGCTGGGCGGTGCCTCAAGGACTGCGTTGCGTACCTATGGTCATGCCTCCGGCCGTGACATGCCTGAACTGTTCGACTCGATCCGGCGGCACCTGGAGGAAGGGTACAAGTCCATCCGCGTGCAGACCTCCGTGCCCGGCATCAAGGCCCTCTATGGAGTGGCTGCGCAGGCACAGGCCACCGGTGAACGCTACGACTTTGAGCCGGCAGGCCGGGGCGCCCAGCCCACCGAGGAGGATTGGGACACCCGGGCGTACCTGCGTCACATTCCCACGGTCTTTGAAGCTGTCCGGAATGAGTTTGGGCCCGAGTTGCCGCTGCTCCATGATGGGCATCACCGGATGACACCGATCCAGGCGGCGAAACTCGGCAAGTCTCTTGAGCCTTATGACCTGTTCTGGCTGGAGGATGTGACACCCGCCGAGAATCAGGAAGCCTTCCGGCTGATCCGCCAGCACACCACCACGCCACTTGCGGTGGGTGAAATTTTCAACACTGTCTTCGACTTCCAGACGCTCATCAGGGAACAGCTGATTGACTACGTGCGGGCTGCATCCACTCACTTCGGTGGGATCTCGCCGCTGAAGAAGGTCATGGACTACGCGGCGCAGTATCAGATCAAATCGGGTTTCCACGGACCCACCGATGTCTCGCCTGTTGGACTTGCTGCGCAGACCCATGTGGGCCTGGCCATCCACAACTTCGGCATTCAGGAGTACATGGAGCACAGTGCCAAGACGAACACCGTCTTCGAGCAGTCCATGACCTTCACCGACGGTTTCCTCCACCCGGGAGACAAGCCGGGACTTGGCGTCGAACTCAACGAGGAAGCTGCCGCTTCCTTCCCTTATCAGCAGGCGTACCTGCCCTATAACCGCCTTTCCGACGGAACGGTCCACGACTGGTGAGCACGAACGGCGGCGGGGATGTTTCGGTATTGCCGGGACGACACTCCCCGCACATTGTGGTGATGGGCGTTGCCGGTTGCGGTAAAAGCACGGTCGGTGAACTCCTCGCCGGGGGCCTCCGTGCACCGTTCCTGGATGGCGACTCGCTGCACCCTCAGGCAAATATCGAGAAGATGAGGGCTGGAACGCCGCTGAACGATGAGGACAGGGTGCCCTGGCTGGAGGAGATCCGCCGGAGATTCGCGGCGGCCGTGGACGCGCCACCGGTCATTGCCTGCAGTGCGCTCAAACGCCGCCACCGGGACACCATCCGTTCCGCCGCGAAAGACGTGGTGTTTGTGCACCTGGACGGTCCGGTGGACTTGTTGGCGGAACGCATGAATGCCCGTCCCGGCCACTTCATGCCGGCGTCCCTGCTGCAGTCCCAGCTGGAATTTCTTGAGCCGCTTGAAGCTGACGAAGCAGGAGTCGTGGTGAGCATCGCTCAGTCCACGGAAGCCCGCGCAGCGGACCCCCGCCTGGCCTGCACGGCGATCGCTTTGTCGTAGTACTGCACCAGCTGCTCACACAGCACCGGCCAGGTGCGGCCCTGCACGCTCTTGTAGGCTGCACGGCCAAACGCCCGGCGTTTCACATCGTCGCCGAGCAGGTCCAGCGCAGCCGAGTGGAGCTGATCCAGCGAGCCTGGTTCATAAACCCATCCGGTGCGCGAAGAATCCACCAGATCCAACGGCCCGCCGCGGCCAACGGCCACCACTGGCACCCCGGATGCCATCGCCTCCTGAATGGTCTGGCAAAACGTCTCCGATTCCCCGGGGTGCACAAACAGGTCGAAGGACGCCACCATGCGTGCAAGGTCATCTCCTGACTGGAAACCAGCGAAGTACGCGCCCGGGAGCTTCGAGCGCAGCGACTCCTTCAGCGGTCCGGAACCAATAATGACCAGCCTTGTGCCCGGGATCGAGTTCAGCACAGCCAGATCCTCCACCTGCTTTTCGATTGCCAGGCGGCCCACGTAGCCAATGATTTTCGATCCCAGCGGAGCCACAGACCGCCGCCAGCCGCCGTCGCGCTTTGCTGGCGTGAATCTCTCTGTATCCACGCCGCGCCGCCACAGATGAAGGCGCTGGATGCCGCGGGCCTGCAGTTGATTGAACGCGAACGACGACGGCACCAGGTTCAGTGTCGACGCGTCATGGATGTTCTCCACCCGCTGCCACAACAGATTCTCAGCCCACGGCACGCCGTAGCGGGCGGCGTAGGCCGGGACCTCGGTCTGGTAGATCGATACCGACGGGATACCCAGCTGGTTCGCGGCCTGCACGGCCCGCCAACCGAGCACAAAGGGGGAGGCCAGGTGGACGACGTCGGGCGCGAAGTCCGCCAGCACCCTGCGGATCCGGCCAACGGTTCCGGCGGCAAGCCGAACGTTGGGATAGCCGCTGAGCGGGAAGGACGGCAGCCGGTGGACCGGATAGCCTTCCACTGTTGGCGGCGCCTCGTCGTCGAGCCAGGACGACGACGGCGCGATCACCAGTACGTCGTCTCCGCGGCTTCGGAGGTGTGCAAGTACCTTGAGCAGCGAGTGGGTGACGCCATTCATGTGTGGCAGGAACGATTCAGCGACCAGTGCAACCTTCACAAAATTCATGTTGGCAGCCGATGCTGCCGCTCCGGTGAGTTCTGGATGAAGCGACGATGAACAACCCGACAATTTGACCACTCGTCTTACCTTTGGTGGGCGTTGCTCATCGCCAATGACCCGGTCGGTGGACATAAACGAAAACGGGGGTCCCGCCTTATAGACTCCCTGAATGCTCACGACCGCCATCGAATCCGCATCTCAAGCGCCGGTGCTTGCGGCGACAATCGCCGCGATTGCGGCCGTTTTAGTGGGTATTGTCAGTATCATCGTCACCGTAAAGCAGGGCCGGGCGACGCGTGAGGCGACGAAGCTCTTGGCAGACCGTGAACAGTGGTGGGATCGGTTCACCTGGGCCGCAGGAGAGTTGTTCGCAGCTGACGAGCCTCGCGCGCTCGTTGCGGTGTCTGTCTTGAATTCACTCGCAGCGGTAGAGTGGATTCACCAAGATGATCAGAATATGATCCTTGCCCTGTTCGATCAGTTGAACAATGAGATTTACCATCAGGACACGGAGGATGCTGGCAATGGCTGAGATCAGCAAGGTTAACATCGCGGCTGCCCGGGCGCAACGCAGCATTTTGGTCCGCAGCGGGAAGACAGTTCCAGCGAATGTCGACAAGCTCGCGTCCATGCCATTGAGTAGGTCGATCGGTCAAACCGCCGACCAGAACCATCGCGGTCGATCTGCCTCGCGTTCGAGGCATGGGGCCTCCAGATCTGCAACATCGGGTCGCTTCGCAGGTTCAGCGGTGTCGTCGAAGCGGACAGCGCGCATCACTTCAGAGAAGGCCCAATAGGGCAATCTGCCGGTAACGGACGCCTGGTCGGTGCGTCGACGTTCGGCGGGACCCGCGCCCGGAGCGAGTTTGCTGGCGGGCGCAGTAGAGTGGGGGCGCGACGGCGGCCGGCCCCACCCGTGGCCGCCTCCGGTCACCACCATCGCCTGGCGCCTCAACCACCTCACCGGGCAGCTGTCAATGCGGGCGGATTACACCACCGGAAGCCGCTCCCTGCAGAGCGATGAGGTGCAGGCATTCGGCACCGCCGCTGAGGCCGTCGCCGCCTTCGATCAAGCCGCCGAAGCCTGGCACGGAACTCTCGCCGGCGCGGACAACGCCGCCCTGGATACCGCGGGCTACAGCACCTACCCAGACGGCAGCGATCCGGAAGACGTGTTCATCGACACCGTCTGGTGGGTGAATCAGGAGCTGCTGCACCACGGCGCGGAAATTGCCCTGCTGCGGGATCTGTACCGGGCGCGGACCTAAGCCACGCTAATACTGCGCGTACATCTCCCCGACAGGCAGTGCGGCCTCCAGCCTGTTGTCCGGCCCGGGCAGGGGACAGGCCCACTGTTCGTCATAGGCACAGGACGGATTGTATGCAAAGTTGAAGTCGATGATCAGACGGCTATCCCGGGTCCCAAGATCGGAACCCTTTACGGTGTCCAGCAGGTAGCGCCCGCCGCCATAGGTTCCTTCCGGGGCGCCGGCCAATGAGTCGCGGACGGGGAGGAACAGCCCGCCGCCGTAGGACATCAACCGCCACAGCGCCAGCCTGCCCACGCCGTCGAGCTCCACCGTGCCCAGACGCTCAAACGGCACCACACCGTCCGTCCCGGTGGGAACGTCCATGGTCTGCCCGGCGCCGCCGTCGTTAATGTCCACCTCAAACCTGAAGTCAGGCTGGTAACCCGCCACGGTGAGTCCGCTGAACTGCGCCTTTGCGTTCGCATCGAGGGGCGATGCCGGGTGTCCCTTGAACAGGCGGTCGCGTTCAGTGCGCCAATGCGCGTGCGCCAACGACGGCGAACCGGACTCCGTGATCTCCCTCACCTGCCGGTACAACTCGAACACCCGCCTGCGCCAATCCGCGATGTTCAGGGCCGTTGCTGGGTTCGACATTGTTCCAGCCTAACTGTTGCCCCGGCGTACTGTATCAAGGGTGGCGATTGGTCTCTTCTTCCTTGTTCTCACCCTCATCCTGCTGGGTGCTGTTGCGCAGCGCATTGCCGGGTTGGGGTTTGCGCTGCTCATTTCCCCGTTCCTGGTGCTGATCCTCGGCCCGCATGAGGGCGTGATCCTGGTGAACATCTGTGGCGTGGTGTCTTCGGCTCTGATCGTGCCGCGGGTGTGGAAGGACATTGACTGGAGCATGTTCCGCTGGCTGGTGATCCCCTCGGTCTTCGGGTCGATTCCCGGGTCCATCGCTGCCGTCTACCTGCCCTCGGCGCCGCTCGCGGTGACAGTCGGCGCCGTCGTTCTGGCTGCCCTGACCGCCTCACTGGTGCTGCAGCGCTCAGCGGTGGTGGTGCAGGGGAATCCGCCCAAGGTTGTTGCCGGCATTGCCGCAGGGCTGACCAACTCGATGGCAGGGGTGGGAGGCCCGGCGGTCAGCGCCTATGCACTGCTTGCCAGGTGGCCCCAGCGTCCGTTTGCCGCAACCCTGCAGCCGTTCTTCATGGTCATGGGGTTGGTGACGGTTACGGTCAAGCTCCTGGTTGACCCGTCCCGGATGCCGCCGTTGGACGGATGGATGTGGGTTGTCATCCTGCCCGCGATCATCGGCGGCATCTTCGCGGGGGAGAAGCTATCCCGCTTCATCCGCGATGACCACGCACGGATTGCCGTAGTGGTCATCGCCTTCCTCGGAGCGGCGACGGCGCTGACCAGCGGGCTGCTGGACCTGTTCGGGTAGGGCTGACGCCTTTTTCGTACGCGATCCGGAGATCCGTTAGCAGTATCCCGCTCACGGATCTCCGGTTTGCTGACGCGGATCCGGAACGCTCACGCAGGCTGCGCCGAGTCGCTCAGCCACCGGGGCTGCACCCAATGGCACCATTGAAGGGATGAAACTTCCCACTCGCGTACCCGGCCAACGCGCTCTGTCCATGCCCCTGTGGCTGCAGGGTGTTTTCGAGTTGGGGCAGGCTGCCGTCATTTCCGCACTGCTGGTAATCGTCCCGGTTGCCGCCGTGTGGTTGTCCGGCGGGTTTGCGGGCCGGGACGCGCTCGATTCCGCGCGGCTGGCTGCACAGGGCTGGTTGGTGATGCACGGCGTGCCGATTCAGTTCAACCTGCCGGACGGTGCCACCGGCGTGCTGAGCGCCGTACCGCTGGGCCTCGCGCTGATCCCTTTCCTGCTCGCCTGGCGTGCCGGGCGTCGGCTTGCCCGGGCCTCGTACACGGATCAGCTGTGGCAGGCGATGCTGGGTGCATTGGGTATCTACGCGCTATGCGGCCTGGGCGCTGCATACCTAAGTGACGACGGACAGGCATCGGCGTCGCTGGTGGCTGGCGCGCTGATCCCGCTGATCGCCGCGGGGCTGGGTGCTGTGACCGGAGCGTACCGTGAGGCCGGCGCGTGGAGCCGGCTCATTGGCGTAGACCTGGCCTCCTGGATTGCAAGGACCAGCCAGCACTCGCGGTGGACCGGGTCCTATATGTGGTCTGTTGTCCGGGCAGGCTTGCTGGGGATCACGGCAACGCTGGGGTTCTCCGCGCTGCTCCTTGCCGTCACCCTTGGGCTTCATTGGGCCAGCGTCGTGGCAATCTACGAGAGGCTCGACGCCGGAATGGTCGGCGGAAGCGTGCTCACCCTGGCACAGCTGGGCTTCCTGCCGAACCTTGTTGTCTGGGCCGCCAGCTGGTCCTCGGGCGCCGGATTTGCGCTGGGAACGGGCAGCTCCATCAGTCCGCTGGCAACATCAGCCGGCCCGCTGCCTGCGGTTCCTATCCTGGGCGCCATCCCGGCCGGTGCGCTGGAGTACGGCTTCGCCGCGCTGGCAATCCCGGTGGTTGCCGGGTTATTGGCGGGCTGGTGGTTTTTCCGGGAGGGCGAGAACCACTTCGATGAATGGCTGGAGATCAAGGTCGATGCCCGATGGTTCACCGCCTCCCTCTCCACCGTGTGCCTGGGGCTGCAGGTGGGCATTGTCTCCGGGATCGCGGCAGGCCTGCTCGCCTGGGTCTCCCGGGCTTCACTGGGGATCGGACGGCTGGTGGATCTGGGACCGGACCCGTTGTGGACGGCATTGTGGGTGGCAGCGGAGGTGGCTGTCGGCGTCGTTATCGGCTATGCCGCGGGGCCGCTGTTGGAGCGGGAACCGCGCCGCTGACCCGTTCACGCAGGCCTGCAAACAAGCCCAGCAGCGTCAGCAGATCGAACAGGCCGGCGGCCGTGCCCACCAGCACCGGCATCCGACGCGACAGGTGGTTGGCCCGCAGCCGTGCATGCAGCCTGCAGCGGCCTGGTTCAGCGTCCTCCAGCTGCAGGGTCCAACTCGCGGTGACCGAGCCGCGTCGGGTAACAAAAACCAGCGATCCCGGTGGATCCAGCGAGATCACTTCCAGCTCGGGATTGCCGCGTCCCCAATCCGGAACGCGGTCCCCGGGCGCCAAATCCTGCAGCGCGGGATCGATGTGTCGTGCGGCCCGCCGGTCCACCGGGATGAGCGCTCTGTCCACCCAGAGGGGCAGGTACCAGCCGGCGCGACCCTTGCCCAGCTGCACCAGCCACGGGTAGGCCTGCGCAGTGGTGCACTCCAGGGTGCATGCGCGGTCCATCACAATTCCGGCAGAAGGGATGAGCTCATCGCCCGGGAGTGTCCGCTGTACCTCCGCATCGGTCACACCCCACCGCACGCTGGCACGCTTGGCAGCGGTCAGGACAATGACGACGACGGCGGCCTGGGTCAGGCGGGAACGCAGCGGCATCTTCCCACTGTAAGCCCGGTGTTAGCTGGATTCGAGGATCCGTTTGAGATTCTTCAGGTCTTTGGTGTTGGCGGCGCGCATAGTGACGCCGACCAGCGGAGCCAGCAGTTTTGAGAAGCCACTCGGCTTTCCGTCATTCCGCAGAGTCATCCGGGTGGTATTGGGGTCCACGGAACTCCAGGTGTAGGTGGTCTGCATGGGAAACGGTCCCTGCGCGGTGCGCATGACGAGCTTTTGGCCAGGAACCAGTTCCACTACCTCATACACATAGGAAAGGTTTCGGCCAAGGAACGCTGCAGAGAAGGCAATGCGGGCGCCCACGGCCAAGCCTGCCCCGGTCTGCCATCCCGCCGAGGAGATGTTGACATACCACTGGGGTGCGTTGGCAGGATCACCCGAGAATGCGGCAACAGCTTCACGTGGACGATCGATCAGGATTTCGGTCTGTATATCGACCATGGCGGGCATTCCTTTCAAGGATGTGAGCGGCCCCCTCCCCAGATTCAGTTGGAGAGCAGACCGTCCAGATTGCGGAGGTTGTCTTCGCAGGTGCCCTGGGCCTTTGAGGTCAGCGCCGTGGCTGAGCATTCCTCGTACTGCTGGACCACCGGCCAGAGAATTATTTGAGCCCCGGTGCCCAGGGTGAAGAAGAGCGACGCCACCAAGCCGGCGATCGTGGCTATGCGCATCAGACGGGGCAACCTATGCCGGATGGTTCCAACCAGCGCGATGATGCCTACTGTCAGCGCCGCGAGGGCAAACATGAGGCCGAGCACCTTCCAGGGCAACGGGAAACTTGCGGCCAGCATGGTGGCAACGAGGAGCAGTATGAAGACAGTCAACTGCGTCCGGGTTCCCGCAGTTTCCTTGGCGGACGTCTCGGGAGGGCTTTGCGGCCCGTGCGTGCTCATGGATTAACCCTAGGTGAGAGTCCGGCCTAAGGTTGACGCATGCGCATAGTTGTCCTGGTTTCCGGTACCGGCTCCAACCTCCAGGCCGTGATCGATGCCGTGCAGTCGGGCGAACTGGGCGTGGAGGTCGCCGCCGTGGGGGCGGACCGGCCCGGAACCTTTGGTGTTGAACGGTCCGCCGCGGCAGGTATTGAAACATTCGTGGTTGATTTCAAGTCCTTCGAACACCGAGAGGACTGGAATGCCGAGTTGACCAGCAAAACCGCCGCGTATGCGCCGGACTATGTGGTTTCCTCCGGCTTCATGCGCATTGTCGATCAGACCTTCCTGGACCGTTTTCCGGGCCGCTACCTCAACACGCATCCCGCATTGCTGCCTAGCTTTCCCGGCGCCCATGGGGTCAGGGACGCGCTCGCGTACGGGGTCAAGGTCACCGGGTGCACGGTGATGATTGCCGACGCCGGAGTGGACACCGGTCCCATCCTCGCGCAGACCGCAGTTCCCGTCCTGGCGGATGACACCGAAGAATCCCTTCACGAGCGCATCAAGGTGCAGGAGCGCAAACTGCTGATTGACACCCTCAGAAGTCTGGACACCCCAACATGACGCTGGTGGATAACGCAGTATATGTGGACGGCAAGCGCCGCACGGATCCGAAAAGCCTGGACGAAACCTTCGAACTGATGCGCGAGTCCAACGGGATGGCCTGGATTGGCCTGTACCGTCCCGATGACAATGAAATTCAGTCGGTGGCCAGCGAATTTGGTCTTCATCATCTGGCGGTGGAAGACGCCATGAAGGGCCACCAGCGGGCAAAGCTGGAGCGCTACGAGGAAACCCTTTTCGCGGTTCTCCGACCCGCCCGCTATCTCGACGACGAGGAGAAAGTAGAATTCGGCGAACTCCACGTCTTTGTGGGCAGGGACTTCGTGGTGACAGTCCGGCATGCAGAGTCACCCAATCTAGGCATTGTGCGGCGGCGGCTTGAGGCCAGCCCCGAGCTACTTGCCATGGGTCCCCAGGCGGTGCTGTACGCCATCCTGGACGAGGTGGTGGACGAATACGAGCCTGTGGTCAACGGTCTGGAGAATGATATTGACGAAATTGAGGATGAGCTCTTTGGCGGCGACCCGGATGTCTCCCGCCGCATCTACGAACTCCACCGGGAAGTGATCGAGTTCCAGCGGGCCACCCAGCCGCTGCAGATCATGATGGAGTCGCTGCTGCGCGGCTCGGACAAGTACAACGTGGAGGAGGAGCTTGGCCGCCGGCTGCGCGATGTCCACGACCATGTGATCCGCCTGGTTGAGCAGGTCAATACGTTCCGGACGCTCCTGCAGAACGCGTTGACGGTCCATTCAACCCTGGTGGCGCAGCGCCAGAACGAGGAAATGACGCGCATGACCGAGACGTCGCTCGCCCAGAATGAGGAGGTCAAGAGGATTTCCTCCTGGGCGGCAATCCTCTTTGCCCCGACGCTTGTTGCCTCCGTGTACGGGATGAACTTTGACGTCATGCCGGAGTTGCACTGGACGCTGGGCTACCCCTTCGCGCTCGTCCTGATGTTTGCCCTCGGCGCCGCGTTGTACTGGGCTTTCAAGCGCAACAAGTGGCTCTAAGACCCGGCACTACTCCGCGCTGATGATGTGTGACCCGTGGTCGTACGTGAAGGTGACCGGGCCGCCGTCGTGCACCAATGAAATATTGGTGCCGCCTCCACCCACTCCGTAACTCTCATCCCAGCTGCGGTTGATCGCGGCCTTGAACTCGTAGTTCCCTGCAGGCAGGTCAACGGTCAGCCGCCACATGCCGTCCGCTTCGAGAGTGAGCTGAGCCTGATCGCAGTCCGGCAGCCAATCGCCCGCACAGCCGATCTCCGAATTCAAGCTGCCGGGAACTGAGACCGCCCCGGGCTGCACCACCTCGCCCGCGCCCACAGTCACTGTCCGCACCTCGCTCACCGCCCCGTTAAGGAGTGCGCGATAGCGGACCTGAGCGCCTTCGGCGAGGGTGGCGACGTCGTCGAACACGGTGTAGGCGGGGGAGGAGTCATCGGAGCCGAGGCCGGTCCACTCGCCACCGTCCACGCTCCGCTCAAACGAGACCACATGCGAGGCCCGCTCCGGATCCGCGATGGCGCTGACCTCGACCGCGCCGTCGACGCTGCTGGCCTCCCCAGGCGATTGCAGGGTCAGCACCGGTGCAGGAACCACCGCGCCAGCCACCGGACTCACGGAGGCGTGTCCGGCGTTGTCCAGCACCGCTGCCCGGTACTCGATGGGTGTTTCCGGCGACAGTTCGGTGACGTCGTGGAACACGCGGTACGGTGCGTTATCGTCTGTGCCAATCGGCTCCCATGACCCACCAGCCGTGCGCGCTTCGAAGGTGACCTGGTAGAAGGAACTGCCATCGACGTCGGCCGTTACCTCCATCCGCCCGTTGTCCTCGGCAGCGGGTGCGGGAGTTCCGAGGACGACGGCAGGTGCCTCCTTGGAGCGCGGAATGCGGCCCGACGCCTCATAAACGACGGCGGACAGGGGCGGAACGGTGACGGTGACAGTTCCATCCCGGTCCGAGCTCAGCCTGCGATTGCCGTCCCCGTAGACCTTGGTGAAGTTCTTCTTCGCCATGAAGGTGGGAATGTCCGCCGTCTGCTCCTGCTCGCTGTTGTTGACGGCAACAACGTACTCGCGTTGCTTCTTCACATCGATGCGGGAGAAGGCGTAGATGCCCGGCCCTTCGGCTGCGTAGCGGTGCTGGTGCGCGCCGTTGCGCAGCGCGGGGTGTTCCCCGGTCACCTGCGCCAGGTCGCTGATCTTCCGGTACAGCGGATGCCCTTCGTCGAAGTTATCCGTGGCATGGGTTGCGTCGGTGCCGAGTAGGTCGTCGTCGAGATAATCCGGCACTTGGCTGGCGAACAGGGTCTGCCGCGCATCCTGGTCCCCGCCGGGGCCGGTGAATCCCTGCTCGTCGCCGTAGTAGATCACGGGGTTGCCGCGCGAGAAGTACATCAGTTCGTGGGCGAGGCCGTCCCTGGCCATCAACTCGGCTTCCGGCGCGCCCGGATTATCCGCCGCGATGAACCCGCCGATGCGCCCCATGTCGTGATTGCCCAGGAACGTGGGCAGGCTGTAGGCGTTGGAATCGGCGTCCGTATACCAGTCGTCGCCAACAAAGAATTCCTCCAACTGGCTGGCAGCCGAGCCGCGCGAGGCGAAGCTGCGGGCCGCCTCCTGGAACGGGAAGTCCAGCACAGACTGCATCTGGTTCCGGGTGGTGAACTGCGAGGTGAAGTCCTTGGTGGTGTCGAACACCTCGCCGAACATGAAGAACTCGTCCTTGCCCTGCTCCCGGGCGAAGGACAGCACCTCCGGTCCAAAGTCCTGCCAGAACTCGTCATTGACGTGCTTCATGGTGTCGATGCGGAAGCCGTCCACGCCAAAATCAGCGATCCAGGTCTGATAGATGTCCTTCATTCCCTCCACCACGGTGGGGTGTTCGGTGAACAGGTCATCGAGGCCAAAGAAATCGCCGTAGTACGCGTCTTCTCCGGCAAAGGTGGTGTCCCCCCGGTTGTGGTAAAGCGTGGGATCGTTCAGCCAGGACGGAACTTTGAGGTTTTCCTCTCCCGGCTCCAGCTCAGGGGTGTACGGGAAGGAAGTGGACGCGTCGAGAGCAGGGAATTCACCGGTTCCGGCGAAGTCACGGTCGTCGAACTCCTCGCCGTCGGCGGTCCGGTAGGCCTCCGCATCCTTGGACACATACGGCATGCGGGCGCCTTCCCCGTACCCGATCACGTCCGCGGTGTGGTTGGTGATGATGTCGAAGTAGACCTTCATGCCGCGGCTGTGCGCCTCATCGATCAACGCCTTGAGATCCTCGTTGCTGCCCAGGTGCGGATCGATCTGGGTGAAGTCCGTAATCCAGTAGCCGTGGTAGCCGGCTGAATTGTCTTCGGGTTGAACGGCTTTGTTCTTGAAGCTCGGCGTCAGCCAGATCGACGTGGTGCCCAGTCCCTCGATGTAGTCGATTCGCTCCAGAAGGCCCTTGAGATCGCCGCCGTTATAGAAGCCCTTGCGGGTGGGATCGAAACCGGATACTGACGGATCGGTTCCCAGCCCGCCGTCGTCGTTTGCGGTGTCCCCGTTCTCAAACCGGTCAGCCATCACAAAGTAGAATTTCTCATCTGTGACCGGAGCGCGCAGCGATTGGAGCGCTTGGGGTGCATCGCCCGGCGGCTTCGGTTTCGCCTGGGCGGGGAGTGCTGCCCCTGTTGCGGCGAGCAGGACGGCGAGCACGACGGCGGTGGCGTGGTGGGCGAACATGGGAGACCTCCAGGAATCGGGACCTTAAATAGCGTGTCGTGAGTCACACGCAGTGTCAATGGTGCGTCAGGCGGACAGGCCCTCCTGCGGCGTGTCGCTGCGTTCTGCAGTCTGGGTCACCGCAGCCCGCAGATGGCCTCCGTTCTGGTCAAGCGCCGCCCGGGCGGCATCGGGTGCCAGCCCGGTGAGCAGGCAGGCGATGGCCACTTTCACCGAACCGCCTGCGGCAGCGAGGGCTGAGGCAGCATCCGCAGCCGGGACTCCAGTGACCTGCATAACGGTCCGCTCGGATCGTGCCCGCAGCTTGTTGTTGGTGGCCATCAGGTCCACCATGTGGCTCCCGTACACCTTGCCCAACCGGATCATGACAATGGTACTGAGCATGTTCAGGACCATTTTCTGGGCCGTCCCCGATTTCAACCGGGTTGAACCGGACAACAATTCCGGTCCCACCTGAACGTCGATCGCTATGTCCGCTGCCTGTCCAACGGCCGAGCCGGCATTGCAGGCAAGGCCAATGGTGAGCGCTCCCGCACCGCGTGCTGCGGCGAGGGCGCCGAGAACATACGGAGTGCGTCCGGAGGCGGAGATGCCCACCACCACATCATCGGCGCGGACACCGGTCCGGGCGACGTCCTGCGCACCCCCCTCCGGCTTATCTTCGGCGTTCTCAACGGCAGTGAACATTGCGCCGGGTCCTCCCGCGATCACTCCGACCACCCGGGAAGGATCCACGCCGAAGGTGGGAGGGCATTCGCTCGCGTCCAGGATTCCAAGCCGACCTGCTGTTCCGGCGCCCATGTAGATGAGGCGTCCGCCCCGCGCAAGCCGTTCTGCGGCGGCGTCCACCGCCTGCGCTATTGCCTGTGCCACCGAGGCCACCGCTGCGTGAACCGTGGCGTCTTCCCTGTTCATGGCTGTGACCAGGTCAAGGCTGCTGCGCACATCCAGATCAGCAGCATGGGCATTGGACTGCTCGGTGGCCAGCCCTGCCAGTTCATCACGGAGGGCCGCGTGGGTGTCTGTGGTGATGCTGGATGCTGGATTCACGGGATGGCCGTTCCTTCGAGGGATGGGATGGACGGGTGGTGCAGCAGGTCCGGCAGAGCCACCGTCAGGTGGTTGACGGCGCGGACGGGCGCGGGAAGGGACAGCGGGCTGTGCCCTGGAACGAATTGGCCGAGGACCCGCGCCGACCGTGCGCCGGTGAGGGCCGGCAGGGTTGCGGGCAGGCCGTGCCAGCTCAGATAGCCCAGCAGGGCAAACAGGTAGGACTCTTTTGCGTCCGGCGCGACCCCGTGTGATGCGCTGGTGCTCAGGAGGGTTCCGGCCGGTTCCAACAGCCGGCTGATTGCCCTGAGCATGGCCTGGTTGTGCACTCCACCGCCCGATGCGATGAGTTCCTGCGTGCCCTGGGGAACCGAGTCTGCAATGGTCACGGCGGTGAGTTTGGTCAGGGTTGCCGCCAGGTCCTGAACCGGGAGGCGGAGCCCCAATTTGTCCACGGCAGAGTCAACCCAGCCCAGGGTGAAAGTTTCACGTCCGGTGGATTTGGGCGGAGCGGCGTGGAAATGCGGGTGCGCGGTCAGTTCCGCGAGGAGGCCGTTGTGAATTGAACCGGCGAGGGCCAGCTGCCCGCCGTCGTCGTACGTTTGTGCTCCATCGGTGGCGCGCTGAACCAGCGGGTCGAGCAGGCAGCTGGCTGGACCCGTGTCCCAACATCCAACGGTCCCATCCGGGTGAACCGCGGTGAGGTTGGCAATCCCACCGAGGTTGACGGCAGCCAGTGAATGGCCGGACTGTGCTGCCCGGGAGCTCAGCCACAGCCGGTCGAACATGCCCATGAGCGGAGCGCCATGGCCGCCGGCGGCTATGTCGGCGCTGCGGAGGTTGGCGAGCACGGGGATGCCAGTGGCCTCGGCGATCCATGACGGTTCACCCAACTGCAGCGTCCCCTGCGCCACCCCGCCCTCAACCCAGTGGTGCACGGTTTGGCCGTGTGAGACGACCAGCTCCACCGCATCCGACCCATGATCCAAGGTGGCGGAGGTTTCCAGGGCGGCCGACGCGAATTCCCGGCCCAGGAGGGCATGCAGCTGGGTGAGCTCGCCCGTGGTGGTGGGTGTATCGGAGCAGACGTCCAGGATTCGGGTGCGCAGCGCCTCGGGCCAGGGCCGGGTGCGGAACGCCACCGGTTGCAACGAGAGTGCGTCGCCATCCCGCGTAATATCCACAACGCAGACGTCAATCCCATCGGCGGAGGTCCCGGACTGCAGCGACATGATCCGCATACGGTCAGCGCCTGCCGAGCAAACGGTCAGCGAGGGCCGCGGCGGTGGCGCGGGAGGCGCCATGGGTGTGGATCACACGCAGCCCCGAATCAGCGGGGGCCACCCCGGCATTGACGACGACGGCGTCCGGCACCAAGCGGAGCGTCTCGCGGGCGGCGGTCAGCTGGGTTCCACCGGTTGACAGGTTGTCCGTCAGTACCAGAACGGCCGTGTCCGCAGTGATGGTGAGCTCCGCGACAGCCGTTGCTACGGACTCGGGGCTGCCTACGTGCAATTGGTGGACATCGATGTGTGCGGCGAAGGCGGCGGCGAACACATCGGTCTGTGGTCCGGCGGCCATGTTGCGCTGGGCGCGCGCATCAAGGACATGCACCTGCCGGAGATTTACCGCATTGTCGAGGGGCTCCGTGTTGATCGCCTTCCCGGCGAGCCGCGTCCAGTCCGTGCCGCCTTCAAACGGTTCCGCATCGGTGCGGGTCCAGGCCGCACACTGTTTAATGCGTGCTGCGGATTCTTCCAGCCGGGCGGTGTTCAAGGCGCCCGAAGCGAGTGCGTTCAACAGAGCGTTCCGGACTTCCAGGTAATCGTCTTCGTCAACCGAGGTTCCACCCTTGGGGCCAAGGTTGGACGGGTTGCCCACGCACAACAGGTCGGCTCCTGCCTGCAGCGCCATCACGGCACCCGGCCCCGATCCGACGGTGGACCTCACCGCCGCCATGTCCAGCGCGTCGGTGATGATGAGGGATCCAAAGCCGGAGTTCCTGAGCAGGTTCAGCGCGGTCCGGTTCAAGGTGGCTGGCTCTTCGCCAAGATCCGGCACCACAATGTGGGCGCTCATCACCGCCATCACGCCGGCTTCCACCGCTGCGCGGAAAGGTGGAAGGTGATCCCGTTCCATCTCTGCGAGGCTCAGTTCCACCCTGGGGAGGGAGACGTGGGAGTCGCTGCTCGTATCGCCGTGTCCGGGGAAATGCTTCACGCACGCGGCCACCCGCTGGGACTGGATGCCGCGGACCATCGCCGCAACATGCCGCGATACCAGGGCCGTGTCAGATCCAAAGGAGCGCACACCAATGACCGGGTTGTCCGGGTTGGTGTTGACATCCGCCACGGGGGAGATGACCACGTTGATCCCGGCGGCCCGTGCCAGGTGGGCGAGTGCCCGTCCCACCTCTGCAGTGGATCCGGTGTCATCGACGACGCCGAGTGCTGCGGCGCCCGGGAAATCGGATCCGCGGACGGACTGGAGGCGCGTGACGTTCCCGCCCTCTTCGTCAGAGCCGATGAGGGCGTGCGGGTTGAGTGCGCGGATGTTCGCCGACAGCCGGCGAATCTGCCCGGGATCGTCGTCGTCAATATTTTGAGAGAAGTACACCACCCCGGCGAGGTTCTCCTGGAGGGCGGCCTCCAGCCATGGCGGTAGCGAGGTTCCGTTGAACCCCGGCCAGATCACACTGTTGACAAGCCGTATCAAGCCGGGGTCGTTCATCCTTTGACCGCCCCGGCAACCAAGCCGCTGCTGAGGCGGCGCTGTACAAGAATGAAAAAGATCATAACGGGAAGTGTAATCAGGGTGGATCCGGCCATGACGTAGCCCCACTGGTTGGAGTTTTCACCGAAGAACTGTTGAAGGCCAACGGCAACCGTGTAGTTGTCCGCGTTGTCCATAAACGTGAGCGCGAAGATGAACTCGTTCCAGGCGGTGATAAAGGAGAAAACGCTCGTGGCCACCAGTCCGGGTGCCACCAGGGGCAGCAGTACGGACCAGAACATCCGGCCCCAGCTGGCGCCGTCTATGTAGGCCGCTTCCTCAAGCTCCTCCGGCACTGCGGCAACGAAGCCCCGCAGCATCCAGATACCGAAGGGCAGCGAGAACGCCACGTAGACAATCACCAGTCCCAGCAAGCTGTTCAGGAGCTGCAAATCCCGTACCTGGACGAACAGTGGGATGACAAGGGCCTCAAGCGGGACCATTTGGATAATCAGGATCATCATCAGGATTGCGGTGCGGAACTTGAATTTGAAGCGGGCCACTGCCACCGATGCGAGGAGCGCGAGGATTCCCGAGGCCAGAACTGTCAGCAGGGCCACAATGACCGAGTTCTTCAGGAAGGTTCCAAAGCCGCCCTCGTCGAGGACATAGCGGAAGTTCTCCCAGGTGGGCTCGCTTGGAAGCAGCGATTGTGCCCCGCTTGAGGCGCGGGCATCGAAGGCGCCGGACACCATCCAGTAGGTGGGGAACAGAGTGAACACCAGCAGTGCTGCGACGGCCAGGGCTTTCGCGGCAAGGATCCAGCGTGCCCGCGGGCTGCGTGGGCGTCGCTGCGGGATCACTTCAGGGGTGCTGGCCCGGCTGCGGGTCGGAGCGGGCGCGCTCATTTTTCCTCCTTGAAGAGTGTCCGGACATAGAGAACGCTGACCACAAGGAGCAGCAGGGTCAGCAGGACAGCGATCGCCGACCCGAGTCCGTAACGGTTCTGCGCAAATGACTCAACGTAGGACCAGACACCCAGGTTCAGGACGGATCGATTGGATCCGGAGCCGCCGGGCATCAGGTAAATCTGTGCAAACACCTTGAAGTCCCAGATGGTGGAAAGGATGATGACGACGGCGAATACGGGCCTGAGGGTGGGAAAGATGATCTGGAAGAAGCGGCGGAACGCGCCTGCGCCGTCAACGGTGGCGGCTTCGATCATCTCTTTTGACACGCCCAGCAGACCCGCCAGGACGGTGATCGCAACAAAGGGGAATCCGTGGTGGACGATGTTGAGCACCACAATCGCGTAGAAGGACCAACGGTCGGTGAACCAGTTCTGGGGGTCGTCGATGATGCCGGTCCCCAGGAGGATCCCGTTGATCAGCCCACGGTCGGCGTCGAACAGCCAGATCCATACGTACGTTCCGGTGACGGCGGGCATGGCCCAGGCCACCATGATGCAACTGCTGACCACTGTCCGCCAGCCACGGGAGAGTGATGCGAGCAGCAGTGCTACAAGGGTGCCAAAAACCACGGTTCCGCCCACAGCCACAATGGCGAAGCCAACGGTATTGGGCAGCACAACCTGCCACAGCATGGGGTCGGCGAAGATCTCGGCATAGTTGTCGAAGCCGATGTAGTTCGAACGCCCGCTGACTATTTCACGCAGGCCGTAGTCCTGCAGCGAGAACAGCACTACTCGGAGCAGGGGCCAGAGCAGGAGTACGGCGAGCACCAGCAGTGCGGGCGCGAGCAGCAGCCAGGGCCGCGCAGTGGACATGGTCAGCTTGCGTTTGGTGCGGGGGCTGACCCCGCCCCGCGTGTTGCGGGGAGGGGCCAGATCCGTTGGTGGAGCAGACAAGAAATCAGTTTCCGTTCAGCAGTTCTTCGATTTCCGCCGCGGCGTCCTCGGTTGCCTGGTCGACGGTTTTCTGCTCGGACAGGATCGACTGGATCATGGCGGGCAGGGTCTTCTGCGCTTCTACTGCACCCCACTGCGGGGTGACCGGGACAGAGGTGCCGCCTTCCACAAACTGGGTGGCGAATGGCTTCACCAACGGATCGTCGGAGGCCACAGCGTCCTCCAGCAGGGACGTCTGGCCCGGGAAGTAGTTGGTCTGTTCCGCCCACTTGTCCGCGAGCTCGCCGGTGGCCATCATTTCAACGAAGGCCCACGCCAGATCCTTGTTTTCGGAGCTTTCGAAGACACTGAGGTGCGATCCTCCGAGGAACGAAGGGCTGATGTTGCCGTCCGGACCCGGAATGGGGAATGCGCCGATTTTGCCTTCAAGATCCGGGTTCTGTTCAAGGATTGCCGGTGGTTCCCAGGAGCCCATGACTGCCATGGGCAGGTTGCCCTGCACAAAGTTGTCGAGGATGTCCTTTGCGTTCCACGTGGTGGCGCCGGCGGAGGAGAGGCCGTGCTCGGTGGCAAGGCCGGTGTAGAACTCAAGGCCTTCGCGGGCCTCCGGGGATGTGAGCCCTGACGTCCAGGTGTCCCCTTCCTTGGTTGCAAGGTTGGCGCCGTTGCCCCAGATGAAGGGGTAGGCAGCATAGCCATTGTCCCCGGGGATGGCGAAGGGTGTCATTTCCGGCTTGGCTTCCTTGAGGGCAAGCCCAACGTCAACAAGTTCGTCCCAGGTAGTGGGTACTTCCAGGCCAAGTTCCTCGAAGATGTCGGTGCGGTAGATGACCGATCGAACGCCTGCATACCAGGGCATACCATAGAGGCTTTCGTCAAGGGTCCCGGACTCCACCAGGCCTTCGACAAGGTCGCCGTCGAGGTTTGCCGCAGTGACGTATTCGTCCAGGGGGGCAAGGGCTCCCGCGTCGGCAAATTCACCAGTCCAGGTGTTGCCGGTCTCAGCAACATCAGGGGTGGTGCCGCCGGCAATGGAAGTCACAAACCGGTCATGCGCCTCTGCCCACTGGATGAACTGGACATCCAGGGTTGCCCCGGTTTCCTCGGTGAATTTGGTCTTCACCTCGTCGAAGTAGGCTTCGGCGTCCGGGTTGGTGCCCTGCATAATCCACACGCTGAGGGTCTCGCCTTCTGCGTTGGTGGATGCGCCGCCGTCACCTCCGCCGCAGGCCGTCAGCGTCAGGGTGGCTGCCGCCGCCATAGCGAGCGGAATCCTCAGCTTCTTCATAGTGCTTGCTCCTCATTGAGACCGGGGCGAAGTAGCCCCGCGAGTGATGGGTGATTGGTTGCGGGTGAACGCGTCACACCCCAGTGTATGAAATTAGTGTTCAGTTGCAAACAAGTCAATGTAACTAAACTACAACCCTTCGGCAGGGTACTCCTGCCGTCAATTAGACTTGGACAGATCCCCACTGGCCTTACCGTTCTGGAGACCTGCGTGACTGCAATCAAGCTTGACCGTGTTCCCATCCGCCGGGCGCTCATCTCGGTATACGACAAGTCGGGGTTGGAGGAGCTGGCACAGGGCCTTCACCGCGCAGGCGTGAGTATTGTTTCGACAGGCTCCACCGCGCAGCGGATTGCCGCGTCAGGCGTGCCGGTGCTGGAAGTCTCGGAGCTCACCGGTTTCGCGGAATGCCTGGATGGCCGGGTCAAAACACTTCACCCTCGCGTACACGCAGGAATCCTCGCTGACCGCCGCCGCCAGGACCATGTGGACCAGCTCGCCGACATGGACGTCGAGCCCTTTGACCTGGTGGTGGTGAACCTTTACCCGTTTGTGGACACGGTGAAGTCTGGGGCAGGGGAGGACGACGTCGTCGAGCAGATCGATATCGGCGGCCCGGCCATGGTGCGCTCCGCCGCCAAGAACCACCCGTCGGTTGCCGTGGTGGTTGACCCAGCGCGCTATGGCGATGTGGTCACCGCCGCGGCGACGGGCGGCTTTGACCTCAGTGCACGACGACGGCTGGCCGCCTTGGCTTTTTCACACACCGCCTCCTACGACAACGCGGTGGCATCGTGGACGGCCGCGCAGTTTGGCGACGGGACCGAGGCGGGCAACGATTGGCCCGCCTACACCGGACTGGCGCTCGAACGCTCGGAAGTCCTCCGCTACGGCGAGAACCCGCACCAGGCGGCGGCACTCTACGTGGAGAAGGGCGCCACCCCGGGTATTGCCCAGGCGGATCAGCTGCACGGCAAGGCCATGAGTTACAACAACTTCGTGGACGCCGACGCCGCGCTCCGGGCCGCATTCGATTTCGCCGAGCCGGCGGTCGCCATTATCAAGCACGCCAATCCGTGTGGAATCGCGGTGGCCTCACCGGATGCCGCCGATCCCATAGCGGACGCCCACTCCAGAGCCCACGCCTGTGACCCCGTCTCCGCCTACGGGGGAGTCATCGCGGCCAACCGCACCGTCACCGCCAGCATGGCGCGCACAGTGAAGGACATTTTCACCGAAGTGGTCATCGCGCCGTCCTTCGAGCCTGAAGCCGTGGAAATTCTGTCCGCCAAGAAGAACATCCGACTGCTCACGCTGCCGGAGGGGTACGGCCGCAACCCTGCCGAGATCAGGCAGGTATCCGGCGGACTATTGGTGCAGCTGGTGGACACACTGGAGGCCGACGGCGACAACCCTGACGCCTGGACGCTTGCCGCAGGTGACCCAGCGGATGAGCAAACACTTGCGGACCTCACCTTTGCCTGGAGGGCCTGCCGCGCCGCTAAATCGAACGCAATTCTCCTCGCCCAGGGCGGTGCCGCAGTGGGTGTGGGCATGGGGCAGGTTAACAGGCTCGATTCCTGCAGGCTGGCGGTGGAGCGTGCCAACACCCTTGGCAGTGAAGGTGCCCAGCGTGCCCGCGGTGCCGTGGCGGCGTCGGACGCGTTCTTCCCGTTTGCCGACGGCCTGCAGATCTTGATTGATGCCGGAGTCCGCGCAGTGGTGCAGCCGGGCGGCTCGGTGCGCGACCAGGAAGTCATCGATGCGGCCAAAGCTGCCGGCGTCACCATGTACTTCACCGGCGCACGCCACTTCTTCCACTAACCCGGTACGTTAGAGAAGTTGAATCACCATAAAATTTCAGCACACGAAGACCCCCAGGGAGACGCCCAATAATGGCCAAGATCATCTATACCCACACTGACGAAGCGCCCATGCTGGCCACCTATTCGTTCCTGCCGATCATCGAGGCGTTTGCTTCAACGGCAGGTGTGGAAGTGGAGACCCGCGACATTTCGCTGGCAGGGCGCATCATCGCCGCCTTCGGGGACTACCTCACCGAGGAGCAGCGGATCAATGACGCATTGGCCGAGCTGGGTGAACTGGCAACCAAGCCGGAAGCCAACATCATCAAGCTGCCTAATATCAGCGCCTCGCTTCCCCAGTTGAAGGCGGCCATCGCCGAACTGCAGGGCCAAGGCTATGCATTGCCTGATCATCCTGACAATCCGTCAACGGATGAGGAGCGCAACGTTCGTGCACGGTACGACAAAATCAAGGGCTCAGCCGTCAACCCTGTTCTTCGGGAAGGCAACTCTGACCGCCGGGCACCACTATCAGTGAAGAATTACGCGCGGAAGTACCCCCACTCTATGGGGGCATGGAGCTCGGATTCACAGACCAATGTGGCCACCATGAGTGATGGAGACTTCCGGTCAAACGAGAAGTCGGTTGTTCTGAAGGCTGAGGACACCCTGACCATCCAGCACGTCTCCCAGGACGGCACGGTCAGCGTGCTCAAGGAGGCTTTCCCCGTGCTGGCTGGCGAGGTCATCGACGGAACCGTGATGCGTGCGGCAGCACTCGATGAATTCCTCAGCGCACAGGTAGCGCGGGCCAAGGAAGAAGGTGTGCTGTTCTCTGCGCACCTGAAAGCGACGATGATGAAGGTCTCGGATCCCATCATCTTCGGTCACATTGTCCGCGCGTTTCTGCCCGAGGTGTTTGCCGCCTACGGCGATCAGCTTGCAACTGCCGGGCTGAACCCCAACAACGGTCTCGGCGCCATCCTGTCCGGGTTGGACAAGTTGCCTGCGGAGGTGCGCAACGACGTCGAGGCAGCTATCCGTCAGGGCCTTTCGGACGGCCCGTCACTGGCCATGGTGGACTCCGACAAGGGAATCACCAACCTGCACGTTCCCAGCGACGTTATTGTTGACGCGTCGATGCCGGCCATGATCCGAACCTCAGGGCACATGTGGGGTCCGGACGGCCAGGAAGCCGACACGCTTGCGGTATTGCCGGACAGCTCCTACGCGGGGATCTACCAGGTGGTCATCGATGATTGCCGGGCCAACGGCGCCTATGACCCCACCACCATGGGAACCGTACCGAACGTCGGGCTGATGGCTCAGGCGGCAGAGGAGTATGGCAGCCATAACAAGACATTTGAGATCCAGGATGCAGGCACGGTGCAGATCGTGGACCGCTCCGGTTCTGTCCTGATTGAACATGCAGTGGAGCCGGGTGATATCTGGCGCGCCTGCCAGACCAAGGACGCGCCGATCCGTGACTGGGTGAAGCTGGCGGTCACCCGCGCCCGTGCGTCCGGAACACCTGCCGTTTTCTGGCTGGACGAGCATCGCGCCCACGACGCCAACCTGATCACCAAGGTCGGTGAATATCTCCAGGAACACGACACCGATGGTCTCCAGCTGGAGATCAAGTCCCCCGTGGATGCGACGGCGTTTACGTTAGACCGCATCAGGAGGGGCGAGGATACTATTTCCGTCACAGGCAACGTGTTGCGTGATTACCTCACTGACCTGTTCCCCATCCTGGAGCTCGGAACCAGTGCAAAGATGCTTTCGGTGGTTCCGCTGATCAACGGTGGCGGACTGTTCGAAACCGGCGCCGGAGGGTCGGCACCCAAGCACGTCCAGCAGTTGGTTAAGGAAAACCATCTCCGGTGGGACAGCCTGGGCGAGTTCCTTGCCCTTGCAGTTAGCTTCGAGCACCTGGCCACGTCCACGGGCAACGCGCGGGCACAAATCCTGGCCGACACCTTGGACAAGGCAACCGCAACGTTCCTGTTGGAGAACAAGTCGCCCAGCCGCCGGGCCGGTGAGATCGACATCCGTGGGAGTCACTTCTTCCTGGCGCAGTTCTGGGCCACGGAACTGGCTGTGCAGACCGACGACACCGACCTTGCGGCAGCTTTTTCCACAGTGGCCAACGAGTTGACCTCACACGAAGACGTCATCCTGTCGGAACTGCTCGCTGTACAGGGATCGCCTGTGGACATCGGCGGCTACTATCGTCCGGAAATCACCAAAGTGGTCTCAGTTATGCGTCCTTCCGCGAAGCTGAATGACGTGCTGTCGTCCCTCGGCTAGCTTGGTGGCTTCTGCTGTTAAGTCCTATCCATTGTCATTCGCGTAGCGCAGACCCAACTGCGCACGCACGCCGTCGAACAATCTCATGGTGTTCAAGCTATCTGCCCAGGACATTGTGGGGCTCTCCACAAGACCTTCCTGGATGCATCTGGTGGTCTCGCGGAGCTCATAGGCAAAGTTGAAGGAACGGTCAAAGGTTTCTATTCTCGCCTCCCCGCCAACAGGTTGGATCAGGAGCTCCGTCGGATGATGAAGGGAGGCGGAGGCCCGCAACCAACCCTTGCTGCCCGAAATTGTGGCAACGCCGGGTCCGGCGGCAAGCAACGACGACGTCAGCTGAGCCTGCGCACCAGTCGCATAGTTCAGTATCAACGCGTTCTGGGTGTCGACGCCGTCGTCGTTCAGTGATCCTGACGCGGTGACCGACGACGGGAAACCCAACGCACCCAAAGCCCAGGTCAGGGGATAAACCGTCAGGTCCAGGAGCGCCCCGCCACCAGCCGCGGGGTCCCAGAGCCGAGCAGTCGGGTTGTACTCTGCAGGGAAACCGATGTCCGCCTGTACCCACTGAATGTCACCCAGCTCGCCGGAATCGATGATCTCCCAGGCACGGTTGACGCTCGGCACAAAGCGGGTCCAGGTGGCTTCCATCAGGAAGAGTCCACGGGACCGGGCGAGTTCGATCAGTTCCTCCGCTTCTCGGGCATTAACCGTGAACGCTTTCTCGCAGAGCACATGCTTACCCGCAGAGAGCGCAGCACGTGCCACTTCATAATGCTGAGCATGTGGTGTGGCGACATACACAACGTCCACCAGCGGGTCGTTGACCATGTGCTGGTAGCCGGTGGCGTCGTCGTCGTCGTAATAGGCGGATTCGAAGCCGTGAGTGGCAGCGAATGCCCGGGCCTTCTCCTCGCTTCTGGAGCTCACGGCCTGCAGCACTGCGTCCTCAAGCTGCGCAATCTCCTTGGTGACGGTCCCCGCGATCCCGCCCGTCGCCGCTACGCCCCAGCACAGCGGAGAGCCCGTGGCAGCGAGCGGACTGGGTGCATCAGGGCGGGCGCATGGGGGCAGGGGGAGTCTTGTGAAGGGAGTCATACCCTCATCCTTCCCTGTGGCAGCGATGCCGTCCACAGGTTACGCCGCTGCGTGTGCGCGAACAGCCCGCCCCAGCAGCAGCGGCAGGATGCCCATCACGCAGACACCACACATCGCGACAATCAGGATCCGGTAGTCAACCACGCCGATCAGCGCGGCCGCGATCATGGACGCACCAACCTGCGGAACGTTGATCATCATGTTGGTGGCGGCTGATGTACGGCCCTGCATCCGGGCCGGCGTTTCCTGCTGCCGCAGTGTCACAAATGCGATGATCGCCCACGGAACACCGATACCCAGCAGCACTGTAGCGGCCAGAACCACGGGGAGGGACGGCACACCGGATGCCAGTACGGCCGCGGCAAGCAGTGAGACGCCCAGGATCATGGTCCTCCGGATTGCCAGACGTCGGATCACCATGCTGGCGGTGAGGCCGCCCACCACGGACATGACGCCCTGGCAGCTGATCAGCACGCTGAGAAACTCCGGCGGCATTCCCAGACCCTGCTCGTTGGTGGCGAAGATCGTGACGTTCAGTACCCCGGTGGCGCCCACCGCGATCACCAGCGTCAGGAGTGCCGGCCGCAGCATCGCGTGCGCTGCGAGGAACCGGAATCCCGCTGTGGTGCTGGACCAGAATGACTCGTCGGCATCCAGTTCATGCATCGACTCCCGTATTTTCAATGTGGCCAGGACTCCGCCCGCCACAGCGAAACAGGCGAAGGTCAGCAGCACCACCGAGTTCATCCCCCAGAGCGCCAGCATTCCGGCCCCAATCAGCGGCGAAATGATGCGCAGTCCCTGGTCGATGCTGCTGAGCATGCCGTTGGCCGGCGCAAGAAGCCGGTCGGCGAGCATATCCCGCAGAAGCCCCGACTGCGCTGCCGCCGTCACATAAGCCGTATTTGCATAGACAAAGATCACGAGATAGATCAGCCACAACTGATCGGTGGACTGGACCGCCAAGAGCGCCAGAACGACGACGGCGGCGGCCAGGTTGTTGATGATGACCACCGGCTTGCGGCGGAACCGATCCGCCAGTTGTCCGGTCAGCGGCGCGAAGAGGGCGGGGAGGCCCAGGGCCGCGAAGACCAGCCCGGCCAGGGCGTCGCTTCCCGTGAGCTGTTTGACCCAAATCGCAGCGGTCAGGTAGAGGGCTGAGTCGCCGAAGTTGCTGAAGATCCACGCCAGGGTGAGGCGCCGAAAGGCGGGTATAGCCAGTACATCGCGGTTGGTTCCCACATCCGCGGGGCTCTTCGGCACGGATGTGGCCTCGGGCTCAGCTGTGACAAGAACGGGGGAGTGGTGACTGGTTGATTCGTCCGGAGTCAGGACCCGCCTCCGTTCTGCCGGGGGCAGGTGGCAGCGTGCGGGTCGCGGTCGGGATCAATATTCATCACCGCGAACAGCTGAACCGGCATGGAGCCATTGGGCCGCTGATCCGGATTCTGCCAACGACCGTCGAAGCGGCGTCCGAGCTCCATCAAGTCATCCCTGAACTGACGGATCTCTTCATGAGTGGCGTAAAAGCTGGAACCCATGATCGTTGACACGTCGATGTCATCGATGGGCAACTGCGGAGCGCGGGCGAGCCAGGATTGAATGCGGTCTGCCTGCCGATGAACGTGGATACCAGCCATGGCGGTCACCGCATGCACGGATCCCGGGGCGTTGCGGTCAACCACCTGGGAGCGGCTGTGGGACACCACTTTCCATGGTTTTTCCCGTCCGGCCTGATCTGCCTGCTCGATGTAGCCGTGTTTGGCGAGCATGCGCAGGTGGTAGGAACAGCTCGCCACCGACTCATCGATGGCCGCCGCACATTCGGTGGCTGTCGCCTGGCCCGCGTCATCGAGGAAATCCAGTAGTTCAAGCCGCACCGGGTGCGCCAGCGCCCGGATGCGCACCGGGTCGCTGACCACTTGTTCGTCTTCCGGCCCGCGGTAGGTGACGCCCTCGGCGAAAGGTGAGGTGCCGCCGTCGTTCATTGTCATGCACATCAGTATGCATTCTAAAGAAGTCTTTAGCAAGACTTCTTTAGAATCGAATCAAAAGAAGTCCCCGACCGCTGGCGGCCGGGGACCTCCGTAGGTCTTACTTGGTCAGTTCGGACAGGGTGGGGTCATTTGCGTAGGCTTCCGCAGCGTTTTCCTTAGTGACAATCTGTGGCTCCAGCAGGTAGGCAGGTACCACCTTGACACCATTGTCGTAAGAATCGGGATCGGTGATCTCCAGTTCCTCGCCAGCCGCGAGACCCTCAACCATCTCAATGGCATGATCCACCAGGGCGCGGGTGTCTTTGTTGATCGTGGAGTACTGCTCGTCCGCCATGATCGACTTGACTGATTCAACCTCGGAATCCTGCCCGGTAACCACCGGCAGGTCCTTGCCGGCTGCTTTCACGGACGTGAGGATGGCCCGGCCCAGTGTGTCGTTCGGGGACAGCACGCCGTGCAGCTCCTCCGAGGTGTAGTTGCCCGTCAACAGTGTGTCCATGCGGGTCTGGGCATTGCCGGCTTCCCAGCCCTGGGTCACTGCCTGGTTGAATTCCACCTGGCCGGACACCACGTTGAGGTTGCCGGCGTCGATCTCCGGCTGCAGGATGCTCATGGCGCCGTCAAAGAACACCTGGGCGTTTGCATCATCGGGGGAGCCGGCAAACAGTTCAATGTTGTACGGTCCCTCTCCGCGTTCGGCCATGCCGTCAAGCAGCGCCTGGCCTTGCAATTCGCCGACCTGGAAGTTGTCGTAGGCCACGTAGTAGTCCACGTTTTCCGTGTTGGTGAGCAGGCGATCGTAGGCGATGATCGTGATGCCGGCGTCCTTGGCCTGCTGCAGCTGGGTACCCAACTGTGCGCCGTCGATTGCACCGACAACAAGAACCTCAACGCCGTTGGTGATCATGGAGCTGATCTGGTTCTGCTGCTCCGAGACGCCGCCGTTGGCAAACTGAACATCCGGATCGTATCCGGCCTCCGTCAGGCCGTCGTTGAACAGACCCTCCGCCAGTACCCAGTTCTCAGAGGTTTTTTGGGGAAGGGCAACTCCAATCGCGGAGCCTTCTTCGAATCCCGCAGGCACTTCTGCACCGGGAGTTTCCTCAGCCCGGCCGCAGGAGGTCAGCGCCAACGCTGAAATCGTCGCAACCGCCGCAAGGGATGTGGTTAACTTACGCATTCCATTCTCTTTCTGTTATTAATCCGGGATTTGTGGGGTTCTTAGGACACTGAAGCGTCATGCGAAATGACCTTCTTCGTGTCGGTCGGTATCTCGGGTTTGCCTTGGTTGCCAAAGTTCTTCATGATGAGCCCGGTAATTGAGCGTTTGCCCTGACTCTTGTTGTAGACATCGAACGCCACCGCGACCAGCAGCACCAATCCCTTAATGATCTGGGTCATATCCGCGCCGACGCCCAGGAGCTGGAGGCCATTGTTCAGGACGGCCATGACCAGTCCGCCTATTACTGAGCCGACAACGGTTCCTACGCCGCCTGTCACGGCCGCACCGCCAATGAAGACGGCGGCGATGGCGTCGAGTTCCCAGCCCACGCCGTCAAACGGGCCGGACGCGGTGGACCGCCCCACAAAGATCATGCCCGCCAGCGCTGCCAGGATGGACATGTTCATGATCACCAGGAAGTCCACCCGCTTGCTCCGTACACCTGTCAGATCAGCTGCGTGCCTGTTGCCACCCACCGCGTAGACGTGGCGTCCAATGATGGTCTTGGTGGAAATGAAGCCGTAGATGATGACCAGCACGCCGAGGATCAAGCCCGGAACGGGGAAGGATGTTCCGCGGTTTCCGGTCGCAAAGAGGTAGGTGGCGTAGAGGATGACCGCGCTGAGGAGGACCATTCGGGTAACTGATACCCACAGGGGAGCCGGCTGGGCTCCAACCTTCTCGAACCGCTTCCGCTTCCTGAGCTCGCCGTAGATGACTACGCCGCAGAGTCCGAGGCCCAGGAGCACCGTCAGATTGTTATAGCCCGTGACCGGGCCAATTTCGGGAAGGTAACCCGCGCCGATAAACCGGAACTCCTGCGGCACCGGAACCGTATTGGACTGTCCTACAAACTGGTTGGCGCCCCTGAATAAAAGCATTCCGGCGAGGGTGACAATGAACGCCGGTATGCCGAAGATGGCTACCCACATCCCCTGCCAGGCCCCAATGAGCGCTCCGAGCAGCAGTCCGACCAGGATGCCCAGGTACCACGGGAAATTCCAGTCCCGCATCACCATCGCCACCACAATGCCCGCAAACGCTGCCGTGGAGCCCACTGACAGATCGATGTGTCCGGCGATGATGACCAAGACCATTCCGATCGCGAGGATCAGGATGTAGGAGTTTCCGTTGAAGAGGTTGATCATGTTGCCCGGCGTCAGCGTGTTGCCGCCTGTCATGATCTGGAAGAAGATCACCAGGGCAATGAGCGCGAAGATCATCCCGAATTGTCGCGTATCGCCGCCGAATAGTTGCTTGAGTGAAGTCATGGTGTGGAGTCCTTGAGTACTTGGTTTAGGCGGATTTCTTGCCGGCGGTCATGAGTTTCATGAGGGATTCCTGGTCTGCTTCCCCGCGGCGCAGCTCACCGGTGATGGCGCCCTCGAAGATGGTATAGATGCGGTCGGAGATTCCCAGGAGCTCTGGAAGTTCGGAGGAAATGACAATGACGCCCTTGCCCTGGTTGGCCAGGCGCTGGATGATGCCGTAAATCTCAAACTTCGCGCCAACATCGATTCCACGGGTTGGCTCGTCAAGGATCAAAAGGTCGGGGTCAGTGAACATCCACTTGGCCAGCACCACCTTCTGCTGGTTGCCGCCGGACAGCTTGGCCACTCCCTCATTGACCGAGGGAGCCTTGGTGCGCAGCGACCTGCGGTACTCTTCGGCAACCGTGAACTCTTCATCTTCATCAACCACCAGACCGTTGGTGATCTTTTTCAGGTTGGCAGCGACGGTGGTGGACTTGATGTCGTCCAGCAGGTTCAACCCTAGCGATTTGCGGTCCTCGGTGACATAGGCCAGGCCGTGGCGGATTGCCTGCGGCACCGACTTGAGTGTGATCTCCTTGCCGTCTTTGAACAGTTGGCCCGACTTGAAATTGCCGTAGGATCGCCCGAAGATGGACCGGGCCAGCTCGGTGCGGCCGGCGCCCATCAGGCCGGCAAAGCCGACAATCTCGCCGCGCTTCACCTTGAAGTTGGAGTTCTTGCACACTAGTCGGTCTGCCGCGCTGGGATGTCCAACAGTCCAGTTCCGCACCTCAAAGAACGTCTCGCCGATGTTTGGGGTGTGGTCGGGGAATCGCGATTCCAGCGAGCGGCCAACCATGCCGCGGATGATCCGATCTTCATCGACGCCGTCGTTCTTGACATGGAGGGTCTCAATGGCCTTGCCATCGCGGATGATGGTGATCGAGTCTGCGATTTGTTCAATTTCGTTCAGCTTGTGGGAAATCATGATGCAGGAGATCCCCTTGGACCGCAGCCCGGACATCAGATCAAGCAGATGCTGCGAGTCGGATTCATTCAAAGCGGCGGTTGGCTCATCGAGGATGAGCAGTTTGACGGATTTGCTGAGTGCCTTGGCGATTTCCACCAGTTGCTGCTTACCAACGCCAATGTCTTTGATCTTGGTGATTGGCTCCTCGCTCAGCCCAACCCGGGCAAGTAGCTCAAGAGTGCTCGCATTGACCTTGTCCCAGTCGATGACGCCCATTCGCGTGGGTTCATTTCCCAGAAAGATGTTCTCCGCAATGGAGAGTTCCGGAATGAGGGCCAGCTCCTGATGGATGATCACAATCCCGGCCGCTTCACTCGATCGGATGTCCTTGAACTGAACCTCCTGGCCCTGGTAGTGGATCTCCCCTGAATAGGTGCCATGCGGGTACAGACCGGACAGCACTTTCATGAGGGTTGATTTACCCGCACCATTTTCGCCGCAGATAGCGTGGATTTCGCCGGCGGTCACTGTCAGTGAAACATTGTCGAGCGCCTTAACGCCCGGAAACTCCTTGGTGATCGAGCGCATCTCAAGGATCGTGTGATGGTCCATTCGCAGCCTCCCGCAGTGACGGCATTGTCTTGATGGGCCAGAAGGCCTGGAAAAGAAGTTAACTCTAGAAGAGTGCTTGTAGTCAAGTCTTTAACGCAAAGTCGAACTGGATTGTGTCGTAAATGAAATCATGGGGTCAATTGAAGGCTGGGTTGCGACAGCACGACGGCGGCGCCTCCCAGCGCTTCCGCCCGGTCACCGAGGGAGGACATCAGAACGGTTGTAGAGTCGCCCACCATGGGGACCGCATGACGCAGAAGCCCCCGTCGAATGGGCTCCAACAGGATGTCGCCGAGCCCCGTGAGTGAGCCGCCCATAACAATGAGCTCGGGATTGATCAGGTTGGCCACGTGGGCGACGGCGCGGCCCACGGCCAGGCCTGCGTCGTCGATCACCCGAAGAGTGGCTGTGTCTCCGCGCCGGGCAAGGGAAACGATGTCATGGGCGTCCAGCTGCCCGGTGCCGCCACGGCTGAGCAGCGCGATCATCGTTGAGGTTGATGCCACGGTCTCAAGGCATCCGCGGTTCCCGCAACGGCAGACAAGACCGTGCTCGTTGATTGTGGTGTGGCCTATCTCGCCGGTGATTCCGACGTTTCCGTAATACAGCGAACCATTGAGGATCAAGCCCGCCCCAATGCCGGATCCGATCTTGAGGAATACGAGATTCTCCACGGAGCTGTGCGGCCCCCACGTGACCTGCGCAAGGGCTCCGAGATTGGCGTCGTTGTCGATGAAAACCGGGATTCCGAGTCGTTCACCAAAGGTGCGGAGCATATTGATGCCGACCCATTCGGGGAGGATTGCGCCCTGCACCACGGTCCCGGTGCGGCGGTCGATTGGGCCTGGTATTCCCACGCCTGCACCAAGCACTGAACCGCGCGGGATTCCGCCCTGCTCCAGGAGGCTGTCCATGAGGTCGGAGGCGGCGTTGAGGCCTTCCTCGGCGCTGTGTCCCAGCGGCAGGCTGACCGCCTCTTCCAGTAGGACGCGGTAGTCGAGTCCTGCCAGTACCACCCGGACGTGCCGGCGGCCAATGTCGATTCCGGCAGCAACCGAGCCATTGTCGTTGAGCATCACTAGAAGCGCGCGCCGGCCGGAACTGGTGGTGGGCTCCGTGGCGACCTGTCCGGCGTCGGACATCACCTTGACGATATTCGATACCGTCGCGGTGGACAGGCCCGTCTGCCGGGCAAGCTCTGCCTGGGTCTGCGGCCCCCCTGTCATCAGCGCCTGGATGATTCGTTGCTGATTCTGCTGGCGCAACGCGGATTGTGACCCCGGCTGGGGAAGGGACCCGTTGGAGGCGGACCTCGGCAGTGAGGCAGGTTCTACGGGCATGTAGTACAGGGTGCTATAGAACAGCCATTGCAGTCAAGAAGTTAACGCACGGCGGTGTTCAGCGGCCAACTCACGGTACTGGGCAGCATTGCGTTTGATGCTCTCCACTTCTTCGTCCGAGAGTTCCCTGCGGACTTTGGCGGGCACCCCGGCCACCAGCGAACGGGGTGGCACCACGGTGCCTTCAAGAACGACGGCGCCGGCGGCCACCAGCGTTTCCTTGCCGATGCTTGCACCGTTCATGATGGTGGCGCTCATTCCGATCAGGCAGTCGTTGCCGATGGTGCAGCCGTGCACCACTGCGCTGTGGCCAACGCTCACGCGGTCACCGACGGTCGTCGGGAATCCCGGGTCCGCGTGGAGCACTGCGTTGTCCTGGAGATTGGTGCCCGCGCCTACACGAATCCTCTCCGTGTCTGCGCGGACGCTCACACCATAGAAGGCGCTTGAGCCGTCGCCCAGAGTGGCATCGCCAATGATGGATGCGGTCGGGGCAACAAAGGCGTTCTCGGCGATGGAGGGGGTTTTTCCGTCAAAGATGATGATGTGAGCCATGCGCCCAGCCTAACGCCGGGTGCGGGGTGTGGCGGCAGCGGGCGTGAATGCGTGAATGTAGAGCAACCTGGACTGGGTATGGAGCAGACCAGTCCAGGGTGAGCGGAAAACTGCTCACCCCAGACTGGTCTGCTCCATGGGTACGGGAGAGGCCCGCTCGCGCGTCCGAAGGTTATCCACATACGGACGGTTGTCTTAGCTGCGGGCCGGGATTTGAGTTTGGCTGGAGTGATGACTCAATTCTCGATCCCTATGAGGACCAGCGCGGAAAAGCCCGACGACGAGGCGTGGCCGCGCGAGCTTTCCCGCCGGTCCAAGAGCGGCGAGCTCCTCCGAATTCGGCAGGGGTGCTACGTGGATGCGCTGGGTTGGGGGCAGTTGGAGGATGAGGAGCGCTACCGTGGGATGCTTGCGGCCATGACCCTTACCTCTCGTAAGGTTCCACTATTTGGCGCCGAATCCGCCGGGTTGCTCTGGGGCCTGCCGCGCCCAACTCTTCCAGCTGATGTGCAAGTGATTGTGCCGGCCCAGAGCGGACGCAAGAGCAGCAACGGGGTTCGCCGCCTCACGCGGGATCCGGCCGCTGTCACCACTGCCGAAGTAGATGGGGTTCTGGTCACGGGCAAGGTCCAAACTGCGGTGGATCTTGCGATTTTGTACGACTTTCCATGGGCTGTGGCCGTGATGGACCGACTGCTGAATACCAAGCCCCTCCCAGGCGAAATCCACTCCAAGCCGGTGACGAAGGCCGAAGTCGAGACCCGGATCGACCTCTTGGTGTCCGGCGCCAAACGGCGGAGGGCGCGGCGCGTCCTGGAGTTCGCCTCGGGGCTGGCAATGTATCCGGGGGAGTCATTGAGTCGCGTCCACATGGCGCAGTTGGGCTTCCCTGCTCCCGTGTTGCAGCACCAAATCATCGATGCCCGCGGTCACGTCGCCACAGTGGACTTTTACTGGGAGGATTACCAACTGGTCGGGGAGTTTGATGGTCGAGGGAAGTACATGAAGCCGGAGTATCTGATGGGTAGAACTCCGGCCCAGGTAGTCATTGACGAGAAGAACAGGGAGAACCGTATCCGCGCCACTGGAGTGGGAGTGGTGCGATGGGAGTGGCCTACCGCTCAGTCCCCCGAGGCGCTTGCCCGTGAGTTGACGTCTGCAGGTCTCCCGCAAAGAGGGAAGTATCCAGCAAGTGGTCCGTCATGGGCATGATGGTGAGCAAGGTGGATCGTTGCTGGAGCAACCTGGACAAGTTTTAGAGCGCTCCAGACCAGATGGACGGAATTACTGCCCACATTTGTCTGGATTGCTCTATCCCTGCCCAAACAAGCCGCAGAAAGTCAGTCCGCCAGCACAACCGCCTGCGCCACCACCACGCGGTCGCCGTTGTAGGTGAGGCTTGGGGAGCCGTACAGCACATAGCCGTTGTCCAGCGCCTCGCTGACCCGTGCGCAGAACGCTTTGTCATCCTGCCCGGTCAGTACGCGGTACCTCAGAGGCTGTTCGTCGTTCATCATGACTCCAATTGGTCGGTTGCAGACAGTCTGTCAGTTGAAAACCACGGTTCGGGTGCCGTCCAGCAACACCCTGTGCTCGGCATGCCATTTGACGGCCTGCGCCAGCGTCCGTCCTTCGACATCGCTGCCTATCGCCGCCAGCTCAGTGGCCGTCCGGGCGTGATTCACACGGATGACCTCCTGCTCAATGATGGGGCCCTCGTCCAGCGCTGGCGTCACGTAGTGAGCAGTCGCCCCGATCAGCTTGACGCCGCGCGCATGCGCCTGGTGGTAAGGCCGCGCACCCTTAAATGACGGGAGGAAAGAGTGGTGAATGTTGATCGCCTTCCCCACCAGATCGGAGCAGAGCGTGTCGCTAAGCACCTGCATGTAGCGGGCCAGCACCACAAGCTCAATATCGTGCTTCAGGAGAAGGTCCCGGAGCGCGCCCTCAGCCTGGTCCTTGCCATCGGCGAGGACCGGAATGTGATGAAAAGGAATCCCGTAGAAATCCGCGAGCCCTGCAAGCTCCCGGTGGTTGGACACGATCACCGGCACCTCGATCGGCAGCGTTCCCGAACGTTGCTGGAACAGCAGGTCGTTGAGGCAATGTGCGGACTTCGAAGCCATGATGAGCGTCCGTGCGGGAACGCCTTCGCTGTGCAGCTCCCACGACATGCCAAACAACTCCGCGACAGGCGCCAGTTGAGCCCGGACCTCGGCGTGCGTTGCCGTCGTCGTCATGGCGACCCGCATGAAAAAGGTGCCGGTTTCGGGATTTCCGTATTGCTGCGACTCAGTAATGTTGCAGCTTCCCGCGACCAGGGCTCCCGAGACGGCATGCACTATACCCGGCCGATCCGGGCAGGACAGCGCCAGGACAAAGGCATTGGACGTATTCACGCCTCCCAGAGTACCTGCGTGCCGCCGCCCGATGAGCTAAGGTTACAACTGCCGCAACTGGCGTTAGGTGGGTCACCATCAGGAAGCGGCAAGCGCCTTCGTGCACTAATGTACGACGACGGCGCGCAGCGCCGACCACGGATCGCACGCCTGGGACGTAGGTCAAGTTAACATCCATCCGCATGAGCGCTGTCCGACTAGGGGCGCCGTCTGCTGAACGGGTAACCTGACCTGTAGAACCACACCCCAACATCCCAGGAGCTCAACGTGACCTCTTTGTCTGTGACCGCATCAGTAACCAACGCGCCGCTGTCCGAGATTGACCCGGAAATCGCCGCCGTTCTCAAGGACGAGTTGGCCCGCCAGCGCGACACCCTTGAAATGATTGCTTCCGAGAACTTCGCGCCGCGGGCCGTCCTGGAGGCCCAGGGCTCGGTACTGACCAACAAGTACGCCGAGGGCTACCCCGGCCGCCGCTACTACGGCGGC
>NZ_KI915019.1:90136-97863 GCF_000520595.1 Arthrobacter sp. H5
GGCCGCCGCTACTACGGCGGCTGCGAGCACGTGGACGTCGCCGAAAGTCTGGCCATTGAGCGGGTGAAGGCGCTGTTTGGGGCGGAGTACGCCAACGTTCAGCCGCACTCCGGCGCGCAGGCCAACGCGGCTGCGCTGGCGGCGATGATCAAGCCCGGCGAGAAAATCATGGGACTTTCCCTGGCACACGGCGGCCACCTGACCCACGGAATGAAGCTGAATTTCTCCGGCAAACTGTACGAGGTGGCGGCCTACGGTGTGGAGGATGACACCAACCGCCTTGATATGGACCGTGTGCGTGCGCAGGCCATTGCTGAGAAGCCGCAGGTCATCATTGCCGGCTGGTCCGCCTATCCCCGGCACCTGGACTTCGCCGCTTTCCGTTCGATCGCCGATGAGGTGGGAGCACTCCTGTGGACGGATATGGCGCACTTCGCCGGCCTGGTTGCCGCGGGGCTTCACCCCACCCCGGTACCCCACTCGGACATCGTCACGTCCACCGTGCACAAGACCCTCTCCGGCCCTCGCTCGGGCGTCATCCTGGCCAAGCAGGAATGGGCCAAGAAGCTCAACTCCGCGGTATTCCCGGGGCAGCAGGGCGGTCCGCTCATGCACGTGATCGCCGCGAAGGCCACTGCCTTCAAAATTGCGGGATCAGCTGAATTCAAAGAGCGCCAGGAGCGCGTGCTGGAGGGCGCCCGTATTATCGCGGACCGTCTCATGGGCAACGATGTCACAGAGCACGGAGTCTCAGTCCTCACCGGGGGTACGGATGTGCACCTGGTATTGGTGGACCTGCGTCATTCCGAGCTCGACGGCCAGCAGGCAGAGGATCTCCTCCACTCGGTGGGAATCACTGTCAACCGGAATGCGGTCCCCAACGACCCCCGCCCGCCGATGGTCACCTCCGGTCTGCGCATCGGGACGCCGGCACTGGCCACCCGCGGCTTCGGAGCCACGGAGTTCACCGAGGTCGCCGAGATCATCGCGTCCGTACTCAAGCCCGGCGCGGACATCGGGGCCCTCAGCGCCCGCGTGTCCAAGCTGGCAGCAGATACCCCGCTCTACCCGGGCCACGAGGAGTGGTAGAAGAGCTCCCGCAAGGGGCGTTGGAGTCGGACGCCGCCCGCTCCAATGCATATGACATCCCCACAGACGAATGCTGCTTCACCGGTTGCTGTGAGCGCGGCAAGGCGTTTTTGCTGGAACAGCTGGACAGAGAGCAGCTGGACAGAGCACAGCTCGACAAAGGAGCCGCATAGATGAGTGCACAAATACTTGACGGTAAGGCCACTGCGGCAGCAATCAGGGAAGAGCTGACCCAGCGGGTAGGGATCCTCAAAGGCAAGGGAGTTGTTCCGGGCCTGGGTACGGTACTGGTGGGAGACGATCCGGGGAGCCACTCCTATGTTGCAGGCAAGCACCGCGACTGCGCCCAGGTCGGCATCACGTCGATCCGCCGCGACCTGCCGGCCGACATCACGCAGGAGGACCTGGAAAAGGTCATTGACGAACTGAACGACGACGACGCCGCCACGGGCTATATTGTGCAGCTTCCACTTCCGGCGCACATCGATGCGCACGCTATTCTGGAGCGCATGTCGCCGGAGAAGGACGCCGACGGCCTCCATCCGATCAACCTCGGGCGGCTTGTCCTCAATGTCGCCGATTCGATGGCGTCACCGCTGCCCTGCACGCCGCACGGTATTGTCGAACTGCTCGGCCGGCACGGGATCTCCCTCAAGGGTAAAAACGTGCTGGTGGTAGGACGAGGGGTTACTGTCGGGCGTCCGCTGGGTCTGCTGCTGACACGCAAGGAGATCAACGCGACGGTGACACTCGCACATACCGGAACCGTGGATCTGGAAGCGCATCTGCGGGAGGCCGACGTCGTTGTCGCGGCAGCTGGAATGCCGGGGATGATCAAGGCCGGGCAGCTGAAACCGGGCGCCATTGTCCTGGATGTCGGGGTTTCCCGGGTCACCGATCCGGAAACCGGTAAGGCGAGGCTGACCGGTGACGTGGAGAAGGACGCAGCGGACGTCGCGTCATGGTTGTCGCCCAATCCCGGAGGAGTGGGACCGATGACGCGGGCCATGCTCCTCGCCAACGTGGTCGAGGCTGCAGAGCGCCAGGCAGGCGCCACCGCCGGCTGATGTGGTCGCCACTGATCGCGGCCGCCGGGGACGGAGCAGATCCGGCATCGTGCCGTGACTAGTTTTTGACCCTGAGCGGCAACAGGCGGCGCAACTCGTTGTTTTCGGCCGGATCCAGCACCGAGTGCTGCGTGCAGGCTGGCACCAGCCGCCCTGTCTCCGGGTGGCTCATGGTGTACATGCATGCGCCCAGACGTTCCTGCGCTTCCCGGACGGCTGGCTCGTCACTGGTCAATCCCTGTTCCATCAGGGCCCAGGCGGGCGCCACGACGGAGGCGTCCATGAAATTGTGGACCACGAAGCTTTTGATTCCGAGTGTGCTGCTGCGCCATGCACGCCACAGGGTCCGCGCGCCGCCGGCTCGTGCCAGCATCCGCCGTCCCACGCCCAGTAGAACCGGCAGGTCGCGGGGGTGCCGGAGAGCGGCCCGGAGCAGGCGTGCTGCCAGCACGGGGCGGCTCTGACCGCCGAAGAAGATGCCGCCGTGGTGTTCTAGGAGGCGGTCGCGCGCGGCGGTATCGGCAGGGACGTCGGGGTCGATGACGACGGCGAACGTACCCGCTGCCGCGAGTCCGATGGTGTAGCGGTTGCAACGCGGATCGCCGAACTGGGTTCCCTGCCACGGCAGTTTCTGGCCGGCTCCTTCCTCAATTCGTTCCCACACCTTATCGATACTGACCTCGGAGAAATCCTCCTTCCACCGCCTGGCGTCGCCCATGAAAGCTGCGGGTTGGAAGGAGAGCATGTTGTAGGGCATCGCCAGCACTGAACGCGTAACCGTTGAAACCTCATCGAGGTTCGATGGAGTGACCGTCATATTGTGCGCGAGATATGAGCGCACGCCGTGCTCACGCTGAAGATCGGCGAACATCTGCGTGAACTTCTGCCGGAAAGGGTCGAGTTCGGCTTCACAGAGGGGTCGGACGGCACCACTCCTTCCCCTCATCAGCGAATCGAAATGTGCTGCGAAGGACACTTTGTCGAATCGGCGGGCACCGTCTGCGGTGAGGACCAGCGCTAGAAGGTACTCATACTCGAAGTCGCCGTGCGTCATCGACATCGGTTCGCGGCCACTTTCACGCATGACGGTCAGCGCTGCGGCATGGTCCTCCGGATCGAGCAGGCTCACCTCTCCACCGATGAGCTGGGCGTGGGCACGCGGTCCGCGCACCTGTCTCAGATACCGCATCTGTTGGCGCACTTCCTGCACCGTATGTTCACCGTCAACCCGTACTTGGTTTGCATCTGCCGAGTGATAGCACGGTGTGCAGGTCAGGTTGCATTTGGGAAACACGTTATGGGTGCCTTCACACCCGACGGCACTGCGTCCCAGCAGCTGGTTTGCGGTTTTCACGTGGTCCGGCAGTTCGGTCCACCGCCGGTCCAAAGCCATGCGGCTCTCCGGATGAACCGGGCGCGTCTGAAGTTCAATCAGTCTCAGAAGCTCGGCAATCGTCATGCGCAGATTCCTTCGAACGGTTGGCGCCTGCCTCATTCAGCGTGTTTTCACCATGTTGTGTCCGCACCAGCAGGAAAGGGTTTCGGCCACCGACGACCCCTCCCTTGAGGTTGGGTCCCAAGCTAAACCCCGCTCCGCGGACAAAGTCAAGGCCCCCTGCCCGATCGAATCTGCAGGTGGCCTTTTGAGTTGACGCAGCAAGGACAACCCAAAGGGGACTCGGTTGATCGCAGGCGGCCGCATCTATAAATGATTGGCTTTTACCAATGGGATAAATCATCTAGTCTGAACTGGTGCCCAACCAAACCAATGACAATTACGTCATCTCTGCCCATAACCTGACTAAAAAGTACGGGGATTTCACCGCAGTCAATGACATTTCGTTCGACGTGCCGGCCGGTGAATCCTTCGGCCTGCTCGGTCCCAACGGTGCGGGCAAGTCCACCACCATGAAAATGATCGGCGGCGTGTCCCAGCGCACCTCCGGAGACCTCACGATCATGGGGCTGGACCCGGAGGAACACGGCCCGGAAGTCAGGGCACACCTGGGCGTGGTTCCGCAGCAGGACAACCTCGACGAGGAGTTGAAGGTCCGCGACAACCTCCTGGTCTACGGCCGCTACTTCGGTCTGCCCATGAGCTACCTCAAACCCAAGGCCGACGAGCTGCTCGAATTCGCCCAGCTGACCGATAAGGCAAAGTCCAAGGTCGATTCCCTATCCGGTGGCATGAAGCGCAGGCTGACCATCGCCCGGTCCTTGATCAACGAGCCCAAGATCCTCCTCCTCGACGAACCCACCACCGGGCTCGATCCGCAGGCCCGGCATATTCTCTGGGACAGGTTGTTCCGCCTCAAGGAATCCGGGGTTACCCTGATTCTCACAACCCACTACATGGATGAGGCGGAGCAGCTCTGCGACCGTTTGGTGGTTGTGGACAAGGGACAGATCATGGCCGAAGGATCGCCGTCGACATTGATTCGCGAACACTCAACCCGCGAGGTGCTGGAGCTGCGCTTCGGATCGGAGCGAAACACTACCGTCGCAGCCGACCTCCAAGGGATTGGTGAGCGGCTGGAACCGCTGCCTGACCGCGTGCTGATCTACACCCACGACGGCGAGGCCGCGTTGGAACAGGTAACCGCGCGCGGGCTGCATCCCATCACCTCGCTGGTGCGCCGTTCGTCCCTGGAGGACGTCTTCCTGCGCCTGACCGGTAGGAGTCTCATTGACTAGCCAGGAGACCGGCATGCCGGCACAACAAACAAGGACGACGACGGCACCACCGCTGCGCGCTCATCCTCCGCGCGTCTCGGCGGAGCGTGCCCGGCGCTTTGGCTCCTGGTACTACGCCGAACATGCACTCAAGGTGATGAACGGCTACCGCTGGACTTTGATCGCCTACAGCGTCGGCAACCCGGTGATGTACCTCTTTGCGATGGGGGTGGGTCTGGCCACACTGGTGGACCGGAACAGTCCTGATGCCTTTGGCGGAGTGAGCTACCTCGCCTTCATCGCTCCCGCGCTGTTGTCCTCCGCCACCATCATGACCGCCGCAACCGAATTCACTTTCCCGGTGATGGACGGCTTCAAATGGCGGCGGGTCTACTACGGACCGCACGCATCTCCATTGGCGGTGCACCAGATCGTCAACGGGTACATCATCGCGATCACACTGCGGCTGCTGCTGATGACCGCCATCTACTTCGGCATTGTTGCGGCGTTTGGTGCGTCGCCGTCGCCCTGGGGCTGGGTTGCGGTTCCGGTGGCTGTGTTGTGTGGTCTTTCCTTTGGCCTGCCACTCATGGCGTACGCGGCCAGTATCAAGGAGGAAAAGGGCCAGTTTGCCCTGGTGATGCGCTTCGTCGTCACACCGCTGTTCCTGTTTTCCGGCACCTTCTTCCCGTTGGACACATTGCCGATCGGGCTGCAATGGATCGGCTGGATCTCACCCCTGTGGCACGGCACGGAACTGGGGCGCCTGCTGACCTACGGCTACCAGGAGCCCGTCTGGCTGGTGGTGATACATGTCGTCTACCTGATTGTGCTGGCAATCCTCGGCTGGCGGATGGCACGGAAGATCTACGAAAAGAGGCTGGGAGCATGAGCGGCCCACTGACCATTGAGGATTACCAGGTAGAGGTTCAGGACCGTCCGTTCAGCGCGCTCTACGCCCGCAACGCGAGGGCCGTGATCAGCCGGGGGTTGATGGCCACGAAGAGCAGCAACTGGATGGTGATGGTGTCCGGGTTCTTTGAACCCGTGCTGTACCTGATTTCCATGGGCGTGGGGCTGGGCGCACTGGTGGGAAACGTCTTCGGGCCCAACGGACAGGAAATCAGCTACGCCGCGTACATTGCACCTGCGCTGCTAGCGGTTTCCGCGATGAATGGGGCGGTCTACGACTCCACCTGGAACGTGTTCTTCAAGATGAACTTCGCCAAGCTCTATCAAGGGATGCTTTACACGTCCCTGGGTCCACTCGACGTTGCCATTGGCGAGATCTTCCTCGCCCTGCTGCGCGGCGCTATGTACGCCACCGGTTTCACCGCCGTCATGGGCATGATGGGGTTGATCACCACCCCCTGGGCGCTGCTGATGATTCCCGCTTCGGTGCTGATAGCTTTCGGCTTTGCGTCGTTCGGGATGGGTATCACCAGCTTCATGAAGACGTTCCAGCAGATGGACTGGATCAACTTCGTGATGCTTCCGATGTTCCTGTTCTCCGCCACGTTCTACCCCCTGAGCGTGTACCCGGAGCCTATTCAGTGGTTCATCCAGGCGCTGCCGCTGTGGCACGGTGTGGAGTTGCTTCGGCAGATCAGCATTGGTGTGTTCACTGCAGCGACGGCCATTCATATCGTGTATTACCTGGTGATGATCCTGGTCGGGATGGTGCTCACCACCACCCGGCTGCGGAAACTGTTCCTCAAGTAAACGGTCCGGAATGCCTTCCCGGGCCAGCCGCGCTGCACCATACTGGACGCATGATCGGAAAATGGCACGCTACCGTCTTTGATTGTTCCAACACGGACCAGCTGGCGTCCTTTTACGAGGATGTGCTGGGGATGATCCGGGTCCAACATGACGACAACGGATGGATCACCATTGGCGATGCACCCGACAGGCCGGCCCTGGCGTTTCAACAGGTCAAGGGCTATACGCCTCCGGAATGGCCCGGGCAGGACATTCCGCAGCAGGTTCATCTGGACATCAGGGTGGAGGACCTTGACGTGGCTGAGCAAAAGGTGCTCGCGCTCGGGGCCACCAGTATGGACTCGGGAACGGGAGCCTTCCGGGTTTATCTTGACCCGGCCGGTCATCCGTTCTGCCTGGTCCGCTGGTGAATATCCGTTAACTGCAATCGACTCTCCCCAAAGTGACCTTCTGGAGCCGTTTAAACGGCTGGGAAGGTCACTTTGGGGAGAGTCGATGCGGTGATGCGGTCAGAAAAGAGAACGCTTAGGGGACGAGGGTCGCGAAGATCACGTAGTTGTCGTCGAACTCGCCGGTATCAGGGTTATACCCGTCACAGGTAATCAACCGCAGCTCGGCAGCGTCAGTATTTCCGTAAACCTCAAGGGTGGGGAAATTGTCTTTCTGGTACTGCTCGCCGCGGTCGACGGCAAACACAGCGGTGGAGCCGTCTTCGCGTTGTACCTCGATCTGATCGCCTGGATTCAAGGATCGGAGGTCCGCAAAGACACCTGGTCCGCCGTCGGTCGCATTGACATGGCCCAAAAGAACCGAGGGGCCGCGCTCGCCAGCGGTTGGCGATTGGTTGTACCAGCTGGCTGGCGCTCCCGGTCCATCCGGCGGTACCTCCAGCGAACCATTCTCGCGAAGACCCAGGCTCAGCAATTCCGATCCAGCGCCAATCGCTGGAATGGAGAAGGAGACCGGCGTGGATGCCTCCAGTACTGCGGGAAGCGACGGTTCCGGTGCGGCCTCTGCCGGCGCCGATGTTTCGGCGGGGGCAGTTGTAGCGGATGGTGCTGCCGAAGGCGATGGTGCTGCCGAAGGCGATGGTGCTGCCGAAGACGACGGTGCTGCCGCTGTGGTCCCGGGAGCCGGCGATGCGGACGGTGTGCTTCCGCAGCCGGTGAGTATCAG
>NZ_KI915019.1:97963-136035 GCF_000520595.1 Arthrobacter sp. H5
GGTGAGTATCAGAAGGGCGGCCGCCGCAGAGACTGCAAAGCCTCTGCGACGGCCGTTCTTAGAGCTGATCATAAAATCAGATCAGTCCTTATGCGCGGTCAGCTGCGCGGCGACGAACAACGTAGGTGCCGCCTACAGCAGCGGCCAGAACGAGGCCTCCACCCAGAGCGATCATTCCGAGGTTGTTGGTCTCCTGTGCAACGCCGGTGTCAGCGCCACCTTCAGGCATGGCGCCCATCTGCGAAGCAGTCACAACGCCACACAGTGCAGGCGAGGTTGCACCCAGTGGCAGAGCTGGGTCCAAATCGCTCTCAGCGTTGAACGCCTCTTCGGTAGCGGTCACGGTGGCTGGGTCCAGACCGTGGATGACTACTACTGCCGTGCCGGCTTCGAGGGAATCCAGGGTTTCTTTATTCATCTCGAAGGTGCGCTCGACGCTGTAGTTTCCGCCCTGGCCACCCAGTGTCAGGTCAAGACCTGCAGCTGCGCTGGTGTCGCCGCTGGTGGACAGAGTGGTGAGGATTCCACCGTATGAACCGGCGCCGTCCGTGGTGGAGACGATTCCGTCACCGTTCTCATCATTGTCGGCCGTGGGGCATTCGCCTGCGGCGCCACCGTGAATGTGCTGAACGTGCGGGTACGGTCCGTCCATGAACGTCTCGGCCAGGCCGGAAACCTGCAGGTTCACAGTGGCTTCCGTATCATTGATGTCCATCGTGAACGATGCTGTTCCGGTGGTTCCGCTCAGCTGGCCGAACTCGGCCGTGTAGGAACCATTGGCGTGGTCGGCCATGGCGGGAGCGCCGGCCATGGCGAGCATGCCAATGGAAAGGGCTGGTACTGCGAGGAGACGAGTGGTCTTGTTCATTGGGAGTTCCTCCATAGTGCGGTTAATGTCGCGCGCCGGGAAGGCCACGCATACTGTTACTTCGGAGTGGTGATCGTCACGGATTGGTGTAATCCCGCATACATTTTTAACCTAGCAACCGTTCGCCCGTGGTGGAAGACCCCACGGGCTGCTGGCTGGTTTGCGACAATGTGATTATGCAGCCACTGGGAAACACCGCAAAGCCCGAACGAAAAGGCCTCAGTCTTAGGATGGGCAGCGTCGGAATGGCCATCATGCTGGTGGTTTTCCTGGTGGCGGTGGTCTTCGCATCGAACCAGAATGATGTGGTCGGCTGGCTGGTAGTCATCGTTTCCTTGGGATGGCTACTCATCTTCAGTTTCGTGGTTTTCAGCCTCCGCTCGGCGGCGCGTAAGGCCGGAGCCCGGATCAACGAATTCAACCGTACGACCGGTGGAGGAACCGGCACAGGCACCTATGCAACGGACAACTCAGCACGCGACCTGAAACTGGACCACAGCTTCAAGATTGTGCAGGTCCAGGTCCGGGTCGTGCGGGATAACTTGGGCCAAGATCAAGACATGGTCGACCGGGCTCTGGAGACCATTGAGATCACGTCCCATAACGCGCGGAGCATGATGAAGAGGAACGACGACGACGGCCCTGTGGAGGGCACGGTCGTTGGCTGACGCTCCGGTAAGGTGGATCGGGTGAGTCAGGCATCCACCCCAGTAACCGCCAAACACCCCACAGCGCTTCGCATTGCGACGGTCAACGTTAACGGAGTCCGTGCCGCCTACAAGCGGGGAATGGCCAAATGGCTGGCCGAACGGGAGGTAGACATCCTGTGCCTCCAGGAAGTCCGGGCACCTGATGACGTTCTCCGCACACTCTTGGGGGATAACTGGCACGTCCTGCACGCCGAAGCGGAGGCTAAGGGACGCGCGGGCGTGGCAATTGCCTCGCGTCTTACGCCTACGGCCACCCGGGAGCACATCGGTGACGGCTACTTCGCTACCTCCGGTCGCTGGGTCGAGGCGGATTTCGACGTGAACGGGGAATCCCTGACCGTGATCAGCGCCTACGTGCACTCCGGCGAAGCGGCCAGCCCAAAACAGGTTGACAAGTACCGGTTCCTGGACCTGATGTGCGCGCGGATGCCGGAGCTGCGACAGACGCGCGATCATGCGCTGATTGTGGGCGACCTCAACGTCGGGCATACCACCCTGGACATCCGAAACTGGAAAGGCAACGTGAAGCGGGCCGGTTTCCTGCCTGAAGAACGCGCCTATTTCGACCGCTTTTTCGGTGACGAGTTCGGCTACGTGGACGTTCACCGCACACTTGCCGGAGAAGTTGATGGCCCGTACACCTGGTGGTCCTGGCGCGGCCAGGCCTTCGACAATGACGCCGGTTGGCGCATCGACTACCAGATGGCCACCCCAAAGCTCGCGGCAGCGGCGACAAGCGCCGTCGTCGACCGCGCACCAACCTGGGACACCCGCTTCTCCGACCACGCCCCTCTGGTAGTTGACTACCAGCTCTAGCTTTTGCAAGGACTTCGCACATGAACACTTCCACTGTTCCGGCACCCCGCCAGCGGGTGCTTTCGGGAATGCAGCCCTCAGGAAGCTCGCTTCACCTTGGCAACTACCTGGGGGCGCTAGTCCACTGGGTGCGCATGCAGGACGAATATGACGCGATCTACTTCATCCCCGATCTGCACGCGATCACGGTTCCGCAGGACCCGGCGGAACTGGCATCGCGCACCCGGGTGACCGCAGCTCAGTACATCGCCTCCGGCGTCGACGTGGAGAAGTGCACGCTGTTTGTGCAGTCTCAAGTCCCCGAACATGCGCAGCTCGCCTGGGTGCTGAACTGCCTTACCGGCTTCGGCGAGGCGTCGCGGATGACCCAGTTCAAGGACAAATCGCTGAAGCAAGGTGCGGATTCCACGACTGTTGGCCTGTTCACCTATCCCATCCTGCAGGCCGCGGATATCCTGCTGTACCAGCCGGAGGGCGTGCCGGTGGGGGAGGACCAGCGGCAGCACGTCGAACTCAGCAGGGACCTCGCGCAACGGTTCAATACGCGCTTCGGCCCAGTGTTTGTGGTGCCCAAACCGTTCATCCAAAAGGAATCAGCCAAGATCTACGATCTGCAGAATCCCACGGCAAAAATGTCCAAATCTGCAGGGTCGCCCAGCGGACTGATCAATCTCATGGATGAACCAAAGGTCACAGCAAAGCGAATCAAATCGGCGGTGACGGATGACGGTGCAGAGATCCGCTTTGATCGTGGGGAGAAGCCGGGCATCTCCAACCTCCTCACCATATACTCCCTGCTGACCGGCAAGAACGTTGACGACGTGGTCGGCCACTTTGAAGGCCGTATGTACGGCCATCTTAAAGTCGAACTCGCCGACGTTGTGGTGGATCATCTTGAACCGATCAGGACACGCGCACTGGAACTGCTGGCCGATCAGGCGGAGTTGGACCGGCTCTTGAATGTTGGAGCTGAGAAAGCGCGGAGCATTGCATCCGTGACCTTGGCGGACGTCTTCGCCAAAGTCGGATTCCTTCCCGCGCACACACACGACTCCGCAGGTGCCCCCTAATATTATGATCCAGCGCATCAGCGAAATCCGTTGCGGACGACCGGTTCCCGCCAGCGACCCGCGCGTTGCCGAAGACTGCGTAGGCGTGGTCATCGCCGTTCCGGAGCCCATTGCCGGGGAGCTCGAGCGATGGCGGGCGTCCTTCGGCGACCCGATGGCCGCCGTCGTACCGCCGCACATCACCCTGATCACCACCACGCCGGCCACCGACTGGCCCGCGACCATAGCGCACGTGCGCAGCGTGGCCACGATCCAACGGGAGTTTCCGGTCACCCTGAAAAGTACCGGAACCTTTCGGCCGCTCACGCCCGTGGTCTATATCAATGTGGCCGAAGGATTCGACTCGTGCGTGGATCTGCACACGAGGCTTCAACAGGGACCGCTGGAGCGGGAACTGGCATTTCCCTACCACCCCCATGTCACAGTTGCCCACGATGTCAGCGACGCGAGCATGGATTCCGCCGAGGACCAGCTGCACAGCTTCGAGGCTTCCTTCACGGTACGTACCATGGGACTGTACGAGCACGACACCTCCGGTGTGTGGAAACTGAAGGAAGAGCTGAGCTTTGGCCAAGTCGATCATCACCCGGACGGTCGCAGTGGCCAAGAAACAGACCGATAGCCCCCCGCACCCCAGCGACCTGGCCGACCTCAAACTCAAGGTAATTGACGCCAGGCGTGAACTAGGCAAGGCCAGACGCGGCGCTGACGGCGGCCCACCTGTTCTGGTTGCAACGCTGACCTACGTCCTGGCCAGGCTGTTCGTCATCCGCCCAGTCCGGGTCTTTCAGCTCTACAGCGTCAGGCGTGGCCCGCTGATGGCTGCCGGCATCGCCTACCGGATGTTCTTTTCCATCGCGTCCCTCCTGATTGCAGGGATTTCCATTCTCGGGCTGGTCGTCTCGGGCAATGTCGCGCTGCAGAACGTGATTGTCGACGCCGTCGCCTCCACCACTCCAGGCTTAATCGACACCGACCCCGATAACGGCGCCAGCGGAGGCCTGGTCACTGCCGACCAACTGTTCTCAGCCGACACAGGGCTGAGCGTCGCGTTGGTCGTCTCGACAATCGTCACGCTGATTACCGCCCTGGGCTGGATCGCGGGAGTGCGGGAAGGCATGCGCGGAATCTTCGCCCTGCCCCCCGTCGTGGTCAATCCCGTCCTGCTGAAACTCAAGGATCTGGGAACGCTGCTGGTGCTGGGGGTTGCGCTGGTCCTGACCACAGTGGTGGGCCTCGCCGCCAACACGCTGCTGGACGTGGTGTTCGACTGGCTCCAATTTGGCGACGCCGCCCGACCATTCACCTGGTTCGCGGGAGTCGTCGTGATGCTGGTATTGGATCTCGCCGTCGCGGTGATCCTGTTCCGCGGGGCCTCAGGCATCGAGATGCACCGGAAGAACCTGTTTCAGGCGGCGCTGATCGCAGCGGCCGGCAGCACCCTGCTGCGGACCTTCAGTACGCTGCTGCTTGGGAACGTGGACCGGGGCAACGCGCTGCTGGCACCGTTCGCCGTCATCCTCGGGCTGTTTGTCTGGTTCTTCCTGCTCAGCCAGGTGTACCTGCTGGCCGCGGCATGGGGCGCGATCGGGAAGGCCGACGCCGAGGCGGGGGTCCCACCGCGCCACAACCTTTCGCTGCGGCAGCAAAGCAGGGCGGCGAACCGCTCCTAGCACCCTCCGGCTGGCCCGAAGGCGTGGCTGGAGGGGGCAGCGGAGGGTGCCGGCTCGTTTAGATCTTGCGCGTGAGAATTGCCTGCTTGACCTCTGCAATGGCCTGCGTGACCTGGATGCCACGGGGGCATGCTTCAGTGCAGTTGAACGTGGTGCGGCAGCGCCACACGCCCTCTTTGTCGTTGAGGATTTCCAGGCGCATGTCGCCTGCATCATCCCGCGAGTCAAAGATGAAGCGGTGGGCGTTAACGATTGCTGCCGGACCGAAGTACTGTCCGTCAGTCCAGAAGACCGGGCAGGATGACGTGCACGCTGCGCAGAGGATGCACTTTGTGGTGTCGTCGTAGCGTTCGCGCTCCTCGGCGGACTGCAGGCGTTCCTTGGTCGGCTCATGGCCCTTGTTCACCAAAAACGGCATGATCTCACGGTAGGACTGGAAGAACGGCTCCATGTCCACAATCAGGTCCTTCTCCACCGGAAGGCCCTTGATGGGCTCCACCAGGATGGGCTTGGACGTGTCCAGATCTTTCAGCAGGGTCTTGCAGGCAAGCCGGTTGCGGCCGTTGATCCGCATCGCGTCGGAACCGCAGACACCGTGGGCGCAGGAGCGGCGGAACGAGACTGTGCCGTCGTGTTCCCACTTGACCTTGTGCAGGGCGTCGAGCACACGGTCCGTGCCGTACATGGTCAGCTGCCACTCGTCCCAGTGAACCTCGTCAGAGACCTCGGGGTTATAGCGCCTGACTTTGAGGGTGACATCGAAGGTGGGGATTTCTCCGCCTCCACCTATGCCGGGGGCCAGATCAACCTTGGAGGCCGGCTCTTTCTCAGCTGTTTCGGTGCTCATCAGTACTTACGCTCCATAGGCTGGTATCGGGTAAAGACAACAGGCTTGGTCTCAAGGCGAACACCGGAGGTGTCAGTCTTACTGGGATCCTTGTAGGCCATGGAATGGGTCATGAAGTTCTTGTCGTCCCGCTCCGGGAAGTCTTCGCGGAAGTGTCCGCCGCGGGACTCCTTGCGGTGCAGCGCGGCAGCAGTCATGACCTTGGCCATGTCCAGCAGGAAGCCCAGCTCCACTGCTTCGAGGAGGTCCAGGTTGAACCGTTTACCCTTGTCCTGCACGGTGACACGTGTGTAGCGTTCCTCAAGGTTGTCTATGACGCTCAGCGCTTCCTTGAGGGTTTTCTCGGTGCGGAACACCTGCACGTTGGCGTCCATGATGTCCTGCAGTTCCTTGCGGATCTGGGCCACACGTTCGCCTCCCTCGGAGCTGCGCATTGTGTCCAGCAGCCGTTCGGTTTCCACCAACGGGCTATCCGGGATCTCCACAAATTCCGCAGTTTGCGCGTACTCGGCGGCGGCAATGCCGGCCCGCTTGCCGAAGACGTTGATGTCCAGCAACGAGTTGGTACCCAACCGGTTTGACCCGTGCACGGAGACGCAGGCAACCTCGCCGGCGGCGTACAGCCCGGGAACCACCGTGGTGTTGTCCTGAAGGACCTCTGCCGAGATGTTGGTGGGGATTCCACCCATTGCGTAGTGCGCGGTGGGAAACACTGGAACGGGCTCGGTGTAAGGCTCCACCCCAAGATACGTTCGGGCAAACTCCGTGATGTCGGGGAGCTTGGCATCGATGTGAGCAGGCTCAAGATGGGTCAGGTCCAGCAGGACGTAGTCCTTATTGGGGCCGCACCCGCGTCCTTCACGCACCTCATTGGCCATGGACCGGGCCACAATGTCACGCGGCGCGAGGTCTTTGATGGTTGGGGCGTAGCGTTCCATGAACCGTTCACCCTCGGAGTTGCGCAGGATGGCGCCTTCTCCGCGGGCGGCTTCCGAAAGGAGGATTCCCAGCCCGGCGAGGCCCGTCGGGTGGAACTGGAAGAACTCCATGTCCTCCAGCGGGATGCCGCGGCGAAACGCGATGCCCATGCCGTCGCCGGTCAGCGTGTGGGCGTTGGAAGTGGTTTTGTAAACCTTGCCCACTCCGCCTGAAGCAAACACTATGGACTTGGCCTGGAAGACGTGCAGCTCACCGGAGGCCAAGTCATAAGAGACGACGCCGGCAACCCGCTTCTGCAGTTTCCCATCGATCTCCTCCTCTACGGTCAGAAGGTCCAGTACGTAGTACTCGTTGAAGAATTCGACATTGTGCTTGACGCAGTTTTGGTACAGCGTCTGCAGAATCATGTGACCGGTGCGGTCCGCGGCGTAGCAGGCGCGGCGGACAGGTGCCTTACCGTGGTCACGGGTGTGGCCGCCGAAACGACGCTGGTCGATGCGTCCTTCGGGAGTGCGGTTGAACGGCAGGCCCATCTTCTCCAGGTCCAGCACCGCGTCAATGGCCTCCTTGGCCATGATCTCGGCGGCGTCCTGGTCTACCAGGTAGTCGCCGCCCTTGATCGTGTCGAAGGTGTGCCATTCCCAGTTGTCTTCCTCCACGTTGGCCAAAGCCGCACACATTCCGCCTTGGGCTGCTCCCGTATGGGAGCGGGTGGGATAGAGCTTGGTCAGTACAGCGGTCCGTGCGCGCTGGCCGGATTCGATCGCGGCGCGCATACCTGCGCCGCCTGCGCCCACAATGACGACGTCGTACTTATGGACCTGCATACCTTTTGCTCTTTCTGTTGATCCTATGTTTGCCGCGGACGAACGCCGCGGCAGTACCGGCGGCTACGGCGCAGGGCAGTAATCCGCCACGTGCGCAACTCCGTCAATCACAGGGCAGGGGTCAAAGGTGAAGATCACCAGGGTCCCGAGGACGATGATCACTACGGTGGCCGAGTACAGAACGCTCTTAAGCCAGAATCGGGTGGAATCTTTTTCCGCGTAGTCATTGATGATGGTGCGTACGCCGTTGGTGCCGTGCAGCATCGCCAGCCAGAGCATTACCAGATCCCAGATCTGCCAGACGGGATCGGCCCATTTACCGGCCACAAAGCCAAAGTCGATTCCCTTGATGCCGTCGCCGTCGATCAGGTTGAGCCAGAGGTGGACGAAGATCAGGACCACCAGAACAATTCCGGACACCCGCATGAACAGCCAGGCGAGCATCTCGAAATTGCCTTTGGACGTGCCGGTGCGCTTGTACTGCGGGGAAACGCGGCCCGAGCGGGGAGCGTCAATTGTGGGAACGGCCATGACTTCTAACCTCCAAAGACAACTGCGAGATGACGGATGGAGAACGCAATCATGGTGACCAGCCAGAGCCCCACAACACCCCACAGCATCTGCCGCTGGTATTTGGGCCCCTTCTTCCAGAAGTCAATCAGGATGACGCGGAGACCATTAAACGCATGGAAGACAATCGCGCCAACGAGTCCCAGCTCGCCGAGCCCCATGATGGGATTCTTGTAGGAGCCGATCACGGCGTCATACGCCTCGGGGGAGACACGCACCAATGAGGTATCCAGGACGTGGACCAGAAGGAAAAAGAAGATCACTACGCCGGTAATTCGATGGGCAACCCACGACCACATGCCTTCACGGCCGCGGTAGAGGGTGCCTGCTGGTGTCTTCGACACTGAAAACCTCCCTGTGTCGCTTGGCGTTAGCGTGTTTGCCACGCAGATAGGACGCCGGTGCGAAAGCGATCTTTGCTCAAGCCTAATCTAGGCCGGGGGCAGGCAGTGTTCAATTTAGGCATTCCTACCTTGTGACCTTGTTAACAGCTACGGGAAACCTGCGCGGGTCCGGTGGCTTCGTCATCCTACGGCGCGGATTGGGCGCGCTGGTCTAACGTGGAACTGATGAGTACTGAAAGGGCGCACGCCCATACCCCAAGCAGTGTGTTCGATCGTTTCCACGGCGTCATTCCCGCCGGTGGAACGGGCACCCGCCTCTGGCCACTGTCCAGGGCGGCCGCGCCAAAATTCCTGCATGACCTCACCGGGTCCGGCAGCACACTGATCCGTGCCACCTACGATCGGCTGCGTCCGCTCTGCGGTGACCGCATCATGGTGGTCACTGGAAAGGTCCACCGCCGGGCAGTGCTCAAACAGTTGCCGGAAATCAAGGACTCCAACCTGGTGCTGGAGAGCGAGCCGAAGGATTCCGGCGCGGCCATTGGCCTAGCCGCGGCCATCTTGTTTAAGCGGGACCCGGATATCATCATGGGTTCCTTCGCGGCGGACCAGGTCATTGCCCCGGCGGAGGTGTTTCAGGCAGCCGTGCGTGAGGCCATCCATACCGCCGCAGAGGGTTACATTGTGACCATCGGCATCCGGCCAACCCACCCATCCACCGGCTTCGGCTATATCCGGGCCGGCGATCCGCTGTTAATAGAGGGTGCGCCCTCAGCGCACTCGGTGGTCGAGTTTGTCGAGAAACCTTCGGTGGGTGTTGCCCGTGAGTATTTGGACAGCGGCAAGTACAGCTGGAACGCCGGCATGTTTGTGGCCCCAGTGGCCTTGATGCTGAAACACCTCGAGGCCAATGAGCCCTTGTTGTACGCCGGCCTCACCGAAATTGCCGAGGCCTGGGACACTCCGTCCCGGGTGGAGGTGGCCCGCCGGGTGTGGCCGTCCCTGCCAAAGACCGCTATTGACTATGCGGTCGCGGAGCCGGCGGCGGCTGCCGGGGACGTTGCCATGATCCCGGGCGATTTCAGCTGGGACGACGTGGGGGACTTCGCCGCCATTGGCCGCCTGAACCCCGCCATGGAAAACAGCGAACTCACAGTAATGGGCGAGGGTGCGAGGGTCTTTTCCGAGAACGCCTCGGGCATTGTTGTCTCCGACACCAAGCGGGTGATCGCGCTGATCGGGATTGACGACGTCGTTATTGTGGACACCCCCGACGCACTTTTGGTGACCACTAAAGAGCACGCACAGGAAGTAAAAAAAGCTGTCGAAGCCCTCCGCGCAAGCGGCGATATTGATGTCCTGTAGTGCCCGCAGAAACAGTAAGCTTGGTCCCGTGCAAAGAACCCCCACCGAGACGTTGACCGTTCCCCACATTGGCGTGTGGGTGGCTCCCATGCTGGACGAGTTGACCCGTTTCAGGCGCGATATTCACGCGCATCCGGAACTGTCCCACAAGGAGTACCGCACCACCGACCAGCTGGTTGAGCGGCTGGAACTGGCTGGCCTGCGCCCGGTTCGGCTCGAAAACTCGGGACTGTATGTGGACATCGGAGACGGACCTCTCCGCCTGGGGTTGCGCGCAGACATCGATGCGTTGCCCATCCTCGAAGAGACGGGACTGCCATACGCCTCTTCGAACACGGGAATAGCGCACGCCTGCGGGCACGACGTCCACACCACGGTGATGCTCGGCGTCGCGCTGGTTCTCGGAAAGCTGCATGCGGACTCACCCATGCGCGGATCGGTCCGGGTTATTTTCCAACCAGCTGAGGAAATCATCCCCGGCGGTGCGCTGGACGTCATCTCCCAGGGCGTACTCAGGGATGTGCCGCGGATCCTTGCCCTGCACTGCGACCCCCGTATTGACGTGGGCCTTGTTGGCACACGCATCGGCGCCATCACTTCGGCATCGGACACGGTCCGGGTGGAGCTGACCGGCAGGGGAGGACACACCTCACGGCCGCACCTTACTGAGGACGTGGTGTTTGCGCTGGCGCACATCGCAGCCAACGTTCCTGCTGTACTGGCGCGCCGGATCGATGTGCGCAGCGCCGTCTCGGTGGTCTGGGGACAGATCCATGCGGGTTCTGCGCCCAACGCCATTCCCGCCCACGGCTTTATGGCGGGAACCATGCGCTGCCTGGACGGCGAAGCCTGGGAGTCGGCGGGGGACCTGCTGGATCACACGGTGCGTCAGATCGCTGCTCCCTTTGGGGTGGACGTCAAGATCGAGCACATCCGGGGAGTGCCGCCGGTCATCAACTCGGAAGCCGAGACCGGATTGATCGAAGCCGCGGCCCGCGCCGAACTTGGGCCCGACGCCGTCGTGCTGACTCCGCAGTCCATGGGCGGCGAAGATTTCGCCTGGATGACCCAGGAGGTTCCCGGCGCCATGATGAGGCTGGGCACGCGGACACGGGGCGGCGAAACCTTCGATCTGCACCGGGGGGACTACGCGCCGGACGAGCACGCAATCGGCTGCGGGGTCCGTGTGATGACCGCCGCGGCGCTGCGGGCGGTGCTGGGGCTGCGGCACTAATCACCCATCGACTGTGCGGAAATGACCTTTTCGGGTCCGAAATCTGGTTATTTCCGCACAGTGGATGCGGCGGCTGCAGGAATGAGCGCATCGGGAATCTCCGGGACGGCGCCGGAGTTACGCCAACGTGAGCAACTCCCTTTCCTCCCGTGTCCCGCTGTCCGTCCTCGACCTCGCCACCGTCGGCAAGGACCGCACCAGTGCCCAGGCCCTCGCCGACAGCACGGTCCTGGCCCAGGAAGCGGACCGGCTGGGCTTCCACCGCTTCTGGGTGGCCGAGCACCACAACATGCCCTCGGTGGCGTCGACCAGTCCGGCGGTGCTGATCGCCCATCTTGCGGCGAACACCGCGAGGATCCGGCTTGGCTCCGGCGGCGTCATGCTGCCCAACCACGCACCGTTTGTGGTCGCCGAACAGTTCGCACTGCTGGAAGCACTGCACCCCGGGCGGATTGACCTAGGGATCGGCCGGGCACCCGGAACCGACCAGGCAACCGCTATGGCCCTGCGCCGGCAGACCGACGGACTGGGAGTCGAGGAATTCCCGCAGCATGTCCTGGAAGTCATGGCCCTTCTCGGGGACAACCGCACGCCCGACCGCCCGATGAGGCTGGCAGCCACGCCCGCGCCGTCGTCGTCGCCCGATGTCTGGCTGCTCGGATCCAGCGGCTACTCGGCGCAGCTGGCAGGCATGCTGGGACTTCGCTACAGCTACGCCCACCATTTCGGCAACGAGGACCCGGGCGCAATCATGCGGTTGTACCGCTCAAACTTCCAGGCATCACCGGCGCTCGCCGAACCCTACGCGATGCTCGCGACCTCCGCGCTAACCGCCGGGACGGAGGAGGAGGCGCACTTCCTTGCCGGTCCCGCCCGGATCATGGCGCTCTCCCTGCGATCCGGCCAACCGGCGCCCATCGTGTCGCCTGAAGAGGCAGACCGGCCGTTCACCGATCAGGAGCGTTTGATGCTCGACCGCCTTCCTGCCATCAAGTCGGTGGGTACACCGGAACAGGTCACTGCACGGCTGGATGAACTGGTGGAGCTAACCGGCGTCAACGAGCTGATGATCACCGGAACCACGTACGACGTCGGCACGCGGGTCGCGTCGCTGTCGCACCTCGCCGAGACATGGAGCCGCGAACCGGCGGACGCACGCTGATCCCCGCAGGCCGAAGTCACCCCCGATAGCCGAGGTCACCCCGCACACGGGGTGATCTCGGCCGTTGCGTACCCGCAGGTAACAAAAGCTGAACGATGTGTTTCACGGCCGTGCCTTTGGTAGTGTGCCCCGTCACTCGCGGTTAGAGTAAGCTCATCATCGAGTCACGCCAACGGCGGGGCCGGCGCCACGAAAAAATCAGTGAAAACAGAGCTTCAATCACGCAAGCGTGCATTGCAAACGGACACTCATTGAAATCTTCAGTCGTGGGGCTAATTTTCTTTTCTGGAGGAACATTGAAGAATTCACGGAGCTTCATCAAGCGCCGCACCGGCATGTCCGCGGCGGCCCTGGGCGCAACAGCGCTCCTGTTGGCAGGCTGTGGCGCTGCGCCGCCGGCCGACAACGGGGGCGGAGCAAGCGAACCCGCAGCCGAGCCGGTCGATTACACCGGCTGCATTGTTTCCGACTCGGGCGGCTTTGACGACCAGTCGTTCAACCAGTCCAGCTATGAAGGCATCCTGGCTGCCGAGGAATCCCTCGGTATCGAGATCCAGCAGGCCGAGTCCCAGGCCGAGACCGACTTCACTCCGAACGTCAACTCGATGGTCACCAGCGGCTGCGACCTGATCGTCACCGTCGGATTCCTGCTGTCCGCCACCACTGCAGAAGCAGCCGAGGCCAACCCGGACACCAACTTCGCCATTGTCGATGACAGCCAGATCGACCTTCCCAACGTGAAGCCCATCATCTATGACACGGCCCAGGCCGCGTTCCTCGCCGGTTACCTCGCGGCAGGCACCTCCGAGACCGGAACCGTTGCCACCTACGGCGGCATCCAGATCCCCACCGTCACCATCTTCATGGACGGGTTCGCTGACGGTGTTACCTACTACAACGAGCAGAAGGACGCCGATGTCCAACTGCTCGGCTGGGACAAGGAAGCACAGACCGGAACGTTTGTCGGTGACTTCGTGAACCAGGCAGCAGGCAAGACCAACACAGAGAACTTCATCAACGAGGGCGCCGACATCATCATGCCGGTGGCGGGACCCGTGGGTCTCGGCACCATCGAGGCCGTTGAGGAAGCCAACGCCGAAGACGGTACGGCCAAGGTTATTTGGGTTGACTCCGATGGATTCCTGACGGTTGAGTCCGGCACCGAATACATTCTCTCGTCAGTGATGAAGCTGATGGGCGAGGCAGTTGAGCAGGTCATTTCCGAGGATGTCGAAGACAACTTCAGCAACGAGCCCTACGTCGGGACGCTGGAAAACGGCGGTGTTGCGCTCGCGCCGTTCCACGATCAGGAAGACGCTGTGTCGGATGAACTGAAGGCCGAACTGGAAGAACTTCAGGCAGCCATCATCGCCGGTGAAGTGACTGTGGAGTCAGAAGCCAGCCCCCAGTAGTCCCGCTACAATCACGTAGTTGAACGCGCCGCCCGCTCCATTGGAGGGTCAACAAATCCCCCCCGGAGCAGGCGGCGTGTTTCGCGTTACGGTTGAACTGACAGCAGTTGATGGCGCGCTCGACGGCTTGCGCGCATCCCATAAGAGGACAGGTTGGTTAGGGTTGTGAAACTCGAACTGCAGGGAATCACCAAACGTTTTGGATCCCTCGTTGCCAATGACAGCATAGATTTGGTGGTCAATCCCGGCGAAGTGCATTGCCTTCTCGGTGAGAACGGTGCCGGCAAATCGACCTTGATGAACGTGCTCTACGGCCTGTATGAACCGACCGAGGGCCGCATTCTGGTTGACGGCCAGCCGGTGACCTTCAGGGGACCAGGGGATGCCATGGCCGCTGGGATCGGCATGGTGCACCAGCACTTCATGTTGATTCCGGTATTTACGGTGGCGGAGAACGTCGCGCTTGGCGATGAATACACCCGTGCCGGAGGCCTGCTGGACCTGGAAAAGACCCGCGCTAAGATCAGGGAAATCTCCGACCGCTACGGTTTCAATGTCGATCCGGACGCCCTGATCGAGGATCTTCCGGTGGGCGTACAGCAGCGCGTCGAGATCATCAAGGCACTGGTACGCAAGGCCGAAGTCCTGATCCTGGACGAACCCACCGCCGTCCTGACGCCGCAGGAAACCGATGAACTCATCCAGATCATCGAGGAACTCAAAGGCAACGGCACCGCAATCGTCTTTATCTCCCACAAGCTGCGTGAGGTCAAAGCGGTCTCCGACATCATCACCGTGATCCGCCGCGGAGCCGTGGTGGGCACGGTGGAGCCAACCGCCAGCACCAGCGACCTCGCGTCGATGATGGTGGGCCGGCAGGTCAGCCTGAACCTTCATAAGGCCCCGGCCACCCCCGGGGAGCAGACCTTCCAGGTGCGAAACCTGACAGTGGCGGCGCCGAGCGGCCAGAGGCTGGTGAACAACGTCAGCTTTGATATTTCCGAAGGCGAGATCCTCGCCATCGCCGGTGTGCAGGGCAACGGGCAGACCGAGCTCACGGAGGCGATCCTCGGCCTCCACCCGCACGCCACAGGATCAGTGACCCTCAAGGGCAGGGAACTGCTGGGTATGAAGGTCAAGGACATCATCCGGGAAGGGGTGGGGTTTGTTCCAGAAGACCGCAAGATCGATGGCCTCGTGGGCAGCTTCTCCATTGCCGAGAACATGATCCTCAACTGGTACAACGAGCCACCCTTCGCCAAGGGCATGGCCATGAAACCGTCGGTCGTGTTGCAGAACGCCGTCGAGAAGGTTGCAGAGTTTGACGTTCGCACGCAATCGGCGGAGGCAGCAGTGAGCACCCTGTCCGGCGGAAACCAGCAGAAGGTGGTCCTCGCGAGGGAGCTGTCCAGGCCCCTTAACCTGTTCATCGCATCCCAGCCCACCCGCGGCGTGGACGTTGGCTCCATCGAGTTTCTGCACAAGCGCATCGTCAAAGAGCGCGACGGCGGCACCCCGGTCATGATCGTGTCCACCGAGCTGGATGAAATCAGCGAACTGGCGGACCGCATTGCCGTTCTTCACGGGGGAGAGCTGATGGGCATAGTGCCGGGAAACACCTCCCGCGATGTGCTGGGCCTCATGATGGCTGGCACCACCGCGGAGGACGCATTGACACAGAAGTCCGCAGCCGCCGTGGCAACAGACAGCGCGAACGACGACGACGGCGCGCAGCACGGACGGCGCGCAGCATCAGAGCCCACAACGCACAGCGCGGAGGAGAACCAGTGAGCGCGGACGATCAGGCACACAGGACAGTTTCCGCTGGCGCAACATCCCCGGACCCGGAGCAGGACGGGCGAAAGCCTGCGGCTGAAAACCGCTCGCAGACCGTTCTCCGGCAGATTCTCGGCGGAAGCTCACTGGTGGCGATCCTCGCCGTCGTGCTGTCCATCATCCTGGGCGGCATCCTCATTGCGCTCACCGATGAGCGGGTATCGGAGACGGCGTCGTACTTCTTCAGCCGGCCCACCGATATGCTGGTGGCCGCCTGGGAGGCCGCAAGCGGCGCCTACATCGCATTGTTCCAGGGTGCCGTGTTTAATCCGCGGGCCGACTCGCTGGCCCTCATGTTCCGCCCGCTGACCGAAACGCTCACTGTCGCCACACCCCTGATCCTCGCGGGACTTGGCGTGGCGATCGCCTTCCGGGCCGGGCTGTTCAACATCGGCGCCCAGGGCCAGATCATCCTCGGCGCCACCTTTGCCGGCTGGGTGGGATTCACCTGGCACCTGCCCTTCGGCCTGCACCTGCTGCTGGTGGTTCTTGCAGGTTTCATCGGCGGCGCGCTCTGGGGGTTTGTTCCCGGCATCCTTAAAGCCCGCACCGGAGCCCATGAGGTCATTGTGACCATCATGATGAACTACATTGCCATCTACCTGGTGGGATATCTGCTGAGTACCCCGGCGTTCCAGAATCCGGGATCCTCGAACCCGATCAGCCCGCGGCTCGATGACTCGGCGCTGCTACCGCAGATCCTGGGTCCGCAGTTCCGCCTGCACCTCGGCTTCCTTGTTGCCATCGCCGCCACCTACGGGGTGTGGTGGATCCTGAACCGTTCAACCGTTGGATTCGAGTTGCGTGCCGTGGGGGCCAATCCGTTTGCCTCCCGGACCGCGGGAATCAGCGTGACCAAGGGATACGTCGTCGTCATGGTCCTGGCTGGAGGCCTGGCCGGTCTGGCAGGCGTGGCACAGGTCGCCGGAACGGAGAGGGTGCTGACCGGTGGCATCGCGGCGAGCTTCGGGTTTGACGCGATCACTGTGGCGCTGCTCGGCCGGTCGCATCCCTGGGGCGTGTTCTTCGCCGGGGTGCTCTTCGGCGCCTTCCGTGCCGGAGGTGTACAAATGCAGACCGTGACGGGAACGCCCATCGACATTGTGCTTGTGGTCCAGTCGCTGATTGTGCTGTTCATCGCGGCGCCGCCCCTGGTGAAGGCGATTTTCCGCATCGACCAGAAAAAGAAGGCCAAGACGCCCCGCAGGGATAATAAGGGGCGCAAGGCCGAGGCAGCCGGAGGTGCGGCATGAGCATGGCAGCAACAGTGACTGACGTCAGGCCGTCAGGCACCTCCAAAAACTGGAAGGCACCCATCGGATTTGGGATTGGTGCCTTGATGGCCATCCTGGTGTTTGCCATCGGCGGACCGGCAACCACAGCCGTCTTCCGGGTCTCGGACGACTCCGACCGTTTCCGCCTTGCCGACATCGCCCTCCCGGCGGACGTGGTGGGCTGGGTGGTGGCAGTGGCGCTCGCCGCCATCGCCGCGTATTCGTTCCTGCAGGTCCGCAAAGGGGAGTCCCTGAACCGCTGGTACGGCATTGCCTACGCAGTCCTGTTTGTGGTGGGGTTCCTTACCTGGGTTGTGGGAATCGCCGAGCGTCCCTCCATCTCCCTCGCGGGACTGATAGCCGGGTCGGTCACACTGGCCATACCGCTGATTTTCGGTTCCCTGTCGGGAGTGCTGTGCGAGCGGGTAGGCGTTGTGAATATCGCCATCGAAGGGCAGTTGCTTTCCGGCGCGTTTGCTGCGGCCGTGGCCGCTTCGGTGTCCGGCAATGCGTACGTGGGACTGTTCGCTGCCGCGTTCGCGGGAATGCTCGTCTCCACCATCCTTGCGGTTTTCAGCATTAAGTACCTCGTGAATCAGATCATTGTGGGCGTTGTGCTGAACGTGCTGGTCTCCGGTCTCACAGGCTTCCTTGCCTCAACGCTGCTCAGCCGCGATTCAGCGACGTTCAACTCGCCCCCGGGCCTGCCGGACATCAGCATCCCGCTGCTTGCCGACATCCCCGTCATTGGCCCCATCCTGTTCAAGCAGAGCATTGTCGGCTACCTGATGTACGTTGCGGTGATCGTCATCTGGATTGGCCTGTACCGCACCCGCTGGGGACTGCGGATGAGGGCCGTTGGCGAGCACCCACAGGCAGCGGACACCATGGGCATCAAGGTCAACGCAACCCGCTTCTGGAACGTGTTGCTGGGCGGTGCCGTTGCGGGCTTCGGCGGGGCGTTCTTCACCCTCGTTTCGGTCAGCACCTTCACCCGGGACATGACTGCCGGGCAGGGTTACATTGCCTTGGCGGCGCTCATCTTTGGCCGGTGGAATCCCATCGGCGCATTCTTTGCCGCACTGCTGTTCGGCTTTGCCACCAACCTGCGTTTTGTGCTCTCCATCATCGGAACCGACGTACCCAGCCAGTTCCTCGCCATGCTGCCCTACATTGTGACAATCCTTGCCGTCGCCGGCCTGGTGGGGCGTGCCCGGCCGCCGGCCGCAAGCGGCGTGCCGTACGTGAAGGAGTAGGACATGACGACGGCGGCGCAGGATTCCGCGCGGGATCTTCCGTGGGAGGAACTCACCAGGGCAGCAACTGAGGCTATGGGACGGGCCTATGTTCCCTACTCGAACTTCCCCGTCGGTGCGGCAGCTCTGACCGAGGACGGCCGGATTGTCTCCGGCTGCAATGTGGAGAACGCCTCCTACGGTCTGACCCTCTGTGCCGAGTGCTCGCTGGTCAGCCAGTTGCAGATGACCGGTGGTGGGAAACTCGTGGCGTTCAGTTGCGTGGACGGTGCGGGTAACACCCTGATGCCCTGCGGACGCTGCCGTCAGCTCCTGTACGAGTTCCGCGCCCCGGGGATGCTCCTGCTCACGGTCAGCGGAATCAAGACCATGGAAGAGGTGCTGCCCGATGCGTTTGGGCCCGAACACCTCACCGACAATTCTGCCCAGTGAGTAGGCCGACTCGGTGGGCATAACTGGACATGCCCACTGAGCAGGCCGACTCGGTGGGCAGCTGTGTTGGAAGAACCGAAGGAAACAAACATGACTGAACTTTTTGACGCCGTCGACATTATCCGCATCAAACGCGACAGGGGCACACTGACCCCGGAGCAGATCGACTGGACCATCGACGCCTACACCCGCGGAGCGATCGCGGACGAACAGATGTCCGCTCTGAACATGGCAATCCTGCTTAACGGCATGGATCGTGCAGAAATAGCCCGCTGGACTGCCGCGATGATTGCCAGCGGCGAACGAATGGACTTTTCCGCACTTGGCAAAGCGACCAGTGACAAGCATTCCACCGGGGGAGTGGGGGACAAGATTACCCTTCCTCTTGCCCCACTGGTGGCTGTGTTCGGTGTCGCCGTGCCGCAGCTGTCCGGCCGCGGGCTGGGCCACACCGGGGGAACACTGGATAAGCTCGAATCCATTCCGGGCTGGCGGGCACACCTGTCCAATGATGAGATGATGCGCCAGCTCGCCGACGTCGGTGCCGTGATCTGCGCCGCGGGAACCGGCCTGGCACCGGCGGACAAAAAGCTCTACGCCCTGCGGGACGTGACGGGCACTGTTGAGGCGATACCGTTGATCGCCTCTTCAATCATGAGCAAGAAGATCGCCGAAGGCACCGGTTCGCTGGTCCTGGACGTCAAGGTGGGCAGCGGTGCGTTCATGAAGAACGAGGACCAGGCGCGCGAGCTCGCTGAGACCATGGTGGCGCTCGGTAAGGATGCCGGGGTCAACACGGTGGCGCTGCTGACCAACATGTCCACGCCGCTGGGACTGACGGCCGGTAACGCCATCGAGGTCGAGGAGTCCGTGGAGGTGCTCGCCGGCGGCGGGCCGGCGGACGTAGTGGAGCTGACGATCCGCCTGGCACAGGAAATGCTGGAGTGTGCAGGCGTCCATGACGCAGATCCGGCCGCGGCGCTCAGGGACGGCCGGGCGATGGACGTCTGGAACCGCATGATCGAAGCCCAGGGAGGCGATCCACGGGCGGTCCTTCCCACAGCGAAAGAGTCCGAGACGGTCTACGCACCGGCCGACGGCGTGGTTGTCGAGCTTGACGCTTTGGCTGTGGGAGTGGCGGCCTGGCGCCTCGGCGCGGGACGTGCGCGCAAGGAAGACGCAGTCCAGGCCGGGGCAGGTGTGCGGCTGCACGCCAAGCCCGGCGCCGTGGTGCGGACCGGCGAGCCGCTGATGACGCTCCTGACGGACACCCCAGAGAAGTTTGAGCGCGCCAGGGAAGCCCTGGAGAACGCCGTCGTCATCGCTCCTCCCGGCTCGCGGCCGGCGCAGCAGCTGATCATCGACCGTATCTCCTAACCCCATAGGCATCGACTCTCCCCATACTGACGTTCTCAGAGCCGAAAATGCCCTGAGAACGTCCATTTGGGGAGAGTCGATGCAGGTTCAGGGGTCATCCCACGGGGGGAGAGGCCCCGGCGCAGAGATCAGCCGATCGGGGGACGCGGACGCCGGCGCCACCAGCCTAACCTTGAAAATAGGTTGGAACCGGGCATTTCCGGGGGCGTCTCAGGGTTTTACCCCATGGCGGCGCCCTATGGATGCTGGCATCGTTAATTAGGTCAACGCCCGCCAACCGGTGGAGCCATCGCCTGACACAGCTACCCCAAGGAGCGCAGTGGAAGTCTTCAACACCGTCGTAAGCGGTATGAGTGACTTTATCCTGAGCACTGCCGAGCAACCCTGGGTTTACCTGCTGGTCTTTGTGTGCTGCACGGTGGACGGGTTCTTTCCCCCGTTTCCGAGCGAATCGGTGGTGGTGGGGCTCGCTTCGCTGGTCATCACGCAGGGCGTCCCGAACCTGTGGCTGCTGATTTTGGTTGCTGCACTGGGGGCGTTCGCCGGGGACAACATTGCGTACGCGATCGGCAAGGGGATAGGTACTCAGCGGTTTCGCTGGATGCGCCGGCCACGGGCGCAGAAATCCTTTGAGTGGGCTGGATACGAGCTGGAGAAGCGTGCCGCGTCCCTCATCCTGGTCGCGAGGTTCATTCCGTTTGGCCGCGTGGCCGTCAACCTCACGGCGGGCGCAACAGAATACTCGCGCAAGCGATTCGTGGCGCTGACGGCGCTCTCCGCAGTTGCGTGGGGCAGTTACTCCGTGGGCATCGGGGCGCTGGCGGGCGCGTGGTTTGAGGACCATCATCTGCTGGGCGTCATGGTGGCCATTGGCATCGCGGTGCTGATCGGCATTGTGGTGGACCGCATCATCACCCTGGTCCGTGGCAATACGCCCGTGCATCCCAGGCCCCAACCGCTGCGAAGTTCGCTGCTGGGGCTGGACAGCGTCAACCACGTCCCCGTCGATGCGACCTCTGACGTTCCGGTGGAGATTCCCAAACCCGGCCCGGCGGCTTGAGCAAGTAGGCTGGAGCATGTGACTGAATCCTTAGCTAATCCTGTGACCGGCCTTGCCACTGACCTGACCTTCGACCTCCGTAGCCTCCCCAAGGTTTCGCTGCACGACCACCTCGACGGTGGATTGCGGTCGGCGACCATCATCGAGCTCGCTGAGGCGGTGGGTCACCAGCTCCCCTCGACGGATCCCGTGGCCCTGGGGGAGTGGTTCCGGGAATCCGCTAACTCCGGTTCCCTGGTTCGCTACCTGGAAACCTTTGACCACACGATTGCCGTCATGCAGACCCGCGAAGGGCTTGCCCGCGTTGCCCGCGAATTTGTTGAGGACCTCGCGGATGACGGTGTGGTGTACGGCGAAGTTCGCTGGGCACCCGAGCAGCACCTTGCCGGCGGCCTGACCCTGGATGAAACCGTTGAGGCGGTGCAGGAAGGTCTGGACGCCGGAGTGGACGCCGTGGTCGCAGGCGGCCGCGCGATTCAGGTGGGTCAGCTGATTACCGCAATGCGGCATGCGGACCGCGGCCAGGAGATCGCTGAGCTGGCCGTGCGTCACCGTGACCGGGGCGCAGTTGGCTTCGACATCGCCGGAGCGGAGGACGGCTTCCTGCCGTCCCGGTTCAAGGATGCATTCACCTACCTCGCTGAGCACCAGTTCCCGGCCACGGTCCACGCCGGCGAGGCCGCAGGTCTGGACAGCATCGTGGATGCCCTGGTGCACGGCCGTGCGCTGCGGCTTGGCCATGGTGTGCGCATCGCTGAGGACATTGAGGTTGAGTACGACGACGACGCCGCAGACACCGCGGGCATGGTGACACTGGGAAACGTGGCCGGGTGGGTCCGGGACAGGGGTATCACGTTGGAAGTCTGTCCGTCCTCCAACCTGCAGACCGGCGCGGTAGCAGCCTTTGGCGCCGACATCGCCAGCCACCCCATCGACCTGCTGTACCAACTGGGCTTCAACGTCACGGTGAACACGGATAACCGCCTGATGAGCGGCGTATCCCTGACGGATGAACTCGAGCTCCTCGTTGAAACCTTCGATTACAACCTGGATGACCTGCTAGAGCTGACGCTCAACGCCGTGGATGCCGCATTCCTGCCCTTGGAGGACCGCTCCGCGCTTGCCGAGTACATTGTCGAAGGCTTCACCAACGCCGGAGCATGACCGGCCGGCCCGCTGGACCATTCCTGGACCGGTTGGTCGAGGTTGTCGGGCTGCTTCGCCGGCACTGTCCCTGGATGGCGGAGCTGACCCACGACTCCCTGGTGGAGTACCTGGTGGAGGAATGCTACGAGCTGGTCGAGGCAATCGAGACGCATGCGCCCGCTGGGGAGCTGCGCGGGGAACTCGGGGATGTCCTGCTGCAGGTTGTGCTTCATGCGCAGCTTCAGCAGGAACAGGGCAGCTTCGCCATGACGGACGTTGTCGAGGGACTTACCCGGAAAATGGTGCGGCGGAATCCGCACGTCTTCAGACCCGACGGCACGCTCCAGGACAGCTTTCCGGCGAGCGTGGACCAGATCGTCAGCACCTGGCATCGTGTGAAGCAGGCGGAAAACCCGGCGCGGATCTCAGCGTTTGCCGGGGTGCCACAACAGCTTCCTGCTCTGGCGCTCGCATCGAAGAGTCTTTCACGGGCGGAACGCGGGTCCTACGGCGGAACACCGCAGGCCGGAGCCGTGGACCAGGTGACGGAGGAGGAACTGGGGCAGGAGCTCCTGGACCTGGTGCGGCGCGCACGCTGTCATAACCTGGACCCGGAGCATGCCCTGCGCCGGACCGTGCGCCGGTTTCAGCAGGAGCACGACGCCGGTGCCAACAATTCAGGGAATGTCACGGACAGTGACTGACCGTGTGTTTCTACTAGGCTGTTCCTGACACCGCCGTCAGTGCAGATTTCCAACCACATCGTTCCAATGAACAGGAGCCTATCCATGGCAATCATTGATGCCATCCATGCACGTGAGATTCTTGACTCCCGCGGCAATCCCACGATTGAGGTCGAGGTCCTCCTCGACGATGACACTTTTGGCAGGGCCGCTGTCCCATCCGGCGCCTCCACCGGCGCGTTTGAAGCCAACGAACGCCGCGACGGAGAAAAGGACCGCTACCTGGGCAAGGGTGTATTGCAGGCAGTGGAGGCGGTTATCGAGCAGATCCAGCCAGCGCTGCTGGGGTTCGACGCCGGCGACCAGCGTGCCATCGACCAGGCCATGATCGACCTGGACGGCACGGAGAACAAGTCCAACCTTGGCGCCAATGCGATGCTCGGCGTTTCGCTGGCCATTGCCCGCGCGGCCGCCGAGTCTTCCGCCCTCCCGCTGTACCGCTACCTGGGCGGTCCCAACGCACACGTGCTTCCTGTGCCGTTGATGAACATCCTGAACGGTGGATCCCACGCGGATTCCGACGTCGATATCCAGGAATTCATGATTGTTCCGCTCGGCGCCGAGTCCTTTTCGGAAGGGCTTCGCTGGGGCGTTGAGGTCTACCACGAACTGAAGAAGGTGCTGAAGGAGAAGGGTCTCGCCACGGGGCTCGGCGACGAAGGCGGCTTTGCGCCCAACCTGCCCTCCAACCGCGACGCCTTGGATCTGATCACCACAGCAATTGAGCGGGCCGGCTACAAGCCGGGAACCGATATTGCTTTCGCCCTGGACGTTGCGGCGTCGGAATTCTACAAGGACGGCGCCTACCATTTCGAGGGCAAACCCGTCGACTCCGCGGCGATGATCGCGTACTACGAGGAATTGGTCCGCGACTACCCGTTGGTGTCCATTGAGGACCCGCTGGACGAGGAGGACTGGGCAGGCTGGAAGACAATGACCGAGCTGCTCGGCAATAAGGTGCAGCTGGTCGGCGATGACCTTTTCGTCACCAACCCGGTGCGTCTGGAGCGCGGTATCAAGGCAGACACCGCCAACTCGCTGCTGGTGAAGGTCAACCAGATCGGTACCTTGACGGAAACGCTGGACGCCATCTCCATGGCCCAGCGCGCCGGTTACACCACCATCACCTCGCACCGCTCCGGTGAAACAGAGGACACCACCATTGCGGACATCTGCGTTGCCACCAACGCCGGTCAGATCAAGACAGGCGCCCCTGCTCGTTCGGAGCGTGTTGCCAAGTACAACCAGCTTCTGCGCATCGAGGAGGAGCTCGACGATGCCGCGCGCTACGCCGGGCGTAGCGCCTTCCCGCGTTTCACCGCCTGATTCCACAGGGTTGGGCGTTACCCTCGTTAAGCAGGGCCACAAAGTACCTTCGGTCCGTTCCACCACTTTTCGAGGAGTCTGATGTCCACCCGTCGCCCCAATGTCCCACGTGCGGCCAAACCTGCCGTAACCGGACATCGGAGCGTTGCAGTTCCCCCGAAGCGCCCTGGATCCCAGGGCGCTTCGGCGCATGCCCCCGGCGCAAAATCGCCAGCGAAGAATCCGGTCAAGGTTCCAGTGAAAGGGCCCGCGAAAGCGCCCGCCAAAGCTGCTCCTCAAACCCAGGCAAAACCCCGCGTTCAGGCAGCCGCGAAGACCACACCTTCGGAGGCGCGTGCGGCCGAGCGCCTGCAGCTGGCCGGGGCAATCCGCAGAGCAAAGGCACCGTTTCGAAGGGATGCCGGACGCGCCATTGTGCCGGCGGAGGATGCACAGCCGATTCCCGCCAAGTCGTTCTCGGGCCGTTTGCTGGCTCTCGCCGTCGTGCTCATCACCATGACGGTCCTGCTTGCGCCATCGGTCCGCATCTATCTTCTGCAGCAGGGTGAACTGGATGCTCTGCGGGACAGCATTGCTCAGCAGGAACTGCAGCAGACTGACCTGGAAACCCAGATCCAACGGTGGGAGGACCCGTCCTTCATCAAGCAACAGGCGCGTGATCGCCTATTCTTGGTAATGCCCGGAGAGAAGAGGTATCTCGTGAAAGGAGGCGAAGGAATTGCTTCCTCTGATGTTGCGGGCTCGTCCAATGCGCCGCAGGATCTTCCTTGGGTAGACGCGCTGTGGAACTCCGTGGAGCGGGCAGCAACGGACAGCTAGGCGGCGGAGACCTAAGCGCCCACGGCACCGGATCTCCACGCGGCGCTGGAGCGCCTCGGTCGATCACCGGTGGCGACCGGGCGGGGTCAGCCACGCCGGTGGTCGGCCAAAGCCGCGTCAGCCACGCCGGTGGTCGACCAAAGCCGCGTCAGCCACGCCGGTGGTCGACCAAAGCCGCTTGCGGCTGCGCGGAGACCCGGCAACACCCGCAATGGAAAGGAAAACCCCGTGACGGAGCACAATCCGCTCACTCTGGACGAGCAGGACCTGGAGACCCTGAGCCGGCAGTTGGGCCGGCCGGTGCGCGACGTCGTCGAAATCGGCGCGCGCTGTGTGTGCGGCAATCCACTGGTCGCCACCACCGCCCCGCGGCTGGGCAACGGCATCCCTTTTCCCACCACGTACTACCTCACGCATCCGGTGATCACGGCAGCGGTCTCCCGGTTGGAAGCGGCGGGTGTGATGTCGGAAATGAGCACCCGGCTTCACGAAGATCCGCGGCTGGCGGAGCGTTACCGGCAGGCCCACGGTGCGTACTTGGCGGCTCGGTCCGCGATCGGGGAACGCAGCGGGATTGGTCCCGTGCCGGAGATCGACGGAGTATCAGCTGGTGGAATGCCCACGCGGGTCAAATGCCTGCACGTACTCGTTGGCCATTCGCTTGCGGCGGGCCGCGGAGTGAATCCGCTCGGTGATGAGGCGCTCGACGCCATCGCAGAGTGGTGGACACCGGAACAGTGCCGGTGTGACGGGGCGTGGAGCACTGATGCCCCTGTGCCGGAGCGGGACCTCAGCAGGCACACCAAAACCCAGGGCCTCGCTCCCGAGGACCTTGACCGGAAGCGTGCGGAGCGCAGATCCGCGGGCACAGGAGGAACAGATGCGCACTGCAGCCATTGATTGCGGCACCAACTCGATCCGCCTTCTGATTGCGGACATAGACGACGACGGCGGGCTGACGGACATTGTCCGCCTCATGCGCGTGGTGAGGCTCGGCGAGGGCGTGGATGCCACCGGACGTCTGTCCCCGGCAGCCCTTGACCGGACTTTCGCTGCCACTGAGGACTACGCCGCACTGATCCGCGAGCACGGCGCGGAGCGAATCCGTTTCGTTGCAACCTCGGCCACGCGGGACGCCAGCAACCGCGCCGAATTTGTGGAGGGTATCCGCGCCAGGCTTGGCATCGACCCGGAGGTGGTCAGCGGGGACGAGGAGGCGGTCCTTTCGTTCGCAGGAGCGGCGAGTGTGCTGCCCTCCGGAGCCAACGAAACCGTGCTGGTAGTGGACCTTGGCGGCGGCAGCACCGAGTTTGTCGCTGGGAATGCGGAGGGCGTGATCGCGGCGCACAGCACGGACATGGGCTGCGTCCGATTCACTGAGCGCTTCCTGCTCAGCGACCCACCCACGGAGGCCGAAACCCTGGAAGCAGAAGCGGAAATCCGGAAAATGATCGACCAGGCCGCGGCTTCCGTTCCCCTCGACGCGGCGACCCGGCTCATTGGGGTTGCGGGCAGCATCACCACCATCACGGCCCACGCGCTGGCGCTGCCGGAGTACCAGGCCAACCGGATCCACGGCGCAAGCCTGCCGGTGGACCAGGTGCGGGACGCGGCAACGTCACTGTTGCAGCTTTCGCGGGCGGAACGCGCGCGGCTTCCGTACATGCACCCTGGACGGGTGGATGTTATCGGTGCGGGAGCGTTGATCTGGCGGACCATCGTGACCCGCGTGGCTGAGGCCGGACAGGGACGAGTGGGCGAAGCCATCGCCAGCGAACACGATATTCTTGATGGAATTGCACTCAGTGCAGCCGGCTCAGCGAAAGTAACACCTTGACACCACGTCCCACCATGCCCGGAGTTTCGAGTGCCGCGGCGCTGGTGGCCTGTGCCGCCCTTGCGGCAGCCGCGCTCACCGCGTCGCCGGCGCATGCGGATGAACTCCGCGACAAGGAGTACTGGCTGGAGGGCTACGGCATCACCGAGGCATGGGAGTCCACCCGGGGAGCGGGCGTGAAAGTCGCTGTGATCGACAGCGGGGTGGACGGCACACACCCGGACCTTGAAGGTGTTGTGGTGGGGGGAACCGACGCGTCGGGAGCAGGCTCGCCGAACGGTCAGCAGGGTATCGGCGAGGTGCCGGAGCACGGCACGCTTGTTGCCAGCCTGCTCGCTGGCCGCGGCCACGAGCCTGAACCGGAGCCAACCCCGTCAGCATCGCCGTCCGGTTCTGCCAGCCCGTCCGCATCGCCGAGCGCTTCGGACAGTCCGTCGCCGTCGGAAAGTCCGGAGCCAACCTATGGTGCGGGGCCCGATGGCGTGATCGGGGTGGCGCCGGAAGCAGAGTTGCTAGCCGTATCGGTGTGGATCAGCGGTGAGACCAGCGGAGCAAATCCCACGGGAGTGAGCATTGACGACCAGATTCCCAACGCCGTGCGGTGGGCAGTGGACAACGGGGCAACAGTCATCAATATGTCGCTGGGCAGCACCTCTCCAACCTGGCCGGAAAGCTGGGATGACGCGTTCCTCTACGCGGAGCAGCGGGATGTGGTGATCGTAGCGGCGGCCGGAAACCGCGCCGGAGGTTCGGCGCAGGTCGGAGCGCCCGCCACCATGCCTGGAATTCTTGCCGTTGGCGGTCTGAACCGCGAGGGGGAAGCGAGCCGGGAATCATCTTCCGAGGGCATCAGCATTGGCGTTGCAGCGCCCGCGGAGAATCTTGTGGGCGCGCTGCCGGGCGGTTTCTACGCAAGTCAATGGTCGGGGACCTCCGGAGCAGCACCGCTTGTGTCCGGGGTGGCTGCGCTGATCCGCTCCAAGTATCCCGAGTTGACTGCGCCGCAGGTGATCAATCGCATCATCCTGACCGCGCGGGATGCCGGAGAGCCTGGTCAGGACACCATCTACGGTTACGGGATCCTGGACGCCGAAGCGGCAGTGAACGCCGAGCTTGACGTTCCCACCGAACCGCTTCTGGGCGCAGGAGGCGTGGTGAGCATGGCGGAATACATCGAGACCTACCGCAGGGGTGCGCCCGAACCGCCCGAGGAGCCTGCCCCCAGCGAACCCACAGAAGCCCTGCCCGACATTCCCGAGCCCACGATTCCTGTGGCCGAGGAGCGTGCAGCCGTCTCAAGCGGACTGCCCGCGGCGATTGTGTTTGGATTTGCGGGATTGATCCTGTTCATCCTTGCCGCCGGCACCTATCAGGTGGTGAGGGTACGGGGGGCCGAGGCCGGCGGTGCCCCTGAGACGGGAGAATCCGTGACGACCGAAGAGCAGCCGCCGGACCCCGCCAACCGGCCTGAGTCATAGTTAGTGAAGATTTTCACAAAGTTCGGTACGCTTGGTTCATGGCACAATTCCCACAATATTCTGATCGTCCCCGCATCCTCGTTGTTGGCGGCGGCTACGTTGGGCTTTACGTAGCGCACAAGCTGCAGAAGAAGGTCAAGGCGCACGGGGGTATCGTCACCCTCGTCGACCCGCTGCCCTATATGACCTACCAGCCGTTCCTGCCCGAGGTGGCCGGAGGGAACATTGAGGCGCGCCACGCCGTAGTGTCCCACCGCATGCACCTGACGGAGACCGAGCTCATCACCGGCAAGGTGACCGCCATCGACCACCAGCGGCGGGCTGCCACCGTGGAACCTGCGGATGGAGGAGAGCCCTTCGAGCTGACCTACCGCGACGTTGTTGTGGCTGCCGGTGCCATCACCCGCACTTTCCCCATCGAGGGGCTGCGGGATGAAGGTATTGGCCTCAAAACCATTGAAGAGGCTGTGGCCCTTCGCAACCAGTTGCTGGAGCGCATCGAGACCGGCTCGCTGATGGCCCCGGGGCCTGAGCGGGACCGCGCACTGACGTTCGTCGTCGTTGGTGGCGGGTTTGCCGGTATTGAGGCAATCGCTGAGATTGAAGACCTTGCGCGCGCGGCGGTCAAGAAGAATGACCGGCTGGAGCGCTCCGACATCCGCTTTGTCCTGATCGAGGCAATGGGCCGCATCATGCCCGAGGTCACCGAGAGCCAGGCGGAATGGGTGGTTGAGCACCTTCGCGCCCGCGGCGTGCAGGTCAAGCTGAACACCTCCCTTTCCCGCGCCGTGGATGGCCGGCTGGAACTGATCAACATGGCGGACAAGTCCCCATCTGATGAGTTTGAGACGGACACCCTCATCTGGACGGCCGGTGTGCAGGCCAACCCGATGGTGCGCGGCTCGGACTTCCCGATCGACGACCGTGGCCGGGTGCGTGCCAACGCAGAGCTGCGCATCACGGGCGACGATGGCCCGTTGGAAGGCGCATGGACTGCAGGCGATGTGTCGGCGGTTCCCGACCTGTCCGGAGGCGGCGTGGGCGGCTTCTGTGTGCCCAACGCGCAGCACGCCGTGAGGCAGGCCAAGCGGTTGGCGAAGAACATCTATGCCGAGCGTTACGGCGTGGGCCACGTCAAGCAGTACAAGCACAAGAACCTCGGCGCAGTTGCCGGTTTCGGCCAGTACAAGGGTGTTGCCAACATCATGGGGTTCGGCATGAAAGGCTTTCCCGCCTGGCTTGCCCACCGCGGCTACCATGGCATGGCCATGCCCATGTTCGAGCGGAAGTTCCGGGTTGTCATCAACTGGATCCTTAGCTTCCTGTTCCGCCGCGACACCACCCACCTGATGGACCTGCAGACTCCGCGGAGGCAGTTCCGCGAAGCGGCAACGCCTCCGCCCAAGAAGCAGAAGGCTCCGGTTTCGGACAGTTCAGCCTCGGGTTCGGGCAACAGGGACGCATACAGCGAGCCCAAGCAGCCTGAGGGCAGCAGCGCGAAAGCGTAGTCAAACCAGCCAGCAGCAGACGACGGCGGCAGTCACAGTGCCTTTGAAGGGCGGGTGACGGCCGCCGTCGCGCGTTAACCGGCATCTATAGTTTTTGGTGGGATGATTTGACCGGAAACTCCAGCCGACCGTCCTGCTGCCATCGCCGTGATAGAGGAGACCTTCCGGCGTTCCCCGGAGCGCCCTGTGGAGGACGCGTTGCTGGAGGAGCTGTTCGGGTGCCGGGAGTACATTCCGCCGCTGTCACTGGTGGCAGTGAACGACGACGGCGCCGTGTGCGGTTATGTGATCACCACCCGGGGGTGGATAGGGTCAACGCCATCCCTGGGTCTTGGGCCGATCGGGGTGTCACCGCAATACCAGGGGACAGGCATTGGACGGTTGCTGGTGGAGGAATCGATGGCCGTCGCCTCCCCGTCGGACGGTTCCGTTACGCCGGTCCTTTCGAGGGCCTCTGACCGGGCCCGAAGGTCGCGTATCCTTGTTGGGATGCTGACCGCCCGGGGTGCTCAGCGTCCACGCCCCAGTAGCCCAATGGCAGAGGCAGGAGACTTAAAATCTTCACAGTGTGGGTTCGAGTCCCACCTGGGGCACAGCATCTCATCCCCCGCCCGGGCACAGCCTGGGTCCCCTAAATACCACCCTGTGATGAGCGTTACAAGGATGTAACCAGATTCGCTTATCTTCGGCACATTTTTGCACTAGCTTTTCTACATACCAGGAACACCTGGATTATCGCATCAGAGGCATACCACTGCCTTTCGATCGAGGAGATTAATTTCATGACAGCAACACGTAACTCCGTGCGGTTTGGCATTGGGGAGAATGCCCCGCGCGCCGCAAAGATCGCGGCCCTCAGCCTGGGTATCGCTCTCTTTGCGTCTGCTTGCGGCGGATCCCCCACGCCTGAAGACGAAGGGGATGGCGGAACCTCCGCACCTCCCGCCGCGTCCGGACTGACCTGCCCGGAGAGCCAGGGCGGCGAAGCGCCTCCACAAGGCGAGAAGGGCGATCCGGCCGGAGTGCCGGAGGCAGAGACAACTACGGAGACTCCGCTTGTCCTGGGTTCCATCCTTCCCACTACCGGTGCCCTTGCATTTCTTGGGCCTCCTGAAATTGCCGGTGTGAACCTGGCTGTGCAGGAAGTCAATGAGGCTGGAGGTGTCCTGGGTCAGGACATCGAGATTGTGCACCGTGATTCGGGCGACACCACCACCGACATTGCCACCCAGTCCGTGACTGATCTGCTGTCACAGGACGTTAGCGCGATCATCGGAGCGGCGTCCTCGGGCGTTTCCCAGACGGTGATCCAGCAGATCACCGGTGCGGGCGTAATCCAGATGTCCCCGGCCAACACCTCGCCTGACTTCACCACCGCCGACGACGACGGCCTGTACTGGCGCACGGCCCCATCGGACGTGCTCCAGGGCCGGGTGCTGGGCAACTACATCATGTCCTGTGGCGCCCAGACCGTGGGCATGATTGTTCTGAACGACGCTTACGGTACCGGTCTGCAGGCCAGCGTTAAGGAAGCTGTTGAGGGCGCTGGCGGCCAAGTCGTCGCCGAGGAGATGTTCAACGAGGGCGACTCGCAGTTCAGTTCGCAGGTTGACGCCCTTGTAGCAGCGGATCCTGACGCCTATGTGGTCATCAGCTTCGACCAGGCAAACAGCATCATCCCGCTGATGACCGGTCAGGGAGTTGAACCGGGTTCCATGTTCTTTGTTGACGGCAACACGGCCGACTACAGCGAGGATCTGGATCCGGGCACCCTCGAAGGCGCGCAGGGCACCCAGCCCGGTTCCTTCGCTGGTGACGAGTTCAAGTCGGCACTCGCGGAGATCGATGACAGCCTCAACGTCTGGAACTACGCCGGTGAAAGCTACGACGCAGTAAACCTCATTGCGCTCGCGGCCGATGCAGCGGGCAGCACCGACGGGGCAGCGATCGCGGCGGAACTGGAGGCAGCCTCCAAGGAAGGTACCGAATGCTTCGACTTTGCCGGCTGCATCACTCTGCAGCGCGGCGGCGAGGATATCGACTACCAAGGCATTTCCGGGCCCATCACTTTCGATGAGAACGGCGATCCGACAGAGGCCTTTATCGGCATCTACGAGTTCGACGCGGAGAACGTTCCCCAGCCGAGCCGTTCGGAGCAGGGTTCGCTCTAGCAACACAGTAGTAACACTCACTCGCACTGACTGAAAGGCCCCTTCCGGACTTCCGGAAGGGGCCTTTCAGCGGCTGGTGGTCGACCAAACGCCCTCGAAGGCGGATGGCCGGTCGTCGAATAAGCGCAGTCTGGGGCGTGCGTGGAGACCCTGGTGCCTGCCTCACCTGGGTCTCCGCGCGTTCGCTGGCGCTCTCTTGGTCGACCGCCGGTGTTTCAGGCCGTGTCGGCCAGCGTCCCCAGGTAAAGCTGGATCACCTTGGGATCCTTCATCAGTTCACGTCCGGTGCCTGTATAGGCATCCTTGCCCTGGTCCAGCACATAGGCGCGGTCGCAGATCTGCAGGCAGCGGCGGGCGTTCTGCTCGACCATAATCACCGATACGCCGGCCTTGTTGATCTCGTGGACCCGGAGGAAGGTCTCGTCCTGCTTGACCGGCGAGAGCCCTGCGGATGGCTCGTCGAGGAGCAGCACCGCCGGTTCCATCATGAGGGCGCGTCCCATCGCGACCATCTGCCGCTCGCCACCGGATAACGACCCCGCACGTTGGGCGCGCCTCTTTGCCAGTTCGGGAAAGAGGCTCGCAACAAATTCGAAGCGTTCCTTGAAGTCCTTGGGCCGTTGAAACATGCCCATTTCGAGGTTTTCCTCAATGGTCAGGGAAGCAAACACATTGTTGTTCTGGGGGACAAAGCCCACACCCTGGCTGACCAGTTTGTTGGCCTTCAGGCCGGTGATGTCCTGATCGCGGACAACAACTGTGCCGGAGTGGATTTTCACCAGCCCAAACATTGCTTTAAGCAGCGTCGACTTCCCGGCGCCGTTGGGCCCAATGATTCCAATGAGCTCACCGGTCCGCGCTTCAATGCTGCAGCCGTTGAGGATGTGAACCCCGGGCAGGTAGCCGGCCACCAGATCGGTGACCTTCACCACTGACTTGTCAACTGAAGCGTTCATGACCGGTTCTCCTTGGTGGGATCGGTATCGGTTTTGCGATCGTAGTCACGCTCTTGGCCGATGATGCCTGCGTCCTCGGTGCCAACCACGGAGTCCTCGTCCTGGGCAAGTTCCACTTCAAGCATCTCCACGCCGTGCGAATCGCCCAGATCCACGTCGTGGTGGGCGCCGAGGTAGGCGTCGATGACAGCCGGGTCCTTCATGACTACTTCCGGTGTTCCCTCCGCGACCACGCGTCCCTCGGCCATGACCACCACCCAGTCGGCGATGTGCCGCACCATGTGCATGTCATGCTCCACGAAGAGGACCGTCATGCCTTCGGCCTTGAGGCTCCTGACGTGGTCGAGCAGCGATTGGGTAAGTGCTGGGTTCACTCCCGCCATGGGCTCGTCGAGCATCACCAGGGTGGGCTTGACCATAAGTGCGCGCGCCATTTCCAGCAGTTTGCGCTGGCCGCCCGAAAGCGACGCGGCGTAGTCTTTCGACTTGGTGTCCAGCTTGAACTTCTCCAGCAGCACGTCCGCCTGAGCCGTGATTTCCTTTTCTCGTTTGCCCCAAAGGCCCTTGAAAAGCGCGCGCAGCAGGCTTTCGCCGGGCTGGCCGGTGGCGCCGAGTCGCATGTTTTCCATCACAGTCAGCTTGCCCATGACTTTGGTGAGTTGGAAGGTCCGGACCATTCCCAGCCGTGCCACCTTGTACGGCGGAACACCTGCGAGGTCCTTGCCGTTGAACGTCCAGTCGCCGGTCTGTGGGTTGTCGAATCCGGTGAGCAGGTTGAACAGTGTGGTCTTCCCGGCACCGTTGGGCCCGATCAGTGCTGTGATCTTGTTGCGCGGCACCTCCAGATACTCCACGTCCACGGCATTGACGCCGCCGAAGCTTCGTGTCACATTCTTCGCCGTCATGATCGGATCCCGCTTGCGGCAGCCCGGACCGGGACTCTCCGCCGCGATGGGGCGGGTGTCCGTCATGTGGTCTATTGGTTCCTGCGGCGATGCCGTCGCCTGTCCGGTGGGCGGTGCTTCTGTGCCGCCGTTGGTCTGCTCACTCATGCGAACGCCAACTCCTTCTTGTTGCCGAATACGCCCTGTGGCCTGAAGATCATCAGCAGCATCAGCGCCACTCCAACGAGGATGTAGCGCAGTTGGCCAGCCTGGACGTTGGTGAGGAAAGTGATGGCGCCGATTTCAATGGCACCGAACAGCAGGCCCTGGGTCAGTGAAAGGACCACCCAGAAAATCATTGCCCCGATCACCGGACCCAGCACCGTAGCCATGCCGCCAAGCAGGAGGCAGGTATAGAGGAAGAACGTCAGCTCGGTCGAGTAATTGGCGGGCTGCACCGCGCCGCGGGGGAGGGTAAAGATCATTCCCGCAACCGTACCGAGAAGCCCGCCGATGATGAGGGCCTGCATCTTGTAGGCGTAGACGTTCTTGCCCAGGGCCCTGACCGCGTTCTCATCTTCGCGGATACCCTTCAGCACCCGACCCCACGGGCTGCGCATCAGGAGCCACACGGTGAGGCAGGCGAGGATGACGATGGTCCAGCCGACAACCCGGATCCAGAACCCGTCCTGGTTCATGCTGACCGGGCCTACATTGTAGGTTCCGTCCGGGAACGGATTGAGTCCAACGAATCCGTTCTCGAAGCCGCCGGCAAGACCGTTGGCGGAACCGGTTACTTGGGTGAGCCCGTTGGTGGTGACAATGTAGCGGATGATTTCAGCCGCGGCGATGGTCACGATGGCGAGGTAGTCCGCGCGGAGCCGCAGCGTTGGAATACCGAGCACGATGGCGAAGATCACCGAACTGGTGAGTGCGATGAGCACAGCCACAGGCAGCGGGGCGTTGAACTGCAGGGTGGGGATGGCGAAGCCGTAGGCGCCCACGGCCATGAAACCGGCCTGGCCAAAGTTGAGCAGCCCCGAGTAGCCGAAGTGCACGGCAAGTCCCAGAGCGGCCAACGCGTAAGCGGCAGTTGTTGGGCTGATGATCTCGCCGAAGGCGAGCGACAGAATGTTTGCGATATCCATGGTGGGTCCCTAACCTATGCGCTCTCGGCGGCCGAGGATACCCTGCGGCCGGAACAGGAGGACAAGAATCATGATCAAGAGTGCGCCGACGTACTTCAGGTCCGCTTCCAGCCAGATGGTGGAGATTTCGACGAAGAGGCCAACGATGAGTGAGCCAAGCAGGGCACCGAACACGGTGCCCAGTCCGCCAAGCACAACGCCGGCGAAGATCAGCAGCAGGATTTGCTGGCCCATGTTGAACGACACACCTGGCCGGTAGTACGCCCAGAGAATGCCTCCAAGCGCGGCCAGGGCGCCGCCAACCACCCAGACGATCCGGATGACCCGGTCCACGTCAATGCCCGACGCCGCCGCGAGGGCGGGATTGTCGGCCACCGCACGGGTGGCCTTGCCAAAACGGGTGCGCAGGAGCAGGAACGCGATGAGCAGAATGACCGCCAGTGAGGTGATCAGTGAGGTCAGGTTGTTCTGAGTGATTGAGACCGGACCAAAGTCAAGAACATTGCCCTGTGCGCCGGGCAGCTGCTGGGTGGCGCCGCCAAAGTTGAACTGGATGATGTACCGCAGGGCCAAAGCCAGGCCAATACTGACGATCATCATGGGGACCAGACCGGAGCCCCGCCGTCGTAATGGTTTCCAGAGGGCGGCGTCCTGAACATAACCCAGCAGGCCACCGCCGACGACGGCCAGCACAATTGCCGCCGGTGCAGGCAGGCCAAGGGCTGCGAACCCAAAGGCAAAGACGGCGCCGGCAGTCACCATCTCGCCGTGCGCGAAGTTGGTGAGGCCGGTGGTTCCAAAGATCAGCGACAATCCCACCGCACTGAGTGCCAGCAGCAATCCAAAGCTGAGACCGGCTACGGTGCGGTCAGCCAGGACGCTCCAGAAGCTCGTGGTCTCCAGCACAATGCCCTCGCCAAACAGGAACAGCGTGGTGGCGTTGGTGGTTCCGGCAAACGTCACGGTCCGCGGGTTTTGCTGCCCTTCGGCAAGTTCGGCTCCGTCCGGCAGCGTGGAGACATCCAGTTCCACCTCGTAATCACCCTGCTCGGGTACGCCGATGGACCAGGCACCAGTCTCGGAGGAGGTTGCTTCGCCCTCAAAACCGTTTCCGGTTGCTGTGATGCGTACATCGGGCAATGGTCCGTCCGCGTTACGCAGGACACCGCTGATCCGGTTCTGGAACTCTTCGGCCTGAACGCTGGCGGTTACTCCAAGCGTTGGAGCACCTGCCGGGGAATTTGCGGGGGACGCCTGTGCGGCCGGGACGCTGATAAACAGCGCGGCCATGAGGCCGGCCGCAATGATCAGCAGCCCGCGAAGCCACACAGGCGTCGGCTGGGTTGTCAAGATAGGAACCTCCACTTGTGGTGGCAGTCCTGCCGGCTTTCCGGCAGGTGTAACGGCCTGTGATCGATGTCACTCAGTGTGGAGTAAATGTTACCCGTGGCTGGTTGCCGCTGATGTCCAAAACAGGGCGGGCAGATAGCGATTGGATAACAACTGATGGGGGACTAGAGGTACAACCCTGTTCCAGCGTCGTCCTTGTCCGGCTGGGCCACCGCGTGGACGTCGCGTTCGCGCAGCAGAATGTAATCGGTGCCGTTCACATCAACCTCCGATTTATCCTCGGGGTCGAACAGAATGCGGTCGCCGCGGGAGAGCTGACGGACGCTCGGGCCCGCTGCCGCGACGTCTGCCCAGGCCAGTCGCTTGCCCATGACTGCGGTGGCGGGGATGACAATCCCGGAGGAGGACCTTCGCTCGCTGCTGTCCTTATCGAGAACTACGAGCAGCCGGTCATGGAGCATTTTGAGCGGCAGCGGATCGGACTTGGCAGCCGGGGATGATGTGGGGTGTGACACGGTAGGAAGTCTACCGTTCCCGCTGCGGGCGGCACTTTCGCGCCGGTGGAACAAAATGCAGCGAAAACCGTTGATATTGATAGGGTTGAAGCACTGTTCAGCCCCCAGACGGAGGACTACATCACATGGCACTCGGCGGTAACCCGGTATTCAACGGTAAGAACTTCCGTACCGCTGCCCGCGGCAACAATCCGGCAGCGTACGGTTCAACAGCTTTGGCCGGTCAATCGGCCATGAACCAGCAGCAGCTGGAGCACCTCTACAACCAGCCCGCTGCGGGCCCGGCAGACACCGGGCGCATGACTTTTGACGACGTCATCGTCAAGACCATCCTGTCCATCGGTGTTGTGCTGCTGGGTGCGGCCATCCCCGCGTTCCTGTTCCCGCAGTTCGCCCTGCCGCTGATGATTGTGGGTTTGATCGGCGGCTTTGTGCTTGGCCTGGTCAACGCCTTCAAGCGTGAGCCTGTACCGGCGCTCATCTTGGCCTACTCTGCCTTGGAGGGTATGTTCCTCGGTGGACTGACCATGTTCCTGGAGGCGATATACCCCAACATTGCCCTGCAGGCACTGCTTGGCACAGTGTCGGTCTTCGCCGTGACGCTTGTGCTCTTCAAGAGCGGCAAGGTGCGCGCAACTCCCAAGGCCATGAAGATCTTCATGATCGCGATGATCGGTTATGCGCTGTTCAGCCTGGTCAACCTTGGCTTGATGCTCTTCGGTGTCACCAACGATCCCTGGGGGCTCCGCGGCGCGTCCATTCCCGGCACGGACATTCCATTCGGCTTGGTGATTGGCGTCTTCGCCATCGGCCTTGCAGCGTTCTCCCTGGTCATCGACTTCACCTCAATCAGCGAGGGCGTGAAGAACGGTGCTCCCCGCAAGTACTCCTGGACCGCAGCCTTCGGCCTCACGGTCACGCTGATCTGGCTCTACGTGGAATTCATCCGCGTCATTGCCATCATGCGCGGCAACGAATAACGCCACCTCGAGACACAAGAAGAAGCCCGCAGCACACGCTGCGGGCTTTTTCGTTCCGCCGGTGATCGACCAAGGCCGCTTGCGGCCGCGTGGAGATCTCCGCGCGCTCCTTCGTCGCTTGGTCGATCCCCGGTTGGGG
>NZ_KI915020.1:0-8899 GCF_000520595.1 Arthrobacter sp. H5
CATCCTCGTGATCATTTGGCATCTACTGGCCAACCCCGACACCCGCTTCCACGACCTCGGCCCCGACCACTACACCCGGCGGACCAATCCGGACACCAGGAAGCGCGGCCATATCCGCCAGCTCGAAGCCCTCGGCTACAACGTCACCCTCACCCCGGCAACAGCCGCCTGACCCCGCCCAACCAGTCACGTGACCGGCCACCGGCCGGAAGCGTCACCATGCCCACCTAAGCGCCTAACCCGCCTCATTTTCGGACTAGTAATAGGGTTCACCCCCGCTATCCAGGAGGACGATGATAGCTAGTTTGAGTTACGTCGCTCAACCGCCGCATGACGGTGATCAATCAACCGATCACTCGACCCGGGACTCTCTTGCGGCGGAGTCGTCTACCGCGGCGGTCGCCGATTTACGATTCTTCCCGCGGCGACCATTCGACGGGCTCTGCTCGTTTGACGATTTCTGTCCGGTTTGAGAAATGTAATGCGACCTCACCCGTTGAGGTCAGTTCTGGGAGAACCAGACTGCCGTCCCGTCGAGAATTCTTAGTGTTAGCGTCGAGGGTTTCAGGTTGAGAACATCGAACTGACTAACGCTGCCTTCGACACGGAGCGCGTCGTTGACTAGCGGATCGTCGATGCGAACGAGATCACCAGGGTGACATCCGAACGGATCATCGGTAATGACATTAACGATGCTCGGTTCGGAGAAGTCTATACCGCTTGCAGGCACGATTTTGGGATCACCATAAGCCACGAGTTGCCCGAAAACGTCACCTGCAGCGAGTTCAATTAGGCGGTTAACGGCCTCGAAGGCCTTGCAATAGGCATGTGGGAGTCCAACGAGAGCTTCGACGGCTTCTTCTACGTACTGACGGCGAAGCGCATCTTGCTGGAAAATGTCAGCGGCGCTGTTATCTACTGCTGTCAGGCGCTCGCGAAGGCCCCGTCTCGCTGCCTGGAGCGCCGTGCGGTCCGATGAGGTGAGTTGTTGACAAGTGGTATCGAATGAGAACCATTCGGGAGTCGCTTTGAATGCGTCTGCGAGTGCGCATGCACCGGAACGTAGCGCTGCCATTTGAGGGGCGTTTGCCCCGAGCTTTGCGGGCACGTCGCGGGGTTCGTTGTCGAATTGGTGACCGGCCGCAAACTCAGCGCGGAGCCACACAATGGAGCCGCTATAGAAGTTCGTAGTGAGGTGTGTATTCCGGGTAAGTTGGGGAACTAGCAGCATGGGGTAGCCGGGCAATCGGGACCGAAGCCAGGCGACGGTGGTTCGGTGAGCGCTCTCCACTGCGTGCGCAGTCTGCAACCATGCATCGAGGGTGCCGTCGTCGACGTGTGGCCCAGGTCCACCGAGGAACGGCTGTCGGCGCATGTACTCGACGGCGCTTCCGAGAAAGAGTGGCCGGACGAAGAAAGAAGCGGCTCCGGCGCGCATCCCTTGGAGTCGCCAGGGAACGGTCGCAGCGTCGGTTCTACGCAAGTGCGGTTTGGCATTGTCGGGCAGAGATGCAGTCATGGTGGTCACGACCGTTGTTTGTGCCCAAATCTTCGCGAGACTGCGGACTGCGCGCCAAACTTCCGTATTATCTCTGTCGTTCATCTGTCTCCTCATGGTGGATCTCAGGTCGAGTTTGATCAGAGCCAGTCCACACCGGCTGCACTATTTGCTGCTTTTCGGATTCGTTGGCGGGCCGAACTTTGGGGTGAGTTGCGTAGGAGTGAGTTGACGCTCGTTTGTCCACCATATCCAGTCTCGATACAGAGCGGTGATCTGCGCTGCCGAACGACCAGACACTCCACGGAGAAGGGCCCCGACAAGGTCGCTTGTGAACTCGACCTCAGCCATTTGAGCTACATCTGGTCGGCTGAACAGGCCCCACTCGATCCATCGTTGGTTTTGCTCGTAAGCCAGCGCAAAAGAGGCGTCCTTGAACTCTCCAAAATAGGAGCCGTTACGGACCTCCTGATCCTTCAATCTGAGACCCGTTGTATTCATTCGCTGGAAAATTTGAAGGATCGTGACGTCGGGGATATCAGTGGGGAGTACATTCACCGAGAGGGAGGTTTGAAGGATGGTTTGCTGCGCCTCGTCCGGCAGGGTCATCTTCTTGCCAGTTGCCGGCACAATAAAAGCACAGTGTTAGTCGGGCCAAACCCATGTAGGAAACCACACTTAAGCGAGCTTCCATTCCAGCGTAGGCCGCAATCCGTTCACGTCGCACCTTCTTCAGACGCTCGGGGTCGGTGCGATGGGATAGGGCCTCCATCGTCGGGTTATCATCTAGCATCGTTACCGCGGGGTTACTTATGGCTTCGGCCGAATCGGCGTCTAGGTCGCCGTCGTCACTCCCGTCGAAGCTCTCCCAACCCGTTGATGTGACCGGTGCCGGGAGACCAATAGCGAAACCTGAAATCACGGGGCCATGGATGGTCATTGCGACCTGTTCCATTTCCCACAGCCAAGGTTTCGTGGTGTCTTCTACTAGGTAGGAGGTTTTGTCGCTTCCGCCGCCACCTGCAGAATCTGGGTCTTCTCTCCTAGCTCCCTTTTTCAGCCTATCGACGTCTTCCTGAATCTGTGAAAGCTGCTCAGCGAATGCGTCAAGATAGCTCAGGTCCTGACCGAGGAGATCGCCACGAGACTGGACTCGCAAGACACCGTTCCTGCCGCGCGCTGGGCGACGTCGCAGACGCTCTAACACTGAAGCCGGAACGGCTGGCCCGGTAGTGTCAGTTGAATCACCGTCGCGCCATGTGAGGCGGAGCAGTGCATTCTCCGCTAGGACGCTCGCGGAGAACAAGGCAACAGTTTCGCCGGCTTCGATCGTTCCGAGCGGTTTCCATGTATCCGTCAGAGGATTGTTGGTGTACTCCACGGAGATAGTTCGTAAGGTCGGATGCGCGAGCTCGAGTTCCACCTGATCGCCAGAGAAGACGACGCTTAGCAACTGGGGAGAACCTGCCGGGAGCCTCGATGCTGATCCGTCTTCCATTCTCATGACTGGAATCTCGGAGGGATTTTCCAGAATTCGACATTGGTCAGACCGAAGTGTGGGGTCTGGCCATAACGCAGGCCTGAGACCGAAAGACACCGCATCGCTTGCCGGATTCAGCACCTTTATTACCTGCATCTAGCACCTGCATCGCGGCTCCCGTTGCGCTGCCTCGTAGACGGAACAGACGCTGACCCATTCACAACGAAGTAACCAGCGCCTCCAACCCGCGTGAGCTACATGGCGGGCAGCAGGTGGCGAGCTTGAGGTATCGGTTGTTTCTGACCTCGCTATCTCCTATGCCGGCCGTCGTAGTCATCCCCGCAGTTATGGGAGAGGGACTTTCACCACTCCATTACCAGTGCATCGAGGACCAGAAGAGTGGGAAGCCCCGTGAAGCTTGAGGTGATCGGGCAGCCGGCAGCCTGACCTGCCAGCGGTGAAATATGCCAGCTGGGAATGGGATTTGTGTAGAACCGGACCAGCAACGTGGTGAACATGACCACCACACCGAAAAAGTATGGACCGGGGCGATGGCGGGCAGCGCCAGGACCGGGAGCACCGGACCGGTCACCCAGCGCAGCCTGAATTTTGCACTTGGAACATTTCTCCATGATCCGTTGAAAAAGCAGTGTGGTAACTATTATCTACGCAGGTCAGAGGCGCCTTCTGCCTTTCAAAAACACCCTTGAAAGCCATCCCCGATGAAAGGGTGAGGCTCGGCTAGGTATCGGGTGTGAGCGTATTTTTAGGCAAGTTATCAAGGACTCGCTCTCACTGACTGAGGAGCAGGTCAAGTGGTGCTATCAGGTGCCTGATGACGAATTCGACAAGCTGAAGACGCTTACACTCGACGGTAGGATTGAACTGTCAGATTTGAAGGATGGCGTTCAACGAACACATGTTTCAGCCACCATGGGAGCAGGAAAGATGACCAATGACGAGTGAGTTCCTGACCAGGCCCGGCGCCGTCGATGGTGGCGTGGTGGCTGGTGATGCGCCCGGTGCCGGTGTGGCCGCCCACTACGGCAATCCGCTCTCCGAGCAGCGCGCACTGGCCGCAGGAAACGCGATCGTCGACCTCTCCCACCGGTCGGTGCTCACCATTTCCGGCCCCGATCGGCTCAGCTGGATCGACTCGCTCACCAGCCAGAGTGTCGCCGGCCTGGCGCCAGGGGAGTCCAGCGAGACGTTGGTGCTCGATGTGACCGGTCGGCTCAAATATGCGGTTCGTCTGATCGATGACGGTGTCGAACTGTGGCTGCTGCTCGAACGAGAGGAAGCGGGTGGGCTGCTTGCGTGGCTCAGCAGCATGCGGTTCATGTTGCGGGTGGAACTCGCGGATCGAACCGCCGAATTCGCGACGGTCGGCACCCTCGGCCAGCCTGCGCTCCCGGTAGCTGCCCCTCATGGCGTCCCACTCGCCTGGCGCGACCCGTGGATGAGCGTGACCCAGGGTGGTCACCAGTACGCGGCAGCGGAAAGGCATCCGGCGGTGAGCTGGACCTACAGCGAGCTGCTGCTGCCCCGCACCGAACTCGCCGGGCTTGCCGCATCCGCTATTCCCGTCGCCGGGCTGCTCGCTCTCGAAGCGCTGCGCATCGCAGCCTGGCGCCCGTGCTTCGCCACCGAGGTCGATGAGAAATCGATCCCGCACGAACTCGATTGGCTGCGCACGGCCGTGCACCTCAGCAAGGGCTGCTACCGCGGCCAGGAGACGGTGGCCAAGGTTCACAACCTCGGCCATCCGCCGCGCAGACTCGTCATGCTTCACCTCGACGGTCCGGATGCCGTGTTGCCCTCGCGCGGGGACGAAGTCGTTCTCGGGGAGAAGACTGTTGGCCAGGTGACCTCGGTTGCCCTCCACTACGAACTGGGACCGGTGGTACTCGCCGTTATCAAACGGCGCACCGATTCAACTGCCGGACTCCTCGTGCGCACCGGCAGCCTCGAGGTGCCGGCCACGCAGGAAGTGATCGTATCCCCGGACGCTGGCGCCTCAGCCACTGTTCCGCGCATGCCGCGGCTGGGCTCGGTGCGGGGGTAGTTCAGTTCACGTGACGGCGGCTCGAGCAGGGCGGGAGGGCTTGAAAACCTTGACGGCACGGCTCAGTCCCGATCGCCGGTCCCACCGGCTCTCCGCTCGCGCAGCCAGGGGATGAGGCCACCGGCGAGGAGCATGTCGACCTGGCGTGTCGAGAGGCGATGTCGCGCTGCATAGTCCTCATCGCGGGTCTTATTGTGCACGGTGATCCCGGTTCCGGCGGCGAGGGCTTCGCGGATGCCGGCCAGCACCAGTACATCGCCCTGCTGGACACGGTCGTGATCGGCGGCATCCGCGAACCCGATGGCGAGGACACCGAAATTTGTGAGGTTCTGCCAGTGGATGCGTGCGAATGAGATGGCCAGCACCGCGCGCAATCCGAGGTAGCGCGGGGTGATCGCGGCGTGTTCCCGCGAGGAACCCTGCCCGTAGTTGGCGCCGGCGACCACAATGTGGCCGGACGTGTCGCGGGTTTCGGCGGCGCGGGCGGGGTAGGTTTCGTCGATCTGGTCGAAGGTGAATTCGGCAAGCTTCGGGATGTTGCTGCGGTAGGGCAGAACCCGCGCGCCGGCCGGCAGAATCTCATCCGTCGAAACATCGTCGCCCATGACCAGGATGACCGGTGCCTCGATACGATCGGCGAGGGGCTCGAAGTCCGGCAACGAGGAGATGTTTTCGCCCTTAACCAGCGCCACTTGGGAGGCCTCCTTGTGAGGCAACGGCTCCTCGAGCATGGCCAGGTTCACACTCGACATCGCAGGCAGCTGGGGTGTGGGATACTCCAGATCGAACAGCTTTTCCAGGTCCCGCGGGTCGGTGATCGTCCCGGTGAGCACCGCCGCCGCCGCCGTCTCCGGCGAGCACAGGTAGACCGAGTCCTCCTTGGTTCCTGAGCGGCCTGGAAAGTTGCGCGGCATCGTGCGCAGGCTGTTGCGCCCGTTCGCCGGGGCCTGGCCCATGCCGATGCAGCCCATGCAGCCGGACTGGTGCAGCCGTGCACCGGCGCTGATCAAATCCAAGGTGGCACCCATTTTGGTCAGATCCTGCAGAATCTGTCGGGAGCTCGGGTTGACGTCGAAGGACACGCCCGGGTGTGACTGGCGTCCCTTCACTATTGCGGCGACGATCGCGAAGTCGCGCAGCCCGGGATTCGCGGATGACCCGATCACGACCTGCTCAACGGGTCGGCCGGCGACCTCCCGCACCGGCACGACGTTGCCCGGCGAACTGGGCAGCGCGATGAGCGGCACGATGGTGGAAAGGTCAATCTCCTCGGCCACGTCGTATCCGGCATCCGGATCAGCGAGCAGTTCGGTGAAGTCGCCCTCACGCTGCTCTGAGCGCAGGAACGCGCGCACCTGTTCGTCCGCCGGGAATACCGTGGTCGTCGCCCCCAATTCGGCGCCCATATTGGCGATCACATGCCGGTCCATCGCGGTGAGGGTCGAAAGGCCCGGTCCATAGTACTCAACGATCCGATTGATGCCGCCCTTGACGCCGTGACGGCGCAGCATCTCGAGAACGACATCCTTAGCGCTCGTCCACGGCGGCAACTGGCCGGTGAGCCGCACCCCCCAGATCTCAGGCATCCTGATGTACAGCGGTTCGCCGGCGATCGCGAGAGCCACCTCGATACCCCCAACGCCGATGGCCAGCATCCCGAGGGAGCCCGCAGCCGGGGTGTGGCTGTCCGAGCCGACCATCGTCTTGCCCGGGATACCGAACCGCTGCATATGCGTCGGGTGCGAAACCCCGTTTCCGGCCTTCGAGAACCACAGGCCGAACCGTTGACACGCTGAGCGGAGGAAGTCGTGGTCCTCCGCGTTCTTGCTGTCGGTTTGCAACAGGTTATGGTCGACGTACTGAACGGACACTTCCGTGCGCGCACGATCAAGTCCCAGCGCCTCCAACTCAAGCATGACGAGAGTTCCTGTTGCATCCTGTGTGAGGGTCTGATCGATGCGCAAGCCGATTTCGGTCCCCGGTGTCATCACCCCGCTTAGCAGGTGAGAGGCGATGAGCTTCTGAGCGACGTTATATGCCACGGTGAGCCTCCTTGCTCGAATGCCGCCGGGAAAGTCTCGAACCGCGGCCATCCGGCGAAGAGTTCCGCAGTAACCACCAACCTAGGCCACTATCTTGAGAACGGCCACCCCAACTTCGAGCTCAGGGGTGTTTCCCGGCGTTCGGGCGGGAAATAACAAACACGCCGTGACCGCCAGCCCCCTCCAGAAGCCCCCGCCCGGATCAAGGACGAGTTCCTCGCGCTCGAATAGCGTGATCGCCTCACTGTTCCTGCTCGGGTTCTCCAACGAACTGCCGGAGTTGCCCGAGCACTATGAGAACCACCCGGACCTGTTCGAGCGGGTAGAGGAATGCCAGGCCGCCGTGTTCATCTTCGTCGAGGTGGACGATGACAACGTCGTGTACCTCGATGCGACGTACCTCGATGCGACGGCATCCAGGCAAGCACCCCACCCAGCACACGAGGCTTCGCCCCCATCCTTGCCCAGGGTGTGTGGACGGGGTGAGTGTCGAGCAGGTACTGACCGTGCCGGACGATTATCCGCAGGAGCTCTGACTCATCGAAGCGGTGGGGGTCTGCTGCGAATCCGTGGGATGGCCCACTGTTCGGGCACACCAAACACTAGCTACGAGAACATCCGGGCATTACCGATGCTGGCGTTGACATCCACCATGGCGTTGCCGTCAATGATCCCGCACTCACCAAGAAGGACGGGCAGACCCTCGCCGGGGTGGATGGTCCGCCCGTCCTTAATGACCGGTTCTAGTGGAACGAGTCTCCGCAGGCGCAGCTTCCGCCGGCATTCGGGTTATCGATTGTGAAACCCTGCTTCTGGATGGTGTCTTCGAAGTCGATTGTGGTGCCATCCAGGTAGGGAACACTCATTTTATCGACTACCACCTCAACACCGCCGAAGTCAACCGTTGCGTCTCCGTCGAGGAGCCGTTCATCGAAATAGAGTTGGTATGAGAGGCCGGAGCATCCGCCAGGCTGCACGGCGACACGCAGGCGCAGGTCCTCCCGAGCCTCCTGCTCGCACAGGCTGCGGATTTTCGCCGCGGCCTTCTCGCTCAGGCCAATACCGTGAGCCGGCGCCACTGTGATATCAGAGGCGGTGTCAATCAGTGCCGAGTCAGTCATAACCACTCCTTGCGTGTCGGTATGTCTCAGACCCAGTGTAAGCATGCCCGGCGGGAAAATGATGGCGGATGCCGCCATTCCCAGTCACGGATACCTTCCCCGCAGGCATGAACTCGTCGAGGAGCGGCACGCACCGTGCCGCCTCCCGCAAGGAGCCCAGGACTCTTTCGTACCACCATCTGCAGGATGCCGCCGGCATTTCCAACCGGCTCCTGGTCGGGCATTCTGGGCGTTGAAAACGTGGGGGCGACGGAACAGGAACCACCACAAGCACCTACGACTTCATGGGCCCCCACCACACTGGCCTGCCCCAACGGACAGACTGTCACCCGCGTTTACGACACGGCCGGGCGGCTCACCACCGTTTGCCGACAACTGGCCCCACCTGATAAAAAACCAGGCCTTCGCGCTGTATGACCAGTGTCATGTCCGTGGGAGATAAGAGTAAGGCGACCCTGAATAGATACCCGGTCCGAATTAGGTCACACTTATGTTGTGTTATTAGCTGATCACCGCCTATCCGGCGGTGCGGTCGGGCTCAAACCCGGACCGCACGGTCTTGAGGCCCGTACCCGGGACCGGGTCCGGCAGACGGTCGCCGAGGGTGGCCCGCTGATCGCTGCTGCCCTCGCCTCGCGCCTGGGGCTGACGCCCGCCGCGGTCCGCCGTCACCTCGATCTGATCGCCGGACAA
>NZ_KI915020.1:8999-17919 GCF_000520595.1 Arthrobacter sp. H5
GAGCCCGCCGCCGCCACTGCTGGCGGGTCCGGTCGTGGCCGGCCTGCCCGCGCATACATTCTCTCCGAGGCCGGTCACGCTGGGATGGACAGTGACTACGCCGACGTGGCCACCTCGGCGTTGCGCTTTCTTGCAGAACACGCGGGTGTGGGTGCGGTGGGTGAGCTCGCCCGCGAACGCAGCGCAGGGCTTGAAGCGCGGTATGCCGCACAGCTCGCCACGGCGGGCGAGGACGTCGCTGTCCGCGCGCGGGCGCTGGCGGCGGCACTGAGCGCCGACGGTTTCGACGCTTCCATCCGACCCGTTGGAGCGGGTACGCCCCTGGCCGGTGTGCAGCTGCGCCAAGGGCATTGCCCGGTTCAGCACGTCGCAGCCCAGTTCCCGTCGTTCTGTGACGCCGAGAGCGACGGGTTCTCGCGACTGCTTGGGGTTCACGTCCAACGCCTGGCCACGCTTGCCCATGGTGGGTACGCCTGCACGACGTTCATCCCCATGGGTGCCGTTCCCATAAACGCATTCTCTGGAACGACCACCTTTGATGAAGGGTCCTTTCTATGAGCACCATCGAAGAGCTCAATCCGGGACTGAAGGGGGCCACCATGTGCGATATTGCCTTGGGCAGGGCATTCACCACGCAGGAGTCAGCCGCCATCCGTGGCGAGTTCCGGATTCTGTCGCGCTCCGTGCGTGGCGGGAAACCGTTGGTTTATCTCGATTCCGGGGCGACATCGCACAAACCGCGTCAGGTCCTCGATGCCGAGCGCGCGTTCTACGAGCAGCACAACTCCGCGGTTCACCGCGGTGCCCACCAGCTGGCCGAGGAAGCCACCGACGCCTTTGAGTCCGCGCGGGAGACGACTGCCCGTTTCATCGGCGCGCAGACCCAGGAGGTGGTGTTCACCAAGAACGCCACCGAAGCCCTGAACCTCGTGGCTTATGCCTTCAGCAATGCGGCTGCGGTCGGGGCCATGGACGGCGTCGACGCGGATGTTGCGGCGCGGTTCGCGCTCGGCAAGGGAGACGAGATCGTCATTACCGAGATGGAGCATCACGCCAATCTCGTTCCGTGGCAGGAACTCGCCCGGCGCAGCGGCGCCACCCTGCGCTGGATCGGTGTCACCGACGATGGCCGCCTTGACCTGGGCGACCTGGAAACGATCATCACCGACCGAACCAAGGTGGTCGCATTCACTCATGTGTCCAACGTTCTGGGCACGATCAATCCTGTTGCTGCCATTGTGGATCGGGCCCGGGCGGTCGGCGCGCTGACCGTCCTGGACGCCTGCCAGTCAGTGCCCCACCTGGCCGTTGACGTGGTCAATCTCGGCGTCGACTTCCTGGCTTTCAGCGGTCACAAGATGTTCGGCCCAATGGGAGTCGGCGTCCTGTGGGGCCGCTATGACCTCCTGAAAGCCATGCCGCCGTTCCTCACCGGGGGCTCGATGATCGTGACCGTCCGCATGGAGGGCTCGACCTACGCCGCTCCGCCGCAGCGCTTCGAGGCGGGTGTCCCGGTGGCGGCCCAGGCCGTGGGCCTGGCCGCGGCCTGCGACTACCTCACCAGCCTGGGCATGCCGCGGGTAACGGCCCATGAACACGCCCTCACCGGGGTCCTGCTCGCCGGTCTCGCGAAACGTCCCTGGGTCCGTGTCATCGGACCGGCCGACGGCCAGGACCGTTCCGGTGTGGTCGCCTTCGTAGTTGACGGTGTCCACCCCCATGACGTCGGCCAGATCCTCGATGATGCCGGGGTCGCCGTCCGGGTCGGTCACCATTGCGCCTGGCCGCTGCATCAGCGGATGAACGCGACGGCGACGACGCGGGTCAGCTTCGCGGCATACAACACGGTTGTTGAGGTCCACGCGCTGCTGAGCGCTCTGGACCAGGTACCCGCGGTGTTCGGGGTGAGGCTCTGATGGGGTTTTGTCAGGAGATCATCCTGGAGGACCCGAAGCGGGAGCAGCATGCGGGCCTGCGTTGGCCGTTCAACGCCCAGGCACAGCGCATCAACCCGGCCTGCGGCGACGAGGTCACCGTGCGGATCCAGCCCCGCGGCGGGTCGCGGTCGGCGAAATTTGGAGTACACCCTCCAGCCCAGCGGCCTGATCGGGCCGCAGCTCGAAGGAGCGGTTGGTTAATCACCGTCCCGCAGGAGACTGCCCCCCACCGGCCCGGGGCTCACGTCCACACGGACGCCTCGGCGGCCTTCGCCCCCGCCACGGCCACCCGGGACGGTCGGGCGCCGACCGTACGAGAAGGAGTCACACCGTGACGTATGTCATCGCGCAGCCGTGCGTGGATCTCAAGGACAAGGCATGTATCGAAGAATGCCCGGTCGACTGCATTTACGAAGGTGAACGTTCGCTCTACATTCACCCCGACGAGTGCGTGGACTGCGGTGCCTGCGAACCGGTCTGCCCGGTCGAAGCCATCTACTACGAGGATGACACCCCGGACGAGTGGGCGGAGTATTACAAGGCGAACGTCGAGTTCTTCGAGGAGCTGGGCTCACCCGGCGGGGCCGCCAAGATCGGCAACACGCACCGGGACCACCCGCTCGTGGCCGCCCTGCCCCCGCAGGGGCACTGATCGACACGCTGCCTGACATCGACTGACATCGACTGACATGGAGACGAAGATGAGTGCACCCACAACCACGACTGGTATCTCTGATGAGGTTCGTGATCTGGCGAACCAGGAGTACCAGTACGGCTTCGTCACCGATCTCGATACTGACGTCGCCCCCAGGGGGCTCAACGAGGACATCATCAGGCTGATCTCGACCAAGAAGAACGAGCCGGATTGGCTGTTGGAGTGGCGGCTTCGTGCCTACCGGCACTGGCTCACGCTTGCTGAGCCCACCTGGCAGCACGTCTCCTACGGGCCGGTCGACTACCAGGACATCATTTACTACGCCGATCCCAGGCCGAAGAAGCAAGTGGCGAGCATGGACGAAGTCGATCCGGAGTTGCGGGAGATGTTCGACAAGCTCGGGATTCTCTCTCGGTGAGCAGGAGCGTCTCAGCGGCGTGGCGGTCGACGCGATCGTCGATTCGGTGTCGGTTGCGACGACGTTCAAAGAGAAGCTGGCCGATGTCGGTGTCATCTTCTGTTCCTTCTCCGAGGCTGTCCAGAACCACCCGGACCTGGTGCGCCGATACCTCGGCTCGGTGGTCCCGTATAAGGACAACTTCTTCGCCTGCCTGAACGCGGCGGTGTTCACCGACGGCTCGTTCTGCTATATCCCCAAGGGCGTGCACTGCCCGATGGAGCTGTCCACCTACTTCCGCATCAACGCCGCGGATACCGGTCAGTTCGAGCGCACCCTGATCATCGCCGAGGAGGGTGCGTATGTGAGCTACCTCGAGGGTTGCACCGCGCCGGTGCGCGACAAGAACCAGATGCATGCCGCGGTGGTCGAACTGGTGGCCCTCGATGACGCTCAGATCAAGTACTCGACCGTGCAGAACTGGTATCCAGGTGACGCACAGGGCAACGGTGGTGTCTACAACTTCGTTACCAAGCGGGGTATGGCCGCCGGCCGGAACTCGAAGATTTCCTGGACTCAGGTCGAGACCGGCTCGGCGATCACCTGGAAGTATCCGGGCGTGATCCTCAAGGGTGACAACTCGGTCGGAGAGTTCTACTCGGTTGCGCTGACCGCCCGGCATCAGCAGGCGGATACCGGCAGCAAGATGGTGCATATCGGTAAGAACACCAGGAGCACCATCATCTCGAAGGCGATTTCGGCCGGTCACGGCCAGAACACCTACCGGGGGCTGGTAGGGATCCGCCATTCGGCTGCGGGTGCCCGGAACTTCACCCAGTGCGATTCGCTGCTGATCGGCAAGGACTGTGGCGCGCACACCTTCCCCTACGTCGAGGTGAAGAACCCGACAGGGCAGGTCGAACACGAGGCCTCCACCTCCAAGATCGGCGAGGAACAACTCCTGTACTGCCGGCAGCGGGGTATCCCGGAAGAGGAGGCGGTGTCGATGATCGTGAACGGCTTCTGCCGCGAGGTATTCAAGATGCTGCCGATGGAGTTCGCCGTCGAGGCGCAAAAACTGTTAACCGTGAGCCTGGAAGGAAGCGTGGGATGATGCTGAAGATCGAAGAACTGCATGCAAGTATCGAGGACAACGAGATCTTGCGGGGGGTGAATCTTGAGCTGAACGCGGGTGAGGTACACGCGATCATGGGGCCGAACGGGTCGGGTAAGAGCACACTGGCTAGTGTGCTGATCGGCCGCGAGGGCTATGACGTCTCCGGCAGTGTCTGCTACGAGGGCCAGGACCTGCTCGCCCTTTCGCCCGAGGACCGCGCTGCGGCGGGTGTGTTTCTGGCCTTCCAGCATCCGGTCGAGATCCCGGGCGTCGGGAACATGTACTTCATGCGCACGGCCCTGAACTCCCTGCGCCGTCAGCGCGGGCAAGACGAGCTGGATTCAGTGGACTTTCTAGCGCTGGCCCAAGAGCGGATGAAGCTCGTGGAGATGGACCAGACCTTCATGAGCCGGTCGGTCAACGAGGGATTCTCGGGCGGCGAGAAGAAGCGTAACGAGATCCTGCAGATGGCGATCCTCGAGCCCAAACTCGCGATCCTGGACGAGACCGATTCGGGCCTTGACATCGACGCCCTCCGGGTGGTCGCGAACGGCGTTAATGCCCTGCGCAGTGAGGGCCGCGCGATGCTAGTCATCACCCACCACCAGCGGCTGCTGGACTACATTGTCCCGGACCGCGTCCATGTGATGGCTGCAGGCCGAATCGTGCGCTCCGGGGACAAGGACCTTGCCCTCGAGCTCGAAGAGCACGGCTATACGGGCCTGAGGCAGCAACACAACTCGGGGCGTCCGGCGCTGTCCGGAGCGACCCAGTGACCACGGCGATGGCTGTCGGGGGAGTGCTTTCCAGCTTCGAACCCCGGGGCGAGGGCCGCGATCCCGTCTGGCTCGCCGAGGCGCGGCTGGCCGCCCTCGGGTGGGTGGGTGAGCACGGCTTCCCGACCCGCAAGGACGAGGACTGGAAGTACACCGGGCTTGACCCGATCTTGGCCGTGCCTTTCGAGGCCGCCACCCCGGGGTCGGCCCGCCGGGTATCGGCAGACATGATCAACGCAGCAGCGGTCGATCTCGGCGGGCCCCGGTTGGTCTTCGTCAATGGACACTTCGTTGCCGAGTTCTCACGGTTGACCGGGCTGCCAGCCGGCGCCGAGGTGACGAACCTCGCCGCGGTGCTGGCCGCGGGGCCCGAGCGCCTCGAACCGTTCTTCGCGCATGCGCCGGGAGAGCATCACGCGTTCGCGGCGTTCAACGACGTACTCGCCGAGGACGGGGCCTTCGTCCACCTCACACCCGGCACATGCGTGGACGAACCGATCCAGCTCGTGTTCTTCTCTGACACCGGCGGGGTCCCGCTGATGTCCAGCCCGCGGTCGGTGATCCTGGCCGGGCCCGGCAGCCGCGCGACGATCGTCGAGACCTATGCCGGCATCGACGGTGACGTGTATTGCACCAATGCCGTCACCGAGGCCGTTCTCGCCGACGGGGCCCGGATCGAGCACTACAAGGTCCAGGACGAGCCGGTGAGCGCATTCCATCTGGCGCTGCTGGACGTCCGGCAAGGACGCAACAGCCGCTTCTCCTCGCGCTCGGTCATGCTCGGCTCCAGCATTGCCCGCCACGAGGTGCGGGTGCTTCTTGAAGATGTGGGGGCCGAGGTCAGCCTCGATGGCGTTTACCTGCCGCAGGGTGATCAACTACATGACAACACGATCTTCGTGGATCACGCCGCGACCAACTGCACCAGTCACCAGCTGTACAAGGGTGTGCTGGACGGACGCGGGCACGGGGTGTTCAACGGGTACATCATGGTTCGTCCGGGAGCGGACGGAACCGATGCGAACCAGAAGAACAAGAACTTGATTCTCTCCGACCGTGCCGAGGTCGACACCCGACCGCGACTGGAGATCTACACCGACGATGTGAAGTGCACGCACGGTGCCGCCGTCGACCAACTGGACGAGGACGCGTTGCTCTACCTGCGTACGCGCGGAATACCGCTGGAGGCGGCCCGCGGTCTGCTCATCGACGCGTTCGTGCACGAGATGGTGGACCGGATCGGATTGGAGGCGCTCCGGGCGCAGCTGGAGGCGCTGGTAGCCAGCCGATTCGGGAATGGCGACCGCCCGGTCGAGCCATGAGCGGGGTAGCACAAGGTGAACTCCGGGGCGGGCCAAGGGGTGCTGCGGTGAGTGATGACATCACGAGCCTCTACCAGGAAGTGATCATCGATCATGCCCGCAGGCCACGAAACTTCCGTACGCTCGAGGACGCGACCCAGACGGTCGAGGCCCTCAACCCGCTGTGCGGTGACCAGCTGACGCTCTACCTCCAACTCGCCGACGGCACCATCGCCGACACTTCCTTCGAGGGCAACGGATGCGCCATCTCCCAAGCCTCCGCCTCGCTGATGACCATGGCGGTGAAGGGTCTGCGGCAAGAGGCGGCCCTCGCTCTATTCACCCGCGTCCACACCATGCTCACCACCGAATCCGAGGACGATGCACCGCCAGCCGGGGTCGGCAAGCTCGCAGTGCTTTCGGGTGTTTGGGAATACCCAACGCGGGTCAAATGCGCCACCTTGGCCTGGCAGGCGTTGCGCAGCGCCCTCGAAGACGCCAGCCGCCGGGACGGGACGGAGTAAACAACCATGGACTCAGGCCGATACATAACAATCGAACTAGGGCAGGACTGCCAGGCGACGGTGATCCCGGGCGGGCAGCCGATGCTGCTCCAGCGCGGCGAGCACGTCATCGTGACGCAGACCCTGGGCGCCAGCGTCACCGTCCAAACCGAAATGGGATACCTCGTCCGGATCAGTGCCGAGGACTCCGCCGCGCTCGGACTGGCTGGCCCTGGCGCCGAAGCAACGTTCGCGGACGGGGGGCCGTTCGAACTGGATCAGGTGATCGCGCAGCTCAAGAACGTCTTCGACCCAGAAATCCCCATCAACGTCGTGGATCTGGGGCTGATCTACGTCTGCCAAGCGGAGCCGCTCGCCGATGGCACCCACCGGGTCGAGATCAAGATGTCCATGACCGCTCCGGGCTGCGGCATGGGCGACGTGCTCAAAGAAGACGCCCGCGCCGCGGTCCAATCGGTCCCCGGCGTCAGCGACGTCGACATTGAGCTTGTCTGGGACCCACCCTGGGGCCAGGACCGGATGTCGGAGGCCGCCCGGCTCCAACTCGGAATGTTTTGACAGGGTCAGGCCCGACCATGACAGGGCGACCGCCGGTCCAGCCTTACCCCACGGGCGAGCATGGGGTGATGCTGTGATGGACAACGGTGCGCTCGACCCCGAGCCCCACTATTTCCGTGACCGATCGGATGTCCCGGTTGAGCTGGAACCGCCGACCGGTACGGTCACTGATACCCGGAACCGTCAATTGCGGGACCTGCGTATTTCGGTCACCGATCGGTGCAACTTCCGGTGCGTTTATTGCATGCCGAAGGAGGTCTTCGGCAAGGACTTCACGTTCATGGAGCGCGCCGAGCTGCTGACCTTCGAGGAGATGACCCGGCTCGCCAGGATCGCCGTGGCACACGGAGTCGAGAAGATCCGCCTCACCGGCGGCGAACCGCTGCTGCGCAAGGGCTTGAGGAGCTGGTGGGTATGCTCGCCGTGCTGAAGACGCCGGACGGCCGTGATATGGACATTGCGCTGACCACCAACGGATCGGCGCTGGCAGTCAAGGCACAGTCGCTGAAAGACGCCGGCAGCCCGCACGAAACACCCCAACGCTTCACCACCACCACCGACCCCAAAATCCTCGCGCTCCCAAGACCCGCGTGGATCAACCAACCCAAGCAAATCCCCGAACAGTCAGCCGCCTAACTCCCATTGGTACCGTTCAGCTTGAAAAATTCCGGTGCGACAAATCAATCAGAGGCATACCCATAGCCTCCCACGGGACTTCACCTAGGCAACAGAACAAATTCCTCAACGAGGGTGGAGCTTTTTCATGCTCGCTACCAGAACGTGGACAGTGTGCCCACATTTTTCATGGCACCCACCGTCTCCAGTCTCAACGCCGGCGTCAACTGCCAACTCCGGAAAAAGCACATAGTGGGTGAACGGTTAGCTCAGGTCATGTCTTGCGTTTCGGCCATTTTCTGTGATTTGGCGGTAGGTAGTCGGCGGCTGCCGACTGCCAAGACCGAGGAGAGTCTGGAACGCAGCCATGGGCGTGCTGCGTCTGTTGTAGCGGAACGTGAATTCGTCGAGGTAAACCTGTAGTTGTTCATTGCTGACAGATCGGTGTGTCCCTCGCAGCCACGTCTTGAAATTGCTGATCGCACGATGCACTCGAGGCATGACCGGGTCTGCGTCGCCGGCTCTCTTGGCGGCCCTTTGTGACCGTGGCCGGTAGTCGTAATCTTGCTTGGCCAATGGCGCGTAACCCATCCAGCCGTCCGTATGCACGATCGCACCGGGAGCGACGGTGTCGGTGATGAATCCGGTCAGCGTGTCGCCGGAGGCATCAGCGATCACTTTCATCCGCACACGCCCTGAACCCTGGCCCCGATGTTCCACCGCAACGACCACCTGCGCCGCTTTGGCGGTGAGATTCCTGCCGCCGCGACGTCCGGTCTCGCGGCCGCCGACCTGGCACTCATCGACGTCGACCTCGCCTGTCAGTAGAGAGCGTTCAGGGTTGACCATGGCCCGACGCAGCTTGTGCAGCATGGTCCAGGCCGTTTGATGTCGGGTGAGGCCAAGTTGACGCTGCAACTGCCTGGCAGAAATTCCAGTTGTTCCCGTGGACATCAGGTAAGCAGCCCAGAACCACAAATGCAGCGCGGTATGGGTCTTGTGCAGGACTGTACCGGCCGTCAGAGACACCTGATAGGCGC
>NZ_KI915021.1:0-7000 GCF_000520595.1 Arthrobacter sp. H5
TCGCTGTGGTTGGCGCCTTCAACGGTGCTGTCGACGTTTGCATCGACGTTGGCGTCAACGTCAGCTGCTACATCAGCGTCTACACCAAGACCGAGGTCCGAGGTGAGGCTGCCGTTGTTGGTGTTCTCACCCTCGGCGTTTCCGTCGGCGTTTCCGTCAACACCCACATTGACGTTGATTTGGCCGAGGCCCAGTAGGCCCTGGTCGTTGTGTGAATCTGTGGCTGTGCTGCACCGGCACCGAGTAGGAGAATCCCACCGGCGAACAGGGTGCTGCACAGCCCTTTGCGAACAAAGGAGTTCATGACAGTTTTCCTTAATTATGATGTTTGCCGACTACCGAGAGGCGTCGGAGGCCGTTTTGCCGCGGAATCAGCCACGCGGCATCGGCAACATCAGTCAGGGGAAAAGCCGTGGTCCAATGCCAGGGAACGGGGGATACTTTCAGCCTCGTTGAATAACGAGCTCAGGCCGTTGAGCCAATCGGAAGAGAAACCTTGAGGAATGTCACCTGGAGCTCCGGAACCTGAATCCCCCGAAGTCCTCAATGAGGACCCTGAGCCGGCCGAGCCTGACCCAGCGACCGCGGAGGCAGCTGGCTCGGGAGACTGGTTACCGGGAACCGACCAGACGCTCGATTCCGCATCGGGGGCGGTCTCAACTGTCTGAAGAAACTCCTGCGGAAGGGGAGCGGGATCGGATGGCGCTGGCGCTGCGGGATCAGAGATCACTGGCTGGGGGCCGGACAGCGGCTCGGCATCAAGGATTGCCGGTGCGGCCTCAACCGGTGCGGCCTCAACCGGTGCGGCCTCAACCAGGGCAGACTCAACTGGTGCGGCCTCAATCGGCGCTTTCTCCATGGGAACACTCGCCACGGGCTGCGGAGCAACGGGGGCTGGACTTGCCGCGGCAGCCGGCTCCGGAACAGCGGGAACTGACGCTGGAACCGGTGACGCAAAATCCGGCGTGGGCACGGGTACCACTACACCCGTTATTGGCTCAGTGACTCCCCCAACTACCGGAAGTTCAGTCACAACATCGACAACCGGTTCGGTCACCGAGCCAACAACGGGCACATCCTCAACAACGCCAATAACTGGTGCAGCCACATCATCTACAAGACCGGTCACAGGGCGGACTGCGTCGGTCACTAGGTCTGTGACGGGTTCTGCAACTGCAGTCACGGGGCGGACTGCGTCGGTCACCAGGTCCGTGACGGGAGATACTAGCGAATCTTCGCTTGGGGAGACCAGCGCGGTGACCGGTGAAAGGAGCGAATCAGCACTGCCCGACGACGACGCAGCGGTCTCGCTCACCTGCTCGGTAAGCGCGGAAACCGGTTCGGTGACTGAAGAAAGCAGACCATCGTCCTCAGACTCACTTGAAGCGTCATCTGAACCGGTGAGCGAACCAAGGAGACCGGACGCCTGCGCGGAGGCTGCACTAAAAATCGTCCAGGCAAGGACCAGTAAAAGGGAGGCAAGCAGAACCTTGGAGGCAGTGTGCAGGACAGAGATCGTGCGCTGCATTGCCTCACGTCCCAGTTGCGGTCGGGCCGGATCTCCCCGCACAAATAGAAATGTGGCAGGGAACGTCTACAAGGCTATTCGTTGAAGCAACGAATGTGGATGGGTGGGATGGGAAATTCATCTGAAGTTTCTCTGGGGAGCCATTCTCGGCTGTTTTCGTTCCCTATGGTGTAGCTGTGTCGGGACTGTTTGCAGCAATTGGTGACTCTTTCACAGAAGGAGTGGGCGACTGGGACCGGCATCTCCCCAACGGGGTGCGCGGCTGGGCGGATAGGGTGGCAAAACAGCTGGGAAAACAGGATCCAACGTGGGAGTACGCAAACCTGGCGATCCGCAGCAAACGGCTCCATCAGGTCATTGATGAACAGCTGGAGCCGGCGCTGAAGCTGCGCCCGACCATCGTGAGCGTTTATGCCGGCGGCAACGACATCCTCGAACTCCGCAAGGACATGGGAGCGCTGATGTCCTCCTATGAGCAGATGGTTGGCCGGATTGCTGCCGCGGGTGCCCGCCCATTGCTGTTCACCGGCTTCGATGTACAGCTTCACCCCGTCCTGGAACCGATGCGGCGCCGAAACTGGATGTACAACGAGCGCGTCCGGCGCATCGCCCGCACCTATGATGCCCTCCTCGTGGACTACTGGTGCTTCGACGAATATCACAACCCCGGCATGTGGGACACCGACCGGCTCCACATGTCTGCGGCCGGCCACAAGAACATGGCAGCCCACGTGCTGAGGGTCCTTGGCGTTGACCACTCTTTGAAGCTCAAGCTGCCCCAGCCCCGACCGCACACCACTCCGCGTGACTGGGCACGTCAGGAAGCAATCTGGCTGCGCGAATGGGTCATTCCCATGTTCGGGCGAAGGATCAGGCGCGTAACCCTTGGGGATCAGCTCACCCCCCGCTGGCCCCAGCCCGTCCACCCGGCCGACGGATTGAAAAAACTGGCGCTGCAACGCTTCGAGGCCGCGGACAGTAAGAGCTAAAGAACGACGACGACGCGGGCTCGCCTAGACTGGACCCATCATGCGTTTAATCAATAAGTACCGCACGCCCATTGTCTGGCTCCTGATCATCGCGCTTGTGGTGAGCATCGGCGCAGGATTTCTCGGCACCATTTTCTAGCGGTCACCACAGGCGGCCGGTTCCCGGTTCCTGAACCCGGATCCACCGGTATCCGTAGGGTTCCAACTCGATGTCGAGGGGTTCACCACGTGCGATGCTGCTCCGCTTGTCCCTGAGCAGGTCGGTGACCAGACCGCCTGACTCGGGTACGTCGTCGTCGTTGGTTTCCACTTTCACCGTTGCCGGTTCCGAGCCGAAGTTGTGGGCAAGGAAGATTGAATTCCCTTCCCAGACACACCGGTGAGCAAGAACCGCGTTGTTGGGTTGTTTAATGAGGCTGAACTCGCCCCACCCCAACTCGGGGCACTCGCGGTAGCGACGGATAAGTGTCCCCATGAAACTCAGCAGCGAGTCAGGGTCGCGCCTGGCAGAGGTGACATTCACGTTGTCCGGCCCAAACTCGCCGGACACCAGCGGCGCGATCAGCTTCCGCGGCTTGGCGGAGGAGAATCCGGCACTCTCCCCGTCCGTCCACTGCATGGGTGTCCGTACCGCCATCCGCCCATCAATGTCGAGATTCTCGCCCATGCCGATCTCTTCACCGTAGAACAGGACGGGGGTGCCCGGGAGCGAGAAGAGCAGGGAGTAGACCATCCTGATGCGCTGCGGATCGCCGTCGAGCATGGGCGGCAGCCGCCGCTTCAAACCGCGGCCAAAGACCTGCATCCGTTCCTCAGGCCCAAAGGCATCGAAAACCTCCTGGCGCTCCGCCTTTGAAAGTTTGTCCAACGTGAGCTCATCATGGTTCCGCACAAACGTTGCCCACTGACTGTCCGGGTCCATTGCCGGGCGGGAGGAAAGAGTCTTCGCCAGCGGCCGCGCGTCACCGCGGGCCAGGGAGAGGTACATCTGCTGCATTGCGATGAAGTCGAACTGCATTGTCAGCTCGTCCGCCTCGGGACCAAAAAACTTCAGCTGCTCCTTATACGGCAGGTTCACCTCGCCCAGCAGCACCGAATTTCCCAGACGCCGCCCAAGGAACCTGCGAAGCGCCTGCAGGTAATCGTGGGGATCTCCTACCACGCCCTCCTCAACGCCCATGGTCTCCAGAAAAAACGGCACAGCGTCCACCCGGAAGCCGTCAAGGCCAAGTTCCATCCAGAAGCCGATCGCCTTGGCGATCTCATCCCGGACAAGAGGATTGGAGACGTTGAGGTCGGGCTGATGCGAGTAGAACCGGTGCAGATACCACTCTCCGGTAGTTTTGTCCTTGGTCCAGATGGAATTCTCCTTGTCGGGGAAAACCACCTCTTTTGACGTATCGGGCGGCTCTTCCGAACGCCAGACATAGAAGTCGCGGTACGGGTTGTCCTTCGAAGACTGCGCCTGCTTGAACCATGGATGCTGGTCCGAGGTGTGGTTGACCACCAGGTCCGCGATCACCCGCAGGCCACGATCCTTGGCCGTGCGGACAAACTCCACAAAATCCCCCAGCGTTCCGAGTCGTTCATCCACGCCGTACAGGTCCATGACGTCATATCCGTCGTCGCGGTTGGGCGATGGATAGAACGGCATGAGCCAGACACAGGTGATGCCCAGTTCCGCCAGGTAATCGACCCGCTGCGCGGCGCCCGCAAAGTCTCCGACGCCGTCGCCGTTGGAGTCGCAGAAGGTCTCGATGTCCAAACAGTAGATGACGGCGTTCTTCCACCAGAGATCGGAAGTATCGGTGGTGCGCATGTTTGTCCTTATCTATACGTGCAGCTCAGCGGAACTGGGGAAGGACGTGCTCGGCGAAGGTTTCGATGAATGGCCGGTGATCGACACCCACATAGTGCAGGTAGATTTCGTCAAACCCCAGATCGGAATACTCCTGGATCCATTGCGCGTGCTGCGAAGGATCAGCCGAGATGAGGACCGTGCGCCTGATGGACTCCTCAGCGATGTCATTGCTCGCGTCGTCGAAATCCTGCGGCCGTCCCAAGTCCCAGGGGACCGGGGGAGCGAAAGTGTTGGTGCGCCACTGATCCATGGCAATGTCGACGGCGTCGGTCTCCGTTGGGGCCCAGGACAAGTGAACCTGGAGGATCGTTTTCCCGCTGCCGCCGTTGTCGCGATAGGCGGCGAGCATGTGCCTCAGCTTGTCGTGGGGTTGGTTGACAGTGACCAGCCCGTCTGCCCAGACCGCGCCCCGACTGGCGGTATCGACGCTGACCGCCGGTGCAATCAGCGGAGGCTTGACGTGGGGCACGTCCCATAGCCGCGCCTCATGGACGGTGACGGAACCGTGGTGGGTGACCGTTTCGCCGTCGTGCATTCTGCGTATGATCTCCGCGCACTCCTCCAGCCTCTGCTGGCGTTCCGGTTTTGTTGGCCAGGCGTCCCCGGTGATGTGTTCGTTGAGGTTCTCGCCGCTCCCGAGTGCTGCCCAGAAGCGTCCGGGAAACATCGAAGCCAGGGTGCCGGTGGCCTGCGCCAGGATCGCGGGGTGGTAGCGCTGGCCGGGCGCCGTGACCACTCCGAAACGCAACTCGGTAGTGGCAAGTGCGGCACCCAGCCATGCCCATGCGAAACCCGAATGACCCTGCCTCGCAGACCAGGGCTCAAAGTGGTCCGAGCACATGGCAGCCTGGAATCCGGCTTTCTCTGCAAGCTGCACATCGGCGAGCAGTTGCGCTGGGCCGAGCTGTTCGTGGGAGGCGTGAAACCCGATAACGGTCATTTTGGACTCCTAGTACGTGCTCAGAATGTATTCCGTCACCGCCGGTCCACGCATGGCCAGCCCCACATAGCAGCGGTTGTGTCCCACAGAAACGGTTGCGTAACCGCGCACATGCAGCGCGGCGCTGAGCTTCGCCTGGGACAAAGGCTCAGCGGAATGGCCTTCGCACCACGTGAGGTAGACACCCGTCAATTCCTGCGCCGTGACGGTGGATCCGTCATCGGTACGCACGGAACAATCGACAAGAAATTCATCAACATGTGTTGGCATTCCAGCTCCTCTAATTCCGGTTTGCCCGCCCCCAACTGAAGCCGTTGGCTCCGCAGAAACCCATCGTAAAATGCAGACGGGAAAGCGGCAAGGATTGTGTCAGTGGGCAACCAGATTTAGCGATACGCGGCGTCGTTAAAGTCGGCGCGGTCAATCCGGCGGTGGTAGCGCATACCCGCCATCCCACCCAGCACGGCACCGGCCAGCGCCGCTGCCGCAGCGATCACGACGGCGATGATCCCAACCGTTGTCAGGTTGCCTTCATTGACGGGCAGCCGGGGGAAACTGTTGAGGCTGGCCAGTACGTCGAACTGCGGGCCGAAGATGAGCCCGAGGATTGCTGCGATAACAGCCACCACCAGCGCCCACAGCCAGACGGCCAGGCCCTGCTTTGCGCCGTTGAAGCGTGCCATTCTGCCAGCCACGTAACCACCGGCAAAGTAGGCTAGAAGAAGGATCACCAGCAGGATGATGGCCCCGGTGATGCCCACGGTCTGTGGATCCTGGGTGGCCTGATCCGTTGCGTCGTTCAGGTTGGTGTTGGTGGACAACCCAACAACGGTCCCGGCGGCTGCCACCAGGGCCGTGAGAAGGACAGCCATGCCGGTTGCCGTCAGCCAGCCGAAGAAGGCCGAGCCAAACTTCATACCGCCAAAAGCTTCCTTTTCCCGCTGATGGAGGGCCGCACGCTCGGCGGCGCCGGGGATGGGATCACGGTCATCATCGTCCCGCGCTGTCAGGTGTTCGTCGGGGTGCTTTGTGTGACTGACGGGAACGGCGGCTGTGTGCTGACGCGTGCGGGTGTCATCTCCATCCGTGCGTGCCGCGTTGCCGTCGGTGACCACAGTGGCATCTGACCTGCGCGGCTGCTCGCCGCGGGTCCCGGCTGTGTCCGTGCGGGTTGCCTGTGCGTCGACAGGACGCGTGGCCGGTGAAGGGTCCTGCCTTGGGTTCCGCTCCGTGGCGGTTGCATCAGCGTCCGGTGCGGCATTGGCATCGACATGCTTTGCCCGGCCTTCATTCGGGTCGTTGGAGTCCGGGTTATGGTTCCCTGTGCTTGGCGTACTCATTTGGTGCCTCCTGATGTCGGGGCCGTAAGGCTTTGTAAGTCACCTTAGTGTCGAGCTAACCGCCCGACAAGGCGGAGAGGGCTTCGGTGATGAGAGACTGACGGCATGGACCTTCAGGTTTTGACTACCGTTGTGTGCGGTCTTCTCATCGCAGTGGGGATAGCGGGCGTGGTTGTTCCAATACTTCCAGGAAGCATTTTGATCATCGGTTCGATGCTGGGGTGGGCGCTGGTGGTTTCCAGCTTTCCAGGCTGGGTTGCTTTTGGCACGGGCTCCGCCCTTGCCCTGGCTGGGCTGCTGGCGGGAACCATTCTGACGGGCCGGAAGCTCCGTGAAAGACGC
>NZ_KI915021.1:7100-28494 GCF_000520595.1 Arthrobacter sp. H5
AAGACGCATCCCCGCCAAGTCGGTGACGATCGGCTTGATCCTGGGCGTAGTGGGCATGTTCGTGATCCCGGTTGTTGGCCTGTTCGTTGGCTTTGCCGCGGGTCTCTTCCTGAGCGAATACGCGCGCCAGCGGGACATCAAACCAGCGTTCTCATCCAGTCTTGAGGCACTGAAAGCCACGGGCCTGGGCATCCTGGTTGAACTGCTGCTGGCTTGCCTGGCGGGCAGCTCCTGGGTAGTGGGCCTCTGGATTCACTTCGCTACCCGCTAGCCACGTCCTTCAGCGGCCGTGCTTCTTGTCCCAGCGGGTTTTGTTAGCACGCGAAGAGTCCTGGCTGCCGCGCTTGCGGCCCAGGATCCGTGCGGCAATGACGGGGGCAAGCGCCCAGAGGATTTTCTTCAGCATGGTGGTCCCTTCGCAGCCTGTGGCCGGATCTTCTTCCGGCCGCAGAGCTAAGCATACTGACTAAAGCGGTCAGGTTAGGCTGCCCCGGTTGTGACGAACAGCTTGAGCGCCTCAAGCTGCGCGAGGCGGCATTCAGGCTTCAGGTACATCATGTGTCCTGCCTCATGATAGTGATGCGTGATGCGCGCGCGGGCCTGATCATCAAGCTTCATATGCGCAAAGACATACTCCGCCGCGAAGTGGGGAGTGGCTCCGTCCTGGTAACCGTAATCCACATGCACCCGTAGCGCGGGGTTGTGCACCATGAGGCGTTCGAGGACGTGGCTGACGTCTACCGGTGCGCCTTCGAAGGTCTTGTAACTCCACGGCTGCACCCGGGCAGTGAGGATCTCATAGGGAAGATCGTTCTCGTAGCCAAGTTCGGCGCGGACGTAGTGGTTGATGGCTGCGGCAAACGGGCCCGTGATGGCGCGGATGCTCGGATCGTCACGGGACGCCGAGTCCTGCTGGCTGGCAGGCTGCGCGGCGAAGCGTCCGTCAATTCTGCCGACAACCAGACCTTCCTCCCGGAGGAGTTCGGCCGCGAACTCGTGATATGCCCAGCGGAGGTTTGTCCGCCTGATGAAACCTTCGCTCAGGGTGGTGATGGCACTGAGGCGGGCGACGACGTCGTCGTACTCTTGTTCGCTCAGCCGGCTCCCCTGGGTGAGCGCGTAACCGAAGTCCTGCGCAGCGAACTGTTCCGCTTCGCTGACGACGTCGGCAAGCTCCCGCCCGCTGTGCCGACCGTGGTAGTGCGCGATCGCCGCATACGTGGGCAGATGCAGCGCGTAGGGGACATCGCTGCCCGGGAAAAACCGAAGGGTTGACATGTTGAGGACGGTGGAGATTAGGCCGAGTCCGTTGACGGCCATTCCGTAGGCGTCGAAGAGCCTGCCGGCGACGGCGACCGCGCGGAGGGTCCCGTAAGACTCGCCTACCAGGTACTTGGGGGACAGCCAGCGGTTGTTGCGGGTGGTCCACAGACGGATGACTTCGGCGACCAGGTCGCGGTCTTCGACGAACGCGTGGAACTCATCGGACTTTTCGCCTTCGACCACGCGTGAGAACCCGGTGCTTACCGGATCGATCATCACAAGGTCGCTGTGTTCCAGAAGCGATTCCGGATTATCCACGAGGCCAAACGGGGGAGGGGTCATCGCGCCGACGTCACCCGAATTCACCATGCGCGGACCCAGCAGGCCAAGGTGGAGCCATACCGACGCCGATCCCGGGCCACCGTTGAAGGCGAAGGTGACCGGGCGTTTCGCGGCATCGTCACCGGTTTTGGTGTACGCGACAACAAAGATTTCGGCCTTGGGCTTGAACCCCTCGGATTTGCCGTCCTTGGTTTCCTCCCGGCGGAGGACCAGCCGCCCGGTGGTCGTGGTGTACTTCAGCCCTGACACCGTTGTGTGATCGCGAGTGATGAAGTCGTCGCTGACTTCCTTCACTTCGGCGGGTTCGGTCTTTTCCTCGGGGGTGGTTTCTTCAGCCATGGGACGAGCCTACAGGTGGTTAATAGAGGCAACCAAGATGGGGTGCCTCTAGCCGGCGGTGGTTACTGACTCCTGCTCGTCCGCCCAGATGTTGTTCTGCTGCGGCCTTGCGAAGAACAGGGCTGCTCCCAGGCCGATCAGAATGACGGCTGCGGGCAGGAAGAGGGACTGCCCCATGGCCGCCGCATACCCTGCCTGCAGGGCATCCGGGAGTTGTCCGGCGGCAGCAGACTCGGCGGGGGCTCCACCGTCGAGGTTTGCCGCCAGCCGTGCCACCATCATGGCTGCAATTGCCGAGCTTCCCAGCACCGCACCCACCTGCCGTGTGGTGTTGTAGACGCCCGAGCCCGCTCCGGCCAAAGACGGAGCCAGGTTGCGCGTTGCCGTCAGGGAGACTGGCGCCCAAATGCCTGCGCTCGCGAATCCCAGCAGCGAAACGGGGAGCAGCAAATGCCAGATTGGCACGTCCGGGCTCAGAATGGCACCCAGCCAGAACAGCGACGCCGACATCCCGGCGAACCCGAAGATGGCCATGTACTTAGGATTGCCCCGTTGCACCAATTTCCCCACCAACGGTGCCAGCGATCCAGAGATGACAGCCATGGGAGTCAGCAGGAGGGCGGCCTGGGTGGGGGAGAGGCCGCGCACGTTCTGGGCGTAAAGCATCAGCGGAATGGCCACGGTGGTAATCGAAAACCCCATGGCGAAGATTGAGGTGTTGGCCAAGGAGAAGTTACGGTCACCGAAGAGCCTCAGGGGCACCAGCGGCTCGCTGCGGCTGTACCTCTGCCAGACGACGAACGCCGTCAGCAGTATCAGGCCGGCGATGATGAGCGACCAGACCGACAGGGGCCCGGCGATAGTTCCCCAGTCATAGTTCTCACCCTCCTGAATGCCGAAAACCAGGCAGAACATTCCGGTGGCGCTGAGAACCACACCCACAAGGTCGAACGTGTGGCTGTTCGTCGCGAGCCGGGGAACCAGCCGGTAGGCCAGGACAAGCCCGACGACGCCGACGGGCGCGTTGACGAAGAAGATCCACTCCCAGCCCAGCGAGTCCACCAACAGTCCCCCGAGCACCGGCCCGATCAGGGTGGCAACGCCAGCCACGGTACCCCATAAGCCCATGGCGGCGCCGCGGCGTTCAGGCGGGAAGACCCGCGTGATGACGGACATGGTTTGGGGCGTCATCATCGCAGCGCCCAGGCCCTGGAGAACACGGGCCAGAATGAGCATCTCCACGGTTCCGGCAAGCCCGCACCAGACGCTTGAGATTGTGAAAACCGTTAGACCGATCAAATAAATGCGGCGGGGACCAAACCTGTCGCCGAGCCTTCCGGTGACCAACAGTGGGACGGCGAAAGCCAGCAGGTAGGCGCTGTTCACCCAGATGACGCTGTCCAGATCCGCATCCAGGCCTTCCATGATGGCCGGTATGGCGACCGAGACAATGGTGGAATCGACCAGGATCATAAAGAAGCCGATGACGAGCGCCCACAGCGCCGGCCACGCTCTGACCTCAGGCCGGTGTTGGGTGGGGTGGTTTGCGGTCATGTTCTGAGGTTACCGCTGGTGGGCCTGCGGTTTGCTACAGTTCCTTCATCGGGGCTTTAGCTCAGTTGGTAGAGCGTTTCGTTCGCAATGAAAAGGTCAGGGGTTCGATTCCCCTAAGCTCCACATGTTCGTTGATTTCAAGGGATTTTTTCTGCTCATACCAGTTCGCCGGGGTGCAAAAGTTCCAGCTTGGTTCCACCTTCCTATGTTGGGTGTGCGGCTGAGGGTCCAATGTGGTGGGGGTTGGCATACTTCACGATAACCAAAATGGCGACTGTTTAGGGCTAGTTGAGGACGAGACGTCAGCTTGACCGCTCCACGTCACAGCGTGAAAGCTTCCAGCTGGGTGGCATCCCGTTGAACAAAAGGACAGTTCCTCAGGTCGACGTCCGACTGCGCAGACGTTACGCCAAACCGCCATGGCAGGTAGCCGCCCAGCCGGCATGGTAGAAGCTTTTTATCCGGGATCTTCGTGCGGGTGTACGCACAGTGCTGGCCGTAGCAGAGACGCCGGAGCATCAGCCCGTCAACATTGTCACGTTATTCTCTTCCGTTCCCTTGGATACCCTCTTTACGGTCGATTCGGAGACGCCTAGCTTTTTGGCAATCTCCAGGACCGTCATGCCCGCGTTGCGCAGGTCGCGGGTCTGGGCATCCCGGCTCGTCTTGTCCGCTATCGAACTGACTGCAGACGCCGCGCGTTGCCTCGGCGCTTACCCTTCTCGCCGTCGCTGGTCATGTGATTTCTTTCAGTTAATTTGAAACACTAACGTGTCAAATTTATCCTATGTAACGCAGGCGTACTAGTAAACCGACGCGAACTCGTTTCAAGCCCATGCCACACTTTCGGTATGAACTCCGAGAAGTCCAAGGCTGAACTACAACCGGCGGAGCTGCCCCGGAGCGTTCGTGGGCTCATGGATTCGAACATGATTGCAAACTTTTTGGGAATTAGCCCGGCACTGGTGCGCACTTGGAGCAAGCGCAAGAACGCGATTCGGGAAGCCGAGGCTGATGCTCGGAGTGCAGGCGAGGCAGTCAGTCGGTCCGGTTATTCGGTTGCGGAACTCTTCCCAGATCCTGCTGCTTGCGACGACGAGTCGCTCAACGCCAAGGTCAACGGTGGCTACGTCTGGCGAGTGGAGGACATCGTGGAATTCAAGGCCCGAAGGGGTAGCCGTAGGTCCTCCTGGACCGGAGTCAGACGGCTCGTCAATCGAAGACGGGCAAATGAAGCGGCAGGTGGAGGGGATCCATAGCTCAAGCGGTTTCGAATTGGGAAGGCTCCGGCCGGATTGCTCAGCCGGAGCCCCACCACCATCTCCACCACAGAGGATTCCGGATCGTAAATCGAGGACCTACTCGTCATGCATAAGTATTCTATAGATGCATAAATTATGCAATCCAAGTGAGGGCTAGCAACCGCCTGCTCTACCGCTTGCAGTCGAAAAGTCGATGATCCCACCCGTAAGCTGTCGATATGACGACTCCACTGGCCATTTTTGGGGACTGGCACGGGCACACGGGTTGGGCAATCGGAAGCGTCGATGCAGCGGTGAAAGCCGGTGCCGGAACGATGCTTCACGTGGGCGACTTTGGCTTGGATTTTCCAGGTCGGGACCGCGGCAGATTTGAGAAGAAGCTCAACAAAGTGCTGGTCGAATGCGGCCTGATGCTGGTCGTCAGTCCCGGGAACCACGATAACTGGACGACCATGGCCAAGCTGGAAGTCGAGGAAGACGGGCTGGCCACCTGGCGCTCCAACATCCGGGTGCTTCCCCGCGGCGGCCGCACTGTGATTGGCGGCCTAACGGTCGGTGGCCTTGGTGGTGCCTATAGCGTTGACCAGCAGCATCGCACCCTGGGCATCGACTGGTGGGCCCTCGAGGAGCCGACACAGGAAGAGGCCGACCGTCTGGTGGCCGGCGGACCAGTTGACCTCCTTATCACCCATGATGTGCCAGCGTCGGTTCCCATGACAGGCGACCTGGATCTGCCCGCGAACATCATCGCCGATGCAGAGAGGACCCGGATTCTTCTTGACGAGGTCGTACGGAAGCTGCAGCCTAGCCATTTGTTCGCGGGCCACTGGCATAGTCGGTTCACTCATGAGTTACGGCATCCAGGCGGAAATGTAACCCGGGTCGACGTTCTGGCAAACGAGATAAACACCATGGGAAATGGGGTTTTGGTATGGCCCAGCGAATCGCGGCCACTTAGGATCGAAACACTTCGCATCACCACCCGATAATGGTTAGGCCAAGGTCGATAGTCTGATTCCGGAACGAGACCATCTCGTCAGGGTCATGGGAGGAAGCGTGCACACCAAGGCGGAACCGGATGGGGATGTCCGCATACTCGCTGCCCGACTGCGCGTCACGACCGACCAAAAACTTGGGAAGAAAACACCCGACTGGGTCAGTGAACTCGCGGACGAGAGACTCTCTGGGCGCTCCCCGTCTGAGTTCAAAGCGCACGACCGGAGGGTCAGAATCCTTGCTGCTCGGCTGCGCGTGACGGCGGACAGGAAACTTGGCAAGGAGACACCGAAGAGTGTCATTCAGTTGGCCGGCCAGTCGCTATAAAGGGCCCGGTCGAAGGGTGTCATTCTGCAGCTTCCTTGGATCTTTGGACGAAGCTTTATTGGGCTGACCAATACGGGTCACTTGGATCTTCGACTCGACCCGGCCAAGAATCGGGTAGAGAACAATAAGTTAAACGGACCGGTCGACCATTCCGCGGCCACGTCTTCGGCTTTCCGGAAAGAAACCAGCTTGCAGAGCGAAATGTCGGCAGGCAATGACGTTGGCGAAGCCATTAGGAATGGCTGGACCTTTCCGCTATCGACAAGCTCGACAACCTGAACTTCTGACCGTCGTCGCAATGCCATCAGATCGAAGCCCTCACCGGATCCTCGCCGGCTCGGGGTTTCTCACGCCTGGCGGGCTGGTACCCAATTTGGCCCAGTGTCCGGCTGTGGTCAGTTTCCTCCGCTGTCTCCCTCCGACCAGCTCCGACACCCAGATGGGACTGGGACATGCTCATCATGCGAATCTTGTAGCCCTGTTCTATCGAAGCTTGTAACTTCGTTACAGCTTCATAGAGGGGTGTTAAAGTTGACACATGAGCGTGTCAAATCTCTCGGTGTCCGAGCGGTACGAAGAGCTGCGCAAGACGGTCCTCGCATTACCGTCCAATCAGTTCACACCCCAGGAGTTCGTCCGCGCCGTCTCGATCCGCTGGCACTCTCTGGGGCTTCCGCCGCGCTCCTTGAAGCCATATCTGTTGAGGCAAAAAGATAATCATCCCGGGCTCGAAACGCTGCTCGGCCAGACAGCCTACACGCGGATCATCACGTCAGCTAAACGCGCCTCGAAGCTCTCCCTCCCTGCTGCGGCGGCGGCAAACTCGATTGCGACTGCGGAGTTGACGCTGGGCAGGTTCCTCTCAGAATTCGAGAAGGGGACACCAAATTCGTTTTCAGTGACAGGTCAAAGTCAGGCCATTGCATCGACGATGACCCTCTCTACTGACCCGCCAAGCAGCTCAAAAGATGGCCACCTTGAACCGGGTCATTACACGCCTGTTGACCCGGTCTGCAGGCCAAATGAACCGGATCATTTGAAATCAGGTGACCCGGTCAAAGCACCCTCTGCGGCGGTTCAGCTCAGAGCCCGCGTGATCCTTGCCGCGGCCGCGGGGGAGGTCCTCGATTCCTTGAACGGACCGAAGGGCTGGACCACCGCGCTGGTCTCCTTAGACCGGCTCAGCCAGCTCACCAGAATGAGCAATGGAACCTGCCGGGCGGGACTGCGGGATGCCAAGGATTTCGGTTGGATTCATGAACCCAGAACAGGCCGCAAGGGCAGCGCCGGCCGATATAAGGTCGCCGGTAGGATGACCCGGTCCCAGAAAGAAATAGCCACCGTCCACAAGGAGATGGTCGAGCGCTATGCAAGGCGCGCCGGAGCGGAATCTACGGCCGCCGAAATCCTCGCCAGCGTAAGCCATCCCGCATGGAATTATGGGGACACGAACTTGGGTTACAGGGTGTGGGTGGTCGCAGTTGCCGACGCCGCTGGCATAGATCCAGCCACCCTCGCCGTTGCGAGACGATACATTGGTGCTGCCCGCAAGACACTGACGGCCGCCTGCCTGAATCCCAAAGGGGACACCACATCGTTCCTCAAAGGACTTAATGGCTACGCGCGCAGCAGCGGCTGCTTCCGGGCCCAGGAACGGGCGGCTGCAGCATACGCTCATTCGGTACAGGAGCGTACCCTCGAGATCGCCCGATACCGCCAGGACCGTCAGGAAGTCTACGGATGGGTGGATGCACTGATAGGGAAAAACACACTCATTCCTTACATGCAGAACCCAAAGGACTTCGACAAGTGGATCAGCAGAAGCGCGCGAGCCTTCGACGGCAAGCACCTCGACGCAGCCTCGCTCCGCCGTTTCGAACGCGAATTGATCCGCCGCGTCGAAAAGCGGCTGAGAAATAGCGACACCAGCTCGGCCGTCGCGCTGTGGATTCTGATGGGCACCAAAATTGACGATGCGCCACCGGAATGGATGGTTCGGCTTGCCGCCGCGAAGGCACTCGACGAAGCAGGCGCCAGTCGAAGTTCCATTCCCAGTGCCACGGGTGACAGCGGGGTGGGCCGCATAGAATCTTGGATGGATTCCTTCGAAGTCGCGTTGGCGGCAGCTTCGGCGGACGCGGAGACTCTCGGAGAGGAGCTGAGGCTCCGCCTATTGTTCCGCGGATGTGGCGAAGAACAGGCGGCGCGTCTTGCAATGCGCCCCGTGCATCGTGCAAAGGCTGAGCGCGCGCTAGATTTGAGGGGATCGGCCATGAACGACATTCCCCGGGTTGATGACGAAATAGATCAGAAACTTGCTTGGGTGGAACGCGTCGAGGAGCACTTCAGTGGGGCGCGGATCGGAGCTGCAATGCTGGCGGCAGTGCGCCGCGCGCTAGCGGCGAGGCTTCTGCTCACCGGATACCCGGAGAAGACCGCCGCGGCAGTATGCGACCGGGTTCTTGCCGGGGTTACCGGTCAAAGCGCCGCCTGATAGGTTCCCGATCACCGACACCCTATCAACGCCGGGTGGAGGTCAGCTGAGCCCTACCAACGCCAGTGCGAAAAGCGCGGCGCGACATTTTCGCGTTCGACGTCTGCGCGGGTGGAGCGCCATTGCCTCAGAACAGCTCTTGCCGGTTGCGCAGACCCAGCTTGTGCAAAATATTGCTTACGTGCGTTTTCACCGTCGGTAGTTCGATGAATAACTCGTTGGCGACCTGCGCGTTCGTGAATCGTTGCAGCATGAACCCAAGTACCTCACGCTCTCTTCGCGTGAGATAGGAGTTTTCGACTGCTTGCTCCAATCTCGCCATTTGATCACTCGATTCGGTTCCGAGCCGCCAGACCCTACGACCTGTGCATGTTGCCCTGATGCTGTCGAGCAAACGCCCGGTGTCTTCGCCCTTGTGCAGGTAACTATCGGCTCCTGAAAGGTAGGACGCAGAAGACTCCTCTTTGGAGTTATAGGACGTGTAAACCAGCACAAACGGCGCATCGGGAAGGCTCTTCACCTCTCGGCAAAGTTCGATGCCTCTGAGTTCCCCTCCGAGTCGCAGCGGAATAATGACCAGTTGAGGCGTGTGCTCTTTCTGTTTGGCCAACGCTTGCTCGGCGGAATCTGCTTCAGCAACGACCTGCATGTCTGGCTGGGCGCAAATAGCGGTTCTGAGCCCGAGACGAACCACAGGGTGGTCTTCAACGAGCAAAATTCGAATTCGTTCTCGCCGTTCCACACCCGTCCTCTCGACCTCGTTAGTTTTATCCGCTGAAACTTCAAGCTCGTCACTGCCGGGCTCAACCGTCGCGCACTTCAGCGTACATTAAGGCCGATTCGGCCGAGGTGGCAAGAAAAATCATCCCTCAAGACGGATCTGCGGGTGCAGCCGAAGGCTCTAGTGTCGCTTAGTGAGTTGGAACACATCAACTCAGATCGCGTTATTGTCAGGTCGCACGGAATGAGGAATGAAATGAACACATGCGCCAGCAACAGCGCCGACGTCGTCATCATCGGGGCTGGGGCAGTCGGTGCCAGCATCGCCTATGAGCTTTCAAAGCGTGGCGCTTCAGTCATCGTTCTCGACGGGGGGAAAAACATCGGCAACGGATGTTCGTACGCCAACGCAGGGCTGCTCGCTCCCAGCCATGTAGAGCCACTGGCCACGCCCGCAAACGTTGCGGCCGGAATACGCTACATGCTTTCGCCCGGCAGCCCGTTCTACGTACGCCCGACCCCCCGGCTTATCCCGTGGTTCGCGCGCTTGGTTGCCTCGGCTAGCCCGCGGCGCGTCCAGGCGATGACTGCGCGGATGAGGGAACTGGCCGCACGTAGTCTGCAACTGCACGAAGATTACTCCACGGCGGGCTTGCCCACTGGCTTTCGCAAGAGTGGATCCCTGGACGTCTTTCTCACTGAAAAGCTTTTCCATCAAACCGCTGGCGTACTGCGCTCTCGACCAGCCAGCCCTACAACCGAAGAAATTCTTTCTGCTGCGCAGGCGCGCGAGCTCGAACCGATGCTTGGTGAAGTGGCCGGAGCCATCTACAGGCCCCAGGAGGCTCAATGCGGAAGTCAAGACTTCGTTCGAGCCACGCTGGAAGCAGCAGAACAGCTCGGTGCCCGAATTTTCTGGAACACACAGGTTCACCAGCTTCCCCTTGCCAGCGGACGTATAGCTGCGGCAGACACCAACAACGGACGCTTCACCGCCGACACATATGTTGTGGCGGCGGGGCTAGGGTCCGAGCAACTGTGCAGGGGAGTCGGAATCAGAATGCCAATGGCAGGCGCGAAAGGCTACGTCGTCGACCTGGCGCCGGATGGTCCGAGCCCGCAAATTCCTCTCTCGTTCAAAGAATTGAAGGTCGTCGCAACTCCGTACTCGGACCGGCTCCGACTCTGCGGAACCTTGGAACTCGGCAGCGATCCGCAGGCTATGAGCGCGCGCCGGATCCAGGCGATCCGCGACGCTGGCCACCGGGGACTGCCAGAACTGAAAGTTCGAAGAACTCTGCAGACATGGGCCGGCCAGCGGCCCTGCACCGCCGATGGAGTTCCGTCTCTAGGCCGCAGCACCACGCGACCGAATCTCGTCGTGGCCGCTGGCCACGGGATGTGGGGGCTCGTACTGGCACCAGTAACCGGCGAACTTATCGCCCAAGGAATTCTTGAGGCAGCACCGAGCATGCATGAGTCCGCATTCTCACCAGATCGTTTCGGCACGCTAAGACGATTCACCCCAAATCTGCGCTAACTACTGTTCATTCCCAATACGAAAGAGGCCGTCATGCTTCATGATGAATCGACCACCAGCAAACTGCGGGAGGGAAATGCCTATGAGGTGAAGCTTTCCCCGGCCCGCAACCGGCTACTCGCGATCTTGGCAGCGGTCGGACTGATCACTGCCCTCATCGTTGGATTCACAACCTCTACACCGTCTCTTTGGGGGCTACTCCCCATCGCGCTGTACGCGGTTCTTGCATTGCTGAGCATGGACATTGTTGTGGCCACGGTCATCGCGCTTCTCTCGGGTCTGCTGATCCTGCAGCCCGCTCCCGTCGAGGTGGGTAATCTGCTGGGCGATTCCCTCGGCGAATTCATCACCACAATCGGCTTGATCATCATGCTCGGTGCGGGCGTCGGCGAGATACTCAAAGAAACTGGAGTTGCGAGCACGATCGTAAAAGGAGTCATGCGGGCCGTCGGCGAACGCAACATGATGGCCGTCACCTTTGGGGTCATGCTCGCGTGCGGGATCCTCGTCGCAAGCCTCGGCACTCTCGCCGGTGCGATCGCCATCGCCGCACCCATCTTGTTGCCGATTACCGCGCGGCTAGGATTCACCAAGTCGGCGACGGCTTCCATGCTATTTATCGGTGGCGGTGCCGGCTTAGCTATGGCTCCTTTCGCCGGTTCAAACGTAGTCATCATGGGAGCCGCAGATGTAACTTACATTCAGTACGTGTTGTTCGGAGGCGGCCCGCTCGCGCTGCTTTCCCTGGCACTGGGCCCCTTCATCGTGCGCTGGATCCAAAGTCGCACTGCGAATCAGGACGACTACTACGATGCTGACGAGTTCGGAGGCGAAGAAGTCACGCTTCCCGCCCATGCAGGACGAACAACCATCGTATTCGCTGTCGTGCTACTGGTAAGTGTTGGCTACGCCGTGTTGACTGCTGCCGGAACGAGCTTTCCTTTGCTGGCATTGCCCACTATCGGAATCGTGACTGCTATGGCAGCCCGTCTCTCGATCGCTGACACCGTAAATTTCATGTACCGCGGAGCGACCAAATTGATCAGCATCTTCATCCTGTTCTGGTTACTCGCTGCCCTATTCCTGGTGATCGATCTACTAGCACCATTCGACGTCATCCTGGAGAACTACGGTGGCGCCTTGTCCAACAGTTCCCCATTCGTCTTCGCCATTCTTATTGCCATGCTGGGCTGGGTCGGTGTGCCGGGCGCGACGGCGGCGCAGGTTGTACTGCTGGACGAAGTCTTCGGCGGCATCGGCGCAACCCTCGGTATCACCGCAGCCTCATGGGTCGTGATATTGCTTTTCGCCTCAAAGGCCGATACCTACGGGCCCTTTCCCAACGCCAACATGATCGGAGTGATGGGTCTAGCCCGGTCCACAAACCTCAAAAACATGCTGATCACCGGATGGATGTTGCTAGTGCCTGCATGCATCATGTACGGCACCATCCTGTTTTTCCAGACACGATAGGAGGCATCAATGTCAGAGACACGCTTCGACATTGCAATCAATAACGCGCGCATTCTCGACGGTACCGGTGGGGCGCCTATGCCTGGATCTATCGGCATCCGAAATGGACTGATCGCAGAGATTCATCCTGAGATGGGCGAATCCGATGCCCTGACCGGAGCGGAGACAATTGACGCGCAGGGACAGATTCTTTGTCCAGGATTCATCGATTTGCACTCACATGCAGACTTTTCCCTCATCTCCAGTCCGGAGGCGATTACCCAGCTCACGCAGGGGGTAACGACGCTCCTGACGGGCAACTGCGGAACTTCGCCGTTTCCAGTGAGCGATCTAGCCGCTATCCAGGCAGCCACCTCATTTTTACGGCCCGAGCTTGACTGGTCATGGACTGATGCCGCAGGCTTCACGGAGGCCCTGCACCGCAGCAGACCGGCAGTCAATGCGGCCCTCCAAGTTGGACACGGAGCACTGAGAATCGCAGCGAAGTTAAATGCTGATCGCGCCCCTACCCCGGAGGAGTTGGAGCGGATGTGTGATTTGCTGCGCCAAGCTGCTGGAGCGGGTGTGCACGGTTTCTCAACTGGACTGATCTACGCTCCCGGCTCGTTCGCGGCCACCGCAGAAGTCGAAGCTCTTGCGCACGTTGCGGCAGAATGCGGGTTGCTGTACTCAACCCACATGCGAAATGAAACCGACAACTTGCTTGAGTCAGTAGCGGAGGCTATTGCTGTCGCGCGATTGACCGGAGTCCGGCTCGAGATTTCCCACATCAAAGCCATGGGTCCACGCAATCACGGCAAGGTCGAAGAGGCGCTGCAGATGATGTCTGATGCCCGCGCGGACGGCATTGACGTAACGGCCGACGTCTACCCTTACACAGCATCCAGCACATCGCTCAGCTCGCGCCTACCGGGATGGGCCCTCGACGGCGGCAGCCACAGCTTGCTGCTGCGCCTTGCGAACCAGGACCAGCGGCAACGGATCAGCGCCGCACTCGCAACAAGGTTTGACGGTGAAATCGACCCGGCCGGGATTGTTCTAGCCGACCTCGCACCGGGAAAATACTCCGAGTGGATTGGGCACTCGCTAGCTGAAATCGCAGCTGGATATGACATCACCGCGCATGAGGCGGCCATAAATGTACTGGTTGACCATGACGCCGCGGTCGCGATCATCAACCATGCGATGGCCGATTCTGATGTGGAGGCCGCGCTGCGCGACCCCCATGTTTCGGTAGCCAGCGACGGCTGGATCATGACACCGGACGGTGACGGGAAACCTCATCCGCGCAGCTTCGGCACCTTCACAAGAGTACTGGGTCACTACGTGCGAGAACGAGGCGTGCTGTCGCTGGAAGAGGCGGTGCGCAAAATGACCTCGCTTCCGGCATCCCGAGCGGGTTTGCACGATCGCGGGCGTATCGGTGTGGGGCTTGTTGCAGACCTCGCTGTTTTTGATCCGACATTGATCGCCGACAAGTCAACCTATGAGCAACCGTGGCAACTGAGCGAAGGGGTCGCCCACGTTATCGTGGGAGGGCGGTTCGCGCTTAAGGATTACAAGCCGATGTCCGCGGGGGCTGGCCGCGTGCTCATGACCTCGACATGATCTCCAGCAACGCCGAAGGAAATTTTCAGTGAATGATCAAAACAATATTCTGCTTGGGCCAGCTTTTAAGTCCTTTCCGCCCCAGGCCTGGAACACCACAGCACAGGACTTCCTGAAGACCCGTCCTAGACTGTCTAGTTTCCAAACCCCTATTTTGACGCTTGACCGGAAAGCGCTTGACCACAATCTTCAATCGATGATGCTTTGGTGCAAGGAGGTTGGGCTGCAGCTTGCACCGCACGGAAAGACCACTATGGCCCCGCAGCTGTGGAAGGAGCAGCTGGAGGCTGGCGCTTGGGGGATTACCTTGGCCACCATCTGGCAGGTGCAATTTGCCCGATCCGTCGGGATCAATCGAATTTTGATGGCCAACCAGCTCATCGATCCAGTCGGCCTAGAGTGGGTAGCCGGTGAGCTTCTCCGCGACGCCAGTTTTGACTTTTACTGCTGGGCCGATCAGATAGAGCAGCTCGAACTGATGTCGACGGTCTTCGGCGCCGCGCACACTGATCGCCCGCTAAAGGTCATCGTTGAGCTAGGTGCCTCGGAGGGCCGCACCGGAGCGCGCACACCGGAAGCGGCCTATGAACTGGCGCTTGCAATCGATAAAGCTCCCGGGCTGCAATTAGCCGGAGTGGGCGGCTACGAAGGAGTGTTGTCCCGCGATCGTACCCCAGCCGGCTTGGCTCGGGTCAGCGCCTACCTGGAGGCACTTTGCGGCCTGCACAGACGTCTGAACGAGGAAGGCTTATACCGGTCTTCCGCGCTTCTCACCGTCGGAGGCAGCGCATTCTTCGATCTTGTCGCTGCACATTGCGCGCCGGTGGCAGATCCATCAGGGCACTTCGGCACCCCAACAACAGTACTGCTGCGCTCCGGTGCCTATCTCACACACGACAGCGGACACTATGCCGAAATTTCTCCTTTCGAGCAACCCGGCGCTACCCAGACTCTCAAAGCAGCGATACACGGTTGGACACGGATTCTGTCCAACCCGGAAAAGGACCTGTGCATTATCGATGCTGGCAAACGGGATTTGCCTTATGACTTCGATATGCCGAAGCCGCAAGTCCTGCTGAACAAGCACCGTGAGGGACCAGCTGCGGACATCTCCTCCAACCAAATCCTGAAACTGAATGACCAGCACGGATTCATGAAAGGCGAGAGTCTCCCCATCGGTTCGGTGGTCAGACTCGGGCTTTCGCATCCTTGTACGGCGTTCGACAAGTGGCGCTTGGTGCCAGTGATCGACGACGCAGATCAGGCTGATCCAGAAGTTGTCGACTTCGTGCAGTTGTTTTTTTAGCACCTAGTGGGAAAGGAACAAGAATGATGCATCAGGAAAGATCGATCAATCTAGCGGTTGCGCAGATGGGGCCGGTCAACCTCGCTGATGAAAAGGACACGGTGGTTAGCAGGCTCATCGAAATGATGGACGAGGCGAAGGGCCGTAGCTGCGACTTTGTGCTTTACCCAGAACTGGCTCTAACAACTTTTTTCCCCAGATACTGGGTTCCGGAAATTACCGAGATGGATAGGTATTTTGAAACCGAGATGCCCAACAAAAGGGTGGCCCCGCTGTTCGAGGCCGCTCGAAAGCATGGCATAGGATTTTACCTTGGCTATGCCGAGCTGACCCCCGAGGGAAGGCGTTTCAACACTTCCATTATTGTCAACAAGACCGGTTCGATCATTGCCAAGTACAGGAAGATCCACCTCCCTGGACACAGTGAGTATCGGCAGGACCGTGAGTTTCAACATTTAGAGAAGCGGTATTTCCAGGTTGGCGACCTTGGGTTTGGTGTTTCGGAACTGCTCGGCGCAAAGGTGGGAATGGGGTTGTGCAACGATCGTCGTTGGGCGGAAACTTACCGCGTTATGGCCCTACAGGGTGCTGACCTAATTCTGTTCGGTTATAATACCCCTGCGATGAATCAAAATGCGGTCGAGGAACCGCATCTGAAAATGTTTCATAACTTGCTTTCCATTCAAGCTGGTGCCTATCAGAATTCGGTATGGGTCGCTGCGGCAGCTAAGAGCGGTTCTGAGGATGGGCACCGTCTGATTGGTGGATCGGCCATAATAGCGCCAACTGGGGAAGTTGTAGCCAAGGCGCATACTCAAGAGGACGAGGTAATCACGTCAGTCATCGATTTGAGTCTTGGTGACTATCTTAAAGAACACATTTTCAATTTTGACGAGCACCGACGACCTGAGCACTATCAACTAATTGTTGATCGCACCGGCAGGGGATCACCTGAAAGCCCTCCCGCTGAGTTCGTCGGCGCGCGGGAACAAATTGGTCAAGTCGCTGAACTTGCGGCAAAGGATGTCACGAAATGAACGATCCCATAGTCGCGCCGCCCGCCCAGGGGCTCTACGAACCTTCCAGTAGCCATGCAAATCTGGTTTACTCGGCGGGTATGACCGCCAGAGAAAATGGAGTTCTTCAGTACAAAGGTTTAATTGGCGGCGGAGTAGACATGGAAGAGGCCAAGGCGGCGGCTCGAATCGCCTCAAAGAATGCTGTGGACGCGATCGAAGCGTCGCCGGAAGGTCATAGAACGATCCTTCGCGTGGTCCAGACGACGGTTTATCTAGCCTGCATCGAGGGTTTTGAATCGCATTCTCAGATCGCAGATGCTGCATCCGAGTATCTTCGAGAACGTCTAGGCCCGCAGATACTCGGAGCCCGTGCTGCCATTGGCGTCTCTTCCCTACCCGGTGGATCGCCAGTCGAAATACAGTTGACGGCAACCGTACAAACGGTCGTTGGAGAGAGACGCTAGAACAGGCTGCCCAGGACGCTAGAATTCGCTAATTTGGCTCATTCTCGCCGGCAATTTTTCTCAAGTCCTCAAGGATCGCGGGCCGCTCAGCTTTCAGCAGCTCCATCCGCCGACTCCTATATGGAGAAAAGCCATTGGCGCTTTCTCGCTGTTGGTTCTTCTCTACATCGTCGACATTTGCCCAGAAGGACCGCAAGTTCTCAGCGCTTATCGAAGTAAGGAAGTGCCTGAAGTGATCCGCGACTTCTTTAGCGTGGCCGTGTCCGGGTAGCGCTCCAACAGCCCAAACCTCCCTCAGATCAAAGGCCACAGCGGAATCATCCGAGTAAAACTCAGGACTGACCAAGGCCTCGGGAAACGCCATGTGACCCTCGGTTACCAACAATCGTGCGGGACCGGAATGGGAGCTCCGTGGCTGCCCGGCAATGTAGGCCAGCGTGATGGGCCCCGGATTCATCACAGCTTCCAAGTCAGTTGGCAGTTGAGTGATACCGCCAAGAAAATTGCTCATCATCTCCAACTTCGCACCAATGGACGGGTGCTCAGGGTCTTCAACGGCGACGGAAATGCAGCGCGTAATCAGTTCGTCTTCGTCGGTACGACCTGATTTCAAAGCGGTGCTCACCGACTTGAATTCCTTTTGACTCATGCTGCCTCCGAGGTGCTCTAGTGCTGGGTCTATCGCGTGCATTCCTCGACCCTATACTTCCCGGCTCTCTTCCAGATGCCAACGCTTGTCTGAACAAAATGAGAAGTCCCAGCTTCATCGATGCTTCTACCGATTAGGCTCTACATATGGTACAAAGTGATGCACAGGCACCCGATGGGGAGTTTCTCGATCAGAAGGTGAAGCGGCTTGTCGAGCAACTCTCTGAAGAGTTCAGCCTTCAGGAAGGGCGACTTAACGAGGGCGAGCTGCTGCTGGCGGAGTCGAATCTAGCCTATGCGCTTGGTGAAGCTGCGCGCCGCTACGAGCGTGAGCTGGTGCTGCGGGCGAGGTCGCTGCCGGATGGGGAGCGACCGACCTGGTCCAGGCTGGCGGAAGTCAAAGGCCTTGGCGGGGCTCAGCAGGCGCACAGCCGATACGCTCCGGGCCGCGAGGAGCGGCTNGAGCGGCTCGAGAAAGAGAAGCTGCGCGTTGCCGAGTACCGCGCCCCCACCGCTAAGGCTGCTAAGCCCGGTCGTTCTGCACTCCAGGCGGCCAAAGCATTAGACGTGAACAGAAACACGATCAAAGCCTGGGGCCAGGCCGGACGGATTCATATGCGCCCGCTGAAGGACGAGGACGGCAATGTGGTCACGGTCGCCAGGAAGCCGCCGGCATTCACAGCTCCTGGTGGATTGCAGCTGGTTGAGTACCCGGTCATGCGTTTCTATCTCGACGCCACCGACGGCGGGACCACTCTCGACGATGCGGCCGCGCAGCTTGGAATCAAGCCGGAGGATGCGGTCAAGATGGCTGAGGGCGGGGTTCTGCCCCGATCTCCACAGCTCGACCCTTCGAATAAGGGCGAGCCCGTGCATGACGCGTCTGGCGATCCACTCCTCTGGTACTGGCCGGAGCACACAGGCGAGCGTTAGACCGATGGTTGAAAACGGGAGCATAGCTCGTGATCCCACTTTCGGTGCTTATAAGGGGACGCGCATTTAGCTGACGCACATGTTAAGGTCTTATGCATAACCTACTACGTTATGCATAAGAGGTAGTTATGAAAACAACATCTCTGTCCCTGCTTGCGCTCAGTGCCGGATTGCTTTTCGGCGCGGCCCCTGCTGCCATGGCGGGAGATGCCGCTGCGGGTCCCGAGTCGGTGTCGAACATCTCGGTCGCAGTCGATGATCTGACCGAAATGGTTATTTTTACCTCCGACGCGGTGCAGACCTACCAGCGGCCCGGGCCCCAGGTTTGTGAACCCGACACGAACGACGGCTGCTCCTCTGAAATACGCCCGACAATCGCCAATTACATTGACCAGGAAACCGGGGAGCCCACCCCTTGGCTTGTCGGGCAGGCATTCCAAGCGGTCGATGGAACTCAATGGCGAGCCGTGCACTTCGAATTCGACGGTTCGGAAGTCGGGTACGTTTCGGATGATTCGGTGCTGAGCAGCGTGCCTCTGGCAGAGCATGAAGCAGCACAAGCCGCCATATATGAGGCGAACGAGGCATCATTCGCGGAGTTCAACGGTCAGTTCACGGGCACCGGCATACTCGCCGCAAACGCGGGCGGCTATGAAGATGAGGATGCATCTGTTGCCCCCGTTTTTACCGCGGACTTCCCTGGCATTGAAGCTCAGATGTCCGATGCCTACGAGGTTGATGGCTTGCTGTGGCGCAAAATGGCTGACGAAAGGGGACTCATGAGCTCGGTGTTCGTCCTAGACGAAGATGTCGAGGACTTTGCCCCTTATGAAACTGAGCCGGCCGAGGAACCCGCAGCTGACGTTGCCGGAGACCCAGTTAGGGAAGCGAATGAGCCAACCGAACCACTGGAACCCAACTCCGCCAGCTTCCCCATTTCCGCCGCGGCATTGTGGACTCTTGGCGGCGGCGCGGTTCTCTTGGCCGGTGGTATCACCGCGGCTTTCACTGTCAAAACACGTCGTGATGGAGTAGCCGATGTCGAGCAAGTCTGAAACAGGAGCGGCTCACGGCTTCATCGACGCAAACGCCGTCATTCGCCTTGGTGTCACATCAGCTGTGTGCGGCGCGGTCTACTTTTCGACCGTCACCGTCAGCTCTCCGGCAGTAGGAACGCGAGCCGCTGCTTCGGAGCCCAGACATACGTGTCATCGCAGCGATAACCCCTTAGCCAGGCCTGCCCGTCCACGACCCGAATGTAGAACCCCTTGGGGTAATCCACGTCCTCGCTTACGGGCTCGGACGCGATGTGGATCGCTCCGGTCGGGCCGCGGCCTGCGGACAGGACTGAGTCCGGTGCGTTCGCCTGGTCCATCAGCGCCAACCGGAGGTAAGGGCCGGTGACCAAGGGACAGAGTTCCAGGCCCTGGGTCCTTGCAGTCGCGAAGACCTGGGACTGAACGGCACCCTTCTCCAGGCCAAGCTGCTCTGCGGTTCGCTCCACGATTCGTAGCGTCTGATCCCGTGGGGCATCGAACGCGGGGTGAGTGAGCAGCGTCTCTGCGCGGGCGTTGAGCTGCACGCTTACATCGCGCAGTGCCTGGACGACTTCGGTTCGCGACTGCCCGCCCACCCGAACCATGAGACCCTCAAGCTTCGCTGTGTTCATCATGAAGTGATTCTCCATTACTGGCAGCTGGACAACGACCTCGCATGGCCCAGACTGTTACCTGGCACGCTGATGGATCCCTGAGCGGGACGCTCGTCCGTCTCTAAGCCCGAACGTTGCAAGGGCACACCCTGTGGCTCTCAGCGATTAATGGCGGCTTTTTTGGGCTCTATTTGGCGCGGTGCAGCCCGCAGTGGGATCGTTCACCGGGCCGTGGAAGTTAAGGCTTCGACCGCCGAAGCCACGCGCTGATCGGCTGCCGATTTCGTCTGCCTTCTGTCTCAGGTGGCGGTACGAGTTCTGCGAATTGTCCGCGGACTTGATGCATGAAGGTCAGGTAGGCAGTCTTGTTGAAAGTGAACTGCTGAGGCTCGAACAACCACGGCTGCGGCGGTTCATCTGTATACCCGTCTTGCCAGCCGAAATCCTCCCAGATGACCGTGCTGTCCCCGGCCGAAATGCGGGCGCTAACAGCGCCGCAGCCAATATCTCCACAGACTGGGCAAAGGAGAATAGCGACGCGACCATCCGCAAACTCCCCTGGCGCAGTGAGTGAGAGCCTATCGATTTGTTCGACAGCCGTGTGAGGCCAGTCGGGACGCAACAGGGTCGTCTCTTGCTCGATCGCGCCCAAGTCCGCGGGAACCCGCAGCAACTCGCGCAGCGAGAATCCGTCGATTGCGAAATCTTGAAACGCGGCAGGGGCAGCGCGTCCCCCATAACTGACCTCCGCTGGCACGACGCTCAGCACATTCGGGATCTCCACTCAATCAGTATGCGATGTCCGTCGTGCTAGCCAATCCCGCAAGTACAATGTCGAGAGGCTGCCTGGTCAGGTGAGCCATCATCAGTGCAAGCTCTTGGCGTTCGCGATCAGTTCCGCAAGCTGCGCGTCCGTCGCGCCCTTCCGCCGCCACAGGCGGAGGTTATTAGCGAAGTCCCGGGCCCAGGTGTTCAACGGGGCCCCTGCGGCAACGATCGTGTCAACGTCGGCCTCGCTGCTAGGGATTTTCGGGGCTAGGGCGAGCTTCCGCATGGATTCTCTACTCTGAGCGAGGCCCGCGACGCGCTCAACCTCAAACCACTCGGAGAGGAGATCGCCGTCGCTCCGCGGACTCGCTGCCTCCAACAGGGTCAGACCGACGCGAAGCTCCCTGAGCGGTTCAGCGACCGACTCGGCTCGGAGGTTGATGGTGTTCAGCGTCGCGAGGGCGGTTAGTGCTCGAACAAAGGCGCCATCGCTGCGCTCCTCGGCTCGGGCGGCCGCGGCGGCGACCCTCTCGGACTTCGCGAGGCCGACTGCGACCCACGTGGAGATGATGATGGCGGCGGCAGGGACAGCAATCCCAATGACGATCTCCAGAGTTGTGTTGTCCATGCAATCACATTAAGGGCTGCCGCGGGTCCGCCGTGCTCACCCTTACCTTTAACGGCGGG
>NZ_KI915021.1:28594-29124 GCF_000520595.1 Arthrobacter sp. H5
CGTGTGCGGGCGTGGTTCTTCAGCCGGTGTCTGAAATCCGTAGCCGAAATTGCATCCACGGTTACGAGTGATCCTCTAATCTAAAGGATGCTCAATCAGGACGTGCGGCGCCCTCAAGCCGGTCCGTCTGGGGAATCCCCAAACGGGTCAGCCTTCGTGTGCGGGCGTGGTTCTTCAGCCGGTGTCTGAAATCCGTAGCCGAAATTGCATCCACGGTTACGAGTGATCCTCTAATCTAAAGGATGCTCAATCAGGACGTGCTAGTCCGAAAATGAGGCGGGTTAGGCGCTTAGGTGGGCATGGTGACGCTTCCGGCCGGTGGCCGGTCACGTGACTGGTTGGGCGGGGTCAGGCGGCTGTTGCCGGGGTGAGGGTGACGTTGTAGCCGAGGGCTTCGAGCTGGCGGATATGGCCGCGCTTCCTGGTGTCCGGATTGGTCCGCCGGGTGTAGTGGTCGGGGCCGAGGTCGTGGAAGCGGGTGTCGGGGTTGGCCAGTAGATGCCAAATGATCACGAGGATGGAACGGCCGA
>NZ_KI915022.1:0-9009 GCF_000520595.1 Arthrobacter sp. H5
GGTAAGCAGCCCAGAACCACAAATGCAGCGCGGTATGGGTCTTGTGCAGGACTGTACCGGCCGTCAGAGACACCTGATAGGCGCAGCCACCGCACTGCCATAGTCGTCGTGCTGCTATCGGCCACGCCGTTGTGCCGCCACACCGCGGACAGACGAAACCCTCAGGCCACCGGCACTGGAACAGATAGTCCAGACACGCCTGCTCATCGCCGAATCTGGCCTGGAAATCCAATATCGTCCGCGGAAAATCTGGCTTGGCCATGAATAAACCCTACCTGAGCTAACCGTTCACCCACTAGCGTGAACATGACGCGTCCGCCATAGCGGTCGGTAAGTGAGCCCACAATTATCCGGCCGAGTGCTCCCACGAGGATGGGCATGGCCACGAGAAAGGAGGTCTGCGCGGAATTGAGCTCGAGCTGCTGTGTATAGAGCGCACCCATGGGTGCTATGACCGTCCAGGCCCAGAAACCAACAACGGATGCCACCGTGGCAAGAACGAGATTCAACGTCCGGCCTGGAAACATTGTCATTGATGGGGGTGCTTGAGCACTCATTCGTTCCCCCTGCTGCGCCAGCGCCGGCATGTGTCGCCGTTTGCACGCCTAAAGGAGCCCACCCGCGGAGCAGCGATCCGGAGGAGGCGTCGTAAGGTTCCACGATCCGCATCATCCTATACCCGTTCCCGGGTAAATTCGGGCAGGGATTGACTAGACTTCATACACAAGATCCGTGCGCGGGATTAACGGATCAGTTGCCTTCGGGATCTGCCGGGTCCATGACGTTCGGCAGCGAAAAAATTTTCATGAATGGATGACAGTGCAGGAACGACGCCGGATCCCTCTGACGGAACGCTCTGCTGCACCGCACGTTTGTCCCCGCCCGGTGCGTCTTGAAGCACTGGAACGCATGCCCCTGTTCGCAGCGCTGACCACGACGGAAATCATTGATATTGAGCCGAGGATGCAGGCGCACGGCTACCATGCCGGGGAGTTGATTTACCGTTTCGGTGAAAATGCGACCAGTCTGTTCGTTCTGGCCTCTGGCACCGCGAAGCTGCATCGGCCCTCTGCTCACGGTCAGGATGTCGTGACGAACATTCTCGGACCGGGCGAGAGTTTCGGGACACTGGGGATTTTGGGAGAGCCAACATATGCGGACAGCGCCGAAGCCATGGCCGTCTCGTGTGCCTTGGAGATATCAGCCAGTGTTTTTAGAGATGTCATGGACCGACATCCGCGTCTGGCACTGACTGTCCTGGATGAGGTTCTTCATCGCTTTGAACAGGCCCAGCAAACAATCCGGCGTCTGTCCGCCGACAACGTCCAGCAACGCATCGCTGCCGCCCTCCTGACCTTGGCTGACAAGCTTGGCGATCCAAAGGGTGAAACAATCGGTTTGGAGTTTCCCCTGACACGTGCCGATCTGGCTGCCATGACGGGAATGACTCCCGAAACGGTCAGCAGGGTGATAAGCCGGCTTCGTGAAGACGGCATTGTCGACACCGGGCGACGCTGGACAGCCATTCTTGACCGCCCGCGGCTGGAAGCGGTAGCCCAGGGATGATTTTCATGACACGGCGAACACGTCCAGACCACTTGGGGTATGCCCGTCCCAGGCCTGACCCCGCCGGCAGTTTGAGGGCCTGCGGGGTTTGGGGCACCCGGTTACGGGGTTTTGCTTGCGCCGGATTAAAGGCTTCAGGCAGCAACACTTGCATTCGCCGAGGTGTACGGCGTGGGAATCAGGCACCGAACCTGGTAAAGGTAATTTTTCTACCGACGGTAGAACGGGAGGTATAGCCGTAGGTTCCCTGTTCGAGTAGCTCCCGCGCGGCATCGAATGCTGCTCCGAAGGCCGCAAACGCGAATGCGCCACCAACCGATATCCGGCTGACGCCGACGGAGCTTAACTCTGAGACGTCCGGTATGCCCGCCATCGCGAGCACGTTGACTGGGCGGTCCACCGACGCCACCACGGATCGGATGTCCTCTAACCGGGTGAGACCGGGCGCATAAAGTACATCTGCGCCAGCCTCCTGGTAGGCCTGAAGGCGGCGGATCGTGTCGGCCAAATCGGGCCGGCCGTGGAGGAAGTTCTCGGCACGGCCGGTCAGTACGAGCGGCGCCGGCCCCCGGTGAAAAGCTTCAGCGGCGGCGCGCACCCGCTCAGCGGCGAGGTCGAGTCCGTAGATGGGAGAGCCCGCGTCCCCGGTAAAGTCCTCAATCGACGCGCCCGCCAAGCCCGTCCGTGCCGCAAGCTTGAACGTTTCAGCCACGCCAGTGGGATCATCGGCGAATCCACTCTCCAAGTCGGCATTGACGGGTAGATCCGTCGCTTTCACGAGCTCCGCCACGTGCTCGAGGGCCTCGTCGCGCGTCAGCTGACCATCGAGACGGCCCAAGGACGCGGCATGTCCACTGCTGGTTGTGGCAAGTGCTCGGAACCCCATTGAGGCGAATAGCCGCGCCGAACCGATACTCCAGGCATTGGCGAGAAGCAAAGGTGTACGACCGTGATGAAGAGCGAAAAACCGGGCAGCTAGGTCTATGGGCGCCATTTTATTAGACTACATCTGCGTCACAGGCTGCACATTGGGGTCCATTCGAGGTCAGGCAGGACGCCAGGCAGGCCAGTGATCCGTTGCCCGCACACGCATGCCGCCCTGGCGACGCTATATATTGATCAAGTATGATTCAGATCATGTTCCAGCAGCATATGGGCGCGTAGATTGTGAAAGCTATCAATCCTGAAAGATCGGGATAGCAGCCCGGGGCATCGGCGAAGGAGCAACATGGCAATAGATGGCAGACCTACCTCAGATGAACTGCCGGCCCCTGCAACTTCCAATATCAATCCTGAATCGCTGGCTAGTTTTCGGGAAGAATTAGATCAGAGAAAACACGACGTCGTCGATGGGACCTGGGCAGGGTCCATGCCGGCTCAAAATGGTGTCCCGCCGAGGATTCGCTTTGGTCACAGTAAGTGGTTCAACCTTCTGTGGCTGATACCTATCGGGTTTGTTTTGCTCGTCATCGGTATAGCGGTGGCCAAGGGTCTGCGTGACATTCCGGTGATTGCCCAGTTCGTGGAGCGATACCCCGGAACGGTGGTTCCGGCGGGCGCGGAGGTGAACGGTGGTTTACCTGCGTGGGTGGGGTGGCAGCACTTTTTCAACGGGCTGCTGATGATTCCCATCATCCGTTCCGGCCTTAGTATCCTCGCCGATCATCCCCGGCTCTACTGGAGCAGGCATTCCACACCCGGCAGGGAATGGTTCCGCATGCAGAAACCAGTGCCCTCCGATCCGTTGTATACGGCGAAGCAGGACTCCATCACACTACCTAACGGTGTCGGGCTGCCCAGCAGGCGCCATTCGATCGGATTGGCCAGATGGTGGCATCTGGGTATCAATACATTGTGGCTGCTCAACGGGCTCATCTTTTACATCCTGGTATTCGCAACCGGCCACTGGCTGCGGCTAATTCCCACAAGCTGGGACGTGGTACCCAGCGCGGTCTCAGTGGCGATTCAATACCTTTCCCTGGACTGGCCCACTGATGATGCCTGGGTGGCTTACAACAGCCTGCAGGTCATCGCCTATTTCATCACGGTCTTCGTCGCAGCCCCACTGGCCTTCATCACCGGCCTCGGCATGTCACCGGCTCTATCTACTAAATTTAAGTGGATCAGCACCGTCTTCAGCATCCAGTTCGCCCGTTCACTGCATTTCCTGGTGTTGATCTGGTTCCTGCTGTTCATCGTGATGCACATAACACTGGTCGTCACAACAGGCGCGCTTAGCAACTTCAACATGATGTACGCAAGCCGGGACAGCGCAGACAGCTGGTACGGGTTCTGGATCTTCGCCGCGTCCCTGACGGTCATGATTGCTCTCTGGGTCGCGGTCACCCCTTTCACCAACCGCCACCCCCGCCTCGTTCAGCGCATTGGCTATGCCCTCATCGGCCCGGTGCAAAGGTTGTTCGAGCACATCGATTCAAAACCCGGCCAGTACACGGAGAAGGACATTTCCCCTTATCTGTGGCACAACGGCAAATACCCGGAGACCCAGGAATATAGGGACCTTTACGATAATAACTTTGCCGACTACCGCCTCCGGGTCTCCGGCCTGGTCGAAAACCCGGTGCACCTGGATTTGCGGCAATTGCGGGAGATGCCCCACCACGAGCAGATTACCCAGCATTTCTGTATCCAGGGCTGGTCCGGTGTCGCCAAATGGGGCGGCGTTTCGATGCAGACCATCGTCGATGTGGTCAAACCGAAGCCGGAAGCCAAATGGGTGATTTTCTACTCTCTCGCCGAAGGATCCGATTCTGGCATCTATTACGATGCCCAGCCCATTGAACAAATGAGCTATCACCTGACCATGCTCGCCTACGACATGAACGGTGAAGCCCTGTCCTACGGACACGGTGCCCCGCTGCGGTTGCGCAACGAAGTCCAGCTCGGTTTTAAACTCGTCAAATGGATCAAAGGCATTGAATTCGTTGAAGACTTCTCCGAGATCGGCGGCGGTGAGGGCGGCTACAACAATGACCACGAATTCTTTGGCTACCGGCAATCCATCTAAAGTATCTGCTTCAAGAGAGGGCCATCATGACGTCGAATAGCTTCGGTGCCCGTGATCAACTGACCGTAGACAGCAGTTCTTATGAAATATATCGGCTCGATAGCATAAAGGGCTCCGACCGGCTGCCCTACAGCCTGAAGGTGCTGCTGGAAAATCTGCTGCGCAATGAAGACGGCAGGCTGGTCACGGCCGAGCAGATCAGAGCCCTCGGGAACTGGAATCCGCAGGCTGAGACCAATACCGAGATCCAGTACACTCCGGCCCGGGTACTGATGCAGGACTTCACCGGTGTGCCGTGTGTTGTCGACCTTGTGGCCATGCGTGATGCCATGACCGAACTCGGCGGAGATCCGAAGAAAATCAATCCGCTCATTCCCGCGGAACTGGTCATCGACCACTCCGTTATCGCCGATGTCTTTGCTCGGCCGGATGCTTTCGGGATCAACGCTGAACTTGAATTCGAGCGCAACCAGGAGCGCTACCAGCTGCTACGCTGGGCGCAGCAATCCTTCAACGACTTCCTGGTCGTGCCGCCCGATACCGGCATCTGCCACCAGGTCAACCTCGAATACCTGTCCCGCGTGGTCTTTACCCGGGAGGGACCCGACGGAACCCAGGCCTACCCGGACACTCTGGTGGGCACCGACTCACACACGCCGATGGTCAATGGTCTCGGGGTGCTGGGTTGGGGGGTCGGCGGCATCGAAGCCGAAGCTGCCATGCTCGGCCAGCCGATGAGCATGCTGATTCCCCAGGTGGTCGGCCTCAAACTCACCGGAGAACTACCCGAGGGCACTACTGCGACGGACCTGGTACTCACCGTCGCCGAGCTGCTGCGCCGGATCAGAGTAGTAGGCAAATTCGTTGATTTCTTTGGTCCCGGCGTAGCCAATGTCCCGCTTGCAACCCGGGCGACGCTGGGCAATATGAGCCCGGAATACGGCTCAACGGGCTCGATTTTCCCCATTGATGACGAGACGCTGAGTTATCTGCGCCTGACCGGGCGGGACGAGCACCAGATCAAACTGGTGGAAGCCTATGCCAGGGAGCAGGGGCTGTGGCACGACCCGGATCAGGTGCCGGACTACAGCCAGATCGTGGAACTCGACCTAGCCACCGTGAAACCCTCCATTGCCGGCCCGAAACGGCCCCAGGACCGGATTCCGCTGGCAGTCGCCCAGCGTGCCGTCCGTGGGCTGCTGGCCGGAGAATCACAGGAGGATGCGATCCAGGGCGGTCTCGATGACGCCGACGCGGATTCATTCCCGGCCAGCGATCCCATTTCCATCAGTGGTCGGATTCCGCAGGACGACCCACCCCGTCAGTACGTGGACGACGGCAAGACCTTCAAGTGGCCGTCCAATCCTGCTGCAGTGGTGCTGGAGGGAAACACATCCAGCCTTGACCATGGCGATGTGGTCATCGCAGCAATCACCTCCTGTACCAATACGTCCAACCCCACCGTGATGATCGGTGCGGCGCTGCTGGCCAAAAAGGCAGTTGAACGGGGGCTGAGCAGCAAACCGTGGGTGAAGACCACCCTCGCGCCGGGCTCGCGTGTGGTAACCGACTACTACAACCGGTCCGGGCTCACTCCCTACCTGGAAAAGCTCGGCTTTGATCTGGTCGGTTATGGCTGCACCACCTGTATCGGCAACTCCGGGCCGCTGATTCCGGCCGTCAGCGCCGCAGTCGCAGACAATGATCTGACAGTTGCCTCGGTGCTATCCGGCAACCGGAATTTCGAAGGCCGGATCCACTCCGAGGTGAAGATGAATTTCCTTGCCTCCCCGCCGCTGGTGATTGCCTATGCTCTTGCCGGCACCATGCACACCGACCTGCTCAACGACCCGCTGGGAGAGGATCAGGACGGCACCCCGGTCTACCTGCGCGATATTTGGCCCAGTACGGCGGAAATCAAAGCCGTGGTGGACGAAAACCTAGAAGCAAAAATGTTTACCGAAGGCTATGCCGACGTCTATTCCGGGGACGAGAACTGGCGGGGCATGCACATTCCCGAAGGCGACAGGTTCGCCTGGGATGAGGAATCCACCTATGTGCAGCGGCCGCCGTACTTTGACGGCCTCGGCCCGGTACCGGAGCCAGTGCAGGACATTACCGGGGCACGGGTCCTGGCGCTGCTAGGTGACTCGGTGACAACCGACCACATTTCCCCCGCCGGCACCATCAAACAGGACTCCCCCGCCGGTCAATACCTGATCGAACAAGGCGTAGCGCCGAAAGATTTCAACTCCTACGGCTCACGGCGCGGCAATCATCACGTGATGATCCGCGGTACGTTTGCGAACGTCCGGCTCCGTAACCAGCTGGTACCAGGGGTCGAGGGTGGAGTCACTCGCCACTGGCCCGGTGGTGAACAGCAGACCATTTTCGAGGCTTCAACATCGTATGCGGCCGAAGAGGTGCCGCTGATCATTCTCGCTGGTTCCGATTACGGTTCCGGGTCCTCGCGGGACTGGGCTGCTAAAGGCACATCGCTTTTGGGCGTCAAAGCCGTGCTCGCCACCTCCTTTGAAAGGATCCACCGCTCGAACCTCATCGGCATGGGCGTACTCCCCTTGCAGTTCCAGGGCGGGGAAACAGCAGGGTCCCTGGGCCTGACAGGCGAGGAAATCTACTCGATCACGGGGCTTGAAGGCCAGGATCCACTGCCGCGTGAAGTCACCGTCCGTATCGACAGTGAAAGCGGCACCCGGAATATAACCGCTACGCTGCGCATCGATACTCCAGCCGAGGAGGCGTACTTCGTCCATGGCGGGATTCTGCCCTACGTCCTGCGCCAACTGCTCGCCGCATGACGGTACAACACGAGCCAATGGTCATCGTCGGTGCTGGTTTGGCCGGTGCGAAGGGCGCCGAGGCGTTGCGGCAGGAAGGATTCGAAGGGCGCATCATCCTGATCGGGCAGGAACCCGAGAGGCCCTACGAACGCCCCGACCTCTCCAAGGACTACCTGATGGGCGCCTCGGAAAAGGAGAAAATTTACGTCCACCCAGAGCCGTGGTACGCAGATCACGGCGTGGAGTTGCGGCTTTCCACCCGTGTCACCGGCATTGACACCCAAAACCGCCTGGTGAACCTGGCACGAACGGAGCCGGTCCGCTACGACAAGCTATTGATCGCCACCGGCGCCTCCGCACGGTTGCTGCCTGTTCCGGGCGCCGATCCACACCGCGAATATTACCTTCGCCGGGTCGAGGACTCACAGCAGCTCAGGTTCATTCTCCAGTCGGCCCACCAGGTGGTCGTCGTCGGCGGCGGCTGGATCGGCCTGGAAGTGGCTGCTGCCGCACGGGCAGCCGGCGCGGCCGTCACGGTGCTGGAGCGCGAGGAGTTGCCGCTGCTACGGGTGCTGGGGCGGGAAATGGCGCAGGTGTTCGCTGATCTGCACCGCGATCATGGAGTCGGCTTACGCTGCGGCGTGCAGATCGCCGAAGTCACCGGCCAGGGACGGAAGGTCACCGGCGTCCGGCTCGTAGACGGTACCTGGATTGAGGCGGATGTGGTGGTCGCCGGCGTCGGCACCACCCCCAATACTGACCTCGCGGCGGATGCCGGGCTCGCCGTGGATGACGGGATCATCGTCGACGAACATCTGCGCACCTCTGATCCACACATTTTTGCGGCCGGGGACGTGGCCAACGCGCACCATCCACTCCTGGGCAGGCATCTGCGGGTCGGGCATTGGGCCAACGCACTGCACCAGCCAGCGGTGGCCGCCAAGTCGATGCTCGGAATCGACGCCGCTTATGGCCGCCTGCCGTACTTCTTCACCGATCAGTACGACGTAGGAATGGAGTACTACGGTCACGCCGGGCCCGGCGACTACGACGAGGTTGTCGTGCGTGGAAACGTGGACAAGCGGGAGTTTCTCGCTTTTTGGCTGAGGAACGGCGTCACCCTGGCCGGTATGAACGTCAATATCTGGGATGTGACTGAACAAATCCACGCGTTGGTAGCTTCAAAAAAACCGGTCGACCCGGTGAAACTGGCCGATCCCGGCGCCCCACTGTCGGGCGTTTACGCCGACGGTCCTACCGGGTAGCGAGAGAAAATCGCCACCCTATTGAAGGCGTTAATGACGGTGACCAGCCACGCTACCGCCGAAACCTGTCCGACATCCAAAACCTGCTCGCTCCGGTCATACAGTTCATCGGGGACCTGCCCGTCGCTGACCCTGGTCAGCGATTCCGTCAGCTCCAGGGCGGCACGCTCCTGCCCGGAGAAATAACCGCTCTCCCGCCAGGCTGGTAACACCGCCAGCCGGTCGGTTGATTCGTCGTTGTTGAGTGAATCACGGGTGTGCATCCGCAGGCAGAAGCTGCAGCCGTTGATTTGCGAGGCCCTGATCCTGATGAGTTCGATCAGCCGTTGATCGAGACCCGCCGCTGCGG
>NZ_KI915022.1:9109-17409 GCF_000520595.1 Arthrobacter sp. H5
CCCCGCCGCTGCGGCGGACCGCGAAGCGGCGGTGTTCATCTCCAGCAGGGCCTGGTAGACGGCAGGGTCTTGTTGCCTGATATTCACACGCTCACTCATGGCGCCATGGTATCCCGGCCCCCGGGGTGACCGGACGGACACGGGCCTCTTTCGTTCCGGAGGAATCGATGCCTCCGATACTGGCCGAAGGCTCGGACCGCTTTCCTTCCGAGCATATTTACCGCAGAGGATGATGTGAATCATGTTTCCGGCCCGGGCGCGCGCGTAGAGTCGAATGGAATGGCCAACACTAGGTAGACCATCGCCTGTCAGAGTAGCGTTTTACGACCCGGAGGACCCTTGTGGCTTTGCGCCTTCACCATCTTCCGCCCCGCATAGCCTGCGGAGCCTTCATCCTCAACACCGGGATCACGAAACGGTCCCTGGACGTCGAGGCGGCAACCGGTCTGCGGGATCAGGCCGCCGTCGCATTTGCCCCGCTAAAGAAGATCGACCCTGTGCGTTTCGGCAAGATTCTCTCTACCTCCGAGATCATCCTGGGCGCGGCCCTGCTCGTCCCGGTGGTGCCCACCTGGCTGGCAGCTGCTGGCCTCACCGGTTTCTCGGGGGCACTGATGCGCATGTATTTCATGACCCCGGGCCTGACGCGGGACGACGGAATCCGGCCGGCTCCAGCAGGAATGGCCATCGCTCGGGACGTCTTTATGCTCGGCAGCGGGCTTGGCCTGCTCATCGATGAGCTCACTGACCGACCGGGAATACAAAGCATTCCGGCGTGGAAGCAGCGATGACCGAGAAGCCGGAAGCGGATCTGGAAGGACTTTCCGTCAGCGCATGCCAGGCCTCGCTGGGTTCGGCCAGCATTCATCAACGAAATAACCTAACCAACAAATTTGTGGAGACCGGATCATGACGTACGTGATCGCCCAGCCCTGTGTGGATGTCAAGGATAAGGCCTGCATTGAAGAATGCCCGGTGGACTGCATCTACGAAGGTGAACGGTCACTCTATATTCATCCGGATGAATGCGTAGACTGCGGCGCCTGCGAACCAGTTTGTCCAGTTGAGGCCATCTACTACGAGGATGACACGCCGGAGCAATGGGCCGACTACTACAAGGCCAACGTCGAGTTCTTTGACGATCTGGGTTCACCGGGTGGGGCTGCCAAGCTTGGCAACACGGGCAAGGACCATCCACTGGTCTCCGCGTTGCCTCCGCAAAATCAAAGCACCGACCTCTGAAAACCGGCTGTCAGGTGTGCAGGCATTTGAGAAGCGAACCAGTCCAAAATTTTCGCTATGGCTTGATCCGGGTCAAGGCATGTACTCCGCGCCTGACATGTAATGGAAGTACGAAGTTCCAGAACGAATAAGAAGATGAGGAAATGACCACCGTCAAGTTCCAGACTGAGCCGTTCACCTGCCCGTCGTGCGTGAAGAAGATCGAGAAGGTCGTCAGTAAGAAGGACGGAGTGGAGTCAACCCAGGTGATGTTCAATTCCAACAAGGTCAAAGTCGGCTTTGACCCGGACCGGATCACTGCCGAAGAAATCGCCAAAACCATCACGGAGTTGGGCTACCCCGTCGTATCCCAACAGTAATCCGGGTCAATCCCATCCGCTCACACCAAGAGGAGTTACATCATGGCAGATATGCTGCACTATACGATTCCAGATATTGCCGCCGACCATGCCGACTTCCGGCGCGTTATCTGGACCGGCGAGCATAGCCAGTTGGTGATGACGACCATCCCGCCCGGCGGTGAAATCGGCGCGGAAACCCACGAGCACACCGACCAACTGCTCAGCTTCGTCAGCGGCACCGGTGAAGGCACGGTCGGCGAAGAGACGCACCATCTTGACCCCGGTGATGTGTGCGCCGTGCCCGCAGGTACGATGCACAACTTCGTCAATACTGGTGAGGAACCGCTGGTCCTTTACACGATCTACAGTCCGCCCGAACATGCCGCCGGTGCTGCCTACACAACCAAGGAAGCAGCCGATGCTGCCGAGGCCTCCGGCCAGGACGCACCCCCTGCCCAATAGCAGCCTTTGAAATCCCTGCCCGACCGCCGCGGTCGGGCAGGGATTTCCTTTTAATACGCACTTGATCGGCGTCAAGGCGCCGGATGCCCGGGCGGCATGTAATGGAAGAGCAGAAACAAATCACACAATCCGGTACGAAAGCCGGGGAGGGAATCAGAGGAAGCACCATGTCTGGAAAATTGCAGGCCCGGATCGCCGGTCTCACCGGAGTTTTACTGCTGGTTGCGCTGGCCTTCCATCTCACCGAGCTGGACCAGCTCAGCGACACGGTCCTTTTCGTTGCGAGCATCATCTCCGGAACCCCAATCGCCATCAAGGCATTCCAGGCCGCCCGGGCCAACGCCTTCAGCATTGACCTGCTGGTGACAATTGCCGTGATCGGTGCCCTGATTATCGGTGAATACGTCGAAGGGGCGGTGGTGTCCTTCCTTTTCATTTTCGGCGCCTATCTGGAAGCCCGCACCCCGGAGAAGACCCGTCGCTCGCTGCGGGACCTGGTGGACATGGCTCCGCAGGAAGCCCAGGTGCTCCGCAACGGCCAGACCCTGACCCTGCCGGTCGAGGACATCGTCCAAAACGACCACGTCCTCGTCGCCTCCGGCGGCAAGATTGCTGTGGGTCCCCACCACTCCCCCAACAAATCAACATCCTGTCGCTATAGTAGACCTCCTTCTACGGCTTGTAGAAGGAGGTCTACTATAGAACCTGTACGGTTCCGGCTTCCACGGTCCTCTTTCCCCAAAAGGAAGGTTGCCTGCGGTCAACCTTGTTGCGCGCTACTGGCCGAAACCCCACCTATGAAGACCCGTATGCGTTTGAATTCCTGGGGCTCTCCGGGGAGGTAGCTGAAAGGGACCTGGAGCAGGCTCTGACGGAGCGGATTGTGGATACACTGCGGGAGCTGGGTCCTGGTTTCGCGTTCGTGAGCCGGCAGGTGCACTTCGACGTCGGCGGGGACGATTTCTACATCGACTTGTTGTTCTTCCACGTTGAGCAGCTGCGCATAACGCCGGGCAAACTGAACTTCTACGTCGCCCTGGTCGATGACAAGCTCAAACTCCCCGTCCACGGCGAAACCGTCGGCATCCTCATCTACGACAGCAGGAACGAGCACACCGTCCGCTACGCGCTGGGACGGGCGGACTCACCCATGGCAGTATCCACCTACACCGATGGAACCACTGCCGGCCAAGGAACGGGACGCCCTTCCCGCAGCCGATGAACTCTCCGCAGCCTTCGACCCGGAATCTGCCACACAAGGTCCATCATTCACGGGCGCATAGTCAAAACTCTCACAAACCCCACAGCACGTCAGATGGTTCGACAGTGGACTCGTGGCGTGCTGGGGTACAGGATGGGTAAGTCAGACTGTGGCTGCAGGACAGGGCCACGGGCCTGATAGTGGAAAGGATCTACCTATGTCGGATACGAGCGGAATGGCAGATAAAGCCAAGGATTATGCCCAGGACAACCCAGAGAAAGTTGACCAGGGCAAAGACAAGGCCAAGGACGCCCTCGACGGGCATAAAGACGGCGATCAAAAGTAGGAAGATCTCCGTCATAGCAAAGCCGGGCTGTCCTTCGGGGTGGTCCGGCTTTATCGTGACGGGCGCATGGCTTACAGATACGTCGACGGCGAGGTAAAGCTCTGCGGCTCCAGGGAAGAACCTGCCGCTGGGGTGATCTGTGTGAGCTGGTATGTTGACCACCGGAAGTGCTCGGCGGCCTTTGACCCCTGCTACCTGCTGCCACCGAAGGCGGGAACCACGACCGTCTTCACCGGACCATCAGTGTCAAAGCCACGTTCCTGTTGATAGTTTCCCCCGGTTGGGGAACCTGCTATTCGGCGCCGGCTGGAGCCGGTATGGTGAAACGGCTCCGCTGGGTTGCCGGTATCAGCCCAAGGGGCTGGCGGTTCGCCGACAGGAACGCCCTAGCGACCGGACAAAACGGCAGGACCGCTATCCTGCGCCGATGCGCGCTGTGCATGAGATTGGCCATCAGAGCCAAATCCAAACCACTGCCGGTGAACTCCTTGCTTAGCGACGTCCGCAGCACCCACATTTCATTGCCGCGCATCTCGTAGTCCGCCTGCCCGGCCAACGTGCCATCATCGTAGAGTTCAAAACGGGACTGCCAGGAATTATCTCGGATAACCGGTGCCTTCCCCGTCCGGACTCTCATACGATTGCCCCCGCACTTCGCAGCTCCAGTTATCCAGGAGCGCATAATAACGTCCAAGCAGGCCCCGATCCGGCTGCGGGTTATCCAGTCGAGCGAACAGCTGGTTATTCAGGCGTTCAAGTCGATGCATGTCCAGCGAAGTAAAATCCGTATCCAGAAAGTTTTCCGTGTGCCGCGCTTTTCGCAGTGTTGCCGGAACCCGGCGCATCATGATGCCCTACCGGCGAGCACCGGGTAGCTCCCCGCCACAGGGCAACTGAGCAATCTGACCGGGACAGTATAGGAAACAACCACCGCTGCCCCGTTCGGTGTTCTCACGGATTTTGTGGACAGCTGGAGCTGATCGAGGGCGGAAACTTCAATATGTTGTGCCTGGGAAAGGTCAACAGTGACCGCGATACCAGTGAACAGGGATGCGCTCCGCCGGATAATCGGGAGCAGCGCCTTGTAGCTTGTCTCCGCCAGACAACCGTTCAGGTCCAGAACGGCCGAAGCCCGGTCGATACGCATTCGGGCGGGTGGACCCAGTCCATGGCCCATCTAAGCTCGTTTCGCGAAACTAAGTCCCAAAGGCAACTGCTTCACCTGAAGAGTACTCTATCCGTCGGCCCGGCCCCCGTAGCTACCACGGCGCCGGTAGCGTCCTTCGCCATTGCCTGTTTGCGGAACTTCGATAGCACCCTCGGCAGGAAAGCATGAATATATTGTCAAAGAGCTCCTCCACCACCGGGTGCGCGCCCCTCTTTTGCCAGCAGATTCACCACCTGGCTTCCGCCCACACATCAACTCACTAGGTGAAGGTGCCGGCCGCGGCGTGGGTGAAGAGCCCAAGGCCGCCGACTATCGGCGTGGAAAGCCTGGCTTTCGCCCTGATCCTGGCCGGCGGAGACTGCGGGGCAGGCGGAAGCGATGGATAAGTCAAGAGGATCCCCCGGTACGAGTGCGGTGACCAAAGCTTATCCGCTGGACTAGCACCTTCACCGACCGCAGTACAGCCCTTCGGCGAATATGTGGATAACCTGCGCGGAACCTTCGCGAAACGGCCGGTGCTACGATTGCTACGGAGGTAAATCGATGGCAACCATCCCGCATCGTGAACTGCGCAATCAAAGCAGCAGGATTCTTGAGCGAGTCAAGAGCGGCGAAACGATCACAGTCACCAACAGCGGCGAGGTTGCTGCGCTTCTGATCCCGCCGTCGGCGTCACCTCTCGAGCAGCTGCTTCTTTCGGGCAATGCCAAACCGGCCATCGATGGCGGCGTGGATTTTCGTCTCCTTCCCCGGATACCGGGTGCCAGCACAACAGAAATCCTGTCTGACCTGCGGGGAGACCGTTGATCATCTACGTCGATACCTCGGCGGCACTCAAACTCGTGGTCGAGGAAAAGGAATCCGCCGCCCTCGCTGATTTCTTGTCCACCAGTTCCTCCGAGGGGAACAAGCTGGTCGCTTCCATGCTGCTCTACACGGAGCTGCACTGTGCTTCGCACCGGAAACTCAAGGGCGCCTCAGAACTCGTGAATCTGGTTCTCAGCGGAATTACCCTGGTGGACCTCACGCGATCGGACCTGATGTTTGCAGCAGCATTATCCGGTGGACTGCGGAGTGCGGACGCCATACATCTGGCTGCGGCGATCCGGCTCCAGGTAGATTCGCTGGTTGCTTACGACGGCGAATTGGTCGCCGCCGCAGTGAACGCAGGACTAACCGCCCTGTCCCCCGGCAGCTAATGCGCCCGTCTGGCTGACGTCAGGCCGCCGGGACCCGGACCGCAGCCGCGGGCCGCATCACCATCGAGCCAACGACGACGGCGATCACTAGCGCTCCCGCAACCCAGGCAAGGCCGGCGTAGCCGATGAGCGAAAGAACAAGACCCGCCGCCGCGCCGCCCGCCGCCCCGGTCAGGTTCATGACGAGGTCGGTGCGGCCCTGGATGCGCGCGCGGGCGGCACCGGTTGCAAGATCAGCGACCAGTGCGGACCCGGCTACCGTGGAAGCGCTCCAGCCCAGCCCCAGGAGCACCAGCCCCACCGTCACCAGAACGGGGTCCTCCTCCCCCAGCGCCACCACGGGCAGGGCAACCGCAAACAACCCCTGGCCAAGAAGGATTGTGGTTACCCTCCCCAACCGGTCGCTTAACCAGCCGAAAAGCGGCGAAAGGGCGAACATCCCGGCGATATGCAGGCTGATGGTCACGCCAATGATGGTCAGGCTCGTTCCGTGATTGATCAGGTGGACCGGGGTCATGGACATCACCGACACCATCACGGCATGGCTCAACGCGATGGCTCCGATAGCAAAAACCAAAGGCCCTCTGCCGCGCACCGCGCCCTCGGCGGATTGCTGCCCTGATTCCGAGGCCACTGACCGGCTGAGCACGTACGGATCCGGGCGCAGCCACACCAGATAGACGGCTGCGGCGGCACATTGCGCGGCGGCAGCGAACAGGAAGGAGCCAGTGAGCGGAGGCATCCCGAGCGTCTCGCCAAGGACTTCACCCGGGGCAAAAAGGTTCGGCCCGAGCACCGCGCCAACGGTGGTAAACCAGACCACCAACGAGAGATCCCTCCCCCGGTGCTGCTGGTCGGCGATGTCGGTCGCGGCGAACCGCGCCTGCAGGTTAACGGCAACGCCCGCGCCAAGCAGAGCAAAACCAACCAGCAGCAGAGGGAAGGAGAACAGCGCGGCTGCCCCGATGGTCACCACTGAGCCGGACGCAGCGATGAGGGCGCCGGTGGTGAGCGACGGCCGCCGTCCCAGGCGCCGGGCAAGCCGGGCCAGCGGAATGGCGCTGGCCGCAGCACCGAGCGTACTCATAGTGGTTGCGGCTCCGGACAGAGCGTCTGATCCGGAGATCTCAGCCGCCAGCACAGCACCGATCGCGAGAGTGGCGCCGATGCCAAGGCCGCCAAGGACCTGCGCCACGATCAGCACCCAGACTGTGCGCCGCTGAACGGCGCCGAGATCTACCGACGTTGACACGGAATCCGGGCTGTTTCACTGACGGTGCAATGCATTCCTCAAGCGTATTCCCACGGCGCCTTTAGGACGGCATGCTGGAGACAAACATTTTTCCTTCGGGATCCACACGATGGAGAATCTGTGCGGCAATAGCTGAGAGCTGGGCAATCTGTTCCGGGGTGAGCTGGTCCAGGACCAGACTTCTCACGTTTTCGACATGACCTGGTGCGGAACGCACAACCTTGCTCCACCCTGCGCCGGTAAGCGTGACATTCCGTGCGCGGCGGTCTTCCTTGCAGGCGCTCCGCTCCACAAGCCCCTCCTTCTCCAGCCCTGTCAGCACCCTCGACAGGCGCGGCAGACCGCAACAGTCACTGGCGACGTCGTCGTTCTCGCTGTTCCCTACCCCGCGCTCAAGGAAATCGCCGCGCAGTACGGTGACCAACTGGCCGGCAAGATTGTTGTTGACATCACCAACCCGCTGAACTTTGAGACGTTTGACTCGCTGGTAGTGCCAGCGGACGGCTCTGCCGCTGCGGAACTTGCCGCCGCTCTTCCCTCCTCCCACGTGCTGAAGTCGTTCAACACAACCTTTGCCGGCACACTTGCATCTGCAACCGTGGGCCCCAACCAAACCACCGTGCTCATTGCGGGCGACGATGCAGCTGCCAAGGAAACCCTTGCCGCCGCCATCACCGCTGGGGGCCTCGGCGCCATTGATGCCGGTTCGCTGAGCCACGCTCGTGAACTTGAGGCCATGGGCTTCCTACAGCTGACCCTTGCTGCAGGCGAGAAGATCCAGTGGACCAGCGGCTTTGGGATTGTGCGCTAACCTCGATCTTTCATCGGGTGGGGTCGCCTGTGGGTCAGGGCTTACCGGCTGCCTGATGTCCTGAATTATGGGATCCGGGTACGACATTTTGCCCGAGTGGTCTCGGGTGGGACTGGTTTCCACTGGTTCCAAAGGCTGTGATCTGCTTCGTCGGGACACTGAGCCGTCCGGTCTCAGCCGGGGGCCGGCAGGGCCCGGATGCGGTCCAGGGCCTGAAGAATCGCTGGTGTTTCCGGGGCTGCGGCTGCCAGATGCAGGATGAAGCGGCGGCCGGTGCG
>NZ_AZSC01000311.1 GCF_000520595.1 Arthrobacter sp. H5
AGCGGTTTTTCCGCCTTCGCCCCGGCGGGACGCGAAACCAGCCAGGCCAGCCACAGGCCAAGTGCATACAGTGGCACACCCATGGCAACGCGGGTGGCGCCAAGGGCTGCAATGTTGTCGGCGAAATACAAGGGAACCTGGACCGCCAGCCTCAGGGCCAGCACCGAGATGATGAGCCAGGTTGCAATGTTGTAAGCCTTGACCCGCACGGCATCCTTCCGCCAGTCCACCCCTTCACCGCGGATGAATCCAAACAGCAGGCCGGCGAGCGGCCAGCGGAACGCTATGGAGAGTACCATTCCCACGATGTAGGCGGCGTTGGTGAAGAACCCGGGTAGGAAAAAGTCCTCCGCGTTCCCAGTCTGGTTGGCGACGAACGCACAGATGGCCACACCTGCCAGGCCCGACAACGCCTGGGTCAGCGGTGTCTTGGAGATCAGCCGGAGAACGGTGAAGACCGCTGCCACCGCCAGTGCTGCAATCAGGGAAACCTGAAGGTCTCTGTTGATGGTGAAAATCACCGTGAACACCAGGCCCGGCAGGATGCTTTCCGCGAGGCCACGAATCCCGCCAATCGAAGCAAGGACGTCGATCTGGCCTTCAGCGCCGCGCCGCACTCCTGCCTTCGCGGCATACTGGCCCGCGATGGAGTCCAGGGCATCCGGTTGGTCTCCGGTCCGTGCGGAACCCTCGGACCTGCCCGCCTCGGGCTCCGGCGGATCAATCGGTTTGTTCATTGTGCGTCCTCCGGACGGCCGATGATTTCGTAACGGGGATTATGGATGGTGGGAATTCCGTCAACCTGGCTCACCATCCCCTCGAAGGCAAGTTCTGTTCCGGCTTCGATGCCGGCCACGATGCGCTGTCCGGTCCAGATGAGCCTGATCCTGCGTCCCGGGTAACGGGTCGCGTCACTGCCTGTGTCCCGCCGCTGCCGGCCGTGTGCGCCCCCCGCATCCGAGACGACGGCCGAGAACTGCGGCGGAGCGCTGCGGGGAACGATCGTGATGCGGTCAATGAATCCCCGGCCCTGAACGCGCCCACGGAGCGGAAGCGCGCCGTCCGGATCGCGCTGACGGGGATTCGGCAGATGCATGGTCAGGCCGTTATCAGCCAATATGGGTGATCTCGGGACCACGCTTGAGCGGGTTGTCCATGTTTGCCGCGGGGTTGACCGCCGGGCCGGCTGCGGCCGCCCCCTCCTGCGGCGTGTTGGAATCCTTCGGCAGCCGCAATTGCAGCAACTCCCGGGGCGGGAGCGGATGGTCGCCACGCACCACCACCACGCTGCGGAAGAGGTCCTCCATGGGTGATGCCTCGTCACTGTTCACCGCTGCGGCCCCACCGAAGACTCCGCGCAGGAACCATCGCGGTCCGTCCACCCCAACAAAACGGGCAACCCGGTGGCCGGTCCGGCCATCCGGGGTTTGAGCCGGAAGCTTGGCAACAAGTTCGGGGCCGAAGGCGCCGTCGCGCTCCTGGACCTCCCCTCCCTGGGTGCCGACTGAACCACTGATCTGCTCCCGGATTTCCTTCCAGAGGCCCTCTGAGCGTGGAGCAGCGAAAGCCTGCAGCTGAAGGTTGGAGCCACCCAGGTCCAGGGTGACGGCGATCACCCGTTTGGTCCGCTCCTCAACCTCAAGCCGGAGCTGGAGCCCCTGCGCTGCGGGGACCCGCAGCGCGCCAAGGTCGATGTACCCGTTCGCCGATTCCTTCTCTGATACATCGAACGGTCCAGAGGCAGCTCCGGCATCCCCGGAGGAATCCGGTTGCCCATCCACCTCAGGATCCTCAGTGACAGGCGTACGGTTCTTCTTCAGGCGCCCAAAGACCATGATTGGGTTCCTTTCCTTAATATTTTCCTGGTATTTCAGCGCTTCACGGTGAAGCGCCCTTGATAATCCCGCTGACTGAATGAGCCGTAGGGCAGTGCCGGGAGCTAAGCCGGCGCAAATCCCCCGGTGGACCCAAATCCCCCGCCGCCCCGCACCGACCCCGGAAGCTCTTCCACGGCGATGAACGCTGCGCGCTCCACTTTTTGGATCACCAGTTGGGCGATGCGGTCACCCCTCTTAAACTCCAGGGTCTGTGACGCATCGGTGTTAAGCAGGGTAACGGCAATTTCCCCACGGTAACCCGCGTCCACGGTGCCCGGGGCGTTGACCACGGTGAGGCCATGCCTGGCGGCAAGGCCGGACCGCGGATGAACAAACGCAGCGTAACCTTCCGGCAACGCAATCGACACCCCCGTGGGAATCAGTGCCCGTTGGCCCGGCGGCAGCGAGAAATCTATTCTGCTCCGAAGATCAGCACCCGCATCCCCCGGGTGCGCATACGCCGGAGCCTCGATTCCATCGTCGAGCATTCTGATCCGCACAGACAGATTGTCCACCGTTTCAAGCACGTCAAACTCCTGCAGCCTCATAGTTCATCGGTTGTGCACTGATCCCTTTCACTCTAGCGCTTCCGTACGCTCCATCCACCTGTGCCCGGTGCGGGATGAAAACCTCCCGCAAAGGTGAAAAGCTGATGCCATGTCTACAGCTGCCGCAGGATCACCGGTCGAAACCACAACGTACGAGGAGAGACTCTGGCCAGCTCCCTGGATCTGGGTTGTGGTTGCCGGTGCGTCCGTTGCCTCGATCTTCACTTTTGCGCCAATTAACCTGACCACCGGGTTCATCGCTGCTGTTGTCATCGCGATCATTCTCACTACCCTGCTGATCCTTTCAACCCCACGCATCGCGGTTTCCCCGACCCATTTGCACGTGGGGCGGGCGCAGATCGAACGCCGCTTTCTCGGAACAGTTGAAGCTTTCACCGGCGAGGACGCGACGGCGCAGCGCGGCATCAAGCTCAACGGCACAGCGTATTTGTGCATCCGCGGCTGGATTTCACCGGTGGTGCGCATCGAGATCACCGATCCCGAAGATCCCACGCCCTACTGGTTAACGTCAACGAGGCGGCCGGAGCAGCTGACTGCCGCTCTGACCGCCTCCGCGTAGAGAAGTATTGTGCGCGGGCTGGAAGCTGCTCAGCCTTCGCAGTCCTTGCAGTACGCCATGCCGTTCTTTTCCTTGGCAATCTGGGAGCGGTGGCGCACCAGAAAGCAGGAGGCACAGGTGAATTCATCCGCCTGCGCCGGAAGCACCCGAACAGACAGTTCCTCCCCGGATAGATCCGCGCCTGGAAGTTCGAATCCTTCGGCCGCTTCCGCTTCGTCCTCGTCAACCACCGCTGACTGTTTGTCAGTGCGGCGGTTCTTCAGCTCTTCAAGGGAGTCCTGGCTGAATTCATCATCTGTCTTCCGCGGCGCATCATAATCAGTCGCCATAGTTTCTTGCTCACGCTCCGGTGTATTTAGGTCATATCAGCTGGACCGTAATTCCCGGGACTTCGCTGGAATCCCCGTGTGTGCGGTCCGAAAGTTCATAACGTCGGGTGGCCGCTGTTTGTGCCCGTACCGCAGAGATTGTTGCCGATAACTGCCCGAAAATCCAATCGGGTCCTCCGCTGCGCAACGGGAGGTGCTGCGGAAACGGGCGGAACCGATAAGTTCCGCGCCACACCAGCCCAAGAAGTAGGCACGGGGGCCTTTCGGTGGCAGAGTTTCACCAGTAGGCAAATGGAGTCGGCTGGAGGGTTTTCATGCAGGAGCTACGGCTGGTGGGTGTCGATGAGGATGGAGGGCACCTCCTATTAAGCGGCGACGGCGGGGCAACATACCGCCTTCCCATCAACGAGGCCCTGCGTATGGCCAGTACCCGGCCGTCATCACGGCCGTCTGCGCGTCCTCCTGCTGACCCGCAGGACCGGGGCGATGGCAGAACCATTGTTCAGCTGAGCCCCAGGGATATTCAATCCCGTATCCGCAACGGGGCCACCGCTGAGCAGATCGTTGACGAGTCCGGCCTGGAGCTTCAGCACGTTCTGCGCTATGAAGGTCCCGTACGCGCCGAACGCGAGTACATGGCCCATCTTGCACAGCGGGTGGAAGTCTCCTCCCCCCTCCCTGCCCATGACGGATACCGTTCAGCATTCGGGGATAATCCCGCACAGCTCGGCGATATGGTCCGGTTCCGCCTGCAGGCCTTCGGGGTGGATCCCGACAGCGCCGAGTGGGATGCCTGGCGCAAGCCGGACGGCCAGTGGAATGTGGTGGCCCGGTTTGAACTGCCCGGCGGATCAGCACTTTCCGTGGGAGAGGAACCGCCCGCCCAATGGACGTTCAATCCAACACGCCGGACCATCATGAACGCCAATCGCTGGGCACAGGTGCTCAGCGAGCTTGAACCGCTTGACGGGCCGCTTCCCTCCCGCCGGCTGAGTGCCGTCGCGGACCGCGTTTTCGATTTTGAGGCCAACGAGGAAGTAAACCTCGAGGCCGGAGAACCGGGCTCCGATAACCTTCTCGACGTGCTTCGCTCGCGGCGCGGCCAGCGCCTCGGCATCGATGAGGAGGCGGATGACGCGCTTGCCTTGATGTTGTCCAAGGGCCACATCCCGGCAGCGCATCCGCGCGAGGGCCAGGCGGAATCCGACGAAGTCCCGGAGGCAACCGGCCAAACGGCCTTCCCCGGTCTCAGCCTGGCGCCATCCCCGGAGCACGATCGCGCAGGCAGCGACATTGAGCACTTTGAGTCTGCTGACACGTACGACGACGGTACGCCCCGCTTGTTTGAAGGTGTGAGCACTCAGACCCGGGAAGTCAGTATCCTTGCGCGGCCTTTACTTCCGGATAACCATCCGGTGGACCCTGCGTCCCGCTCGCAGGCTTCCGCTCGAACGGGCACCAATTCACGCCCAAAGGTGGAGGAAACTCCGAAACCGGTACGGGATGCCGATGGCGGGCGCGAGGAATCCCCCGACCGCAAGATCCGGCCCCGCCGCTCCAGCGTTCCCAGCTGGGACGAGATCGTCTTCGGCGCCAAAGGGGACTGACGCCGTCGTTCGTGGCGGTTTCAGCGCTGCAGCACTGACGTGGGGTCAAAGGGAAGCTGCGCTTCCCCGCCTGCCAGCGATCGGGAAACGTGGGATGTCACGCGCCTCATATGGTGGCGGCGGCACAGCGTTTCGTAGCCGATAACCGGCGCCAGCGGAGGCTCAAGGCTTTCCAAGCCTCCACCGGTCAGCTTCTCCTGCCTCGGGTCCCCCTGCGTTCGCGGTTGTTCCACGTCGCCCACCACCATTTGATCGCCTTCGACCACCATCACGCCGTCCACGGTGCGGGCGTTGTGCGTGGCCCGGCGGCCGCACCAGCACAGGGCTTCAACCTGGAGCACCTGGGTGCGGTCGGCCAGTTCGATCAGCCGCTGGGCTCCGGGGAAGAGCCGGGTCCGGAAGTCCGAGGTGATGCCGAAGGCAAACACGTCGACGTCCATGTCATCCACCACACGGGCCAGCTGTTCGATCTGCGCAGCCGTGTAGAACTGCGCCTCATCGCAAATGAGATAGTCGACGCGGGTTCCGTTGGTCCTCAGACGCACAATATCGGTCCAGAAGTCAGTGTTCGGACGCACCTCGATGGCCTGGGTCATGAGCCCGAGCCTGCTGGAAATAACCGACTCGCCCGCCCGGTCATGGGAACTGAACAACAGGCCACCACGCCCGCGGGCACTGTGGTTATGGTCCATCTGCAAAGCCAGCGTGGATTTACCGCAATCCATGGTTCCGGAGAAAAAGATCAGCTCTGCCACGGTCACCTGCCCGCCTTTCGATTGACCTTGGGGCGGTTCAGTGTCAGCAGGGGAACCTCCCGCTCGGCCCGTGTCATCGATCCGTGCTGGCCGACTACTTCCAGCGCGGATGGGGAGACTCGGCGGGTGTCGTAGAACGCCACTGGCTCCCGGGCGGCAATGAGCAGGTCGCCAATCCGTGGCCCGACCGTCGCATCCACTTCGCCGAACAACCCGGCGCCGATGGCCTCCTGCCGCGTGATGATCCAGGCCTGACCGCCGTGGGCCTGTCGCCAGGAGTGAAGGACCGCCAGACGGCCTGCCTCGTCGAGATCCGGTTCGAAGTACAGGTGCACCATCCGCGGCTCTCCCGCGGTGTGGGCCACGCCATTGATGAGTGCAGGCGAGGCGGAGTAGTCGTAGCGGTGCTCCGGAGCGACATCCACCATTCCATGGTCAGCGCTCAGCAGGAGCAGCGTGTCCGGCGGAACCCTCGAGGCGAGGGTGCGCATCTGGGCGTCGAGATCCTCCAGCCGGTCCACCCAGTCAGCCGATTGGCAGCCCGACCGGTGGCCTGTCTTGTCGAGCTCGTTGAGGTACAGGTAGGCGAGCATGCTCTCTGCTCCCACCAGTTCCTCGCAGGCTGCACGGACACGGGCCTGCGGGGTTCCGGCAGAGACGTAGCGGCCGCCGCGGAGCGCCGCGCGGGTGAGCCCCGATTCCTCAAATCGCGGGAGGCTGATCGTCACCACCGGGATTTCCCCAGCCACCCGTTCAAACACTGTTGGATGGGGCTGCCAGCGAAGCGGATCGACCCCGCTGTCCCAGCCGCCGAGCATGTTGACCACTTTGCCCTGTTCCGGGTCCAGCACATCGTAGCCAACGAGCCCGTGCGACCCCGGCGGCAATCCGGTCCCCAGGCTGGCCAGGGCCGCGGCGGTGGTGGAGGGAAACACCGAGCCGATTGTCCGGGACGAATCCATGCGCTGGCGCAGGAAGGGTGCATGGCCGGCACGCTGGCGCAACAGCGAGGCGCCGAGGCCGTCCACCAGCACCACACAGATACGGCGCGCTGCGGGCAGCTGAAGTGGATTGGTGAAGCCGTCGAGGCCAAGTGCCGCTGCCGAACTGGTGAAGAGATCCCCAATCGAAGCACGCCCGTAGGCCGGCGGCGCCGGGAGCGGCTCCCGATGCAGGTTGGTTTCGGTCATGGGCCTTAGCTACCGCTGGTGGTGTGCGCGGCTGAAACGGGTGGCCAGGGAAGTTGGCCGCCGTCCGCCTGGACCGGAATTGACGACGACGCCGCCCGCCACTGGATTGGCGGCGTTTACCTGCCGCAGCGCACGCGCAAACGCCTTGGCGTTCTGGACGGCCTGCAGGCCATCGGCGTCTGAACTTACGCGGAGAACTATGTCCTCCTGGGCGATTGTGCCTGTATACCCGTGGTCGGCGTCGCACTGTGGATCCCCGCAGCTCGCGGGTCCCATATCCAGCCGCTGACCGCCCGACCAGGCGATGGCCAGGGTGAGTTCCCGCACCGGGTCCGATGGCTTGTAATCCTGCGGCTGGGCATACAGATAGCTGAGAACCACGGATTTGATCTGGCTGACGGGCACGGATTCGGTGGAGATCTGCGCCATCATCTGCTCACCGGCCTCGTCCAGTTGCTGGTCATCCACGTGGGTGATCACCAGCATGTCCTCCGTGAGCACAAGCACCGTGATGTGACGGCGAACCTCAGTGCGCTCGAAGTGCGTTTCCAGGTGGACCACGTGGGAGAGCGGCTCACGTCCGTCCAGGGCGTCGTGGACCACGTCCGCCACCAGCCGTGGATAAAATCCGGCACGTTCCAGGGAGGCATCCAGGTCACGGCGTTCAGCGGAAAGCGATGGAGTCATGCTTTCAGTTTCCCTTATTCCGGCGCAGTCCACCTAACCGGGGCGGCAGGACCTGCGGCGGCAGCTTAGTCACGCATGGCACGCCGGGCGCTGTCGGTGCGTTGCCGTGGATTACCCACCCGGATGTCCGCACTTAATACCGCCAGGCCGCCCGCCGAGACCAGCACCGGGTTGAACTGCAGCAGCGCGATCTCCGGGTGCCAATCCTTCATGACCGCCACCCGAGCAATGAGGTCCTCCAGCGAGGAGATGTTCACCGATGGGAGCCCCTGGTAGCCGAACAGCCTCCGTGAAGCGCGCGGGCCGCGGAGCAGGTCAGCTGTGTCCACGGTGGTCATCGGCGGAATCGCGTGGCCCCAGTCGTCCAACAGGTTCACCGCGTCTCCCGCCATGCCAAAGGACAGCACTGGTCCGAGAAGCGGATCCTCGATTGCCCTGACTATGCAGGCCTGGCCGGGCGGCGCCATGGCCTGCACCTCCAGCCCGGGACTGCCGAAAGGAGCCAGTTCGCTTTTCATGGCGGTAATTGCCTGGCGCAGCGAGGCGGGATCGGCAATATTGAGTCTTACCCCGCCAAAATCCAACCGGTGTCGCAGGTGTTCATCAGTTGTCTTGACGGCCACCGGCCAGCCAAGCCGTTCGGCGGCCGCTTCCGCCTCGCCGAACGTCTCGAAAGACTCGGAAGACAGCAGGTCAATCCCGTAGCAGCCGGCGAGCTTTGCACTCTCCGCGCCGTCAAGGCGGACCAGTCCGTCATCCACCACCCTGGTCAGGATCATGTCAAGGTGCGCGGCGGCGTCGTCGGCTGCAATTCCCGCCGGCTCTGTGAAGACACCGTGGTCACGAGCCCGCCACTGCGAGTATTTCACCACCGCGGCGAGGGCTGCCACTGCCGCACCGGGACCCGCGAAGCAAGGAACGCCCTGACCTGACGGGTCGGCACCGATAAGTCCATCCGTCTGCGCCGCAGGATCCAGTATCCCGGTGAAGCAGGCGACCACCGGTTTCCCCGAGTGGGCCGCGCACTCGCGCAAGACCGGAACAATCACATCCGGGGGCAGTCCCTGGGCGGGCAGGAGGGTGATGACGGCGGCGTGAACCGCGGCATTGGCCAGCGCGTCCATCAGTTCTGCCCGCAGCACCGGAAGCGCAGTCGACTGTCCGGTGTCGAGATCCAGGTCTGTGACCAGCAGCGCCGTCTGGAGATCCTGCGCGGACGCAGCGTCAACGACCACTTTCCCGAGCGCCAGGGAATTGCTGAAAACTGCCAGTCCCGGACCGGAGGGCAGCGGCCCGCCCACCACAATCTGGGCGATATCCATCAACTGTTCCGTGGTCTCGACCCGGATCACGCCGGCCTGCCGGAGCATTGCGTCGAGAGCCCCGGACGGCGCCTGCGTGGTGCGGACGGCGTGGCCGGGCGGCAACTGCAGTCCCATCACATCCGATTTCGCAACGATCACAGGTTTGGTCTTGGACAGCCTGCGCGCTATCCGCGAGAACTTCCGCGGATTGCCGATCGATTCGAGGTACAGGCCCACGGCACGGGTCTGCGGATCATCCTCCCAGTACTGCATGGCGTCATTTCCGGAGACATCCGCACGGTTTCCGGCCGACAGCGCCGAGGACAGCCCCAACCCCCTGCGCATGGCCGCCGCGTGCAGCAGCACCCCCAGGGCGGCCGACTGCGTGAACAATGCCAGCCCGCCAGCTGGTGGCAGCGACGGCGCCATGGACGCATTCATCCGAACGTCCGGGTGGGTGTTCACGATACCCAGCGACGCCGGTCCCACCACCCGCATGCCGAAGGACCGGGCGCGGTGCACCAGTGCGCGCTGACGTGCCAAACCGTAGTCGACGTCGTCGGCGAAACCTGCGGTAGCGATGAGGAGGTTCTTCACGCCGGCCTCCCCGCACTCGTTGACCACTACCGCCACCCGCTCATAAGGAACCGCGACCACTGCGAGGTCAACGGGCCCGGGAACCTCGGAGATGGAGCCGTAGGACATCATGCCGCCCAGCTCGAAGGCCTCCGGGTTGACCGCTGCCGCCGTGCCGGAGAACCCACCATCAATGACGTGCTCAAGCAGGGAGTAGCCAACGGTTCCCCAGGTGCGGCTGGCACCGATCACGGCAATGGACGACGGCGCCATCAGGGCGGCGACGCTCCTCGCCTCCGCGCGGTGTTCGCGGGACTCCATCACGGCACGGGAGCGCTCAGTGGGGTCGATGTCGAAGTGCAGCATCACAACGCCGTCGTCGAACCGGCGCTGCACCTCGTAGCCGGCCTCGGCGAAGACGGTGATCATTTTCCTGTTCTCGGGAAGCACCTCCGCGGAGAAGCGGCGGATACCGTTCTCTCGGGCGGCAGCGGCAAGGTGTTCGAGGAGGATCGATCCGAGGCCGCGGCCCTGGTGCAGGTCCGAAACGTTGAAGGCGACCTCGGCCTCGGTAGGGTCATCCAGGCGGTCGTACCGGCCGATGCCAATGATCTCCTGTGCGCGCGTCACCACGAAGGCTACCCGGCTGGTGTGGTCCACTTCGGTGAACCGTTTGAGCTCCCGTGCGCTCAGCGTGGCCTTGTAGGTAAAGAAACGCAGGTAGATTGAGGCCTCGGACTGCCGGCCATGGAAGGTCTGCACAGCCTCGGCATCACGCGGATCGATCGGCCGCAGATGGCCGGTTGCCCCGTCGCGCAACACGACATCGGCCTCCCAATATTCCGGGTAATGTCCGCCAGCCACCATAGACTCACCCTAGTGGGCCGCCAGTGCCCGCGTCAGCATAGTCCCGCGTGTCTGTGCTGTCCATCCATCAGCCGCCACCCCGAAGGACCCACCGAGAACCATGGCCAGGCGCCAAGCAACACCACCGGCAGACGATTACACCGAGAACATCATTGACATTGATGTGACCAACGAAATGCAGGATTCCTTCCTGGAGTATGCGTATTCGGTGATCTACTCCCGCGCCCTGCCCGATGCCCGCGATGGCCTGAAGCCCGTGCAGCGTCGGATCCTCTACATGATGACGGACATGGGGCTGCGCCCCGACCGCGGGCATGTGAAGTCGGCGCGTGTGGTGGGCGAGGTGATGGGCAAGCTCCACCCCCACGGTGACGCAGCCATCTACGACGCCATGGTGCGCATGGCGCAGGACTTCTCGCTGCGGCTGCCGCTGATCGACGGCCACGGAAACTTTGGATCGCTCGACGACGGCCCGGCGGCGGCCCGCTACACGGAGGCCCGCCTCGCGCCGGCCGCGTTGACCATGACAGACCACCTCGGCGAGGACGTGGTGGACTTCATTCCCAACTATGACAACCAGCTTCTCCAGCCGGAGGTGCTGCCGTCCGCTTTTCCCAACCTGCTGGTTAACGGAGCCACCGGAATTGCGGTCGGCATGGCCACGAACATGGCGCCGCACAACCTCGGTGAGGTGATTGCAGCGGCCCGCCACCTGATCGAGCATCCCGATGCCGGGCTGGAAGACATCATGCGCTTCATCCCCGGCCCCGACCTACCCAGCGGCGGGAAAATCGTGGGCCTGGACGGCATCCGCGACGCGTACGCGACCGGCAGGGGGTCCTTCAAGACCCGCGCCAAAGTGGAGGTGGAGCAGCTGTCCGCCCGACGCACCGGGCTGGTGGTCACAGAACTCCCCTACACCGTGGGTCCGGAAAAAGTCATCGAGAAGATCAAGGACGCCGTAACGTCCAAGAAGCTGCAGGGCATCTCGGACATTGTTGATCTGACAGACCGCACCCATGGACTACGGCTGGTGATTGAACTGAAAAATGGTTTTAATCCCAACGCCGTGCTTGCGCAGTTGTACCGCTACTCCCCCATGGAAGACTCGTTCGGCGTCAATAACGTCACGCTCGTGGATGGCCAGCCGCGCACGCTGGGCCTGGTGGAGCTGCTGCAGGTGTACATCAGCCACCGCCTGTCGGTGGTGCGCCGCCGGACCGCCTACCGGCTGGGAAGGAAGAAGGACCGGCTCCACCTGGTGGAGGGCCTGTTGATTGCCATTGTGGACATCGACGAGGTCATCCAGGTCATCCGGTCCTCCGATGAGGCCGCTGCTGCCCGCACCCGGCTCATGTCCATCTATGACCTCACGGAAATTCAGGCCAACCACATCCTTGAGCTGCGGTTGCGACAACTGACCAAGTACTCCCGGATCGAGCTGGAGAAGGAGCAGGACCAACTGCGGCGGGACATTGCCGAACTTGAGGAAATCCTCGGATCCGAACCGCGGCTGCGCCAGCTTGTGTCGGACGAGCTGGCGGAAATCTCGGCCAGGTTCGCCACCCCCCGCCGGACAGTGCTGCTGGAATCGGAAGCCAGCGCCCCGTTGAAGGGGACGATCATGCCCGAGTCCTCCGGCAAGGGGGCCAAGGCCCCGCTGGCGTTGGAGATCGCCGACGATCCATGCTGGGTGATCCTCTCAAGCTCCGGCCAGCTGGCGCGCACCACGGGCAGGGACCCGCTCGAGGAGAGTGGTCAGCGGCTGAAGCATGATGCGTTTACGTCACTGGTCCGGAGCACCGCGCGAGCCGAAGTCGGAGCGGTCACCTCATCCGGGCGCATGATGCGGCTGCAGGTGATGGACCTGCCGGCGCTGCCGCCGACATCGGGCATTCCAAACCTCGCTGGCGGGGTGCCAGTCAAGGAGTTCATCACCCTGGAGCGTGGGGAAACACTAGTGGGACTGATTCCGCTCGACGCTGTCCTTGCGCTCGGAACGGCGCAGGGCGTGGTCAAGCGGGTTGCCCCGGACTACCCGCTGAACCGGGACGATTGGGAGATCATCAGCCTGAAACCCAAGGACCGGATTGTGGGACTTGCAACGGTGTCCGATGCGGACCAGTTGGTCTTCATCACCCGCCAGGCGCAGCTCCTGCGTTTCTCCGCCTCCTCTGTCCGCCCTCAAGGCCGTACCGCGGGGGGCATGGCCGGCGTCAAGCTGGGAACGGACGACGCCGTCATCCACTTTGGCGCGGTGCGCACCGACGATCCTGCCGCCGTCGTTGTCACCATCGCCTCGGGGAGCGACGCGCTGCCGGGGACTGAACCCGGCACCGTGAAGGTCACCGATTTCGCCGAATATCCGGCCAAAGGCCGTGCCACGGCCGGTGTGCGCGCCCACCGGTTCCTCAAAGGGGAAGACCACCTCACGCTGGCGTGGGCGGGCCATGGGCCTGCGAAGGCGGTGGCCAGCAACGGGGTGGCGCGGGCGCTGCCTACCGAGCACGGACGCCGCGACGGTTCCGGCGTGGTACTGGCCCAGCAGGTTGACGCGATCGGGCCGGCGCTGGGCTGAGAAGTACCCCATCGACTCTCCCCAAACGGACCGCTTCAGCGCCAAAAGCGGCCTCAAAAGGTCAGTTTGGGGAGAGTCGATTCACAGCAGCTTCTCGTACGCCATTGAACGCTGTGTAGGCGTGTAGCCCAGCCGCTCGTACAGGCCGAGTGCACCGGAAGGGTTCTCGGTGTCCACGCCAAGACCCGCGTGTTCAATCCCGTCGGCCTTGAACCGCCTCATCGCCTCCGCAAGCAGTGCCGGTGCGAGGTGCTGGCCGCGCCAGCCACGGCGGACCCCCAGCAGGTCTGTGTAGCCTTCGGTGTGTCCCAGCAGTTCCTTGGAATCAGGGTCGAAGCTGGCGATCTGATAAGCGGCGACCTCGCCGGAGGCCGCGTCGATGACCGCGAGGCTCCACTTCGGCTTGAACTCCGGGTGAATGACGGTGAAGTGCCAGGATTCCTCGTCGCGCGGCTCACTTCCCCAGTGATCCTGGAAGGCCTCGTTGTGCGCCAGCCTGACGGCTTCGGAGATGTCGTCGCTGAAGGTGGTGATTTCCAGTCCGTGCGCAATCTCGATGTCGGGTATCTCGAGGTCCAGCGGCCGGGTCATTTCCGTGAACCAGCGGACAATTCCGGCACCGGTGGATTCGAGCAGCGCCCGGTGGGACCGGGATTTTTCCTCGACATAGGTGCGCACAAATCCGTCCGGGATACCCGCGGCGGAGAAACGCTGCCGCGCCCTCTCCAGCTGCCAGTCGTAGACGGACCGACCAATCCCTTGGCGGCGCCAGGCCGGGTCCACGCCGCCAAAGGAATGGGCAAGGGTTGAACCGGGATTGATGCCGACTCTGCCAAAGGCCCGGGGCACGCCGTCCTGGTCGACGCCCAGCACGGTGTCCTTGGCAGGATCGTTCTTGGACGACTGCAGAACCTCGGCAAGGTCGGCGCGTTGTTCCACCCAATCCGGCTTATCCTCGGCGGCCATCCGCCCGATGAGAGCATGCCAGGGATCGATGTCGGCCGCGTCGATGGGCCGCCAGCGGAGCAGGGTGGATTCGGGTGCGGGCTCAGGCGTACTCATGCTCCCAGCGTAGGTGATTTCCGCCGCCTGGGAGTGCCAATTGGACACCCGAATCGCAGCCCTGTGCCTCGGCGGAATTGTGAGTGACCAGCAACACCGGCCGGCCCAACAGACCCAGCCTCAAATCCGACAGGAGTGCCCGGGCACCGGCTGAATCCAGATGGGCTGTCGGTTCGTCGAGCACAAGGACATCAGCCTCGGCCAACAGCGCCCTCGCCACCGCGAGTCTTTGTCTTTGCCCTCCGGAGAGCCTGTCCCCGTCGGGACCGATCCGAGCGTCCAGTCCGTCCTTGAGGTTCCACACGGCACTGCCCAGCCCGACGGCGTCCAGAGCCTTCCACAGCTCTGCGTCGGTGGCAGCTCCCTCCGGTGTCCGGGCAAGCTGGAGGTTGGCCCGGATCGTGGAGTTGAACAAATGGCCTTCCTGCGGGCACCACGCAATGCGTGCGGGCCGCCCGGCAGCCGGGCGTCCGTTGAGCAGGTACGAACCGGCTGTGACCGGCAGGAACCCGAGCAGCGCACCGACCAGGGTTGACTTCCCGCTCCCCGAAGGGCCAGTCAATGCAGTCCACCCGCCGCGGGCAAGATCGAGGTCCACACCTTTCACCACACTGTTGCCGGGACCGTAGCCGACCGAGACACCGCGCAAGCTGATCGTTTCAATGCTGGTGTGGTCCGCCTCCTCCGTGCGCGCCTCACCGCGGGAAAGCTCCGGGTGGATGCGCCGGGTCACTTCCCCGAGCGGCCCCCATTGCTGTACCGCCGCCGAACCGGCCGTGAACGGTTCAATCAGGGCGAGCTGAAGGAGGACCACGACGGCGGTTGTTTCGGCTGGCAGCCCGGACGAGGTCACGGTGATGGCCACCGCTGCCGCGCCGCAGACGAGGATCACGATGGCCTGCGCCACGCCGGCCGCCCAGGCCGCACGCCGCACACCACGGTCCGCCCCGCGGTCCACTGCCGCCAGTTGTTGCAGGGATGCTTCATTGAGGCCGTTGGCCGAGATATCCTTTCCGGCTCTCAGCAGACTGCTGGTTCGAGCCAGGGATTCCGCGCGCAGTTGAAGACCGGCGGCGCCGGCGGACCGCTCGGCCCATACCGCTGCCAACGGCGCCACCAGCACCCCGCCTGTGACGGCGGCAATCTGCCAGCCAAGGGCGGCGGGCAGGAGCAGCGCGGTGGCCACAACCGCCGCCAACCCTGTCAGCAGGGCGGTCAACGGTGGATGGACGGCCCTCGCTGCGGTGTCCCGGAGTTCATCGATGTCACCCACCAGCCGCTCAATCGCACCCGATCCCCGCGAGAGTGCCCGCCACGATTCTGCCCGGTCCAGCAGACCGTTCCAGAGCTGCAGCCGGACCCGGTTGGTGGAGAAGAAGATGGCGTCGTGGAGCCACAGGCGCTCGCAGTAACGCAGCAGCGATCGGCCGATACCGAAGAACCTCACGCCCACTATCGCCGCCAGCAGGAACAGGATGGGCGGTTGTATGCTGGCGCGCACAATGAGCCATCCGGACAGTGCCGCCAGCGCGGCCGCGAAGAGCGCGGAGCCCATGCCACAACCAAGCGCTGCGAGGAACCGCGGAGACCACGGCCGGGTCAAGGCAAGTACGTTGCGGAGCAACCGCAGACCGTGGGCGGGCAGCTGAGCGGAAGAGTCGACAGCACCGGGCTCCTCCGCACCGGTTGCGTCAGCAGCCGTGGCCGCCGCGGGACCGGCCACCACCGGCATTTGAAGTCCGGCGGGTGCTTCCGGTCCGGAGAGCTTGATGGTCCGGTCCGCGACAGCTGCTGTGGCGTCGTCGTGCGCGATCAGGAGCACCGTCACCCTTCCGCGTATCGCCCGCAGCACCGTTCGGATCGCGTGTGACGCGCCGTCGTCCACGTGGGCCGTCGGCTCATCGAGTAGAAGGAGGTTGACGCGTTCGGTGTGCCGGATCCGCGCCAGTGCCCGCGCAACAGCCACCCGCCGCACCTCCCCTGGACTGAGCTCCGCGGTGGCCCGGTCAAGCAGCCCGCCGCCGCCAACGCCCGCCAGTTCGTCGGCGAGCGCCGGGTGATCACACGGCAGGCCGGCATAGAGGGACAGCTCGGCCCGTACCGTGTCCATCAGGAGTTCGGGATGCTGCGGCACCCAGGCAATGCGCTCCTGATCGACGCCGGATACTTCGCCGCTGACCTCAAGGCCTGCCGGCTGCGTTCCGGCCAGGACGTTCATGATGGTGGACTTGCCGCAGCCGCTGGGTCCACGGAGCGCGGTGATGCTGCCGAGTGGCAGGGTGAGGTTCAGATTGTTTGCCACGGGGGTACGCGACCCGTCGTAACACAGGCTGAGATTCCGTAGGCCGATGGTGCCACCCGGTTCGCCCGCAAAGGAGGCGCGGCGGGGTTCATCCAGGATGCCGCGCACCCTCTTTCCGGCCTCCAGCCCCTCGTCACTCGCGTGGTGCGCCGCCCCCACCTCCCGCAACGGCAGGAAACATTCAGGTGCAAGGATCAGCGCAAGCAGCCCGGTTTCCAGCCCCATGTCGCCGTACACCAGCCGCACGCCGATGAACACCGCCACCACCGCGACCGAAATGGTGCTGATGAGCTCAAGGGCCAGCGAGGAGAGAAACGCGGTCCGCAGCGTTTCCATGGTGCGCCCGGCATAGTTGTCCGCGATGACCTTCAGCGCCTTGGTCTGCGCGGAGGCGCGGCCGAGTCCCACCAGAACGGGCAGCCCCTTGGCGAGCTCCAACAGGTGATCCGACAGTCTGTCGAGGGCGGCCGCGGCCGCGCGGGTAG
>NZ_AZSC01000312.1 GCF_000520595.1 Arthrobacter sp. H5
CCTCGTGATCATTTGGCATCTACTGGCCAACCCCGACACCCGCTTCCACGACCTCGGCCCCGACCACTACACCCGGCGGACCAATCCGGACACCAGGAAGCGCGGCCATATCCGCCAGCTCGAAGCCCTCGGCTACAACGTCACCCTCACCCCGGCAACAGCCGCCTGACCCCGCCCAACCAGTCACGTGACCGGCCACCGGCCGGAAGCGTCACCATGCCCACCTAAGCGCCTAACCCGCCTCATTTTCGGACTAGGGCGCTATGAGAAACCGGCCTTGCCTCGTCATGCCCAGGACTGGTCCCGGTTGATGCAATCGCCATCTATCTGGATGGAACTGACCCTGTTCTTCATACCGATTGAGGCTAAGTTGAGTCTTTCTCCGCCGTAGGTAGCCCATGCCTCCCCCGTGCAGTCGCGTCCATCATAAATATTGGCACCCGATCCGGTGCGGTTGATCAGCGAGGCGGCGTTGTTGTTGACTTGGACTCCCCAGCCGTTCGCTCCGGCCGGGCCATCAGTGAAGAGCTCGTTGCCCAGACCGGCGTCGCTGTATGCAAAGTCCGCCCGTGCACCTTCAAAGTTGCTGTTGAAGTACAGACACACCCGGTTTATCGGGCAAGCAGTACCTGTACCGGAGGCGTTGGCTCCCGGAGCGCCCGCCAGCATCGCACCGGCCACGAGCCCCAGCAGAGCGCTGGCGCCCGCGAGCTTTGACGCAAGTTTCATATTTCCTACTTCCTTATTTGGATTATCGCTAGCTGAAGATCCAGATCACGAATGGTGTATGTGTATCTTGCGCACAGTCATAGCGTTTCACAATGGGGTGAACTACCCACCAAACCTCACCCCGGGGCCGTCCCCTCTGCGGGCCAGCGTTCCCAGTATCGAGTGGTGTCACTCCGTGGAGAGATCCGTGGGGCCGTTCATGTGTGCCATTCGTCGGCCGAGTATTTCGCATCACCCCATGGTGGCCGTGATTTCTCCTGTGAATTCTCTTCTGATTGGGCGCTGAAAGATTCGGCGAACGCCAATTTGCCTTGGTGATCCCGAGTCGATGAACGCTGTGTCACCCCTGCCGTGTCTGTGACTTCATCAGAATCCACCCTGAAATTCATCCAGGCGTCGCAAAGCCTTCCAATCCGGAGTGAACCATGGGAACGAACCTCTCTTGAAGGAGACGCCATGCCCATTGAGAAGCCCGTCACCCGCCGCAGTGTCCTGACCGCAGCCGGCGCAGTTGGACTTGCCGGAGCAATAGCAGGAAACGCTTCGCCCGCTCACGCTCAGGGTAAAAGCGTCATTGGACCCGCGGGCCGCAAAGACCTGCACATCATGAGCTTCAATATCCGGTTTGATGCCAGCGGAACCCTCCCCGGTCAGGCAGACTACTGGCCCGAGCGCATTCCTGCCCTGCAAAAGGTCCTCGCACTGGAGCAGCCAACAGCCGTTGGCCTTCAGGAAGCCGAGTTCCACCAACTCACGGCAGTGGAAGCGGCACTGCCAAAACATTACGAAATGATCGGATACGGCCGGGACGGCGGAAGCGACGGGGAGTTTTCAGCAATCTTTTACGATGCCAGCAGGCTTAGCCTGCTGGCGTGGGATCAGTTCTGGCTCTCCGATACGCCTGACCTGATTGGATCGGCTACGTGGGGCAATAACGTGACTCGTATCGTCACCTGGGGCCGGTTCCTGGATGCTTCGACCGGAAGGGAACTGGTCCTCATCAATACCCACTTTGATCACCAGTCGGGAAATGCCCGGATCCGCAGCGCACAGGCGATAGTGAACCTCGTGAGGACGATCAACCCGCCCCTGCCCACAATCCTCACGGGCGACTTCAACGCGAATGCCGGCGCCTCAGGCGCGTACTCGACACTCGTGGACAGCGATGTCTTCCACGACACCTGGACGACAGCCGGGAAGAAGGTCACTCCCGCCTATGGAACCTTCCCCAACTACAAAGACCCGATCGAGGGTGCTGACCGGATCGATTGGATCCTCGCCACGCCGGACGTGCAGGTTCTCGAAACAGCTATCAACACCTTCCGCCAGGATGACCGCTACCCCAGTGACCACGTCCCCGTGCAGGCGCTGGTGCGCCTGACCTGAGCCTGCCCCGCGGACCAAGCCTGCTAGGGCGTGTCTCCTAATTGATCGGTAGGGTCTTTGGGGGACTGGAGGTATGTCACTCACTGCTGTCTTGACGGATGCCCAGCGGGCGCGGATTGAGCCGTTGATGCCGAGCTCGGACGGAAGCCCGGGCCGTCCGCTCAACGATCACAGGCTGGTGGTCGAGGGCATAGTTTACCGGTTCCGGGCAGGAATCCCGTGGCGGGATTTGCCGGAGTGCTTCGGGTCGTGGAAGACGGTGTGGAAACGCCACCGACGGTTCAGCGGCGATGGCACCTGGGACAGGATCCACACCCGGCTGCTCGCGGAAGCCGAAGAGGACCGGATGAAAGCGCATGGGTTCGTTGAGCGCTCGGGCATGGTCATCTGCGGTGGCCTCCCGGCCTCAGAAATGGCGTTGCTGATCAAAGCCGTCCCGCTCTCACGCCAGGAACAGCAAAAACTCGTGTCCTGGCAAGACCCGCCCGCGTGGGACTCACGCGGCGTCGACGTCGAGCCACCCGGACGCGGAAAGTTCCTCATCAAAGTAGGCGGACGCCCCGGCATCCCCGTCCAGATCGGACTGACCAGCGTTGAAGCGAAGCTCAACGACACCAACAAGCGCTGGCACGACAAAGGTGGGAAGTTTGCGTGAATTTTGACGCTTTTGGCCTGAACTTAAGCATGCTCGGGGATTGCAGCTTATGTTGGTGCTCAGGTTCGGGGAACTTGTTCGCCCTCGATGGTGAAGTCGGGGTGTTCGACGGTGTTGAGGTAGCGGGTGGCGCCTTCGACGCTGAGCCCGAACAGGTCGCAGATTCGGCGGATGTCGCCGCCGGTGGCGTGAATTTCGTGCAGGATGCGGTCCTCGCGCAGCGCTTGGGGTCGCAGCGTGAGGCCTAGCCAGGGGAACTGCGGGCCGACGGGGATGAGCCTGGGCGCGCTTCGTCGGTTGATGAGCAGGTGCGGGTTGGCGCTGCCTGGCCAGGTCCGGTGGCGGTGGCCCAGCCAGGCTGCAAGGCGGGTGCGCACGGGCGCGGCCAGCGGGATGTCGCGGTTGCCCAGTACCAGGTGTCCGTCGCTGAAGTCGATGAGCAGGCCGGCCGCGCGGCAAGACGTCGATCGTGGAGATGACGTTGCCGGAATAGCGGCGCAGTTAGGGGACGTCGGCGGCGCGGATCTTCGGCAGTTGGGGCGGGCCGCAGGGTCTGAGCAGCCGCAACGAACTGATCACGTCGTTGCGTTGCCACACGCTCCAACCGACCCTATCTGCGTGCTCGCGGACGGCGGCGGGCTCAGTAGCGGGTCAAATCGCTGTCTTCGACCAGGACATCCGCTGCGATGACCTCGAGATCGGCCGCTCCATGTCGCACAACGTTGGCTGGCACCCAGACCCCGCGGGAGCGGAACCACAGCCTAAGTGCTTGTTGAAGAATACGTATGCATGCCAGATACTGATCTTTATGACTATAACCAGTTCGGGTGCCCGCCAGGAGTTATTAGCCGCTCATCAACATATAGATGCGGGTGAAACCACGTTCTTGGAGGAGGTACGCCGGGCGCTGCGTCTTCCATCGTTTAGCGATACAGGCGAAGGCATAGAGGCTGCGGCGGAGTATTTCGCCGAGTTACTGGGACGGGTATGCCCTGACGCAGAGGTTGTACCGACTGCCGGTTATCCCATCATCTTGGGAACAGCTCGCTCACCGAAGCCGTCAGCGCCAACTTTGATCGTGTATGGACTTTACGATGTGACCCCCACGATGGCAGCGGATTGGACCGTGGATCCCATGGGTGCTGAAATAGTCGATGCCCGCGATCTGGGACTGCTGCCGCATTTGGGTGCGGTTGTTGCTGGCCGGGGAGCGAACAATCACAAGGGTCCCGTTATCGCTGCGATTCTCGCCGTTGAGGCCATGCAGCGGGCAGGAGTGGAACTTCCTGTGAACCTGATCTTCGTGATTGAAGGGGAAGAAGAGATCGGCAGCCCGAGTTTGCCTACATTTGTCGAAGAACATCGGGCTCTTCTGCTGAGCGCTGACGGTATATGGTTGCCCTGCATGCAGCAGAACTCAGCAGGAGTCATGACACTGCGCCGGGGCTTTAAGGGTAGTGTTTTTGCGCAGATCACTTGCCGGGGCGGGCAGTGGGGCGGCCCCGCCGATGGGCGGCATATCTGGGCTGGGAATTCGGCTTGGATCGACGCGCCAATGATGCAGCTGGTGCGTGCTCTTGCCACCATGTACGACGACGAGCAGCGTGTCACTATCGATGGTGTTGGGACGGTCGCTGAAGCTGCATCTATTCGATTTGCCGATGACATTGCAACGGTGGAAGCGGGTTTTCGGGAGAATCCCATGTGGGCCACTAACATGCTAGGCAACCTGCATGTTGAACGAGCGCTTGGTGGGAAGGAGATCGTCGACCATGTCAAGAACTACATGATCGGTGTCAACATGAATATTCAGGGGATTACAGGCGGCTACCAAGGGCCGACATTTTATACGGCGCTGCCGGGTGCCGCCAGTGCGCGGGTCGATTTCCGATTCCCTCCCGGGCTGACTCCTGCCGAGTTCGTCGAGGCACTACGCGCACATCTGGACCGTCGGGGGTACAGCCATATCGAAATTGATCTTCCACGCGGCTATGCGGGCGCCCCGCCGATGCCTGACGATCATGATGTTCTTCTCGATGCAGGTATTGTCACGGCCGCCCGGTACGGGGTGGAGACTGCGGTCTGGCCTATTGCGAACAATTGCTGCCCGGCGTCGCTGTTCACTGCTCTGGGGAAGCAGATCCCATTCAGTGTGGCCGGAATCGGCCATGGGGACCGGGCACACGCGGCGGACGAGTACTTCACGGTCGGTTCGGTGGAGAAGCTGATGCACTTCACCGTTGATTACCTTGGCGACTTTGCCGACGGGATGGCCAGGACGGAACAGCGAACTTAGACCGCCACTGGGTGACCGCAGAGTATAGGCCGAAACAGGGGCCATACTCTGCGGTCAGGAATGGACAGTCCAGTCGGCCAAGCAGTTGTCTATCGCGGACTGGGCGTTAAGGACCACCATTGTGGCTCCCTGGGTCCAGGCCTGCCGGGCCTGCGTGGCGGTGGAGACGATTGCCATGATGGGACGGCATGCCTCTGATGCGGCGCTCCAGACCTGAAGCCGGGCGGCATCTGCCTTGAGGATGTCATAGCCCAACGCGGCCGCCAAGTCGGAGGGCCCCACGAAGAGGGTGTCGATTCCGGGGGTCTGGGCTATAGCTGCGGCGTTGGACACGCCTTCCGCATCCTCGATCATTGCGATGACCATGGTGCTTGCTTCAGCTTTGGCGAAATGTTCTGACGGTGGAGCCTTGCCCCATCGGCCGGCCGCCGTGTAGGTAGCGAATCCGCGTCCGCCAACCGGCGGGTAGTGCGCCATCTGTACCGCAAGTGATGCTTCCTCAGCGTCGCGGACGTGCGGCACTATGATGCCTTCAGCCCCGGCATCCAGGACGCGGAGGGCTAGAGCTGACTCCCCTTCGCCGATGCGGATCAGAATAGGAAGGCCGGATGCGCGAGCGGCGGTAATGTGTTCGACGATATCCTTTTGGTCGGAGATTCCATGTTCGGTGTCAAGGAAGATGAAGTCGAAACCGTTGTAACCCGCCATGTCGATGAGCATTGTCGCGGGCACCCGCACCAAGAGGCCGCGCAGCCGGCTACCGGCTGCCACGCGGGACTTGAACACTTCCGGCGGTGTGGACGCCCTCATCGGGCGACCATTCCGGCCGATAAGTCGATGTCGGCGGCAGTCAATCCGGGCATCTGCAGCATGGCCACCAACGCCTGCCCAACCTCGTCCTCTTCCACCATTCGCCCCAAGGCGGCGCGTGAGACGAATGCCGCCTCAGCGTCATCATAGGAGGCTCCTGTGCGCTCGGCTTCGAGTCGGAAGTTGCGCTCCATGCGAGGTCCTCGGACAGGGCCGGGGGACAGGCTGTTGACCTGGACACCGAAAGGGCCCGCCTCTGCTGCAAGGGTTGTGGTAAGTCCGATCACCGCCATTTTTGATGCGCAGTACGGAGCTCGCCGGGCCAAAGGACGTTTGCCGCTGACCGACGCGATATTGATAACATCCCCGTACCGCGCGTTGGTCATGGCAGGCAGGAATGCCCGGCACATCAGGTAAATTCCGCGTACGTTGGTTGCGAATACCTGATCCCAGTCCCAAGGGTCGATGTCAACCAGGTCAGCGACAGGCCCGGGCACACCGGCGTTATTAACGAGGATAGAGATTTCTTCGTCCCCAAGGCTCTGGGCGAGGTCGGCAATCGAGGCGGGGTCGGTAACATCACAGGTTTCCAGACGGCACTGATGCTCGCTGAGGTTCAGGTCTTCGCGAGTCCTGGTGAGCTTGTGCAGGTTTCGTCCAACCATGATCACCCGGGCACCGGCCATCGTGAGATGTTCCGTCATGGCGTGGCCGAGACCGTTTCCGGCTCCGGTGACGAGTGCGGTGCGGCCTGTGAGCGGGCCGATCATGACTTGCCGGCCGTCTGGTTCACTGGCGCCCACTGCATTGGCGTTCCGGCGTACTTGTTCGCCCGGACGTCGCCGGAGCGCGCGTGGCCCTCAAAGGACTCTACCCGGCTTGCCCGCCCGCATAGCTCACCGAGGATTGCAGACGATTTTTTGTCTGTTACTTCCTGATAGGTGACCGTTTTGAGGTATTTGCCCACCCACAGACCTCCTGTATACCGGGCTGCGCCCTTCGTCGGCAGCACGTGGTTGGTACCGATTACCTTATCGCCGTAGGAGACGCACGTGCCCTCACCCAGGAAGAGCGCGCCGTAGTCATGCATCTGCTCCAGTGCCCTGCGGGGTTCCCGTGTGAGTACTTGGACATGTTCGGAGGCGAATGTGTCTGCAAGGGCATACGCTTCGCTGAGGGAGTCAACGACATGAATCTGACCGTGGTCATTCCAGGCCGGCCCGGCGTAATCCTTCGTAGGCATCCCAGGCAGGATCTGCTGGATGTGCTCAAGAACCTTGGTTCCCAGATCGACGCTGGTGGTAATTAGGACTGCGGGGGAATCAGGGCCGTGCTCGGCTTGGCTAAGCAGGTCCACCGCGACGATGAACGGGTCGGCATGTTCGTCGGCGATAATGAGTATCTCTGTTGGTCCTGCAAACAGGTCAATGCCGACCTCCCCGAACAATTGACGTTTGGCCTCGGCGACATAAGCGTTGCCCGGGCCGGCAATGAGATCCACGCGTGGGATGTCATCGGTTCCCATGGCCAGGGCGGTAACAGCCTGCACGCCTCCGAGCAGGTAGATTTCGTCCGCGCCGGCCAGATGGGCGGCGGCAACGGTGGCCGCGGGGATCTTTCCGCGGATGGGAGGAGTGCACGCAGCAACGCGGGGGACACCAGCAACTTTGGCGGTGATGATGGTCATGTGCGCCGACGCGGTCAACGGGTAACGGCCGCCGGGAATATAAGCGCCCGCGGCCGAGACCGGGATGTGTCGATGCCCCAGTATTACCCCCGGAAGAGTCTCAACTTCGACGTCCTTCATGGAATCACGCTGCGCCTGGGCGAACCGCCGCACCTGGGCTTGCACGAACTTGATGTCTTCAATGACCTGCTGGGGGAGGCTGGCGATGATCTGATTAATCTGCTCTGCGGAGAGCCGGAAATTCTCAGGGGTCCAGTCATCGAATTTTTGGGAATACTCACGGACGGCTGCGTCACCGCGGTTGCGGATGTCGTCGATGATCGCCTCGACGGTGGAGCGGACCGCTGGGCGGCTGCTTCCTGTGTGCTCGGTGGTGAGTGCTGGCTTAAGTATTAGGGACATGGAGTGCTCCAAAGGTGGGAATCGTCAGGAAGTGGGGGCTGAGGAAGGATGATGCCATGATGGGCGAGGGCGAGTTCGTCATAAGCCAACCACTGAGCCGTGACGCGGCCGTCATTCAGGTGGTGGTGGCTTATGAGGCTGAGTTGGACGGGCCCTTTGGGGCCGGTGCCGATGATCCGCCACTGCGTCGCGACCCGGTCCGGCATGCCTCTATGTGACGGCAGTGCGTACTGATCATCGACATGTACGGTGAATTGGTCCAGCGCGGCACGTAATCCGGCTGCCCAGGCCTCCACAGCAGCTACTCCAACCTCGTTCCGGTCAGGGGCGAAGTGGTTGCGGCAGTCAGGGGCGTATAGACCGGGTGTGATTCTGCCATCCAGCGCACTGGTGAACGCCCGCTGGACCACCTCACCAGCGGATGTGGGGGTGAAGCCGAACGTTGGAACAGCGACGAGAGGCACCTTGGGATAGTGGGTGGCCCGCACTGCCGCATCGGTGCCGTGACAAAGTTGCCGGGCTTGTGAAAGCGGGTTCGCTCCGAGCCACTCCTCCACGATGACCTCCCCGCGCACAATGCAGTTTGCAATTGCGGTGAAGGTCACCGGCCGTCCAGTCGCTGTTCCGAACACGGTGCCGCCGGTGTCGGTTCCAGTCCAGGTCCATCGCATGGATGTGCGGTATCCTTCGTCCTCTGAACCTGTCCAGATCGTGTCGTCGATCACACCGTGGAAATCGGGATAGCTGCGCAGGCGTGCATTGGTATTGGCGATAACTAATTCGTCGCCGACCAGGTCCCCGGCATCGAGGTGAATGGCGGTGTGCGGGGCGTAATACCTACGGATCAGGGAGGGATCGCGGTCCGGTAGATTCCAAATGTCGTCCGTTATACGTTCGATGTACTCGACGGGTCCGTTGAATCCGTACGGATGAAGTCCCGGGGGGGACAATTTCATGAGTTGCTCCTTGTGGTCCATTGGTTGATGAGGCCGGCTGTTGTTGCAGGATCCTCTAGCGTCATCAGGTGGCCGAAGCCTTCCAGAATGTGAAGCTGGGCATTGGGGATGGCCGCCGTGATGTCCTGATGTGGTTGCCTGCCGCACAGCTGGTCTGCGGATCCGGCGATAACGAGGGTGGGTGCGTTGATACGCAGCAGCTCCGGTCGCAGGTCCCTCCTGCTTCGTTGTACCTGAAGCTGTTTGAGCAGTGCCTGCTGCCCCAACTGCCCTGCCATGGACCGCCCCACCTGCAGCAACCGGGCGGTTGCTCTCTTCGGGGCAAACAGTGCAGGCACCAGTTCGTCCGCCAGCTCGGGAAACTCGCCGTCGGCTACGCGGCTCACCATGAGCGACCAGGCATCGAATTGTTCCGGCCGTGGTGCCTGTGGGTTGGTGGAGATCAGCACAACAGCGTCAAAGGCGGTCGGGTTTTGAGCCGCAGCCGCCATAGCAATGATTGCGCCCAGAGACACTCCCATCACGCCCACCGGCCGGTCCTTTTCAAGGACCAGGCGCAGTAGGGTTTCTGCCGCACTGTCCAGGCTCGCACCCTCGATCGGAACATCGACAACTTGACCGGAAGTGAGTAGATACGGATCCATGACTGTGAAGATTTCCGCCGTACACAGCATGCCTGGAATCCGGATCCAGGTACGAATCTGCTGCTGTGTCTGCTTAGTCACCGTCCGGCCCGCACGTCAGTCGTCGATGGTGGAGTAACGCACAACGTTATAGGCGGCGACGTATCCAGCGGCATCGGAGGCGTATCCCTTGTCGACTGCATGGCGGATTGATTCTTCCGGCCACTGGAGCCGGACGCGCCCGTCACCGCTGTTGATAACCAGCATCTGGGCGTCGTCGCTGAGCGCGGTGAAGGTCCGCCATGCCCCTACCGGCACGGAGAGTGAGTCGTTTGGGTTGAGCTCGGTGGTCACCTGCAGGTCTCCCTCGTTCAAGGTCACCAGCCACCGGCCGCGGTAACCCATCAGCACTTGGCTGTGGTCGTGCCGGTGCTGCAGCATACCCTCATCGGTGACGGCGCGGAGCCAGGCTGCGTTGAAGTTGTGAGGGTAATGGATCGGGGGGACCTGGTCGCGGTCCTCGCTCATGCCGTATCCAATGACCGTGGCCAGTTCGGCACCGCCGCCGGGCAGCTCACTGCACAGGAACGGCCTGCTGCTCCAGTTCAGATCCCGCTGGCGCACAACCCGTTGTTGCATCTGCTCGGCGGTCCAGGTGCGCAGGCTATCTATTTCGTTTTGTGGCATGGGGGGAACCACTTCCACATTTTCCGGTAACTCGTCTCCGGCAACTGTGTCGATCAGTTCATTCTCGATGGTCAGGTACAGGCCGTGCGTCTCGGCCTCACGCAGCACGGATGGGCCCCAGATGATCCCGCCGGTGTTGTCGAACCCAAGTATGGTGAACAACCAGCCATGGGTGCCGCCGATGTTGGTGAATCCGCGGAAGATCCAGGTGGGAACGCTGACGATGTCCCCTTCCTCGCATAGGAAGTCCCCGTCTGTTCCGTCGGCTCCCCAGCGAATCCTCCAAGTGCCACGCCAGTTCAGAAACACTTCGGCCGTGAAGTGCAGATGCAGATTGTTGACCACGCCGTCGGGCATCGCCGCGGCGCCGATATTGAACCCGTGCGGCTCGCGCAGGTTCACGACCTGCTGCGCACTCTGCGTCACTCCGGGCCCGATGATCGAGTAGTTCTCCTTGGTGTCGCTGCCCGGCGTACGGCAATCTATGAACGCCTGGTTACAGCTGACATAGTCGTTTTGTCGGATAGTACGGCGTTTCAGTTCCGTCTCGTCGACGAACTGACCCGTGGGTATTTGTACGATGTTGGCTGTCATAAGTCATGTATACGTATGTAAGGCGAGCGTGTCAAGAGCACCTACACCTTCGAGGTGATTTGATTGGCCGTTGGCGATCTAAGCGTGCGTGCCGCGCGGAACAGGTCTTATTGTATGGACACGATTGACCGGCGGGCCGGTCAAAACACCTGTCAACCGGTCAATAAGAAGGTTCGCCGCATCCATGGACATTTTGTCAAGCGGCACCCCGATGGTGCTCAAATTGCAGATGGGCCAAGCGGCGGCAGGGACATCGTCGATACCGGCCAGGGACACGTCTTCGGGCACCCGCAGTCCAAGGTCACGGGCAGCATTAAGGGCACCGATGGCCACCGAGTCGCTCACGCACACCACCGCACGGGGGGGATACGCCGATCCCATGAGCTGGCGCATACCCTTGTCTCCGGAGTCGTGTCCAAACCATCCCCGCACGATCCGGCTGGGCTTCAGCGGCACATCGGCATCGGCCATGGCATCGCGAATTCCCATTTCGCGGTCGCGGCTGGTGGAGGTCTCATCCGGTCCGGCAAGCAGGCCGATCTCGCGGTGACCGGCTTCCAGGAGCAGTTCCGTTGCCGCCCGGCCCGCCACCCTGTTGTCCGCCACGACGCTATCGACGTCTATTGTTTCGCTGGTGCGGTTCAGCATGACCATGGGAATCTTCCGCTGCTGCAGCGTGAACGGCAGCGGCGAATGTCGGCGTACCGTGGTCAGCAGCACTCCGTCGACCGAGTGGTCCAGCAGGGCGGCGTAGCCTGAGCTGTCGTCATCGCGCTCGGCGAGCAGGACCATCCGGTATCCGCGGGCTTCCAAGGCGTCATGAATGGACGGAACGATAAGTGGGTACAGCGGGTTGCTCAGATCGGCCACGACGGCCACCCGGTGGGTGGCCCGGGTGGACAGTGAACGACCCATCTGACTGGGGATATAATTGAGCGCCAGCGCCGCGTCCGCAATCCTTTGGCGGGTTTCCGCAGTGACCCGCGGATCGCCGCGCAGCGCCCGCGAGACGGTGGGTTGTGAAACCCCGGCGAGCCGGGCAACGTCGTGACTGGTGGCCGTCAAGGGACACCTCCGTTCCAGTAGTTCAGTGCTGGGATTCGACCGACAGCCGCTGTCCGAATAATACTTCTGTCCGCAATCCCCTTGACAAACAGTGTGGCAGGTCACAGTGTAGTACATACGTATTCATGCCCGGAAGGGCACAAAATCATGAGGTGATGCAATGCGCCAGTCCCAAGTTATGGGTAAGCGTTCCGTCCTGTCCGCCCTCACCGTGCTGACGGCGGTGTCTCTTGCCGGCTGCGGAGCGGGCAGTCAAGTTGCCGGCGGAACGGATGGATCGTGCGTGGCCGAAGGATCCACCGAGCCCGCCACCGTGAATGTCCTGGCCTTCGGGGCGCCCGGCATCGACCCATTCTCCACGGCAATGACTTCCTGCAGCGGCGTCGAGAATCTCACGGTCAACCACTCCCCGGTGGACTTCTCCGCGCAACTCGAAAAGGCGCCGCTGTCCCTGTCCCAGCCAGCCGGAAACGGCTCCTACGACATCATCGAGGTTTACAACACAACCCTCGTGGAGTACGCGTCCAAAGGATGGCTCGCTCCGCTGGACGACTGGGTGGCCGAAAACGGTGAGGCCGCCGGCATAGACGACATCGATCCGGAACTGCTGGAGAAGATGAGCTACGACGGACAGCTCTACGCGTTGCCCAACCAGCAGAATGTTCACATTCTGATGTACCGCGAAGACATACTGACCGATCTGGGCATTGAGCCTCCAACGACCTATGAGGAGCTCTACGCGGCAGCTGAGAAAATCAGAGCAGCCGGCGTGAGCGATGCTCCTTTCACCGCATCCTTCAACGCGGACAGTGACATCTCCACGGCCTTCAACAACGCGCTCACCAGCCACGGAGGATCATGGGTTGACGACGAAGGCAGGCCCACGTTGGCCAGCCCCGCCGGCGTGGCCGCCATCAATGATCTGAGGAAGCTGAGCTCATATATGTCCAGCGACGCCCTTACATTGAATAACGCAAAAGCCGTCGCCGCCCTGCAGAACGGCCAGTCTGTCATGGGCATCGTCTACGCCGGGCGGGCGGCCACACTTATCGACCCGGCATTGAGTAATTTCGCCGATGACTTCGCCTTCGCCCCTGCGCCGGCCGCAGTGGCCGGTGGTACGCCGGCTGCTCAGTGGACCCAGGACGGATTCGCGATCGCTAAAAACTCCGGGGTGGACTTCGAAACCCTGGCAGGAGTTACGGCCACCTCGATTGGGGAGGATGCAATGACCACAGGCGCTCCATTCGCCATCGTCTCACGCACCAGCATGCTGAACAACCCGGAGCTGCAGGCCAAGGCGCCTTACTGGGATGCTGCGCTGGCCACATTGGAGGCAGGCGCGGACACACTGCCGTTGGAACCATACATGCCAACGATTCAGCAGAGCACCCGTGCACTGATAGTCGAAGCGGTCGCGGGCACTGGTGATCCCATGGAAGCTCTAACCAAGGCAGATGTGGCCGCGACCGAGGCGCTGGCCAGCGCCGGATACTGAAGTATGCGGGCCGTGCGCACGGTTCGCAGCGACACTGATGATAGGAGGTGAGTCCACTGAGACGTCGAGAGTTCCTGATCTTCGTTGCCCCCAGCGCTCTGCTCATGACCGCGCTGATGATCGGGCCGCTGGTCCTGACGGTATACAACGGTTTTCAGAGGGTCAGTTACGGTGATCCCGGCCAGTTTGTGGGGCTTGCCAACTACACGTCCACTCTGACGGACGCCCGCTTCCTGGCGGCGGCGGGGTTCACCACCCTATACACCGCAGGAATGACCGTCGGAAAGATCATCGTCGGGTACGCGATGGCACTGATGCTTAATGCGGTCCGCCCGAAGGCCCGGTCTTTTTTCCTTGGACTGCTCCTTGTGCCTTATGTAGTACCCACAGTGATTGGTGCGCTGGTGTTTTCCTGGCTGTTCAACGACACCTTTGGCGGCCTAGTCAACCTGCTGATGCAGCCGCTGGGCTTCGCTCCGGACTGGTTCACAGATCCGTCGGCGGCAAAGTTGCTCCTGGTTTTGCACAGCATTTGGCACGAGGCCGCCTTCGCCATCCTTGTCCTGCTCGCCGCACTTCAGGGTGTTCCGAGGGAGCGGATTGAAGCGGCCGCCATTGACGGGGCCTCCTGGTGGCAGACCCAATGGCGCATAGTGGTGCCTTCCATGCGCGGGTTCCTAGCATTCATCGCACTGATCTCGATCATGGACGGGTTCCGGGTCTTCGACAGCATCCGCATGATCACACCTGCCGCCTCTACCGTCGGCACCGAGTCACTGATGGTCTACGTCTATAACGTCGCACTAGGGGAGACCCAGCAGCTCGGACTCGCCAGCGCAATCAATGTGATCACAATTGTCATCATCCTGATTTTCCTAGTGCCGTTCGTACGCCAAACCTGGCAGGAGATGAAAACCGCATGAGCGCACCAAGCACCGTAAAAATCCGCCCCCAACCCCGCCGACTTACCGCAGTTACAAGCAGCACCAGCGTCGGACGGCGCCGACGGTGGAAGACGGTACTGATATACGCCGGACTCTCGCTGGCTGCCCTCGCCTCGGTCCTGCCGTTTATTTGGGCATTACTGACATCGGTGAAGCCCTATACCGACGCATTTGTCTCGCCGCCGGTATGGACGTTCACGCCACAGGTCGGTGCCTACGAAGAACTTTGGTACGCGACAAGATTCGCTGAAATCGGGCTAAACACAATAGTGGTTGCCGTTATCACGGTAATCATTTCCCTAGCTGTGGGGGCCCCGGCCGCCTACGCTCTTTCACGATACGACTCATCGATCGCCCTATGGCTGCTGATTCTTGCTCTTGTCTTCCGGGCACTTCCCCGCTTCGTCGTTGCGTTGCCGTTTTATACCATCGCGCAGGCCCTGAACATTTATGACACCCAGATGATGCTCATCATTGCCCTGGTCGCGGTCAACCAACCGTTCACCATATGGCTGCTTCGGAATTTCTTCGCCGAACTTCCCCGACAGCTCGAGGAAGCGGCACAAATCGACGGATGCAGCCGGTTTGCCGCATTCCGGCACGTCATCCTGCCCCTGGCAGGGCCGGGTCTGCTCACCGCAGGCATCTTCACTTTTCTCCTTGCCATTCAGGAGTACCTCATTCCGGTGGTACTCACGCAGCAAAATGCCACTACGCTCTCGGTATTCATCGCATCCTTCGGCATAGCCGAGGATACCTCCCTCTACCAGATCATCGCCGCGGCCAGCGTGCTACTGGCCATACCGATCATCGCTCTGGCGTTCTTCGCCCAGCGATTCATCGTCAGCGGACTGACCGGGGGGGCCATCAAGGGGTGAATGCGCCGGAGATTCCGCCCGATAACTGCTTCGTGCCCACACCCACGGGCCCTGATCATGAACTTGTTCCTTGCCCAAGGTGGGAGCAACAGCGCTCGATCTCTGCAACGTCTACACGAAAGGCCCTCACCAAATGAGAGCGCTGGCTAAAACCTCCGCAGGCCGCGGACTTGAGCTCGTTGAGCGCCCCGAACCCAAGACCGGCCCGGGTGATGTGAAGATCAGGGTGCTTCGAGCAGGGCTGTGTGGCACCGATCTACACCTTGAACAATGGGACGACTGGGCGGCCTCCACAGTCAGGCCACCACTGGTAATCGGACACGAGTTTTTCGGCGAGGTGGTTGAAATCGGCGTGGATGTCAGCACTGTCAAAGTGGGGCAGAAAGCATCCGGTGAGGGCCACATCGTCTGCGGGATGTGCCGCAACTGCCGGGCGGGACGCCGGCACGTATGTATCCGCACCAGCAGCGTCGGCGTCAACCGAGACGGCGCCTTCGCCGACTTCGTCGTCATCCCGGAGAGCAACGTGTGGGTCCACCCGGACAATTTAGACCCCGATGTTGGCGTGCTATTCGACCCGCTCGGAAACGCCGTCCACACCGCTCTATCCTTCCCACTCGCCGGTGAGGACGTGCTTGTAACAGGTGCCGGTCCGATCGGGATCATGGCCGCAGCCATCGCCCGCCATGCCGGTGCACGCTTCGTGGTGGTAACAGACATCTCCGACTACCGCCTCTGCCTGGCCAAAGGTGCAGGCGCGGATTTGGTCGTCAACGTGAACAACCAAGCACTGTCTGACGCCCAGCTAGAGCTTGGGATGAAGGAGGGTTTCGACATCGGCCTTGAGATGTCCGGCAGTCCGATCGCGATGCAGGACATGCTGCGCAACCTCAACCACGGGGCGCAGGTGGCAATGCTCGGCCTACCCAAGGACCCGTTCCCAATTGATTGGAGCAAAGTGATCACACACATGATCACGATCAAGGGCATTTACGGCAGGGAGATGTACGACACCTGGTATGCGATGAGTTCAATGCTTCAAACCTCCGCGAGCCTTAGCGAAACAGTACGCTCGGTCATCACCCACCGCTATCCAGCCGAGCAGTGGCAGGATGCTTTCTCTACAGCCCGCTCGGGCGAATGCGGCAAGGTAGTGCTCGACTGGAGCTGACCATTCGCAGGAACCAGGGCCGAATTTTTTGAGAAGTACCGCCGATGAAAGGCTTCACACCAATGGACGGGACAATTAAAGAGGAGCTTCGGGCCACACTGGAGGAGATCTACGCCGCCGGACTTTATAGGACCGAGCGTGAGCTAACCTCACCCCAATCTGTTCACGTTACAACGGCCAAAGCCGAAGCACTGAACTTCTGCGCCAACAAATATCTGGGTTTCGCCAACCATCCCACAGTGATTGAAGCGGCGTCAAATGCCCTGCAGGAGTGGGGCTTCGGGATGGCCAGCGTCCGGTTTATCTGCGGCACGCAAACCCTGCACACATCCCTCGAGGCCAGAATATCCGCGTTTCTTGGTACCGAGGCAACGATCCTATACTCTTCCTGTTTTGACGCCAACGGCGGTGTCTTCGAGGTACTATTCGGCGCCGAGGATGCCATCATCTCAGACGAGCTTAACCATGCATCGCTGATCGATGGCATTCGTCTATGCAAGGCGCAGCGCGTCCGCTACAGGAATGCCGACATGGCAGACCTCGAGCATCAGCTCAAGGAGGTTTCCGACGCACGGCGAAAGGTGATCGTAACCGACGGCGTCTTTTCGATGGACGGTTCCCATGCCCCCCTGGACCTTATCTGTGACCTCGCCGAACAGTACGGTGCTTTGGTCATGGTCGACGATTCCCATGCGGTCGGGATTGTCGGCGAGGGCGGCAGGGGAACCCACGAACTATTCGATGTTCCAGAAGGAGCAGGTCCGAAGGCGACGAATCGGCAAGTCGAGCATTGTATTTTGCTTCAATCTCCCCGGACTTGGAGTCAATTAGGGTCGTGGAGGACGTCGGCAATGTGGCGGCGAACTGATCAACCTTTGCGACCAGGGAGTCGCTTACAACGAACCAGCGTCCTTCAATCAGGACATGCAGCTGGGATCCAAGCCGCTGAGGCCCGAGGCAGACGATGTCTTCACTGACTGGAGCGGTGAGGAAAGAATCGGCTGAACGAATGAAACCCATGCCGGCGGATCCGCGGGCCGAGACGAAAAATAAAACTTCCCCTCGACTCCAGAAGATGGGTCAAGGGTTAGGGACTTGGGATTCTTGTCTGGAGTAATCGCATCGTCTGGCTGCGAGACATTTCTCAATAGATATATCGTCAGTCGGCTCGTTCCCAAAATTCCCCCCATTGATTTTTTCGACAGAATAGCACCTCAAACAACGCTGCAGGACTGGCGCCGAGTGTGGAGTTGCGAGTCGCTCCTGGGATTTCATCCTAGGGACTCTGATCTTCGTCTTGGACTGTAGGATGCGGCGTGCGAGGTGAGCGCGGAAAGCACGATCATAGCCCGACGGCCTGTACAGTCGCCTGGGAATGTCAATCCACTTTGAGCCCACTGGAGCCTGGAATCGCAGCTATAACGGAGACCATCACCTGCGCATAGCCGTGTCGGTATTACCGGTTGTTAGCGTCCCCGCCTGCCGCATTTCCTCATCGATGCCCGGTCAGGAGGAAGACGCCTCTGCACGGGCCTGATTTACTCACCAACACGGGAACGGTGATTTTGCGCATCTACCGGCGCCGGCGCTTTTTCTTGCCGGCGTTCAGTCGCTTCGTTGCTCTTCGAGCAGACGGCGGTATCGGTCTCCCCATGAACTCCGGGGGTAACAGGCCCATCGCATCGCTAAGCGCGTCCAGATCCTGACGGTCTCCTGGTGGGCTGTTGTCGTAACGCACAGATCGGATACTTCCGCGTTGATCGAACAAAACCATGAGGGCTCGATCTGATTGGATTTGGTGTTTCTTGGTTGTCCCATAGGTAGCCAGGCGGTGACTCGCGGCCATTTGGGTCATCCCGTCTGGTTGAGTCCCGATGAAAAGCGATGGGTAGCCCCAGGCACCGGCAAAGCCGACGAAAAAGTTGTGTGGCTGCCTGTCATTGTTCGTCGTGGTGATCAGGCGCTTGATCCCACGGCCGAGGCCTTCTTGAGCATCCTCGGCGAGATTCAGCCGATCTGCCGAGAAGCGGAACCATCCAGGCTTCTTCCCGTCCTGTAAGAAGTCGACGAGGCTGAGCACGACAGGATGGGCTTCGAATATGGGCTTGGGTGCCGGCTCCTCCACCGACCCCTCTTGGTAGTAGACCCAGGCATCTAGCGGATCCGTATGCGTCATAACCCGCGTCGGGACAGCACGGCTGCGATGCCGCCGCCTATCACCGCCGGACGGAGGGCGAACTCCTAGAAACTCCTCGCTGACGCGGTCTGGGTCGGGCTCCACGTACAACTGCCCGGACAAGAACAGCATGAACAGATCAAGCTCGTCAATGGCCCAGAACTTTAGCGAGACCTCCGACTCGGTGCGACGGCGAAGATAAAGAAGGAACTCTGCTGGCCGGTCGAGTACCTCTGCGATGATCGCGAGATCATGCAGCGAGACTATCCAAGGGAATCGATCACTCTTGATGACATTGCCACGGACCAATTCATCGAGTGCTGTCCCAAGGGGACCCATGTCGTCGATGCAAACTGCAATAGATCGCACCTCTCGGACTCCGGACAAATCGAGCCAGGTTTTATCTTCGAGCCAGAGCCCACCGTTGGTGCGAATCAGTCCCTCGAGACGGAGCGCTTGATCGGTGGCCTCGCCCACCGTGGATCGGAGGTCTCCAGTCAGGCGCTGCACGTGCCCACCTCGCGCTTGATGCGACACGCTTCGCCCTTTGACCTCGACACAGATCGCGACGTCCTCAATGACGAACAGCGCATCCGCCTCAGTCTGCTCGGCTATGGACGTGATTTCGACCGCGGTCGAGGCTAACTGCGATGAGTCAACTCCAGGATTCGACCTGAAATACTTGAGGTTCACATGGGTGGCGTCTGCTCCAAGCAGCTTCGTCAGATACTCGACGGAAAGCTGCTCGCTTACCGTCACGCGACGCTTCTCATACCGCCGCCACCGGGCGGAGTTGCCTTGAGCCCCGCCTCAATAACCTGCCGGAAACAATCCGTCCCGATGGGCACGTTCATGGTCACATAATTGCCGGCACCGTCAGCGATAAGCGACGCATTCCGGAACGGATTGTCGCCTGCCAGGAAGGATTCGACTGCGGCGACAGGTTCGCCCTCGACTCCGAATGAGACGCGGAACCGCTCAAGTATTCGCCCTACGCGGTCTTCTGGCACTGATGATGCATCGGCGATCTCTCTCGCGGTGAAACTCGCACGCTTTCCTGGAAAGAACATGAGATCGTAAAGGGCGGCTCTACCTTGCTCAACGCCTCAGGCGACTGGTCGTTTCGACCGTCTGTCTCCCACTCCTGCGCTACATCACCGAGTATGTCTCTCGCCGCAAAAAAGCGGTCCAAATAGATCGATCTGATGGCTTCGCGAATAGCCAAAAAATCCTCGTACGTAAAACCAAGCGCTTCAAGCAGAATAGTGCCGAGGTGCTTACTGCTGAACAGTGCTTCGTTTAGCCCATCATGGACGTGAGCATATTGCTTGAACTTCACGTTGAGCTCGTGGCCTACATAAGTCGCCGCCAGGGTTGTCAGCGGACCGAATTTCTCTGCCTGGCCGTCCGACAGAAGCATGAACTGCCCCACACTGAGTAGTACTCCCGCGCGTTCGTGAGGTCGGGGACTACTTTGGCGGGGTTTGCTGCCCTCGGGTCGGCGTCTGGCAGACCGCGCACTCCTCGCGCTAACAGGATTAATGCAACCAACTCGACCGCCGCGGGCCGCTGATCGGCGAGACTCTCTCGGTAGCCCTCGAGCACCATCGGGGTCTCGCGAAGCCGCATCAGTTCGATGACATCAAACGCGTCAGCTTTCCGGATCGCCTTAGCAATAGCTTCGACATGCTCGCGAATCACTTCGGGACCGCGAGCTACGAAGTCAAGAAGTGTTTCCCCGGGTCGGAGGCTGGCGAGGGTCGTCGCCATGCTCTGAAAGGCAGAATCCATACTTTCGTCGTCGGCAGCGATAATCCGTCCGTCAGGCAGCCTCTTCGCGTTCCTTGGCAAGTCAGCTCTCTTTCGCTAGTTGAACATCACATCGCGCATCGGGTCCGTTGACTGGAATGGCTTGGGAAACCATGTAGCTTGGGTGGCGGCTGTCGGCAGCGGGACCGCGGTAATCGAGGAGTACACCTACGCCACCCGAGCAGGTTGTGGCACCCGTGTTGTCGCCACCTCAGCATCCAAGTACATCCACTTCAGAGACTAGCAACGCTTCCCACGCACATCGACCAAGCAATGGCCGAAGGGCTTTCTTTACATAAGGTAGGTAGTGGGTGAACGGTTAGCTCAGGTCATGTCTTGCGTTTCGGCCATTTTCTGTGATTTGGCGGTAGGTAGTCGGCGGCTGCCGACTGCCAAGACCGAGGAGAGTCTGGAACGCAGCCATGGGCGTGCTGCGTCTGTTGTAGCGGAACGTGAATTCGTCGAGGTAAACCTGTAGTTGTTCGTTGCTGACAGATCGGTGTGTTCGCGTACTTCGGCCAGACAGCGCCGTTTTCGGTGAGACATCGGGAGAAATCCGACCGTATCGTATTTTTGCGATTGATTGATATAGTTTCAGATATGGATCGCGCCTTGAACCCGTATGCCCCTGGATCCGGACTGAAACCGCCTGCCATGGAAGGCAGATCCAGTGAGATCG
>NZ_KI915023.1:0-6277 GCF_000520595.1 Arthrobacter sp. H5
CCCCCCCCCCCCCCGCTCACTGAATCAAGCGGATGGCGGCCCCGGACAACCTGTCTGTCCGTTCGGGTGCGTTGCTGCGCGAAGCGCAGTGTTGCACCTGAGGCGCTCAATGTCTGGTCAATCTGCGTCCCCCGGGGTAACCCCGGAGAGGATGGAACACCGCGTGCACCATCCGCCTTGTCCAAGGCCACCACCCACAGCCACGCTAACGGATGACCGACGTCATTGCGACTGCGCAGTCGACTCGCGCCCAACCAGTTGGAAGCCACTCACGAGTTCAACGGGGTCCTCCGCCCCCTCAGTTTGTGAGATCCGGCCGACCAGCCGTTCCACTGCGGTCTTGGCCATCCAATCGTGGTCCGGATTGATGCTGGAGAGGGACGGAAAGCTGTAGGCGGACTCTTCAATATCGTCGAAGCCGATCACCTTCACCTGCCCGGGAACGTTCACTTCTGCATCTGCGAGTGACCGTAGTGCACCCAGCGCCACCGAATCGGTGACGCAGAACAAGCCGTCAAACGGCACCTTGGAAGCCAGAAGCGCGCGGGCCGCAGCAGCGCCCCGGGCCAGGGACAGTCCGCGGGATTCGACCAAAAGGTCGGGGTCATACTCAACGCCCGGCGCGGCTAACGCCTGCCTGTAGCCGCTATGGCGCAGGCTCGACACGTTGGGTTCATCCAGGTCAAGCCCGCCGATAAACCCGATCCGCCGGCATCCCTGCGCAATCAGGTGTTCGGTGGCGGCGCGCGCCCCGTCCACGTTGGGCATGGCGATATGATCCACCGGGCTGTTGAAAATACGCTCGCCGAGGATCACCACCGGATAGTCCACCCGCAGCAGATCGGCGTCGGCAGCGCCCAGGCCCACTGTGCTCAGGATGAGGCCGTCATAGAGACGGTTACTCGACAGGAAGAGTGCGTCGAGTTCCTTTTCGCGCGATGCACCGGTCTGCTCGATCACCACACGGAAATTCAGCAGTGCTGCCTCCGCGATGATTCTGGCTCCGAGCTGGGCATAGTAGGAGCTGTCCACCTCAGCGACTGCGAGTCCGATAGTCCTCGTGCGTCCGGCCCTGAGGTTGCGCGCGGCAACGTTGACCCGGTAGTCCAGTTCGGCAATCGCTTGGAGCACCTTTGCCTTTGTCTCAACCCTGACGTTCGGGTGGCCGTTGATCACGTTGGAGACCGTCATCATCGAGACACCGGCCGCGCGGGCCACGTCCTGCATAGTGGCGATCGTGGACCTCCATTTGTCAGTAATCAATTGCGTGCCCGTGCACGCGCACCGGGACAATCTTTTCACGAGCAACCCGGGAGAGCACATGACCCAGACCACAGACACATCAATCACCCACCGGATCACCCACACCGGTTGGGACACATCGGAGACCACGCCGACCATGGCCAATGAGATGGACGCCCGCCCGGGAATGTCCCTGACCAACCGCAACATCCAGCACGACGGCGCACCGTGGATACCTGTTACCGGGGAGATCCACTACAGCCGGCTCCCACGGGAGCGCTGGGCGGACGCGCTAAGGCTGATGAAGGGCGGCGGCATCAACGTGGTTGCAACCTATGTCTTCTGGATTCACCACCAGGAGAACGAGCAATCCCATCCCAGCTTCGAGGGCAACCTGGACCTCGCGGCCTTCGTTCACTTGTGCGACGAGTTGGGGCTGGAGGTCATCCTGCGCCTGGGCCCGTGGTGCCACGGTGAGGTGCGCAACGGCGGGCATCCGGACTGGGTAGTCAACGCCGCGTACGCCGAGCGGACTAATGATCCGCACTACCTGGACGCGGTCCGCACCTGGTTTGGCCATATTGGCGGGCAAGCAGCGGCTCTGTGCGGGGAGCATGGACCCGTAATCGGCATCCAGCTCGAAAATGAGCTGTATGACCAGCCGGATCACATTCTCGAGCTGAAGCGCATCGCGCGGGAATCCGGTCTCTTCGCTCCGCTGTGGACGGCCACCGCCTGGGGCAGCGCCGACATTCCGGTAGGCGAGGTGTTCCCGCTCAGGGCGCATTTCCACTTCTCCCACCAGTGGGACGATCCAGGTATCGGCAAGGACCTCGCCGGGGACAACTGGACCGGCATCGCAGGCATGAAGCACCCTGATTTTCCTGCCGCAACCTGTGAATTGGGTGGCGGAATGGCCAGCGCGTACCACCGCCGTCCCGCACCCACTGCCCGGGATACTGCCGCCGTGGCCCACTGCAAGCTGGGCAGCGGTTCGGGCTGGACAGCGGCAGCGTCCTCCTCCCTCATCGGCCCATCGACCTCCCGTCCGGGGAGTTCATGGCCTGGCCGCTCAGGCTGGAAGTGGGCGGCGTCGTCGTCAATTGGGCCACGCTCAACGTGCTCACGGTCCTTGAACCTGCGGACGGTCCGCCCGTCCTTGTGCTGCATGCGAACGACGGCGTCGAGGCTCACCTCGCGGTACCGGCCGGATACTCGGTATCCGGACACCTGGCTACGCCGGTTGACGGCGAGCTTATTCTGGAGGAGGTGGACACCGCGGGCGGTGTCATTACTATCCAGAACGACGACGGCGCCTCCCTCCGGCTGCTGGTCCTCGACGCTTCTCAGGCGCTGAAGGCGTGGACGCCCACCGTTGACGGTGCACGGCAGCTGGTGCTGTCCGATGCCGCCATCATTGAGGAGAACGGGGTGCTGTCCGCGATTGCTTCGGAGCCGGCCGACGCGGCGGTTTATCACCCTTCACGTGGGTACTCGCATCAAAGGATCCCCCATGAGGGAGGCGAAGCGGAGATCTCCATCGTCCAAACCGCGGCGGCGTCAGAGCCTCCCGTGCCGGTTGGATAAAGGACTCGCTGACGGGCCCGACGGCGGACATTGTGAACGCCGCGGTCATCACCTTCCAGGCCTCGGGACTCGCCTGAACGTAGATTGAAATGCATAGTTAGAACCGATTTAACCAGACAAGGGTGTAATCGGATGGGCGCCAGGAGCGCCCCTCATCTCCTGAAGGATGGAAGAACGCACAATGCCCGCTACCACCCGGAACGCGCCGGACCGCGCTGCCAGATTCGGATTCGCCTTCATCGGCGTCCTGCTCATCGCAGTCAACCTCCGGGTGTCCTTCGTCAGCGTTGGACCCGTCCTTGCAAACATCAGCAGCGACCTCGAGCTATCCAGTGCCGCAGCAGGGTTCCTTACAAGTGTTCCACTTATTGCCTTTGCAGTCTTTTCGCCCGTGGCGCCCGGATTCGCCTCCCGGCTGGGTCTCGACCGGGCGCTCTGGATGTCCCTGCTCATCCTCGCCGCTGGCATCGTGTTCCGCTCCTTACCGGTGCCCGGCTTCATCTGGGCAGGAACCGCGCTGATCGGCCTCGCGATCGCGTTCCTGAATGTTCTGGCACCCTCCCTCGTGAAGCGGGACTTTCCGACGAGGGTCAGCCAGGTCACCGGGAGCTACACCGCAACACAGGCCGCCTTCGCCGCAATCGGGGCAGCCGTCGTCGTTCCGGTGGCACAGACCTCCCCGGCGGGATGGAGGCTTGCCCTGGGAATCTGGGTGGGACTGGCGCTCATCGCGATGGCGGTGCTCCTGCCGTGGCTGCGCCGACACACGTCGGGCACCGCACACGCCACCACACCGGAGGTGTCCTACCGGTCGCCTTGGGCCTCAGCGTTAGGTTGGCAGGTGACGCTCTTCATGGGGCTGCAGTCGATCGCTTTTTACGTCCTGATGGCCTGGCTGCCCACCATCGAACAGAGCCGCGGTGTCCCCGCTACGACCGCCGGCATCCATCTGTCCGTTTTTCTGCTCGTCAACGTGTTCGCCAGCCTTGCCACAGGAGGAATCCTTCACCGGGGTTCGGACCAGCGCCTTGTATCCTTCGTCAGCGGCGCACTCATGTTCATAACATTCCTCGGTCTGGCCCTGGCACCGAACCTCACGTTGCTGTGGGTGCTGCTCGGGGCGATGGGGTGCGGGAGTCTCATCGTCATCGCCCTGTCGCTGTTCAGCCTCCGTACCGTGAATTACCCGCAAGCAGCGTCGCTGTCCGGTATGGCTCAATCGGTCGGCTACGGTTTGGGCGCGATCGGCCCGGTGATGTTTGGCGTTCTTCGCGACGTCAGCGGAGGCTGGGCGCTTCCACTCCTCGTCACCGCAGCCATCATGGCGGTTCTCGCCGTCATGGGTGTACTCGCCGGGCGTGACCGGGTGATCGGTGGCGTCTGACGCCGACCCTGCTCCTGGGCGCCGCAGGTTGAGTCCGCACGGCCTAATCGAGCCCCAGTTCGATTGTCACAAACGAGTGCGCAGGCAGCGTAACTCGTAGACCGCCGTCGGTGACGCTGACGCCGTCGAACCCGCGCACTGCTACTGAATCCGGTTGTTCAGGCGAGTTGTGCGCCTGAAGTGTGTCGGCGGTGAGGATTCGCGCCGTGGTGCCCGCAATGCCGCGTCCCCGCAGGTCCAGGTCAACGTCAATCGGCTGGTCGGCGTCGAGGTTGGACAGGGAAATCAAGGCAGTGCCGTCCTTGGTGCTGGCGGAGATCGTCACGGTCTCCAGCTGGGTCTCGCCCACCTGACGCCGCGCACCAGATCCGCGGAGGTCCACGCGCAGCGATGCAGCGTCCTGGTGGCCATTGTTCATTTCGAACACGTGATAGGTGGGCGTGAGCACCAAATGCTCACCGTCGGTGAGGATCATCGCCTGCAGCACATTGACGGTCTGGGCGATGTTTGCCATGAACAACCGGTCCGCGTGCTTGTGGAAAATGTCGAAGTGCACACTGGCCACCAGGGCGTCCCGCAGGGTGTTCTGCTGGAACAGGAAGCCGGGGTTTGTGCCCGGTTCCACGTTCCACCAGGTGCCCCACTCGTCCAGGATCAAGCCAACTTTCTTCTGCGGGTCGTAGCAGTCCATCACTGCGGAGTGGCCGCTGATGAGCTCATCAATCCGCGCGGCCTTGACCATGGTGGCGTAGTAGTCCTCGGAGTCGAACTCCAGCGCGCTGCCCTTGTCTTCCCACGGCCCGGGAATGGTGTAGTAGTGAAATGACACTCCCTGGAAGAAGCCACTCGGTTCGCGTTTGCAGCCAAGGCAGTTGATGGACTTCATCAGCGTCTCGGTCCAGGCGTAGTCATCATCGGCGGCGCCGGCTGCTATCCGGTAGAGGTTGTTCTCGCCGTGGTCGCGGCAGAAGGTGGCGTAGCGGCGTGCCTCGTCGGTGTAATGCTGCGCGGTCATGTTTCCGCCGCAGCCCCACGCTTCGTTGCCGATACCCCAAACGGTACCTTCCAGGGCGCCTCGCGGCCGTTTTCCTTACGCAGCCGCACCATGGGGGAATCGCCTTCCCGGGTGAGGTACTCAACCCAGTCGCTCATTTCCTTCACCGTGCCGCTGCCCACGTTGCCGTTGATGTATGGCTCCGTGCCCAGAAGTTCGCACAGCGCCATGAACTCGTGTGTGCCGAAGTGGTTGTTCTCCTCCACATTGCCCCAGTGCGTGTTCACCTTGGTGGGACGCTCCGACTTGGGGCCGATCCCGTCCATCCAGTGGTACTCGTCCGCGAAGCAGCCGCCTGGCCAGCGGAGGTTGGGAATGTTCAGTGCCCGCAGGGCCTCCACGACGTCCAGCCGGATCCCGCCCTCGTTGGGAATGTCGCTGTCTTCCCCCACGTAGAACCCCTCGTAGATGCATCGGCCAAGGTGCTCTGCGAAGTGCCCGTAGACATGCTTGCTGATTACGGGGCCCTCAATGTCGAGATTGATCACGGCGCGAACCGTGGTGTCGGACGGTGAGGCGGTACGCGTGGCGTCGGGAAGCATGGCTGCGCTTTCTGTGGTGGGTGAAAAAGTTTGTATCGATAAAACCACAGCGAACTATCGGATACAAGCCAATGGTCCTCAGGTACACATTTCGTTGCACACATACCGCGCGCGCGGCCACCCGCTATAGTCGAGAAAGCTTCACGAGATGCGGCGCCAAGCTCCGACTGGCCGCACACCAACCCCATGCTGATGGGTGGTTCGGATGAGGAAGCGGCCCGCGCAGACCGCGCGGGCAAGAGCAACCGAAGGACCGCCCGTGAGCGTCGCTGTCACCTTGACCAACAAGTACGACGACGGCGCCAGCCCACCTGCCGCCGCCGTCGTCGTTCCGTCACTCGACCTCAATTTAGGCACCGTGTTGTTCCGGGCGAACGGTGTCTTCGAGGAACGCTGGCACCCGGATCCCCGCCGCCTTGAAGCGGTACTGGCCAGAGCCATCCGGCCGGTGCGGTGGGATCCGGCCGG
>NZ_KI915023.1:6377-15851 GCF_000520595.1 Arthrobacter sp. H5
AAATTGGTGCGCATCCCGCTGGGCACCAACAACGATCCCCACGCGGCCGCGGCCGGCCTTCCGGTGGTCGACCGGGCAACAAAGGAGCGCCTTCCGGTGGTCGACCGGGCAACAAAGGAGCGCCCTCCGGTGGTCGACCAAGCGACGAAGGAGCGCGTGGAGATCCGGTGACATTCGCACCGGATCTCCACGCGGCCGCAAACGGCCTTGGTCGATCACCGAAGACGCGTCCCAGAAGGCGCTCGGTCGATCACCCGGTGGAGCCCTATAGGTGCTTCTCCGCGTAGACCGCCATCGCGTCGCGCACAAATTCCGCGTCGGCCTTGCCGCCGTAGTTTGCGCCGAATCGATCGTCCGCGACGTACATTTCGCCGAGGCCCACGAAATACTCCTTCGAGAGCTTCCCGCCGGAGGCCGGCAGGCCAGGCATTCCGGACAACCAATCGAACTGCCGCCGTGCAAGCGACTGCGCCAGCTCGCTGTCCGCGGTGCCACCACTTGCTGCAGCCGTTGACCAGTCTGCGCTGAGCTGCGAGATCTCCACCTGACAGGCTTCGTTCTCAGCCCCGGACTTTGAGCGCCACCACCTGTCGCTGGTGGCGTACGCGTCCTTGCCCCAGCGTTCCTCGACCTCGTCCTTGTGCTGGGTGTGGTCGAATCCCTTGAACATGTTCTCTGCCATGAGCTGTTCACCTCCTTCCAATCTGGTAATGGTTTCTTCCACCGACGCGATCTGCCGCGCCAGCCTGTCCTCTTCCTGCCGCAACCATTGCAGGTGGCTGCGCAGGGCACCCGGAGAGTCGGAGTTGTGTCGCAGCGCTTCGTTGATGGCCGGAAGGCCAAGCCCAAGTTCGCGCAGCAGCAGGATGCGCTGCAGACGAACCAATGCGCCGTCGTCGTAATAGCGGTACCCGTTCGACCCGATGCGCGATGGCTCAAGCAGACCGACGTCGCCGTAATGACGCAGCGTGCGGCTGGTTGTGCCCGCGAGCTTCGAGATCTCTTGGATTGACCAGTCCATATCTTCCTCTCAACCGGTGCGCAATCAACGCTAAACCTTGACGTAGCGTCAATGTCAAGCATAGTTTAATTGGACTTATTTCGCTAAGTGGAAAAGGAATTTCACAAAAAGTATGGTCTGGCTCACAAGCCGGTGCTAAAGTCTGAAGACGAAGCCAACGGCGGGCACCCTGAAAAGGGAAAGCTATCTACCAGGTGGACCTGCAAATACAAACCGAAGCAGCAGTCTGGTAGCGATCCCCGTCCCGTTTGGAGCATCCCTCGGACAGGTACCCGCAAAAGCCGCTGCCCTCACTTGGGAGACTCACCGTGAGTACCACCACCAAAGAAGAGCAGTTCCTCAGCGAGGCAATCTCGCTGGCTACACACAATGTCTATAACGACGGCGGCCCGTTCGGCGCGCTGATCGTCACCGCTGACGGCCGCAGGTTTGAAGGCGTCAACCGCGTCACGGCCAACAATGACCCCACGGCCCACGCAGAGGTCATGGCCATCCGCAACGCCTGCTCGCAGCTCGGCACCTTCGACCTTACCGGCTGCACGCTCTACACCAGCTGTGAGCCGTGCCCCCTCTGCCTATCGGCGGCGCTCTGGGCGCGGGTGGCCGGCGTGGTCTACGCGGCTGACCGACACGACGCTGAGAAGGCAGGATTCGACGACGCCGTCTTCTACAACTTCTTCAACACCCCTGTGGAGGAGAGGTCGATGCCGGTGCGCCACCAGCCGCTCTCCGCAGCGGCACAGACCACCGGTTCCGCGCCGTTTGACGCGTGGGACTCCGTCGCAGCGCGCGTGGATTACTAGGGAGTGACACCATGTCCATCATGACTCAAACAGGCGGCCACCCCGAGGGACCGGCCCAAAAACGGGGGGACCAGCAGGTCCAGATCTCAAGGCTGGACAGGTTCTTCCAGATCACTGAACGCGGCTCCACCAAGGCACGCGAAATCCGCGGCGGCTTTGTCACGTTCTTCACCATGGCGTACATCGTGATCCTCAACCCGCTGATCCTTGGTGGTTTCAGTGCGGACACCGCTCCCCTGGACGTTGAGGGCAACTGGCTCCAAGCCGTACAGATTGGCGCCGTCACCGGACTGACGGCCGGCGTGATGACCATCATTTTTGGCCTCGTGGCCAACCTCCCGTTCGGCATTGCCGCGGGGCTGGGCATCAACTCGTTCCTCGCGGTGTCCGTGGTTGGCGACGTCACCTGGGCGGAAGCGATGGGCTTGGTGGTCATTAATGGCCTGCTCATTGTGTTCCTGGCGGTGACCGGAGCGCGAACTGCGATATTCAATGCCGTCCCCAGGCAGCTCAAGGCAGCCATCACAGTGGGTATTGGTCTTTTCATCGCCTTCATCGGTTTTGTGGACTCGGGATTTGTCACCGCCACCGAGGGTGGACCGCCGGTTCAAATGGGCGACGGCGGCTCCATCACCACGGTACCAACGGTGGTCTTCATTGTTGGCCTGATCACCATGGGCATCCTCATGGCCCGGCGGGTTCAGGGCGGTCTGCTGATTGGGATTGTTGTCACCACAATCATTGCAATCATCATCGAGATGGTCCTCAAGCTCGGCGCCGGCGGCCCGGACAACCCCACCGGCTGGCACCTCAATGCACCCGTAGTCCCCAGCAATATTGTGTCCATACCAGACTTCAGCCTGTTGGGAGCGTTCAGCTTTGGAGCGTTCGACCGGATAGGGGTGCTCGCGGCAACCATGCTTGTCTTCACGCTGGTATTCACCAACTTCTTCGACGCCATGGGAACCATGACAGGCCTGGCCAAGCAGGCGGGGCTCACCAACAAGCAGGGCAACTTCCCCCGGCTGAAGTCCGCGCTCATCATCGAAGGAGTGGGAGCAGTTGCCGGAGGTGCATCATCGGGGTCGTCCAACACCGTCTTCATTGATTCCGCCTCCGGTATCGGCGAAGGCGCGCGTACCGGCCTTGCCTCGGTGGTCACCGGCGCATTGTTCCTGGCGGCGATGTTTTTTACCCCGTTGACCTCAGTGGTTCCGCTGGAAGTCGCCGCGGCCGCCCTGGTGGTGGTGGGTGCCATGATGGTGGCCCAGATCCGTGAGATCAACTTCCGCAACTTCTCGGTGGCGCTGCCTGCGTTCCTCACGATCGTGACCATGCCCCTGACCTATTCGATTGCCAACGGTATCGGCGCCGGGTTCATCACCTGGGTGCTGATCCGTGCAGGGTCCGGCAAAGCAAAGAAGATCCACCCGCTCCTGTGGGTGGTTGCAGCCGGATTCCTTGTGTACTTTGCCCGTGGACCAATCACCCTCTGGATGGGCGGATAGCCATGCTGAACCTGCTCACCACCCTTTCAACGGCGGCGGCGCGGCAGCTCAGGCAGGGCCGCTGGGCGGCGGCAACCATCGTCAGCGGGTCGGGCTCAGTACCGCGGCAGGTGGGAACCACCATGCTGGTCAGTGAAAATTCCCAGTTGATCGGCAGCCTCTCGGGCGGTTGCGTTGAGGCGGCAGTGATCCATGCCTGCCACGACGCCATCGAATCCGGAACGCCCCGCCGGGAACACTTCGGCTTTACCGACGGCGATGCCTTTGCCGTGGGCCTCAGCTGCGGCGGCGTCCTCGAAGTGCTCATCCAGCCCATCAGGGACGCCCCGGCACTGCTCGAAGCAGCGTCACAGGGCCCGGCGGCGCTGATCCGCCGGGTCGACAACGGCGGACATGCATTCGTCAACCACGACGACGGCGGCGCGTCCCTGCGGGCGGCACTCGAGTCGATGGGCGACAGCATGAATCCCATGCCCCCGGTGGTCGACCAAGCGACGAAGGAGCGCGTGGAGACCGGTCGAGACAGCTCTCCCGTCCTGGATCAGATCCAAACCCACGTGCGCCAGGGAACCAATGGGCTGATGCTCTTTGACGGGACGGAGCTATTCGTGGAGACCCTGCAGACTGAACCGATCATGTACCTCTTTGGCGCCAACGACTTCACGGCCGCGCTTGCCGACGCCGCCAAGTTGCTCGGTTTCCGCGTGACGCTGTGCGACGCCCGGCCCATCTTTATTACGTCGGAGCGCTTCCCCAGCGTGGACCGCCTGGTCAACGAGTGGCCAGACCGGTTCCTCAAGCAACAGTGGCGGGCCGGCCGGGTAAATCCCCGCAGCGTGATCTGCGTGATGTCCCATGATGCGAAGTTCGACATTCCACTGCTCCGTCTTGCCCTCTCGCTCGATGTGGCATTTGTCGGAGCAATGGGGTCGCGGGTCACGCATGCACAGCGGCAGGAAATGCTGCAGGAGGCAGGCGTGACGCACGAGCAACTGGCGAAGCTGCACTCCCCCATCGGCCTGGGACTGGGAGCGGAAACCCCGCAGGAAGTGGCGGTCTCCGTGCTGGGTGAAATCATTGCCGAGCGTAACGGACGCACCCCCAAGGTCCCCGCACTCCGCGCCACTCAGGGCTCCATTCACTTCTCCCATGTGGAGCCGGTGTGTGACCGGGTGGGCGATCGGATCCCGTCATGGACCTGAATACGGTCACCGTCCTGCGGCCAACGGCGGATCCATCGGAGTGGCAGCCTGGCGATGCCTGGCTCGCTGGCGGAACCGTGCTTTTCTCCTACGACAGTTCCACGTTGAAGCGGCTGCTGGACATCACCCATGCCGGCTGGCCGCCGCTCACCATCAACGAGCGCGGCCTGGAGATCGCCGCCACCTGCACCATCGCTGAGCTGTACGCCTTCACGCATGAGGCATGGCCCGCCGTCGCACTCTTCCAACAGTGCGCGGACTCCTTTGTGGCATCCTTCAAGATCTGGAACATGTCCACGGTGGGCGGCAACATCGCCACCGCCCTGCCTGCCGGCCCCATGACGTCGCTGACCGCGGCGCTTGAGGGAACCGCCGTCGTACTCTCGCCCGACGGCAGCGAGCGTACGCTGCCCGTTGCCGACCTAGTGATTGGCGACGGCGCCACGTCACTCCGGGAGGGCGAACTGCTGCGGGCCATCCGGCTCCCGGCGGCGGCACTGCAGTCGCGCACGGCGTTCAGGCGGCTTTCGCTTTCCAATCTGGGAAGATCGGGCGTCCTGCTCATAGGACGTACGACGACGTTGGGCGGCCTGGTCATCACTGTCACCGCGTCAACCACACGCCCGGTGCAGCTGCGGTTTTCGTCCGCACCCACTCAGGATGAACTTGCGCAGTCGCTCGACGGCGCCATCCCAACAGACCTTTATCACAACGACATTCACGGCCTGCCCCAGTGGCGCCGCGATATGACGTACCGGCTCGCTGAAGAGATCCGGCTCGAACTGAGGACCTAGCAGTGAAGATCAATATCAACCGCCGGCCTGCCACTTCGGACCCGCGGCCGGGCCAGTGCCTGCGCACTTTCCTTCGTGAACAAGAAAATTTGGGTGTGAAGAAAGGGTGCGACGGCGGCGACTGCGGCGCCTGCACCGTCCACGTCGACGGGGTACCCGTGCACAGCTGCCTCTACCCTGCGGTCCGCGCGGACGGCCGTGAGGTCACCACCATTGAGGGTTTAGCGGACGACGACGGCGGGCTGCACTCTGTGCAGGAGCAGTTCCTCGCCGCGCAGGGATTTCAGTGCGGATTCTGCACGGCGGGCATGATAATGACTGCGGCAACCTGTACGGAGGAGCAGAAGTCCAACCTGCCCCGGAACCTCAAGGGAAACCTGTGCCGGTGCACCGGTTACCGTGCCATCGAGGACGCGGTGTGCGGGGTGTCCCATGTGACCAGCGGAGGTCACGGAGACAACGTCGGTGCTCCCGCGGGACGGGGCGTGGTCACGGGAACCGCCGCGTACACTCTCGATGTTCCTGCGGATGAGCTTCCCGGCCTGTTGCACCTGAAGCTGTTGCGCTCACCGCATGCGCACGCCCGGATTATTGCCATTGACACCGCTTCTGCATTACGGGTTCCCGGCGTTCAGGCAGTGTTCACGCACGAGGATTCGCCGGATAAGTACTACTCCACAGCGCAGCACGAGCTGCACACCGATGACCCCGATGACACCCGGCTGCTCGACGACGTTGTCCGGTTTGTGGGCCAGCGGGTGGCTGCCGTGGTCGCGGATTCGGTTGCAGCGGCCGAGGCCGGCGTTCGGGCGATCAACGTCGAGTACGAGGTACTGCCGTTTGTGCTCTCGCCCGAGGACGCGATGGCTCCCGGCGCCGTCCTGCTGCATGGGGACAAAAGCCACGCTTCCGGTATCGCGGCCCCGCACCGCAACGTGGTGGCGGAGCTTCACTCTTCCATCGGAGATCCCGACGGCGGGCTCGTTGAAGCAGACTTCGTCTACGAGAACACGTACACAACGCAGCGGGTTCAGCACGTCGCGCTGGAAACCCATGCCTCGATCGCGTATTTCGAGGAAGGCCGGCTCACCATCCGCTCCTCCACACAGGTCCCGTTCCTCACCAAGCGGTCCCTCTGCCGGCTGTTTGATTTGCCGCCGAATGAGGTGCGCGTAGTGGCGGGCCGGGTGGGCGGAGGATTCGGCGGGAAGCAGGAGATGCTGACCGAGGACATCGTGGCGCTGGCGGCGCTGCGGGTGAAGCGCCCGGTACAGCTGGAGCTCACCCGGGAAGAGCAGTTTACGTCCACCACCACCAGGCACCCGTTCACCATCGGTGTGAAAGCCGGTGTGAAGCGGGACGGAACCATCACCGCCGTCGTACTCACTGTTCTGACCAATACGGGCGCGTACGGCAACCATGCCCCGGGCGTAATGTTCCATGGCTGCAACGAGTCGATCAGCGTGTACAAGTGCACCAACAAGCGGATCGATGCGCACGCGGTGTATACCAACACAGTTCCTGCGGGCGCGTTCCGCGGCTACGGGCTGAGCCAGATGATTTTCGCGATCGAGTCAGCGATTGATGAGTTGGCTGCGGGAATCGGGATGGATCCGATGGAGCTGCGGCGGCGCAACATTGTGGCCAAGGGTGATCCGATGCTCTCCATGCATTCGGAGCCGGAAGAGGACGTGCTGTACGGCAGTTATGGCCTGGATCAGTGCATTTCGTTGGTGCAGGACGCGCTGGACCGGGGCCGTTCCCGGGATATCAGGTTTGGCGCGCATGATCTTGGGCCGGGCTGGCGGATCGGCGAGGGCTAGGCCCTGTCGATGATTGACACGGTGCCCCCGCGCAGACATCATGCGCACGCCCGGGTGTCGCTGCTGGAGTACGGTCGGTTCCAAGTGGATGTGGGCACGGCCGAGTTTGGGAATGGCACAACCACGGTGCATGCCCAGCTGGTGGCGACCGCGCTGCACACGACCGCTTCGCAAGTGGTGGTGCGGCAGGCGGACACGGATCTGTTGGACCACGACACCGGTGCCTTCGGCTCCACCGGCACGGTGGTTGCGGGCAAGGCATCGCTGGAGGCGGCACAGGAACTGGCCCACATCCTCATGGGACTGGCTGCGGGGATCACGCAGGTGCCCACCATGCGGTGCCGGCTGACGGCGGAGGGGGTGGACTGCGACGGGACATTCCTGTCGCTCACGTCGCTCTTCTCGCTAGGCGTCGAGCGCGATATTCGTCTGTCCGCCGAGGGCAGTTGGGGCGGCACTCCGCGTTCTGTCGCGTTTAACGTGCACGGGTTCCGGGTGGCGGTGAATCTTGGTACCGGTGAGTTGCGCATCCTGCAGAGTGCGCACGCTGCGGATGCCGGCCTCATCGTGAATCCCATGCAGTGCCGCGGCCAGATCGAGGGCGGGATTGCGCAGGCGCTGGGCGCTGCCCTGTATGAGGACGTCAGGATTGACGACGACGGCGCCGTCTCCACCCGCATCCTGCGGCAGTACCACATTCCCACCTTTGCGGACGTGCCCCGCAGCGAGGTGTACTTCGCATCGACTTCGGACGATCTTGGGCCGCTCGGCGCGAAGTCGATGAGCGAGAGTCCGTTCAATCCGGTGGCGCCGGCGATGGCCAACGCGATCAAGGCTGCGACCGGCGTGCGGTTTACCTCATTGCCGTTGGCCCGGGACACTATCTATCTTGGGCTGAAGGCCGCGGCGGACACCGAGGGGGCCACCAGAAAACCGACCCGGTTATGATCCTCCCATGACATCGACCGCCCCCGAATCAACCACCTGGACTAACGAACTCCGGGTGGGGTGACCGATCCGATGGGCCGGGTTCGGGCTGCGACCGCCGAACTTAAAGAGCCAACAACCGATGTCGTGTTAGCTGCCTAAACTCCCGCTGGCCTCATTCACCTTGATAAATTCCGCCGCTCGGGTCGGGCGTTGATGATGACCTTGAGCGCCTTCGTCTCCGCAGCCCGCCCGAACACGTCGTAGGCCTCGAGGATGTCCTCGAGCGCGAAAGTGTGGCTGATGAAGTTCTCGGCCACGATCTTCTTCTGCGCGACGAGCTTGAGCAGGGTTCCGAGGGTGTTGGTGTTGACGAGGCCCATGCTGATGTTGATGTTCGAGATCCAGAGGTCCTGCAGCGGGAGATCGACGCTCTTGCCATGCACCCCCACATTGGCGACGTGTCCGGCGGGCCGAACGATGTCGAGGCACATCGTGAACGTCTGCGGTATTCCGACTGCCTCGATCGCGACGTCGACCCCGAGCCCGTCCGTGAGCGCGAGCACCTGCTCCTTCCAGTCCGCGTCGCTCGAGACGACTGTGTCGGTCGCACCGAATTCTCGCGCCTGCTCGACGCGGTTGGCGTCGAGGTCGATGGCGATGATGCGGGAGGGGCCGTAAAGCCCGGCGGTCGCGATGGCCGCGAGGCCGACGGGGCCGACCCCGACAACCGCGACGACGTCGCCCGCCTTGACCTGGCCGTACTGGACGCCGATCTCGTGGCCCGTCGGAAGGATGTCCGAGAGCACGGTTCCCTGCTGCGGGGTCACCCCGGCCGGCAGCGGATACAGCGAGGTCTCGGCGAACGGCACCCGCACGAACTCTGCCTGGGTCCCGTCGATGAGGTGTCCGAAGATCCAGCCGATGCCGGATGCGCCCTCGTCGGCGAGGCAGTGCGAGTAGACCCCCTTCTTGCAGAAGTCGCAGTGCCCACAGGCCGAGATACAGGAGATGATCACCTGGTCGCCCACCTTAAGGCTCGAAACGGCACCGCCAACCTCGGTGATGGTTCCGACTCCCTCGTGCCCGAGGATGCGCCCCACCTCGACGGCCGGAACATCCCCCTTGAGAATGTGCAGATCGGTGCCACAGATGGTGGTTGTGTCGACCTTCACGATGACGTCGGTCGCATCGATAATCGTGGGGTCCGGAACCTCTTTCCACTCCTTGAGTCCCGGGCCTTGAAAGACGAGTGCCTTCATGATCTTCCTCTCGCATCCTCGAAATTTCGGGCATGCCCTCACCCTACGATACCCTACGTGTCAGGGTTGGGTGAGGCCAGTACTTCGTAGCAACTTCGTCTAATTCGTAGGGCGAGAACCAGGATCACCACTAA
>NZ_AZSC01000315.1 GCF_000520595.1 Arthrobacter sp. H5
GAGGACGTTCTGTTCCTCGGGTAGTACTCGACGCTGGTGTACGGCTTCCTGGTCTAGGCGGGCTGGTAGATCAGCGCCGACGGCGAGCCTCGCTCCAAGTGCACCCTGTGAGGACTACGCTGCGGCTAGTCAAAGGTGACTCGAGGGAGGTTTCAGCCCATGTCGAATCACGAAGCAAGGTCGACCATGTTGTCTGTCCTTCTGGGGTGCCTCGTGGCCGGGGGACTGGGAACCGCTGGCCGTCCACTTTCCGCCGATGTCTCGCCCGCCGGCGCTGTCGGGCTCCCTGAAACCGTGGCAGCGCGGATCCTCCCAATGCGAATCGAAGAGTCCGGCGACCTTCCGGTGATTGCCACGTGGGAGTATCTTGACGGCGCGGGAGCCTACAACAAAGCCGTGGATGAGTTGCTTCTTTCCCGTCTCGATGCCTACAAGGGCTCCATCTATTATCCGGCGATTCCAACTGAGGCAGTGGAGTCGAGTACCGGCTTGAGCGTGAGCGTGCGCGTTACGGGGATGAGCGGCAGGCTTGTAACCTTCCGCGTGTCGGAAGAGGCGCAGGAAGGCGCTCCCCGGAGCACCGTGTTCACAACTGACCTTGACACGGGCACAACCCACGAAGGCCAGCCACCACAGCCTGCTTCCGTGCTGAGTGCTGTATTTCCATGGGTTGACCGCCGGGCCGCTGATCTTTCAGCCCTGGACGAGCCCGCTCCGCCCGGAAGGAAACACATTAACTGTGACCTTGTCCCGTGCGTAGCGCTCACCTATGACGACGGGCCAAACCATGACACGCTTCGGCTCCTGGAGATACTTCGCGCTCGCGGCGTGCACGCAACGTTCTTCCAGCAGGGGGTCAACATCGCAGCATCGCCGGACATCACCAAGGCTGTTGCGGACGCCGGCCACACGGTAGCGAATCACACCTACACGCACGCGGATCTGGGCGGAATCGGATTGGAAGCAGTAAGGCAGGAGGTGCTCCTTACAGCGGAACTCATCAAGCAGCAGACCGGGCGCCATCCGGGCTACTTTCGCCCGCCGTATGGTACCCTCAGCGCGGAAGCGGCCGCTGTGGTGAACGTTCCGGTCATCATGTGGTCGGTGGATTCCCAGGATTGGCTTACCCAAAACAAGGACCTCTACATTCCCCAGGTCATGGAAGGCGTGCACCCAGGGGCGATAGTCCTGATGCACGACATCCATTCCGCCAGTGTGGACGGACAGGATGAACTGATCGGTGACCTGCTGGCCAAGGGCTATTACGCCGTGACGCTGGCCCAGCTGTTCGAGGGCATTGAGCTCTCACCGGGTGCAATTTACTATTGCCGTGGACCGGCTGCTTCCTGTACCCAGAGCAGATGACGCCAGCCACGCAAATTTGTTACGGAACGCGGATGAGCTTCTTATTGACGAACTCGTTCATGCCGAAGCGGGCGAGCTCCCGTCCCACACCGGACCGCTTCACGCCGCCGAACGGAAGATCCGCCTGGGTTCCGGTGGCGCTGTTGATCCAGACCATGCCGGTTTCCAGTCGGTCCGCGACCGTCTTTGCATGCTCAACGTCCGCGCCGAAGACCGAACCGCCCAGCCCATAGGCCGAACTGTTGGCGAGCTCGATGGCGTGCTCGGCGTCCCTGACCTTATAGACCACGGCCACCGGGCCGAAGATTTCCTCACTGTACGCGCGCATCCCCGGTTCGACGCCGGTGAGCACGGTGGGCGCAACATACGCGCCGGATCCGTTGACGCGGATGCCGCCGGTGCGCACCTCGGCTCCTTTGTCCACTGCATCAGTGATCTGGTCCATGACGCCCTGGGCCGCGGCCTCGGAAGAAAGCGGTCCCAGCCGGGTGGACGCATCGGCCGGATTCCCGGGAGTGACGGCTGCCATTCTGGCGGTGAACTTGTCCACAAACTCGTTGTAGTGCTCTTCCAGCACAATGAAGCGCTTGGACGCGGTGCACGCCTGGCCGGCGTTCCCCAGCCGCCCGATCACAGCGGCCTTGACCGTGGCGTCCAGGTTTTCGCCGTCGAGCACGATGAACGGGTCGGACCCGCCCAGCTCAAGGACAAACTTCTTGAGGTTCCGGCCGGCGACCTCGCCGACGGCCGAACCGGCACGCTCGGAACCGGTAAGGGAGACACCCTGAACCCGCGGATCGGCAACGATCTCCGCCACCTGATCATTGGTCGCAAATACGTTGACGTAGGCGCCCTCCGGCAGGCCGGCGTCCTTGAACAGCAATTCCATAGCCAGGGCCGACTCGGGGCAGTTGGGCGCATGCTTGAGGATGATCGTGTTGCCGAGCATCAGGTTGGGCGCCGCGAAGCGGGCCACCTGGTAGTACGGGTAGTTCCAGGGCATGATGCCCAGCAGTGCACCAATGGGCTCGGTGCGGACCACAGCCTCGCCTCCGCCGCGGACGGTGAGGTGCTCATCCGCCATGAAGGACTCGCCCTCGCTGGCGTAGTACTCGTAAATGTCGGCGACGAGGCCCACCTCGCCAAGAGCCTCCCGGGTGGGCTTGCCCATCTCACGGGTGATGATCGCCGCAAGTTCTTCGCTGCGCTCCCGGTACAGGGCCGCCACACGGTGGAGAACGACGCCGCGGTCAGCGGCCGGAGTGCGCCGCCACAGCGGGAACGCGGTGGCCGCGCTGGACAGTGCATCCTCAATGTGCGACGCCGTTGCCTCCGGATACTCGCTCATGATTTCCCCGGTTGCCGGGTTGGTCACCTTGTAAACAGTCATGGTTCCAACGTACCTTCCCGCCGGCGGACCGTGGGCGGGATTTGTGTGGACCCACATTTGCTGCGGCCGGCGTCTGAGTAAACGCACAGCGGATGGCCGGACAGCGCTGAACGCTTTCACGGTGATAAGGTCAATGTCGAGTATGCCGTCCCGCCATTGCTGCTGCAGGCGGGCAACCAGCCCCGCAGGGCGTCCCGCTACAGAGTATCTCAACGTAGGTATTCGGGCTCCGGACTTTGACGCCCCACATAGAGATCGGATCCCATGACCAGGACTTCACGCCACTCCTCTCCAGTAGCGCGCCAGACCCCGCCCGCGCTTGGCAAGGGAGCCATGCGCATCGTAGCGCTCGGCGGCCTCGGCGAGATCGGCCGGAACATGACCGTGTTCGAATACGAAGGCAAGCTGCTCATCGTCGACTGCGGTGTGCTCTTCCCCGAGGAGCACCACCCGGGCGTGGACCTGATCCTTCCTGACTTCTCGTTCCTGCGGGACCGCCTGGATGACATTGTGGGCCTGGTGTTGACCCACGGGCACGAGGACCACATCGGCGCCGTACCCTACCTGCTGCGCGAGAGGGCGGATATCCCGCTCATCTCGGCGCGTCTGACCCTGGCGTTCGTCAAGACCAAGCTTCAGGAACACCGCATCACCGCCAAAACCGTTCAGGTGAAGGAGGGGGAGCGCAAGAAGTTTGGGCCCTTCGAACTCGAGTTCCTTGCCGTGAACCACTCCATCCCCGATGGTCTGGCCGTAGCCATCCGCACCGGCGCCGGGCTGGTCCTGGCCACCGGCGACTTCAAGATGGACCAGTTCCCATTGGACCGCCGGATCACCGATCTCGCAGGCTTCGCCCGGCTTGGAGAGGAAGGGGTGGACCTTTTCCTCCCCGATTCGACCAACGCCGACGTACCCGGATTCCAGATCTCCGAGCAGGACCTGGCGCCAGCCATCGAGGAAGTGTTCCGTACGGCACCGCGCCGCATCATCGTCTCCAGCTTCGCGAGCCACATCCACCGCATCCAGCAGTTCATCGACGCCGCGCACCTGCATGGGCGGAAGGTGGCGTTCGTTGGCCGCTCCATGGTCCGCAACATGGCCACCGCGCGGGAGCTCGGCTACCTGAAGGTGCCGCGCGGGCTGGTGGTGGACTTCAAGGAACTCGAGAAGATGCCCGCCACGAAGACGGTGTTCATCTGCACCGGATCGCAGGGAGAACCGATGGCCGCGCTGGCACGCATGGCCAGCCAGGACCACGTGATCGACTTGACCGAAGGCGACACCGTGCTGCTCGCCAGCTCCCTGATTCCCGGTAACGAGACCGCAATCTACCGCCTCATCAACGGGCTGTCCAAGCTCGGGGCCAACGTAGTACACAAGGGCAACGCCAAGGTCCACGTGTCGGGCCACGCCAGCGCCGGCGAGCTGGTCTACTGCTACAACCTGGTCCGTCCACGCAACGTGATGCCGGTGCACGGTGAGCACCGGCACCTCAAGGCGAACGCGGATCTTGCCATCCGCACAGGTGTGAACCCAAAGCAGGCGCTCATCGTTGAAGACGGCACCACAATCGACCTCAAGGATGGTGTTGCACGCGTGTCCGGAAAAGTCCCGGCAGACTATGTATATGTGGAGAACATGGTGGCCGGCGCCGCGACCGAAGAATCCCTGCAGGACCGCATCCGTCTCGCGGAGGACGGCGCGGTCACAGTACTGGCGATCGTCAACCCGGACACCGGACGCCTGGAGGAGGACCCCGAGTTCTTCCCCGTGGGGTTTGCCCCGGCGGCCGGCGAACTGGAAAAGGCCACCGGCATTGTGGAGAAAACCCTTGCCGGACTCAAGGGTGGGAAGAAGACCGGCCCGGACGCCGAGCGCGCCATCGCGGAAGCTCTGGTCCGCTGGTCCGACCGGTCACTGCGGCGAAAGCCTGTGGTCACGGTCATTATCGTCGACGCCTGATTGGGTGGGCCAGTGACACAGACGCCGGTGTAGTGGAGTATTACCATCGAAACAGGAACCTGCAATCTCAGACTGCAGGTAGCGGCTCACTGATGGTCTGAACGCCTTCGGTCTGAACACCGATCGCGCGCGCCTCATCCGCCTGTTTTTCCAGCCGCACTTGTGCTGTGGTCGCTATGGTCCACAGGTGCGTGGCGCGATCGGCGGTCGCTACGCTCCCGGGCTCATGCCGGAAACTGCAGTTCGCCGTCCTTGTAGACCTGCCCGATCATGGTGCGCAGCCGCGGGAGCTGCTCAGCTGATTCCAGGCGGCCATTCAGGTCGACGGCGTCGGCCAGGTAATGCGGGGCGAGCCGGCCCACGGAGTGTTCCGGTGTGATCAATTCGCCTGCAACGGAGGTGGTCGCAGCGAGCACCTGCTCCAGGCTCATGCCCGCGTCAGCCATTGAGGAAAGTTCCTCAAGGTTCTCTCCATGGATACCCACGCCGGAATCGGTGCCCATGGCAATCCTGACCCCGGCGTCCACGGCGCGCGCCACGGACTTGCGGTGGTCCTCGGCCACCCGGTGCGCCTTCTCAATGACCTGCGGCGGAAGACCGCTGGCACCGGCCTCGCCCTTGCGGATGACCGCCTGAGGCGCGGAAAGAGTGGGCGAACCTCCAGCTTGACGCATTCCTATATGGGTATATGATGTTGTCATGGCACGAGCAGCGACGACGTCGGACGTTTTCAACGCGATCGCCGAGCCGCAGCGCCGGGAGATCCTGGTGCTGTTGCGGGCGGGTGAGCGGCCGGTGACCGAGTTGTCCCAGGAGCTGGGGTTGTCCCAGCCGGGGACGTCCAAACACCTGCGGGTGCTCCGGGAGGTCGGGCTGGTGCGGGACCGCAGGGCAGGCAAGCAGCGCCTCTACGATCTGGACGCCCGTGGGCTGCAAGCGGTTCACGAGTGGACGGGCGGGTTCGAACGGTTCTGGAACGAGAGCTTCGACCGGCTGGATGCGTATGTGCAGGACATGAAGCAGGCAAGGCAGGAGGAGTAGCTGATGAGCAAGATGGAACAAAGAGCGCCGGCGCAGTCCGCGACGGCCGACCGCGAGGTTGTGATCTCCCGGGTCATCGACGCCCCACGAGAGCTGGTGTTCGAGGCATTTACCGAGGTGCGGCACCTGTCGCGGTGGTGGGGACCGGAGGGGTTCACCACCACCACGCGGTCCTTCGAGTTCCGAGTCGGAGGGGAGTGGGACTTCGTGATGCACGGGCCGGACGGGACGGACTACCAGGAGTGGATCACCTGGACCGGGATCGCCCCGCCGGAGCGGATTGCAATGCTCCACGGTGAGTCCCGCGGCGACCCGAACGCCTTCAAGTCGATCCTGACGTTCGAGCCCGACGGTGCGGCGACCCGGATCGAGATGCGCACGGTGTTCCCCACCAAGGATCTGCGCGAAGAGGCGGTCGAGAAGCACCACGCGATCGAGGGCGGCCAGCAGACCCTGAGCAACCTGGCTGCCTACGTCACCGAGATCGTTCGGAAAGTGGCTGAGGACTAATGGCCAGGAAGGTGTTTTTAGCCTGAGGAATTGATGGGCAGCAGTCAATAGCCTGCTGGGGACCCGCCGTCGGATGGCTTGGCGAACTGGCTGGCGAGGGCCTCGGACCCCCTCGCCAGCAGTGCGACGTCGGCACCCACCAGGATAAAACGGGCGCCACTATCCAGATAGTGGCGCGCGGTCTCGGGGTTAAAGGCGTTCACTCCCGCCGGCTTGCCGGCTTTCCCAGCGGCCGCGAGGCAGTGTTCGACGGCGGCACGCACCTCCGGATGCTCCTGCTGGCCCAGCAAACCCATGGACGCGGCGAGGTCCGCGGGGCCCAGGAAGATGGCGTCCACGCCGTCGACCGCGAGGATGTTCTCCACCGCGTCAACAGCTGCCGTGGATTCGATCTGCACCGTCACACTGACAGTTTCACCGGCGCGCGCAAGGTAATCCGGTACCCGGCTCCACCGGGCAGCGCGGGCCAGCGCCGAGCCCACACCGCGGACGCCTTCGGGCGGGTAGCGGGTGGCTGCCACGGCAGCCTCCGCCTCTGCCGCGGAGTGGACCATTGGAATGATCAGGTTCTGGACGCCGAGGTCCAGATACTGCTTAATGAGCACGGTGTCATTTACGGGCGGCCGGACCATGGTGTGGACCGGGTAGCCGTAAACTGCCTGGAGCTGGGCGAGGATCGATTCCAACCCGTTGGGGCTGTGCTCGGCGTCAACCAGGAGCAAGTCCAGGCCGGCTCCCGCGCACAGTTCGGCGATCAAGGGACTCCCCGAGCACACCCACATGCCCGCCAGTGGCCGGTCCGATGCGGCCAGCGCGTCGCGGAGCGTTTTTTCTAGTGGAAGTGGCATGTCACAGCTCCAAGTGGTCCGTAGTCTGCGTGGACAGTGTCGCCCTTATGTACCCAGAGCGGGCGCGTGAAGGATCCAGCTAGGATTATATCCCCCGCCAAGAGGGAGTCCCCGTGGGCGGCGATCTTGTTGGCCAGCCAGTGGACGCCGTTGGCGGGATGGTCCAGAACCCCGGCCGCCACCCCGGTCTCCTCCACGGTCTGGTTCTTGTAAAGGATGGCGGAGACCCAGCGGAGATCCACGGCATCGGGCTTGACCGGACGGCCACCCACCACCATGGCGCCCATCGCGGCGTTATCCGAAATGGTGTCCACGATGGTGCGGCCCTCCATCTCGATCCGTGAGTCGAGGATCTCAAGGGCCGGAACCACGTAATCCGTCGCATTTAACACGTCGAAGATGGTGCAGCCCGGTCCCGAGAGCCCGTCCTTCAGGACAAACGCCAACTCCACCTCGACCCGCGGGTGGGTGTACTTTTCCCAGTCCACCGAACAACCGGTCTCCAGCACCATGTCGTCGAAGATCGCGCCGTAGTCGGGCTCGGTGATGCCGGTGGCGTCCTGCATGGCCTTGGACGTGAGGCCAATCTTGCGCCCCACCAGGGTGCGGCCCGCTTCCTCGTTGCGGCGGCGCCACAACCGTTGGACGGCGTAGGAGTCCTCAACTGTCATGTCGGGGTAGCGGGTGGTCAGGCGGGGGAGAGGGGTGCGGGTGCGGCCGGCTTCCAGTAGTTCATCGGCGATGGCTTCAATCGTTGCGTCGTCCAGCATGGCTACAGCTGCGCCCCCAGCTTGAAGCCCTGAGCTTCCGCCCCAGCGCCGTCGGCTTTGCGCGTGTAGGAGAAGCCGTCGGCACCAACTGTGACGGCCATCTCGCTCTTCTCTTCGCGCTCAAACACGGGTTGGGGGTTGCCGTCAAGGTCAAGCACGAGAGATGCCTCGGTGTACCAGGACGGGACCACGGGGTTGCCCCACCAGTCGCGGCGCTGGTTGTCGTGGACGTCCCAGGTGATGGTGGGGTTGTCCGGGTCTCCCGTGTAATAGTCCTGGGTGTAGATCTCGATGCGGTGGCCATCCGGGTCGAGGATGTAGAGGTAGAAAGCGTTGGAGACGCCGTGGCGGCCGGGTCCGCGCTCAATCCGGTCGGAGATACGCAGGGCGCCCATTTTGTCGCAGATCTGGATGATGTTGTGCTTCTCGTGCGTGGCGAATGCAATGTGGTGCATGCGGGGGCCGTTGCCACCGGTCAGCGCAGTATCGTGCACAGTCTGCTTGCGGTGCATCCACGCGGCGTACGTGACGCCGTCGGAATCCTGGATGTCCTCGGAGACCCGAAAACCGAGGTCCTCGAGGTACTTGCGAGCACGGGGTACGTCCGGGGTGACCTGATTGAAGTGGTCCAGCCGGACCAGTTCGCCAGCGGAGTAGAGATCGTAGCGCTGGGTGAGGCGTTCCACGTGCTCGGTCTCGTAGAAGAACTCGTACGGGAAACCCAGCGGATCCTCGACGCGGACGGAGTCACCGATTCCTTTGGTGAAGCCTTCCTTGCGGCGTTCGACGCGGCAGCCCAGTTCCTGGTAGTAGGCCTCGGCGGCATCCACCTCGGCGGGGGACTTCACCCGGTACGCAAAGGCTGCGACGGCGGCGACGGGTCCCTTGCGCAGCACCAGATTGTGGTGGATGAACTCCTCCAGCGGGCGCAGGTAGATGGTGTTGTCATCCTCCTCAGTCACGTGCAGGCCGAGGAGGTCAACGTAGAACTCACGGGACTTGGCGAGGTCTGTGACCACAATTTCCATGTAGGCGCAGCGGACAATGTCCGGTGCCGGAACGGACGGGGTGGGGACGAAGTTGGTCATGGTGGTCTCTCTTCGTTGAGGAGTGGGCGGGACGCGGGTTAGGCGCCGAACTTGGGGGTATGAACGGATCCGAGGCTGATGTGCACGGCCTGCTGGTCGGTGTAGAAGTCGATGGAACGGTAGCCGCCCTCATGGCCCAGCCCGGAGGCCTTCACGCCGCCGAACGGGGTGCGGAGGTCGCGGACGTTGTGGCTGTTGAGCCAGACCATCCCGGCTTCCACGTTCTGCGAGAAGGTGTGTGCGCGGGTCAGGTTCTGGGTCCAGATGTAGGCCGCGAGACCGTACCTGGTGTTGTTCGCCAGTGCCAGCGCTTCGTCGTCGTTCTCAAACGGCGTGATGGCAACGACGGGGCCAAAGATCTCCTCCTGGAAGATCCGCGCGTCCGGCGCGACGTCGGCAAACACGGTGGGGGCGATGTAGTTGCCTTCCGGCAGGTGGGCCGGGCGGCCGCCGCCGGCCAGCAGCCGGCCTTCGGACTTGCCGATCTCCACGTAAGAGGCCACCTTCGCGTAGTGCTCGGGGTGGACCAGGGCGCCGACCTCGGTCTTGGGGTCATGCGGATCGCCAACGACGATGGTCTTGGCCCGCGCCGCGTACTTTTCGCAGAACTCGTCGTAGATGGCGCGCTCCACGAGGATGCGTGAGCCGGCGGTGCAGCGCTCGCCGTTGAGGGAAAAGACGCCGAACAGGGCGGAATCGATCGCGGCGTCGAGGTCCGCGTCCGCGAAGACCACACACGGTGACTTCCCGCCAAGTTCCATCGAGAGGCCCTTGAGGTTGGCCGCGGCGTTGCGGAAGATGGTCTGTCCGGTAGTGGTCTCACCGGTGAAGGAAATCAGCGGAACGTCCGGGTGTTTGACGAGGGCGTCGCCCGCCTCTTCGCCAAGGCCGTTGACCAGGTTGAACACGCCGTCGGGAAGTCCCGCGTCCTTGAAGATCTGTGCCCACAGCGACGCCGAGAGCGGGGTGAATTCGGCGGGTTTGAGGACCACAGTGTTGCCTGTCGCCAGCGCCGGGGCAAGCTTCCAGGATTCGAGCATGAAGGGGGTGTTCCACGGCGTGATCAGGCCTGCAACGCCGATGGGTTTCCGGTTGACGTAATTGATCTGGGAGCCGGGCACCTTCATGGCGTCGTCGAACTGGGCAACGATCAGGTCCGCGAAGAACCTGAAGTTCTCCGCTGCGCGTAGGGCCTGGCCCCTTGCCTGCGTGATGGGCAGGCCGGTGTCAAAGGTTTCGAGTTCGGCGAGACGTTCCTCCTGTGCCTCAACCGCGTCGGCGATCCTGTTCAGAACCCGTGCGCGTTCCCGCGGCTTCATTCGTGGCCAGGGACCGTTGACAAAGGCGTCACGGGCGGCGGCAACTGCGAGGTCGATGTCCTCCGTCTGACCGGCCGCGGCCGTGGTGTAGTTGGTGTTGGAGACCGGGTCCAGCACCTCGAAGGTCCTGCCGCTGACAGAATCGACAAACTGGCCGCTGATGTAGTGCTGGATGTGCGTCGGCAGATCTTGCGGAACGTAGTGGGTGGTTTCAGGGACAGTGGACGTCATTGTTTCTCTTCCTGACTGTTGGAGATCTTCTTCGGGGTCCCGGGTGCTTGCGCGAGGTAAGCGTCGAGGGTGGCGGAGCGGTGCCTGCGCGCCGCCCGCTCGATGGTTTCGGCGTCGGCGTTGCGCTCGATCAGCTGAAGCAGCTCTTCGTGTTCGCGCACTGATTCCCGGGCGCGTCCGGGGACAAACCGGAAGGTCGAGGACCGGAGCGTTGCCAGCCGGTTCCAGCCACGGTGCACCAGATCGAGAATGTGCGGATTGGGGCAGTGTTCAAACAGGACGCTGTGGAAGTCCCGGTTCAGGGCGGTGAAGCGGACGGGGTCAAAGTGCTCCAGGCATTGGCGCATCTCCTCATTCACCGCACGCGCACGGGCAATCGCCGTGGCATCGATCAGCGGAGCCGACAACGCGGTGGCCGCACCCTCCACAACACTCAGGGTCTGCATGGTGTAAAGGTATTCCGTCGGATCGATTCCGGAGACAGTGGCGCCGACATTGCGCTCAAACTTCACCAGCCCTTCGGCCTCCAGCCGGCGGATCGCCTCACGCACGGGAACTACGCTGAAGCCCACGTCCCCGGCAATCTTCGCCAGCACCAGACGATACCCCGGCGAATAGGTGCCTTCCACGATGCGCGCCTTGATAAAGGCATATGCCTGCTCGGACTTACTGTCCGCCTTGGCGTCACCTGCTGCCTGCACGACGGCGGCACGTGCGACGGCGGTGTCACTCACTCTTTTTCACCTCCGCGGGCTCGCTTTTCGCAGCGGGATCTTCCGCTGCAACCCACTCCTGGTACTTGGCCTTCCAGCCGGTGTTCATTGGGTACAGCCCGTCCACGCTGTTGCCCTGCTTGACCATTTCGACGATGAAGGTTTCCTCCTTCTCCTGCTGGATACAGTCATCCACCAGTTCCCCGGCGATGGCCGGCGGGATCACCAGGATTCCGTCCGAATCGGCCACAATGATGTCTCCGGGCTGCACGGTTGCTCCGCCGCAGGCAATGGTGATGTCCGTGTCCCACGGAATATGCCGGCGGCCCAGCACGGCGGGGTGCGCATTGGCGAAGTAGGTGGGCATGTCCAGGTCAGCGACGGCCGAGTGGTCGCGGACGCCACCGTCGGTGATGATGGCCGCCGCGCCGCGCACCTGGGCGCGCATGGCCAGAATGTCGCCCACAGTTCCCGTACCTTTCTCGCCGCGCGCCTCCATGACGAGGATTTCGCCGTCGTTCACTGAGTCGATTGCGCGCTTCTGCGCGTTGAACCCGCCGCCGTGGGCCTTGAAAAGGTCCTCGCGGTTGGGGACGTAGCGGAGGGTGCGCGCCAGACCCACCACGCGGCGGTCCGGGCGGGTGGCCTGCAGACCGTCGATGCTCACGTTGTTCAACCCGCGTTTCCGCAGCTGGGAGGAAAGGGTAGCGGTGGCAACGCTTTCGAGCTTCTTCCTGAGCTCCGGCGACAGCGCCTGAGTGGGCGGTTCCAGACCGGCCGACTCGCGCGATCCGAATGCCTCTTCCCGCTGGGCATCATCAGCCTTGGGCTGCGCGCCGAACTCAGCGAACGGCGTCGTTCCTTCCACCACACGGGTGCTCAGCCGGCCGCTGCTGTAGGTGCCTGTGGTGACCTCGATGTCGACGACGTCGCCAGGCTGGGCCACAGAGGCGCCCGCCGGCGTGCCGGTGAGAATTATGTCACCCTCCTCGAGTGTGAGGAGTTGGGACAGGTCGGCGACCAGCTGGGCGAAGGGGAAGAGGAGGTCTTCCGTGGTGTCGTCCTGGACAAGCTCTCCGTTGTGCCAGGTGCGGACCCGCAGCGCGGTGGGGTCAACGGCGCCGGCCGGAATTAGTTGCGGACCAACGGGAGTGAATCCGTCTCCGCCCTTGGAGCGGAGATTGGAGCCCTTGTCCGCGTAGCGAAGATCGTAGACCCCGAGGTCGTTGCTTGCTGTGACCCACGCGACGTGGCTCCAGGCAGCCTTGAGAGCCACCCGGCGAGCCGGCTTGCCGATAATGAGGGCAATTTCGCCCTCGAATCCCAGAAGTTCGCAGCCAAGGGGCCGTTCAACACTGCCTGGGGCCTCGATCGACCCAAGAGCGAGCGAGGACGGTGGCTTGAGAAAGTACGAGGGCTGCTGGGGAGTGCGCCCGCGTTGGCTGGCGCGACTGGGGTAATTGATGTGGACGGCGATGACCTTGCGGGTGCTGGCAATCTGGTCCGCGCCAGCAGCCTGTTCGTGGAACTCCCTCGTCATACCGTCGTCTCCTCATAGTGATGCAGTAGATGTACGAAATCGTATACGATGATTATGGCTTGTGAAGCAGGCCACGTCAACCTTCGGCAGAGCCTGAAAATATTGTGTTCTACGTCATATTCATCGTACAGTTTTGAGACTGCCATTCGATTATTGAACCGGGTGTTCAAATAACGAACACCATTTTCGTCCGCCAAGTTTCACAAAGAAGTGAGTGAGGAAAGCCCGTGCAGTTTCACCATCACGGCTATGTATCCGGGGACCCGCGAGTGCAGTCGGCGGCCGGCACCGGTATCAACAGGCCGGAAGAACTGCCCCAAGAGGTAGACGTGCTCATTGTCGGCAGCGGACCCGCCGGCATGCTCGCCGCGGCTCAACTGTCCCAGTTCCCCAACATCACCACCCGGATTGTGGAGCGCCGCCCCGGCAGGCTTGCCATTGGCCAGGCGGACGGCATCCAGGCACGCAGTGTCGAGACATTTCAGGCCTTCGGTTTTGCGGAGCGCATCATCGCCGAGGCATACCGGATCACCGAAATGGCGTTTTGGAAGCCGGACCCGGCGGATCCGTCGCGCATCATCCGCACCGCCCGTCCGGTCGACGACCCCACCGGCATCAGCGAATTTCCTCACCTCATCGTCAATCAGGCGCGCGTGCTGGACTATTTTGCCGAATGCATGGCAAACGCTCCCACCCGGATGACACCTGACTACGGGCTGGATTTTCGGGGTCTGGAGGTGTCCGACCAAGGTGAGTATCCCGTCGTCGTCACGCTGGCCCACACGGCGGGTCCGCAGGAGGGGCTGGAGCGCACGGTGCGCGCCAAGTACGTGGTGGGCGCGGACGGTGCCCGCAGCAAAGTGCGTAAGGCCATCGGCTGCACGCTCGCAGGTGACCAGGCCAACCATGCCTGGGGCGTCATGGACATACTCGCTGTGACGGATTTCCCTGATATTCGGCTGAAGTGCGCTATCCAGTCCGGAACCGGCGGCAGCATTCTGCTGATTCCGCGCGAGGGCGGCCACCTCTTCCGGATGTACGTTGACCTCGGCGAAGTCGACGCTCATGACAAGGGCCACGTACGGAGCACCACCACCGAGGACGTGATCAAGAAGGCGAACGCGATCCTGCACCCTTATACGCTCGATGTCCGAAACATCGCCTGGCACAGCGTGTACGAGGTAGGTCACCGCCTCACGGACAGGTTCGACGACGTGCTTCCCGCGGACGCGGGTACCCGCACCCCGCGCGTCTTCATCACCGGCGATGCCTGCCACACGCACAGCGCGAAGGCCGGGCAGGGTATGAACGTCTCCATGCAGGACGGCTTCAACGTAGCCTGGAAACTTGGTCATGTGCTGGAAGGCCGCAGTCCGGAGAGCCTGTTGTCTACGTACTCGGCCGAGCGCCAGGTGGTAGCGAAGAACCTGATCGACTTTGACAAACAGTGGTCCACCCTGATGGCCAGGAAGCCCGAAGAGTTTGAAGACCCTACGGAGCTTGAGGACTTCTACGTCCGCACCATGGAATTCCCCGCGGGGTTCATGACGGAATACGGACCCTCCATGATCGTCGGCGGGACGGCGCACCAGGCGCTGGCCACAGGGTTCGCTGTCGGGAAACGCTTCAAGTCGGCTCCGGTAATTCGGGTGTGTGATACCAACCCGATCCATTTGGGCCACCATGCCACCGCGGACGGACGCTGGCGCATCTATGTCTTCGCGGACAAGCCACTACCGGGGAACCCATCGCGGGTAACGGATTTTGCCGAGTGGATCGTGAACGCGGCTGAGTCTCCGCTTGCAGCCACGCCGGAGGGCGCCGACAGCGACGCCTGGTTCGATGTCAAAGTGATCTACCAGCAGGACCACCAGAGTATTGATATCAACGCTGTGCCAGCGGTCTTCAAACCGCAGGTGGGGCCGTTCAAGCTCAACTATTTGGAGAAGGTCTACGGAATTGATCCGGCCGCGGACATCTTTGAACTGCGCGGCCTCGACCGTGGAGGCGTCGTCGTCGTCGTTCGGCCGGATCAGTATGTGGCCAACGTCCTGCCGCTGACCGCGACGGCGGAGCTTGCCGCGTTCTTCGTACAGCTGCAGATTCGGTTGTTCACGGGCCCGTGAGGATGACGAGTTGCCTGGTCGCCCGGGTCATTGCAACATAGCGATCGACTGCTCCTTCGATTCCCTCGCCGATCGAGTCCAGCTCCACCGTGGATCCGTGGACGACAGGCACCTCACTGCTGCGGATCGAGGTTGGCACATTGGCGTCCGGAAACGCAGCGCGGATACCCGGTTCCGCCTCTGCCGTGATCCAGGCTGGGGCCGGAGCAGTGCCAGAGAATGCTTTACGCCAGCGCGCTCACCTTGGAATCGCGTCCGGCGAACAGTGCGGGGTCCGCGGAGATCCGGCCCGGTCCCACGAGTGCAATGGCCAAGGCGGCCGCACCGAGCAACAGAACCAGTTCATAGCCGTTATTCGCCACGAAGACCCCCGAGGTGAGGTGCACCAGCACCAGCGCGCCGAGCATATCCAGCGTCAGCAGAAGGGCGACGGGTCGGGCAAGAATGCCGAGGATCAGCGCGATGCCGCCAACCAGTTCCAGGGTGGCAATCACCGGGGCCACAATCTCGGCCAAGGGAATCCCCATCTGGCCGAAGGCTGCCTGGGTGCCTGGGTGCCGGCAATGGTCCACTCGTTGTATTTCTGTCAGCCGTGGGCGGCAAAGAGGAAACCGGTGACTACGCGGAGGATGGTGCGGGCCACAGTGCTCTGGTGCGAATCGTTCATGGGGGAAATCCTTTGCATGGGAGTTTTAGAAGGGCGACATGGCTGCGGCACTGGCCGGGGTGCCGGTGCCGCAGAGGGAACGGGTGTTAGCCTCGCCCTTTCATGAGGAGCGGAGTCCAGGGGCGTGTTCAAAAGGCAGAAGGTGCCTCTGACCTGCGAAAATAGTAGTTACCACACTGCTTTTTTCAACGGATCATGGAGACACCCTCTTGGTGAAGAATTCTACCGGCTATTACCCTGGCATCGGTGTTGACGGGCACGGTACCGGGATCGTGTCCCAGGCCGGGGCCGTCTTGCTGACCGAAACCGCCA
>NZ_AZSC01000316.1 GCF_000520595.1 Arthrobacter sp. H5
ATTCGATAGTCCCTGCTGCTGTCGCGGTCACGGATCGGCTAACGGGCGCCGTATGCGGTTACGGAATAAGAGCGGCCCACGACGCGGCATGGAGCCGCGCGGTGGGCCGCCCTGATTAATGGGGGTCAGTCGAGGGCTGCAAGGAACTGCTCGAGGGCGGGCAGGTCATCCGTGTTGATGTGGTCGACACCGGCATCCGCCAGCTCTAACCAGACGGCTTCGCGTGCCTCGCCCGGCAGATCCGGGGTCGCCCAGAACCGGACCCGCGCGCCCTGCTCATGGGCCGTGGCGACGTAGATCTGGAGCTTCTCACGCTCAGCGGCTGGCATCTCGCCCACACCTTGCCAGGTAAAGAGCTTGTTCCAGTTGTTGCTGATCAGCGGCATGAGGCTCGATGGCAGTGCCGAACCCAGGTCGGTCGCGCGGCCGTCGTAGAAGCTTGAGCGCTGCCGGTCGGCGGTCATCGTTTCGAGGGGACGGTTGCCACTCACGACGACGCTTACTGCTCCCTGCTTTACCTTGCCGTTGTTGAAGCGGGTGAGTAGGGAGCGGTGCTGGTCGAGCTCGGCTTCAAGGGCGGCGTACGTCTGCTCGGCATCACCCTTGATGTCGACCAGCAGTTGGAACTCGCCGTCCCACCCGGGGTAGACGCTCCCGGCCTTACCGTCCACAAGCTCGTCGAGCGGATCTAGATAGAGGCTCTCGAGCGTCACGCCGGGAGTGACATCTTCGCGGTCATGGGCCACCAGGAGTTCGCCGTCCACGAGCCACACATCAGCCTCAACACTGGTGAAACCGTGTTTAAGGGCATCGAACAGGGGCCGTTCGTGCTCATAGTCATTATGGGCGTGGGCTGCCTCGCGCGGGGTGCCAAGGGCGACGTCGTCCGGCGCCTGAGTTGCATTTGCCGGAACGGCGACGGAGACGGCAAGGGAAGTACAGGCAAGCAGTAGCGCGAGCGGCCGGGTGATGGACATGGTCCTCAACTTCCTAGTGGGGGGTTATGGCCCTCCTACGCTAGGAAACGGAGGTAAACAGCAGGATTACGCTCACTGGCGCCCAGGTGAACAAGCCGCGGACACCGGCTAAGCAAGCGCCGCGAAGTATCTGACCAGCCCAGATAGGGCGGACCGGGGTGCAATGGCCTCGACTGCGGCGTTTTACTTCGTGCTGGTGTGCACACCATAGGCAACGTGCCGGGGAATTCGACACACAGGTGCCGCCTGACATCCCTCGTCGGCGCTGGAATACCTGGAAGTGTTCACCTGATTGTCGTTTACGGGGGGGGTGCCCCTATGTTCTTGTCAAGCGGCGAGTTGATGGTCTGCTTGATAAAGGGTGCCGTCGCGGAGCATGGCGAACAGGACGTCGCAGCGTCGGCGGGCCAGGGCGATGAGGGCTTGGTTGTGGCGTTTACCCTGGGCGATCTTCCGGTCGTAGTAGGTCCTCGAGATCGGATCCCGGAGGGCCGCGAATGCTGATAGGAACAGGGCGCGTTTGAGGATCTTGTTGCCACGACGGGACGGGTGCTCACCTCGGATCGATGAGCCGGATCTGCGGGTCACGGGAGCCAGACCGGCGTAGGCGGCAAGGTGTCCGGAAGACTCGAAGTGTTTGCCTGCAACTTCGGTGAGGAGCCTTGCTGCGGTCCTGACGCCGACTCCGGGCATGCTCGTCAGGACGGACGAAAGAGGGTGGGCCTCTACTAGTTTTTCCACCACTACGACGATCTCTGCCCGTTGCCGCCGCAGGGCCCCGAGCTGCTCGGCCAAGCGCGGCAGAACGGTCGCTGCGGCGTTGGTGCCCACCACAACCACGGTCTGCTCACTCAATGCCTGGGTGATGTCCTCTGCCAGACGCCGTCCCATCCTGGGTGCCAGTTTCAGTAGTCGGGTCGCCATCCTGGTTGTTTCGGCGGTCTTCATCGCTGCCGGTGACGGGTAGTGCTGCAGCAAGTCCAGCATCGCGGGATGGTCTAGGTGCGGGCCCACGACCCGTTCCAATGCTGGGTGGATCTGGGTCAGCAGGCCGCGGATCCTGTTGCTGGTCGCGGTCATCTGTCCCAGAATGTCGTCATCGAAACCGCAAAGCATCGATAGTTCCGCGACGGATTCATCGGCCAGCTGGATCGACCGCAACGCATGCGGCAACGTTCGTGTGGCCTGAGCGATGATCGCGGCGTCGCGGGCGTCGGTCTTGGCTTCGCCAGCATGGCGGTCAGCGATGCGCCGCATCGCCAACCCCGGCAGATACCCGACAAGGACGCCCTCAGCCTGGGCGACGGCGATCGGCAACGCACCTATCGTGGCTGGTTGGTCGACGACCACGAGGACCGTACCGTGGTGCTTTAGCTTCTGCAGCACCGCCCACATCGTCGATTCGTCGTTCGGCAATGCGTTGTCGAAGACGACCTTGCCTGCCTTATTCAGGGCAACGGCGTGATGTTCGCCCTTGCCGACGTCGACACCGACGAACACGTCGACGCTGTCGTAGTTCTCGATCATGACTACACTCCATCCACTCGAAGAAGAGTGGCCTGGTCACGGCGTCAAGTCCCGGCATCCACGTTACGAACGACCTCGGAACTTCGTTCCTGGTCGAGCCCCTATTAGCTATTAGCGATCACCCGACGCCAATCAGGTCCGGTGACAACACCCCCCGGATCATGGGCGACTGGGGGCAACAATCATGCCGGACCCGATAGGCCACCACCCTTACAGTTCACACCGTTAGGGCCTACGAATAAAGTAACGGGTGCCTTCACCGGATGGACGCACCCCTGTCTGGGCCGGAGGTCCCTGCGGGTCGACGGGTGCGGCGCTGGCGGGGGCGGCCACGCCCAGCGCGGCGGCCAGTGCGACGGCGGTAGCAAGCGGTGCGAATTTCCTCTTCATGATTTGTATTTCTTGGATTCGGTAGGAGCGGAGGTTGCCGGGTTCTCACTTCCCCGGCGGAACCTACCCTGCCCTTCCTGTGGAAACGTCCGCTCAGGAGGATATGAACAGCACGCCAACTTTCAACCAGCGTTCCCAAGCGCGATCCACCGGTCCACAGTCGCGGTTCTTTGCCGCGCTCGGCTTTTTTAGTCGATGTCGAAGCCGTAGGTGGTGAGTACGGGTTTGTGGTCGGAGGGTGCGATGTCTCCCTCAAAGAAGTCGACAATCTCAGTGCTTAATGCACGGATGTTGCCGTAGTGGAACTGGAAGTCGATGACCCAAGGTGTGGTGGGTTGAGGCCAGGTGGGAACGGTGGGCCAGGTGGGGCCGGGAGTTACTCCAAGGGCGGAGTAGGAATCCTTGAGGCCGGCGGCATGCAGAATCCGAGTGACATGCCATGACTCGTTAAGGTCGCCCATAAACAGCACCGGAGCTCCGTGCGCACCCAGAACTGCTACGGCAGCTCCTGCAGCTTCGGACTGGGCGATCCTCGGGTTGATGTGCTCGGTCAGCTCGCGCTCCGTCCCCGGGAAGCAGAAGTGGGCAGTGCTGACAACGAAGGTGGTTCCGTCCTGGGCGGCGAGCCGAACCCAGAAGAGCTTCCGGTCGCGGTGGATCTCGTCCACCCCGATGCCGATGTCGATGGCGCCATGCTCCAGCTCGGTGAACAAATCCGAGTTCCACCAGATTGAGCTCTCGTGGCTCCAGCCACGGTCTTCGTCGTCGACCCGTCGGTGGTTCGGAAGTTCGCTGTCGATCACCGCGCGGGTGGCGGGGCGAAGCTCTTGCACGGCGTAGATATCGGGACGGCGAGTGCGTAACAGTGCCCGCAGTGCGGGTTCGCGTTCGGGCCAGCGATTGTCCGCCCAAATGTTGTGGGTCATTACAACGAAACGCATGGAATCATCGTCCTTTCTGAATCGGCGCCGCGTGCGCCGAGGGCATGTGGTCCGGGTTGAGATAGTTGGAAGGATTGTCCGCGGGCGGGAAGGATGAGCCGGGTGGAGGAACGTGGAAAGAGGTGCGGGTGGGCGCTATGCACTGCTGCAACGGCTCCCGGGCTTACAGCATCGACGAGCCAGGCGAGATCATCTGGACTGGCATGGCCGCCGGAGTCGAGCCAGACGAAGTCCAGTCCAAGAGTTGCCACCCATGCCTGCAGCGAGGTCCATTCCGGCGCCCAGGCTCCGAGCGGCTCCCCGTTGGTGTGGATCAGCACATCCCCGGGACCGGCTCCAGTAGCCAGGGCAACCCACCGGTCTGGCACCTGCAGTTCCACAAGGAAGCTATTGCGGTTCCGGTGAAGGTCGTCGATGGTTACCTGTGTTTCATCGGCTGCGATGCGATCTATGGAGTTGCCGGTAGCAAGGACCGCGACGGTTGCGCCGTCGTCGTTCGGGCGGGGGCTGCTCAGTCCATGGTGGACGGCGGCACGCCATCCGGCGAGTGTTTCCGGCCGGAGTACGAGGGTCCGCCCGTTCGCTACCGCCGCGTCACGCAGGCTGGCCAGTCGTCGGAGGTTACGAGGGTAGGGGGTGACGAAGGCCAGTCCGTCGGTGGTTCCCAGGATCCTGTCGACCCGTTCAGCAATCTCGGTCTCCGATAGTGGCCTGGTCGGGCTTGAGTCGGGCCGGAGTGTGGTGCCTTCAGTAATGAGGAGATCCACCCCGGCTGCCCGTTCCACGAAAGCAGCCATGCGTTCTGGCGAGTGGCCGTGGCCGCGCCAGTCTCCAGTCCAGGCGATACGCCGGTCGCCTGCTTGCAGGACAAAACCAGCGGCGCCGGGGACATCATGATCGACGTGGACGAGTTCCAGATCCATGTCACCGATAGTTATATGTTCGCCTTCGTCCAAACCGCGGACCGTGGCCGGGGTAGGTGGCAGGACTCCCACATCGGTTAGGCCCGTGTGGAGGGCAGCGCCATCGGAACTCATGAAGACGGGAACGTCGGAATTGACGAACGGGAGCAACGCGCAGTGGTCATTGTGGTTGTGACTGACAAAGATGCCCATGGCTTCCGGCCGTTCCAGGATGGAAGTTTCGTCCAACAGTCGGCCTGGCCGCGTCATGGGTTCGACGGCGGAGGCCACGCTTCCGCCGGTCGACGCGAGTTGGGCGGGGTCATAGAGTCCGTCCACCAGCGGAGCCATTCCGGCCCGCAACTGAGCAACGAGGTTTCCGTCAGCGGGTGCGGGGGAGGAGCGGGAAAACAAGGAACCGGTGGGGTTTGGTGTTGTACCGAAGTCGAAGAAGAGGGCTGAATTCTCGGTCTGGACTGCGGCCTGTACTCCGCCGATGGTCGTGGTCCCGTTGAAGAAGGTCAGGGTCGGTTCGTGGTCAGATGCCATCGGGAATCTCCTTGAGTGCGGTGGCGAACTCGTAAAAGTCGTTATAGCGGGCGCTGGACCAGCGCGCGCCCGGATCCGTGTGGAGCGGATCGATGTGCACAGTCCGGCAACCTTGCCCGGCGGGGGGCAGCAGGTCATTCCAGAGGTTGTCACCGATCACCAGCACTTCCGGTGGCTGGGTGTTCCACTGATCCTTCGCGTGGGTGATGAGTTCCGCGCACCCAGCGGGCTTGCGGGAATCAAAGCGCACCACGTCGAACGGCTGGCTCATGTCCAGTCGTCGCACTAGCGGTCCCGCGAGCTCCTCCGATGTGTTTGTAGCCAACAACAGCCTGCGACCCTGTCCCAGGCGCAGCAAGACATCATCGAGGTGTTCGGACCGGATGAGAGTGGTGGCGTGATCATTGATGTACTTGCGGGCACGGGTGAAAGCTTCACGCAGCACCCGCTGGTCCGCACCGCGCTGGGCGGCCAATGCTCCGATGATCTGCCATTGGTCTCCCAGATAACGCAGCGGGCCGTCGTGGCTCACCCGACCCTGCAGATCCCCAGGTAGGGGCACCGGATTGCCTTCCCAGTCCGTTGCCGTTTCCGCACTCCACTGCGGGGCGTGGATGACGATCCCGCGGGCCGGTTCCACGAAACATCCCGGTGCAACAGCGGGGTGGGTCCGTTGGATCACGGCATCGATTTCGTCCCGGAATGTGGCTCCACCGCCGTTGGGTAGGGTTTCTTCCAGCGCCGTCGCGTAGTAGTCGGTGACCCGGGGGTCGTCATGCAGTGTGCCGTCGAGGTCAAAGAGCACCACTTTGATAGCAGCGAGGTTCACCAGCGGTACCGGCGGCTTGAGGTCAAGATTCCCCCGGAGCAGGTTCGTAGAATTCGTTGACATACCGGAATCCTCAGTTCTGGGGTGCGGACGCCAGAAGGCTGGTCGTTTCGGCGTCCATCCGCTCCGCCGCTTCCTGAGGGGTCAACCGGCCAAGGACCACTTCTTCGACGATTCCGGTGACCATGTCATCGATGGCGTTGCCGGCTGCGGTGGGAGGCATGATCTGCGCGTTGACGAATACATTGTCGAAAGCTTCGGCCTTCTGCGGGTTTTCTTCGTAGTTGGTGCTCAGGAGCTCAGTGTCGAGGGCGCTCTCCACTGCGGGCGAGTAGCCGGTGCGGGCAGCGTAGATGGACTGGGCGTCGGTATCGGCAAACCATCGCATGAAGAGCCACGAAGCCAGTTCCTGCTCCGGATCGTCGGAGCTGAGGATGACGTGGTTTCCACCGTAAAGTTGGGTGATGGGTTCGGCTGATTCCTGGGGTGGCAGCGCAACCGACCATTGGAACCTGTCTTCGATCTGCTCAATTTTGGTCGACGTCCGTGCCGTGGTTCCCAGTTCGGTGGCGGTGCGTTCGTTGGTGAACTCCTGTTCGGTGTCCGCGGCAGTGTAGACGAGCTCCTCCTCGAAGAGCAGGGCGAGCAGCTCCAGGGATTCGATCGATTCGGGGGATGTGAACTCGGTGGTTGCTGCTCCGGGATCATAGGGGTCGATGCCTTTGGAGCGCAGCATGTTGTAGTAGATCCCGTTCTTGCCTGTGCCCATGGCTGAGTAGGGCAGCCCGGTTTCGTCCTTCACCTGCCTGGCCTGCTCAAGGAATTCGTCCCAGTCGGCTGGCGGTGCGTCGATACCGGCCTCGGCGAAAATATCGGCGTTGTAGTACATGCCCATGCTGGAGTTGCCGTGCGGCCACGAGAGGGTGCTGCCGTTATAGGCTTCGACCCGCTGCCGGGCCAGGACGCCGTCGACGAGGTCACCCATGTCCTCATCGGACACACCGTACTGCTCGCTTTCCAGGTACGGATCCAGCGGCACGATCACATCATTTGCCACGTACTCGAGGGTGTCGTTTTCGTAGGCCATGGAGACATCGGGAGCGCCCCCACCAGCCAGGGACGCCCGGACGGCCTGATTGAGTTCCTGATAGGAGCCTTTGAAGGATTCGTTGACCACGATTCCCCACTCGTTGGTGGCGTTGAACTCCTGAACCATCTCGGTGATCGCCTCACCGTAGATGGTGGCCTGGATGTGCCAGAAATCAATCTCGACCCCCTCGGGAAGCTCCATGCCTTCAATGCTTTCCGTGCTGGCGGTGGCGTCTTCCGAAGCCCCTGCGCCTCCGCCAGAGCAGGAGGTGACCAGTAGTGTGCTGGCGAGGAGGAAGGATGGAAGAGCGGCTTTTTTGGACATACTCATGGGACTGGCACCTCCGGTGCAGTTGGGGAATCGTTGTGGTGTCTTGTTGGGTCGGTGGGTGGACAGGGGACGTCAGCCTTTGACGCCGAAGGCTGTGAGGCCTTCGACGAATCGCCGTTGGACAAAGAGGAAGAAGATGATGCCCGGGATCGCGACAAGGGTCGTGGCCGCCATCAGCAGGTGGTAGAGCGATCCTTCATCGCCGGAGAACGCCATCAGCCCAAGCTGGACGGGCCTGATAGCTTCGCTCTGCGTAGCAATCAGGGGCCACAGCAGTTCATTCCATCGCCCGATGAATCCAAACAGGACCACCGTGAGCACCGCGGGCATGGTCATGGGCACGAGCACCCTCCACAGGAAGGTCCAGTGGGAAGCCCCGTCCATACGGATGGCATCCCAGTAGTCACGGGGCACTGCCATGAACGCCTGACGCAGTAGGAAAATCGCGAAGGCGCCAGCTACACCGGGCAGGATCATCCCGGCATAAGTGTCATACAGCCCAGAGCCGCCGTCCCCGAACAGGTCATTGCCACCTGCGAGGGGGATCTGGCGGATCAGCACGTAGTTGGGCACAATCCTGGCCTCGAACGGGATCATCATGGTGGCCAGAACCACCATGAAGAGGAGGTTGTTGAACCGGAACTTCATGCGGGCGAAGGCATAGGCCGCGGTGATCCCGGTGACGAGCTGCAGCGCGGTGCCGAGCACTGCCACTATCAAGCTGTTGAGGAAATAGCGGCCGAATCCGGACGGCGGCCCCTCCCACGCCTCCGCATAGTTGGACCACTGGGGGTCCGACGGCAGCATGGTCGGTGGTGACAGATTCACTTCCTGGAAGGTTTTCAGTGAACTCGAGATCATCCAGAAGAAGGGAAACAACATGACCACCGCACCGGCGATCAGAGCGACGTAGAGGATCACCCTGCCGGCTTTCCGGCGCCAGCGCTGGGCCGCGTGTGTTCGGGCGGACTTCTTGGGGGGACCCGCCGGGGACCGCACAATAGTTGGTGCGCCGGTCGTGTTCTCAATCGTGTGCAGTGCCACGGGACTGTTCCGCCTTCTCGGTCTGGTGGGGTGAGGACTGGGACGCCTGTGGCGACCTAGTCGTAATGCACTCGTCGCTCAGCGAACCGGAACTGCACCAGCGTGACGATCAGGAGAAGGAGAAAGAGGAGCATGGAGAGTGCCGCAGCGAATCCCACGGAACTGGGGCGCTCATACAGGTGACGGAAGATGAGGACGGGGAGGGTCAGGGTCGAATCCAGCGGAGATCCGGCTCCGGCGCCGTAGCCGCCTCCGCTGGTCAGGACGTACACCTCGTTGAAACTCTGGAAGGACCGGATCGTCGACACCACCAAGAGCAGGAACAGGGTCGGTGAAACCAGCGGCATAGTGATGCGGGTAGCCATCTGCCACGAGTTCACCCCATCCATCCGCGCGGCTTCCTTCACCTGGGGATCAATGGTGATCAGCCCGGCAAGAATGATGACGACGGCGAAACCCAAGGTGTTCCACACACTGAAAGCCATGACGCACACCAGGGCAACGCTTGGACCCGCCAGGAACCCGGGGGCGCCGTCGGGCCATCCGATACCTACTGCCCCCATCAGTTTGGGCACTATCGGTTCAGGGTCCAGCAGCCACTGTTGGGCAGGCAGCCCAAACCACTCCATGAGGGAATTCAGCACGCCGACCTGAGGATTGAGCAGCCAGACAAACGCTAGCCCCGCCGCGACTGTGGAAGTGATGTAGGGGACAAAGTAGGCGGTGCGCAGTGCACCTAAAAACCGGACCTTTGAATTGAGCAGGTTGGCGATCACGAAGGCAATCACAATGGTCGCTGGCACGGTGCCGAGCACGTAGAAGCCAGTCACCATGAGGCTCTGGCCCACTTCGCCAGGAGCGCCGCCCGGGCGGCTGCCTATCTGCTCGAAGATCCGGATGTAGTTATCCAGACCGATGAACTCCTCAGGCTGAATGCCCCAGCGCCAGAGACTCATCCACGCCGAAAGGAAGATCGGATAGATGTCGAAGGCCCATAGCAGCACCAGGGTAGGCGCCAGATAGAGGGCGGGCAGCCACAGCCGTTCCATGCGCCGCCGCTTCCGCCGCCGCACCGTGATTTCTGACGCCATGTGATTCGTTCCCTCATCTCAAATGCCTGATGAGAACAACGCTAAATAGTCCGACCGACCCAGAGGTCAACCACTCATGGACCCCAAGGAAACACTCGATGTCCATCATCGGAACCGCTGGCTGCTGCTGACAAGAGACTAGTTACGAAGCGAACAGATTCGGCTGGGCCAGCCCTCGCTGGTCTAGCCATCGAGTTGTGCTCCAACGACCGTCATTGCGAAGCCAGCGCAGCAATGCGATTGGTCGAACGACCGACCAGGCTTGTCGCATCAACCAAACCTTCAGCAGTCCCGTCCGCCCACTATGGTGGCGTTCATGCGGTTGTCAGTAAACGCTGGTACTTTCGGCCGATGAACGCACACCTGACTGAACCGCAATCCATCAGGGCTGAGGGTCTTTCCAGCCGACCCGGGTTCGATGATCAGTTCTTGGGCCGCCGTGTTCCTATACCGGTCCTCGACGACGCGGCGACGGTCCTGCTCCGACAAAGAACTGGTGAATGTACGCGCCTGCGCTGGGGCCCACCAGAGGGGTCAGCACATTTACCAGGCCCCAGGCGCGGGACGTTGATCCGAACCTGCCCGTCGGATCACGCTAGGCGTTAAACGCGACCATCCGCGCGGTACCGTCGTAGCCGCCTTGGGGTGCCTTGATGCCAAACAGTGCACCCACGGTGGGCGCGACGTCGATGGTTCGCGCAGGCTCCGATGACACCTTGCCCCGGACCACCCGCGGACTCCCGCCGCTGACAAAAAACGGGATGGGCTCCGTCGCCGGATGGCCATGGTTCCCCGGGATCGGGTTGGACACCACGTAGGGGTCCGAGAACCGCCAACCGGCACGGCACGTGGCCACGAGGTCTCCCGCCTCCGGACCCAGACGAAGCTGAGTTGGGGTGTTCACCGCTAGGACTCCCGGATGCACCAGCACCAGGGCACGGATCTCGGCCAGTGCGGCATCCTTCACTGCGGCATCGCCAACCCAGTACAGCAGGTCCGCTCCCCCATTCTGGGCAATCTGGGTTTGCGAGCTCAGGTCCGAGCGGACACTGAGGATGCGATCAACCGAAATGACGTTGGTGGGAATGGACCAGTCCATCGAATGGTCGGCAAGGACCAGCACCACACTAGAATCCCACTTCCCGGTTGCCTTCAGCCGGTCCACGAAACGGCCCACCTGCAGATCCGTCGATGCCAGGGCGGCAGTGCGGGCCACCTCCAGGGTCGTGCCCGTCAGGTCGCTGTGCCCCATACGGTCCACGTCGCCGAGGTTGGCAAACACGAAATCCGGGTCCGCGGAGTCCACCATCGCTATCAGTGCATCCATCGTGGCGGCGTCGGGGGCATGGCCGCTCACCGGAACAATGGGAGCCGGCTCCCAACGGTACGTGGCACGCTCACCAAAGATGCCGTACAGGTATTCCTTGCTGAGCACGGTCCCGGTGGTGCGGCCGGTACCGTTTAGTTGCTCGAGCAGGGTGATGAACCGCAGGTCGGAGGGCCGGTCGAGGTCGCGCTGTACAGCTTCAGCACGGTCGAAGATCTTGTTGGCTGGCACACCCGTGCGGTCCGGGCGGGCACCGGTCATCATCATCACGTGGTTCGGGATGGTCTCCATCACGGGCAGGGACCGGGCAGTCGGGAACGTGGTTCCCTCGGCCCGTAACTGCGCCAGGCGTGGTGTCAGCGCCGCCGTAATCTCGCCGGGCTTGCAGCCGTCGACCACAAGCACGTACGCCCTCGTCCGTCCAGCAGCGGCGGGGGCTGGCTTACGTGCCCAGGCGGCCCCGGGTGCCCCCGAGAGTACGACGGCGGCGCTACCGGCGGCAGTGACCCTGAGGAACTGCCGACGTGTGGAGTCACTCACAGGACGCCTCCCGTTGCCGGGGTGACCCGCTGCGTGCCGGCTGCAACCTGCCAGGAAGTGGAGATCCTGCTCGTTGCCGAGCGGTCCATCCGTTCCGAGAGCACGTACCAGTCCATGCGCACGCCCGACGGCGTAACGTCCAGCACCGAATACCCGTGGGAGTCGAAGTCGAGGTACTTCACGTGGGGGTTGTTCGCCCTAAAAGCCGCTTCGACGGCGATCGACGCAGTGCGAGGGGGCACGTTCAGGATGTCATCGAGATTGTCGCTAGTCACCGAGGTGCAGACCAGCTCCGTTGCCACGGAATTGCCCGAGGCCGGATACGTCAGCGGGTCGGCGGGAACATCGCAGGCCCAGCCAGAATGGATGTCTCCGGTGAGGAAGACAGTGTCCGTCACGCCGTTGTCCCGCAAGTGCTTCAGCACGCGGGACCGGTCCGCGGTGTAGCCGTCCCATTGGTCGACGTTGTACGGCACTCCATCAATGGTGGTGGTGCCAAGCAGTTCTTGCATGGCACCGATCTCGCTGGTGCTGAGGGTCGACGGGAACCGGACCGGCGTAATCATCACCGGGTTGCCCACCAGCTTCCACTGCACATCCTCTGCGGTGAGACCGTCGAGCAGCCAAGTCATCTGGGCGTCACCGGTAATGGTACGGTCTGGGCTGCTGATCGCCGGATCGACGTTCCCTGCCTGCTGGCTGCGGTAGCTGCGCAGGTCGAGCATGGAAATGCTCGCTAGCGAGCCAAAGGACAGGCGACGGTACAGGTCGCCGCCGTTCTCGTAACGCACCGGCATCCATTCGGCGTAGGCCTGCTGCGAGGCTGTGCGCCGGTCGGCCCAGGTGCCTTCGACGCCTTCCGTGTGGTTCTCCGCGCCGTCGGACCAGGCGTCATTCGCGAACTCGTGGTCGTCCCACGTCACCACAAACGGAGCCACCGCGTGCAGGGCCTGGAGATCAGGATCTGTCTTGTACTGGGCGTGGCGGCGCCGGTAGTGCTCGAGGACGGTCATCTCCACTGCGGGATCATGCGGGCGAACGACGATTTCGCGCGCCTGGTATTCACCCGGCGCATACTCGTACAGGTAGTCCCCGAGGTGTAGTACGAGGTCCAGGTCCCCGCGTGCGGCAAGGTGGCGGTAAGACGAGAACCAGCCAGCCTGAAGGTTCGCACAGGACACAACGCCGATTCGCAAACGATCCACAGCCGCTCCAGCTACTGGCGCCGTGCGCGTCCTGCCCACTGGCGAAATGCTCTTGCCCAGGCTAAACCGGTACCAATAGGTTGTGGCGGGCTGCAGTCCCCGCGGCTCCGCTTTGACGGTGTGGTCGCGGAATGCGCCGGTAGCCGTCGCGCCGCGCGTCACTACCCGGCGGAAGCCCGCGTCCAGGGCAACCTCCCACTTCACCGATGCGTCCGGGCCAATCCCTGAACCGGGAGTCGCCTCGGGCGTCGGTGTGATGCGAGTCCACAGCAGGACGCCGTCGGGCAACGGGTCACCGGAGGCAACACCATGCGAGAACAGCCCGTTTGGCTTCGAAGAAACCCGGAGCGGCGCGGCCTGGGAGGCAGGTGCCGTCACCGTTCCAGCAACGGCACCTGTAACAGCGACGACGCCTGCCGTGCGCAGCAGATTACGGCGGGTGATGGGGTTCATGTGTCCATTAGATAACGCCGCACTGACGACATGCCCGGGAACCGTGGCCGACAAGCAAGTGTTCACCGAACGTACAACTAATGATTACCGAAATCCACTCACCTCATTGGCTCAAACTGTTTCTCTCGCTCTGCAGGACGGCCCGGCCAGTCGATGACGGCACTCGGTCAGCGGGTCTCCACAGCGTTATTGAGCCCCATGGTGCGCCGCGGGTTTGTCAGCCGAGGTCTTTTGCGGTTTTGTTTCGGGCCTCCTGCTGGTGCTGTTTGAGCTTTCCTCGGTATCTCTGCGCCGCTTCGCCACAATGCGCATCTGGTCCGTGGATGACGCTCTTGGATCGTGCCTGTATGTCCCTGTCCGATGATCACGACCAGTTACCGGCACTGACGGGCGTTCCCTGCCTTCGCTCATCCTCACATGATCCCATGAGGCCTCGGCCAAGAAAAGAGCACGTGAAGCACCACCACCGCTGGCGTCACCACTGTGGAGAGGTTAACCGGCCCCTGTTCCGTGGCTTTGCGTCCCGGCTCCTGGCGCTTGAGGCGAGTGTGTAGTCGATGATGCTGAGGATCCCGGAGGCGGCTCTGCCACTGCGGTGAAAGCCTTTTTCGTGTATCAGACGGGTTCATACATGGATGGAATCGGGCCGATCGCAGGAACCTGGACGTACCTGTATAGGACCACGGCCGCCAATGCTGAGAGCGCGACAACCGCTGCCACCACGTACGCGGACCGGTCTCCCCCGATCCAGGACATACAGGGCGGCGAGGACGGCCGTGACGGCTGGATCCGGAAGAGATTACCCCGCACCGATTCCGCCCGGTGCGGCCTGCTGGAAACCGGGTGCGAACTGGAAGTGGATGACAGCGCTAACGACCGGGCCCACCGTAACCAGAACGCGCAGAACAATTCACGGTAATCGAGTGCGCGCCTGGTCTGCGGTCGCGTGGTCCCCGTCCCCCGGCGGGGCGTGCCCCCGGTTTCTGGCGGAGTTGCCTGCCCGGCTTATGAGATGACCAGGGTGCCGGACATCTCGGGGTGGTAGGTGCAGATGATCGCGTAGTCGCCGGCTTCCTCGGGGGCGGTGAAGGTCACCGTTTCACCAGCTGGGACGTCGACGTCGAACCCGCCGTCGTCCTTCGCCGTGACCGTGTGCGGGGCGTCGTCCTCGTTGACCACCGTCACCATGGTGCCGGGTGCGATGGTTTCAGGCATCTCGTATTCGAAGTCCTTGATGGTGATCATGGCCTCCTCAGCAGGCGCTGCTTCCGCAGAAGCCGACCCCGAAGCGGAGCCTCCGGGCGCTCCGGTGGTCGCGGCAGCTGATTCCGGTGCCGCGGCTTCGCTGGGCGCCGTGGTCACCTCGGAGCTGCTTGGCCCAGTCTCTGAACCGCAGGCGGCGGTTCCGGTGAGAAGCCCGGCAAGCAGAAGAGCTGATATTCCGTTACGTACCTTCATGATCGTGCCTCCAAAAGGATGAACTATCCAGTGATGGGTAGGTGAGGGATTGTTGCACGGTCTCACACGCCGAGATCGTCAAACCCAATTAATCGTGCCCGGTTGATCGTGCTGACCCGCACCGTGTCCGTGCCGGTTCCGGTGATTGAAACAAGGCGTGGAGGGCCGTAAAACCGCGATGGAAGAGGTGCTATTTTACGGCCCTGACGAAGGACCGGGTGGGATTAGGAGTTGCTGCTCCGGCGGCGGACAGCAAAGGTTCCACCGGCTGCGGCGAGGAGGACCAACCCTCCACCCAGAGCGATAATCGTTGACCCGTCATTTGCTTCGTTCATCACTCCGGTATCGGCGCCGCCCCGGGGGACAGCACCCATCTGGTCCATGCTGTTGCCTGCTGCACCGTCGGACTCTGCGACCCCGGGTGCCGGTGCCATGGCTTCAGCACCGACGGTGAGGGTACCTTTCATGTTGCCGTGGAACTTGCAGAAAAACCCATAGCTCCCGATCGCGCTCGGGGCGGTGAAAGTGGCGCTTTCCCCGCCGGGGATGGTGACATCGAAGGAATCGTCATCGGCGGTCACCGTGTGGGCTTCGCTGTCGTTGTTCGTCACGGTAATCTCACCGCCCGGGTTCACGGTGCCCGGGCCGGAAAACACGAAGTCGTCGATGCTGATAGACATTTGCCCGGTGGTCATGGCCGGTACTGATTGGGAGACCGGGCTAGGGGCGGCCAATGCGGCCCCGGCGGATCCAAGGCCGGCTCCTCCGACCAGGGCTGCGGTGAAAGCGACGCTGAGAACTTTGCTGCTGGTGATCATGATGAGGCCCTCCGGGTAGGCATTTAGCGGAACAACTGTTTTTGCGCCGTCAGTCGACGTGACGCACTGTTGCCGAATAACCACCGCCACATGATATTCGTTACGTGCAGCGTGTTGGATTGCCTTTTTTCGAAGACCAATGAGGGTCAAAAATGACCGTTGTGTTTTGGCAGTCAGATCCCGGTGACCCACCCATAAGCCGTTGGCTGCCGGTGGTGGCATGACAANGTCAAAAATGACCGTTGTGTTTTGGCAGTCAGATCCCGGTGACCCACCCATAAGCCGTTGGCTGCCGGTGGTGGCATGACAAAAGCGCCGGAGAACACACGGTGGAGGCCGCTAGTCGTGTTCTCCGACGCTTTTCGACCGGATAAATAAACATCAGGTCGATCACTCGCACATGAGGATAGGTAAAACACTACGCGCATTGCCTGAGCTTTACCTGATGATGCAAGATTCATTTTCTTGTCGTACTTGCTCAAGGAGGGCATCGGTTTCTTCCAGTTCCCGAACCGCCGCGCACAACAACCCTTGAGCGTGCCCCTGATCGATGCCCGCCGGATCGGCCTGCCCGGATCCGCTGCCAGCAAGCAAAGTGCTCAGCTCTTCACACGCCTGGCGGGCCACTAACACCCTGTGAACACAATGACGGCGGCGTGCTTCGAGATCGATCACCGTTTGCCCTTTTGCGTCGGCCAACAAGAAACCGGTGTCATCATCCGCTTCAAAAATCGTCACACCAAGATCCTCCCCCGCCGCATCCTCACAGGCCACACCCGCACCATATCCGACGCGGACAAAATACGGTGCCAGCAAGCAAAGTGCTCAGCTCTTCACACGCCTGGCGGGCCACTAACACCCTGTGAACACAATGACGGCGGCGTGCTTCGAGATCGATCACCGTTTGCCCTTTTGCGTCGGCCAACAAGAAACCGGTGTCATCATCCGCTTCAAAAATCGTCACACCAAGATCCTCCCCCGCCGCATCCTCACAGGCCACACCCGCACCATATCCGACGCGGACAAAATTCGGTGCCAGCAAACCGGTCCGCCCCCTGAATGCAAAGGTGCAGGCTCGAGCGTGACCGCGGACCCTGGTGACCGTTTACTCAAGCTGCCAGAGCAGCGTCTCTAGGACGATATGGTTTACGCTCAGCGGTTATCAGACAACCGAAACAGCAATCATCCGGCTCGAAGAACAAGCCAGCACCCGATCCCTCAAACCCTCAGTCCCACCCACCGTGAAGCGATCAATTTGGCCTACTCCGACGGGCTCACCTACCAGCTAGTCGGCGCCCACCTCGGCATTCCATTATCAACAGCCGAAACCCGCATCCGCGACGGGCTCATCCGCGTGAAAAGCAGTATGGAACACACCTAACCCACCTGGTTTAGCTGCTTACTCTTACTCCGCGAACGGGTAACCCGCACTGGAATGAATGGATTGTCCCCTGCTGATAAACCTCACCCGCAGGTGTCACACCACAGCGCTTCCCAACAGGGCCCGTAGTGCCTCAAGATGCTCGTGTAAGTATTGTGCTTGCCTCAGCTATTTGTGCTCGCGTGGATGATGCTTCCAGCGCCCGTGTTTTCTCTGCGGCGAGTTTGATGAGTTGGTTCTGGATGGCGGTGATGCCTCGGGTGAGGTCGGCCGGGTTGGTGGTATCAATTAGTTGGGCCAGCTCGGTGGCTTTGTCCTGGGAGAGGATCCCTGAATCGAGCACGCGCTGGTACGGGGTCCGCGGCTTGTCGTAGATGCGGGCCTTTTTCCCGTGCTTGTTGGACCGCCAGCCGACCGCTTTCGTGGTGGCGGTGAAGAG
>NZ_KI915024.1:0-8897 GCF_000520595.1 Arthrobacter sp. H5
CCAGCCGCTGGGTCTGCCCCCGACAAACGGGGAATTGGCGAACATCGCCGTCAACAGGGGCGCCAGCGAATACAGGTGGTGCCAGCGTTGGATTGCGCCAGCAGGGCCGTCGCCGTCGGTGCCGGCGTCCAGTGAAACCTGGAGGGAAGCGGTGGAGCACATCATGGTCCGGCCCGCCGGACCGGCACGGTCAAATTGCTGCTCCATCGCTGCGTAGCGGGGAAGGTCGAGCGTTCGCACCGGATGCCGAACCGGGTCGAGGGCCAAGTCACCGAGTCGAAGCCCTGACTCTGCCAGCAGCCTGCCGACCTGAGCGAGATCCTCGCGCGTGGACGAGATCACTTCGGAAACGCCGGCTGCACACGCGGAACTGATCTCCAGCTGGCCACCCGGTTCCAGGGTGATGAGTCCACCTCCGAAAAGGGTCCCCTCTACGCTGCCGACGGCGTCACGGACCTGAGACGCCGGAACCGGGACTGCACTGTCGTGGAGACGGTGAACCGTGCGCTCCACTTCGATGCCGATTTTTCCGGGCGGTCCCGTCTTGAAGCAGATGGAAGCAACATAGACCTCCGCCTCTTCCTCCGACAGCAGCTCCAACGCCTGTTCCGCTTGCACTGCCTACACAGCCTCGGCCACAGTGACCGCATACCGGTCCTGCGAGTCGGTCCACTGCCCCGCGACACGGAACCCCGCAGCTTCAAGCTCTACGGCGATGCCGTCCCGACTGAATTTCGTGGAAATCTCTGTCCTCAATTCTTCACCCGCAGCGAAGAGAACCTGGAGGTCAACGCCGGGCAGCGTTACGAGCATGGACTTTCTGGCACGCAGGCGCATTTCGATCCGGCGCTTCTCCGGCAGCCACACGGCCACATGGTCGAACTCATCCACATCGAAATCGGCACCCAGCTCACGATTCAGAACCCGCAGTACGTTCTTATTGAATTCTGCCGTCACGCCCGCAGAGTCATCGTAGGCCGGCACAAGTATCTCTTCAGGCTTGATCAGATCCGTTCCGACCAACAAGGACCCGCCTCCGGGCCCCAGCAAGTCGTGGATATCCTCCAGCAAGGCTGTGCGCTGTTCTGGCTCCAGGTTTCCGATGGTGCCTCCCAGAAAGGCGACCATACGGTGCCCGTTCCGCGGCAGGACATGGAGCTGACGTTCAAAGTCCGCTGCTACCGGGCTCAGCTCCAGACCCGGGAACGTTTCCGAGAGATGGTCGCCCGCGCCCAGCAGCGCGCCGTCGCTCACGTCAACGGCTACATAGCGCTGCAGGCGGCCTTCCTCCTGCAGTGCCGATATCAGGCGGGGCGTCTTGCTGGAGGATCCTGAACCGAGCTCGATCAGGGTTTCCGCCGGAGATGCCGCGGCCATGTCCGGCGCATACCGCTCAAGGATCTCGCGTTCGGCGCGGGTGGGGTAGTACTCGGGAAGCTCCATGATTCGCTCGAACAGCTTGCTGCCGCGATCGTCGTAGAACCATTTCGGCGGCAGCGACTTCGGCTCTGCGGTCAGACCCGCGAGAACATCCCTGCGTAGCTCGGATTCCAGATAGTGCGGCGGGAGGTAATGAGCGATCTCCGCCGGACCGTGAACCGTATTTTTAGCGCCCGTTGACAATATGGCTACCTTCCAGCTGCACCAGTGGGGTTGAAACTACCGTAGAGCATTTCCACCCCGGTCTTCGGCGCGCCGAACTTCTCGCTCTCGGCGGCGGCGCTCGGCGGCTCGCCCCACGGCAGCTTTCCGACAACCAGCTTCGGAACATTGATGTACACGCGGTTGTCCATCCGGTGTGTCACCGCGTCCAGCGGGATATACGTATCGCGGTCAAACACGATGCCGCGTTTGACCAGCAGGTATCCCGGATCGCCACCGTCGGCGGCCACAACCTCGACCACGTCGCCGATCTCGCCGCGGTCCGAGCCGACCACGGTGTCGCCCTGCGAGGGGATCTGCTGCCCGGTGGCAGCCAGGCCGGCCAGGAATTCGTCGACTTCCATCACCATGTTGGCGATCAGCGGATAGTTCACATGGATCGATGCCTCATAGGCGGGCAGGCTTTCCGCACCGATCGCGTCCGACAGGAAAGTCACCGCATAGCCGTGCTCAGTGGCATGGCGCCCGGTGGATTCGCAGCACAGATTGGCTGTCATGCCGGCGATCACCAGTTGTTCGGTGCCGAGTCGTTCCAGATGGTCGCGAAGGTCTGTTTCGAAAACGTCCGTGCCCTTGTGGGGCTCCAGGATGATGTCCGTGCTTTCGGGCTGCAAATCGGGGTGGAAGTCTGCGCCCCAAGAGCCGGCAAGGAACATCTTGTTCTCAAACATCAACCGGTTGATGCCGCTGCGCTGTTGGAACCGGGCGTCGGCGTAGTCCTCTTCCGTGTAGGCCATCGGCCCGAAAAGCACGGGCACGCCGGCAGCGCGTGTGGCGGAGATCAGTCGCTGTAATTGACTCACCACATTGTTTTTCTTCACCGTGGATTTGGTCATTTCCCAGGCTGCGCCGCCTTCGGACAGGAAATCGTTGACCGGGTCGATCACCAGCAGGGCGGTGCGCTGCGGGTCGAATCCGGCGGTGTGCCCGCCGGTTGTATCTGCCTTGGTTTCACTCATGGTTTCCTCCTGGATATCGTTCATCTGTTGCGACGGTCGAGGCTTTATTTACGCGCCCTGACCGGCCATCTGCATCAGTCCGCCGTCCATGACGTAGGTGGCTCCTGTCACGTAGTCGCCATCGGGCGAGGCAAGGAAAACAGCGAGCCTGCCGATTTCTGACGGTTCCGCGGCACGCTTGAGGGGAATGGTCTTAACCTGCTCCTTCAGGTACTCCGGGTCATCGATTGCCTTCTGGTTGAACGGGGTGAGTACCATTCCCGGGGCGATGTTGTTCACCGTCATGCCGAGCTCGGAAATTTCGAGGACAAGGGTTCGGGTGAGGTTCCGCAGTGCGCCCTTGGAACAGTCATAGTCGGCTGCACCGGCCCGGGGCTGTTCCTCGTGCACCGAGGTGGTGTTGATGATCTTCCCGCCGCCGCCCTGCTGCTTCCGATGGTTGATGAAGTGTTTGCAGCAGATGAGCTGGCCGATGAGGTTGCTGCGCAGCGTGCGCTCAAAGTCGGCGATCTCCAGATCGGCGACGTAGGTTCCGGAGGCGTCAGCGCTTGCGTTGTTCATCATGATGTCCACCCGTCCGAAGGCGTCGAAGGCCTCCGTGAACATCTTTTTGACCTGCTCTTCGTCACCGTGGTCGCCCTGGACGATGATTGCCCGGCGGCCGTGGGACTCAACCTGCTGCTGTGTGGACTCTGCGCCGTCGCGGTCGTGGAAGTAATGGACGATGACGTCGGCACCCTCCCGCGCAAATTCGACTGCCGTGGCCTGGCCTATTCCTGAATCCGATCCGGTGATGAAGGCGACCTTGTCCTGTAGCTTTCCCATGAGTGTTCCTCTCCGTACTTTCAGTGGTTCAGTGGATTCAGGCCTGTCCGGCCTGGGCGTCCTCGGCTTGGGTAATTGCCCACGCCGCGTTGATCAGGCCGATGTGTGAAAGCCCTTGGGGGAAGTTGCCGATCAGGCTGCCCTCTCTGATGTCGATCTCTTCCGAGAGGAGCCCGAGATCATTGGCGTACCCGGTAACTGCCTCGAAAATTTCCCGCGCCCGTTCAGGTTCACCTGCCATGGCCCGGGCTGTGGCCAGCCAGTAGGAACAGATGATGAACGCACCCTCACCCCCGGAGCCCGTCCACCGCTGGATCAGGTTTCCGGTGGTGAGTTCACGCTCGATCGCGTCCAGCGTGGCCAGTATGCGGTCGTCGTCGGCCGGTAGAAATCCCATGATCGGCATCAAAAGCACACCGGCGTCGAGATGCTCCGAGCCGAAGGCACCGGTGAACGCCTTGACGCTGCTGTCCCAGCCCTTTTCGAGGATTGCGTCACGGACCCTGTCCCGTTCGCGCTCCCACACCGGGACCTTCTGGGCGGCGCCGAGACGGTCGGCGAGCTTCAACGCGCGGTCCAGCGCCACCCAGCACATCAGCTTGGACGTCACGTAGTCCCGTGTTCCTTCCCGCCCTTCCCAGATGCCGGAGTCGCGCTCCTGCCATGTTTCTGCGGCCCTGTCGCCGACAGCAACCAGGAAGTCCCGGGTCTCGGCGGGGAGTTCGCCGAGTTGTTCCCGCAGAACCCACGCGCACTCGAACACTTCGCCGAGGACGTCAAGCTGCTTCTGGTCCCAGGCGTCATTGCCCACGCGGACCGGCCGCGATTCGGCGTAACCCGCCAGATGATCCAGCTCGTGTTCCGTGAGGTCGTGCTCTCCGCCGACGCCGAACATGATCTGCAGGTGTCCCTCACCGAGTGCACCGGCAGACATGGTGATCCAGTCGAAGAACTGCTGCGCCTCGTCCGGGCAGGCCGCTACCCACAGCGCCTTGAGGGTCAGGCTGCCGTCACGAAGCCAGCCAAAGCGGTAATCCCAGTTGGCGCTGCCGCCCGGCTCCTCCGGCAGTGAAGTAGTCGGCGCGGCTACAACTGCTCCGGTGGGACTGTACGTGAGTGTCTGGAGCACCAGGGCGCTGCGGTGCACCTGCTCCCGGTAGGCCCCACGGTAGCTCTGGTGAATCTCACTCCAGGACCGCCACGCCGCAATGGTGTTGTCCAGCTCAGCGGCGCCATCGGCGGCGGGGGGCGGGGAGCCGACGGCGCCCCGATGGCGGAGGGCGAAAGCGGCAGTTTCCCCTGCCTCGAGTGTGAAGGTTCCGCCGACGGACCCGTCCCCGGCGGTAAGGCTGAGTCCGGCGGTCAGCGTAAGGCGGTCCGCCCCGCCGCTGATCTCCCACCCGGTGGTGGTCTGCACGAAATGGGGCATGATCAGCCCGTACTCCGGTCTTGGGGCAACCTCGACCGTCACTTCCACACTGCCGCGGGTGACCTCAATCCGGCGAAGCAGCATATGCGGGGAAGTATGTCCCACCTCATGGCCCCGCTCGCCCGGACCAAGGGCCAGGGCGTCGGTCATGCGGAGGCTACCGCCGTCGCACTCGAACTCCGTTTCGAGCACCATGGTGCCGGCGAGATAGCGCCGGGTAACGGTGTATTCACCGGTCGGGCGGATTGTCCAGTGCCCAGCGTCCGGGTCAAGCAGGCGGCCGAAGACGCTGGGGGCGTCGAACCGTGGCGGACACCACCAGTCGATCGAGCCGTCCCTCGAGGCAAGGGCCGATCCCTGGCAGTCCCCGAGCAGTCCGTAGTCGGAGATCATGGCAGCTTTGCCATCCGGTGTTTGCACAGTGAAACTCCCTCGTCGGCTTTCAATCTAAACCCTCCCCGTAGGTCAGGGTCAAGAGGCCATGATGGCGCACGGTGCATGTATCGAACTGGGCAGGGAAGGTTGAGCCCAGGAATGCATCTGACTAGGGTGCTTGGTCGGACAAATTGACGGGAAAAGTTGATCAATGGCTCGGTGTTCGCTGAGTGTCATCCGTAACTGTTGCCATCGGTGGGGCCTGCCGTAAGTCGACTTCGTCTCAACAAGGTGGTCGAAGTAGTTGGTGAAGAAATTCAGAGCAACGTGGGGTGGAAACTTTGGTCAGTTCGCTATCGCTCCATCCTGCGTCCAGCGCGGCTTGACGGGCGGCGTCCTTCACCGCTTCTTTGTTGCGCGCTCTCACGGTGAGGGCCGATAGGGCGTCCAGGCCTTGACTCCGCCCCTCGGGGGAGGGTTATGGTGAAGGACGGGTGGGGAAGAGTCGCTGGACGGAGAAATCATGAACTCGGTCAAATCGATGATGTCGGTGCACCCCCAGGGTGAACCGGCGACAGCCCAGGCGCTGGCCGCTTGCATTGAAGCAGCCTTTGCCTGCGCGCAGGCGTGCGATGCCTGCGCGGACGCCTGCGCGGCGGAAGAGTCGACGTTGGGACTGCGCACATGTCTTCGACGCACCCAGGACTGCGCGGATCTTTGCATGACAACTGGCCGGTTCCTTTCCCGGCTGACCGATGTCGACGGCAACCTGCTGAAGACGATCCTTATGGCATGTCGAGACTTCTGCAGCACGTGCGCCATGGAATGCGAAAAACACGCCGACGTTTACGCGTACTGCCGGATGGCTGCCGAGGCCTGCCGCCGCTGCGAGCAGGCCTGCCAGGACTTACTTCCGCGGCCATTCTGAAGTCAGCAAACCCAGGCTCCCCGTTAGGAGACATCAATGACGCAGAAAACAAAGAAACCATTCCCCAGCGCCCGATGGGTGCGCGGCATCATCGACGACGTTACGTTGGTCGATAGCCGTGAACAGCTGCTTGTGTGGGAAGAAGAGCTACCGGTTCCCCGGTACGTTTTCAAGGAGTTGGACGTCCGCACAGAGCACCTGGTGCCAACCGACGCCCCGGACAAGCAGAACCATCAACACCCGCGCTCCGGAGCCATTGAGTGGTACGACATTGTGGTACGGGACCGAACCATACGGCACGGCGCGTGGCGGAAGTCAGGACTGGACGGCTACCTCGGTGTGACATGGCAGCGCGATGGGCTTGACCACTGGTATGAGGAAGACCTGGAAGTATTCGAGCATCCGCACGATCCGTTCGTTCACATTGATGCAATATCCAGTTCCCGTCTGGTAACGGTGAATTACGGCGACGTCGTGCTGGCCGAATCCCGCGAAGCCGTCTTTCTGTGGGAGACCGGGTTGCCGGTCCGTTACTACCTCCCGAGGCGCGACGTCGACTTCAGTTTTCTTGTCTCATCGCTTACCACGAGTGTTTGTCCGTACAAAGGATTCGCCACGGAATATTGGAGTGTGAGCGGCGAACCTGGCCTCCAGGACATCGCCTGGTCCTATCCTGAGCCGTTTTTTCCTTACCGGAACATTGCCGATGCAGTTGCTTTCGCGAGCGGGAAACTGGATATCTCCATCGACAACGTTCTCCAGGCACGTCCGCAGTAGAAACGGGAGTTCTCCTGCTTTTGCTGACGGACAAAGCGCTGCAGCATACGGATTCCTAGTAGCACCTGCACTGTGGCCGCGGGACGGAACCAGCGGGACCGGGGAACGTCGATCATTTCTCCTCGTGCGAAGGCTGCAGCCCCGACAGCTGCAACCGGGGCAAGCCAGACGGCGAAGGTCGCAACTTGGACCGTCCTGCTCGGTTCGTGACGAATGCTGAACCACGTCCAGAACGCGGTATCGACCATGAAATCGGCGTGCTCGCCGAATAGCGTGACGGTTGCCGTGGCACGGGCCAGCTTCCCGTCAACGAAGTCGCTGAGGAGGGCGAGCACCGGAACCGCTTGGCCGAGCCTGCCCTCCAGGGCGGGCAGGTTGCCTCGCGCCAGGGTGATGATGTTGGCGGCGCCGAGTGTTTTTCTGTCCTCGAGCAGGCCGAGATGGGTTGCTGCAAGCAGCCAGGCGAGTGCAATCCAGCGTCGTCCGCGCGGGCCAGCTCCAAGTCCCATCAGCAGATGCAGGGCGGTCAGCTCAAGCAATGCGCGTGGATGGGCGAGGGCCTGATGAAATGACCTTTCCGAGGCCATGACGAGGAACTCCGACCAGGCCTTCAGACGCCAGCCTCCACGCCGAAGGTGATCGAGAAGGAAGTTGGTCGCGTCCCGGCTGTGGGCAGAAACAAGGTCACTCATCGCTGCCCACTGTACGCCGAACGATCTTCGGCTCCTGGCCGAGCCTTCCCGGTGCCTAACGTCTAGGGAGTGCCGTTGTCGGTTCCATAACCGCTTGATGGCCATGATGGGCATGCTCCCGATGATCGCGTCCATGGTCGGCTCGACCTCCGCCGCTGTCGGCTTCATCGTCCACCTAGTCATCTCGGTCCTGATCGGGCTTGCACTGGCGGTGCCCGGCGCGGGCCTGCTCACCGGCAGTCTCGTCCGCAGCGCGATCATCGGGGTGGCGTACGGTGCCCTGTGGTGGATGCTCGGTTCGCAGCTGATAATGCCCGCAATGATGGGCATGCCAGTCCTCGCCATCGATGGAGCCTCCCTGATGTCCCTGATGGGACACATAATCTACGGTCTTATTCTGGGACTGGTCGCTGCGCTCATCATCAGACGCCGATGACCGCCCAACGACTGAACGATGCATGCTCGACCACTGTCCTTTCAGCCGCCAGCACTTCGGCGAAGGCGTGGGCACCCCACGAACGCGAGGTAGACCCCTTGGCTGAGACAGGTGAGCCTTTCAGCTGCCTCAACGCCGTGGAGATCTTCGCTGACCTCACCGCGCGGGCCATGGCCGCCCTGGACAGAATGTCCCCGCCAAAACTATTCAGCAGCGGCGAACTCGTCTTTAGCCAGAGCCAGCCGGTGAGCGCCCTGTTCATCCTGAAGGAAGGACGAATCAGGATCTTCCGGGTCGCCGAAGACGGAAGAACCCTCACAATCGCCATCCTCGAGCCGGGCGCGGTCTTCGGTGAGATGCTGCTCGTCGGCCAGCAGATGTACGACAACTACGCCGAAGCCATCGAAGACTCCGTGGTGTGCCAGCTCAGTGCAGCCGACGTCGAAGAACACTTCTTATCCAATCCCAAGATCGCCGTCAAAATCTCACGCCTCCTGGGTGAACAGGCGGCCCGGTTTGAGGAGCGCCTGACCGATATGGCGCTTCGACCCCTCACCGCCCGGGCCGCCGCTACCCTGCTCACGCTCGACGACACGGCCCCCCCGTAACCGGTTCACCAACGCCCGTGCCGTGAAACTCACCCACGAACAGCTCGCCGGACTCCTTGGAGTCACCCGCGAAGCGACCAGCAAAACCATGGCAGACTTCGCCGCCCGAGGATTCATCCGACAGGGCAGGGGACGGATCGCCATTGAAAACGTCGACGGACTCTGCCGCATCTCCCGCAGCACCTTTCCAGAAAATCGGGTACGGG
>NZ_KI915024.1:8997-14347 GCF_000520595.1 Arthrobacter sp. H5
TCTCGGAGCGGACCTGATCCGGATACCCGGGGGCAAGCACTTCACTCCCGAAGACCATCCACGGGACATCGCTGCCGCCATCAACTCGCTCCTCACCGGAGCTAGAAAGGACTAATCGCATGTCCATTACGCCGTCCGTCATAGTCTTCGACGTCAATGAAACCCTGTCCGACATGGGCCCTCTCGCAGACGCGTTCACCCGCGCCGGGGTGCCTGCTTCTCTTGCCCGGCTGTGGTTTACGGAAGTATTCCGCGACGGGTTCGCTCTTACTTCAGCGGGGGATAACCCTGCCTTCGCCGACCTTGCCACCGACAGTCTTCATCGCGTCGTGACACAGACCTTAGGACCGGGGGACTACCTGGAACAGGTCGATTCCATTATGGGCGTGTTCACGAACCTCTCACTGCACCCGGATGCGGCGCCCGGAATCCTCGCGCTCAGCAGAATCACGGAACTGATCACCCTCAGCAACGGTGGCGGAATCCCTCCTTGGCCGGGGCTGCGTCCGGGACGAATTTTCGCGGCTCCTCAGTGTTCAGGACGCTCCCCGGTGGAAACCTGTCCGCGAAGCCTATGACTACGCCGCCCGGGAAACCGGTCAAACTGTCGACCGGCTGTTGCTCGTCGCCGTGCACCCATGGGATATTCATGGTGCCAACGCGGCCGGCCTGCGAACAGCGTGGATCAACCGTACCGGGGCCTTCTACCCCTCTTATTTCACCGCACCCGACATCGAAGCCGAAGACCTGGTGGCTCTCGGAGGGAAGCTTGCCAGATCCTGAATCAGGCTGCAGACCGGGCCGGATCATATGCCGTTCCGGGTCTGCAGGCCGCGCTGGGGCAAAATGGCAGGAGCCCACTTCTATGTACTTGTGTCAGGCGGGGGGCAGGGTGACTCGGTGGAGTAATCGCTGTCGGCGTCACTGAGGTGCAGCGCCGCTGGGTTCGATGGTGACGCCGCGCCAGAAGGCGACACGGTTCTTGATCGGCAGTGCCCGCTGTTTTGGTTCGGGATAAAACCAGGCGGCGTCCGTATTCTGCTGTCCATTCACTTCAAGGGTGCGGTAACTGGCCTTGCCTTTCCACGGGCAGACTGAGTACATGTCGCTGTCCTTGAAATACCGTTGGTCCACCGCGTCCATGGGGAAGTAGCTGTTGCCCTCGACCACCACAACATCCTCAGACTCGGCGATGACCGCTCCGTTCACATTGCTCTTGCCATAATGGGTTCCCTATTCCGCGTGACCCGGCCAGCATGCCTAACCGGGCGTTGGTGTCCCTCGGGCCGTGGAGTGTTTCGCGGTCCGGGGTGTTTCTTTCGCACTGTATGACGGTCGGGGTCTCCCACACGGTGTCCTGGGTTACAGAACTATCGTCCACTAATGCCTAACGTACGAAGTTGCCCGAAGATAGCGTATGAAGGTGCCCGAAGATTAGGGACCGCCGCTATCACCATCCAAGGAGAGCCATGACTTTCGATAATTCGACAACAGCACTCGTGCTGACAGACCCACAGAATGATTTCCTCAGCCCCGACGGGGCGACATGGGAACTGGTCGGCAACAGTGTGCGGGAGAACAACACGGTTGAACACATCGACCAGTTACTCGCCGCCGCCAAAACCGCCGGTTACATGGTTTTCATCTCCCCGCACTACTACTTCCCGCAGGATCATCAGTGGGAATTCGGCGGGACGCTGGAAAAGAAGATGCACGAAATCGGTATGTTCGACCGGCCTGGACCCTTGAGCCTGGAGGGATTTGAAGGCTCTGGTGCTGACTGGCTGGAGCAGTACAAGCCCTACATCCAGGACGGGAAGACCGTTCTTTGCAGCCCCCACAAGGTGTACGGCCCGGAACAGAACGACCTCGTCCTCCAACTACGCAAACGCGGCATCAGCAAGGTCATCCTGGCAGGAATGTCCGCCAATCTTTGCATCGAGAGCCACCTGCGGGAACTGCTGGAGCAGGGCTTCGACGTGACGGTCGTCGCAGACGCCACGGCAGCGGCGCAACACCCTGAACTGGGAGACGGCTACGCCGCTGCGCTGACGAACTTCAACTACATCGCAGGTGCCGTCATTACCACCGACGAGGCTATTACTTCTTTTTAGACCCTGCCCAGGCCCTCACCCCGAAAAGGGAGAGCACCCGGCTGACACCTGGTGCGACTCACGATAAGGACCCAGTATGGCTACCGTTGATATAACCGAGAACACCTTTCAAACCCTACTCAATGACAATGAGATTGTGCTGATCGATTTCTGGGCGGGCTGGTGCGCGCCTTGCCGCAGGTTCGCCCCGACGTACAGCGCAGCTTCGGAGAAGCACCCCGATATTGCCTTCGCGAAGGTCGACACGGAGGCCGAACAGGCGCTCTCGGCGAAGGCAGGCATCAGTTCCATCCCGACGCTGATGGCCTTCCGCGAGAAAGTCCTCGTGTTCTCTCAGCCAGGAGCCTTGGACGCCACGGCCCTCGAGCAGGTTATCGCCGAAGTCAAAGCCCTCAATATGCAAGACATTCATGCCGGCCTTGCCGCGCAAAACGCCGGCGTCAACAGCTAAAAACTCACCTCTCAAAAATCTGGGCACGAAAGGTCGACAGAATCACATGATTTTCGAACACGCACAACTCACCATCCGTCATGACGGGCATGAGGACTTCCACAAGACGTACCCCGCTATCCGCGAGAACCTCCTGGCGGCACCCGGATGCCGGTCAGTGGACCTGCATCGCAGCGTCGACCAACCACAGGTCTACCTGCTCCGGGTGGGATGGAACGCTTTGACCGACCACACGGAGGTCTTTCCCGAAACGGAGCAGGGTCGCAACGTTCTGGCCCTACTCGGACCGCAGGTGGAGTCCCTGGATATGATCCACTTCGAGGGAACGCCCTTTCCGCCCGCCGGATAATTGGTTATTCACCTCCAACCGCATTTCCCATGCGGTCTCATGGCGTGCAGCCGCGAAGAAACATGAGATGCCGGGTCGTGGCGGGCACTGGAAATCTGCCGTTTCGTGGGCGTCCCTAGTCCTGGCCAAATCTCAGCAATTGAACGCGTTGTGCTGGATCATCTTCTGCAGGAGATAGAGCGGAACGGGGTCGGGGGAGTGCTACCGGCGGCGGCCCGTGCGGATTTGGAGGTGCCCGCCGCGTGCGGAGGCGGCTTGTACATCGGCGCAGTCGCGTTCGAGCCAGGTCCAGGGGTGTGCGGTGATATCGGCGCTGCCCAGGTGGCACGCGGTTCGGGCGAGTGGGGTTGCGAGGGCGAAGACGCCGGTGGGTTCCTGCATGTCCACCACGCCCATGGAAGCGCCCGGAGAGCTCATGAGGATCATGTTGGTCCAGGCGGTTTCCCAGTCCGCCATGAAGGACAGGGCGTAGGTCGCCAGGGCGGCCTCCGAATGCTCGCGTCCTCCCTGAAGTGCGATGCTGGTGCAGATGGCGGCAGGTGTGAGCGTGGTGGCATCCGCTTCGATGAGGATGACGTTGGTCCAGGCGTTGCGCGTGGCTTTCCGTCGGGCCTGGGCCAGCATGTCCGGGCTGCGGTCGATGCCCACGATCGTGCCCCCGGGGCCAATCCGTTGGTGGAGGAGCCCGAAGTTCAGTCCGGTGCCGCAGCCGATGTCCAGGACCTGGTAGCCGGGATGAAGGTCCAGGGATTCGATGCCGATCTTCCTACCGGCCCGGTACACGGGCCATTCGGCTGAGAGCAGGTCATACAGGGGTGCGATGCTGCGGTATTTTCCGGCGATCAGGATCACTTCCGTATCGGGGGCGGGGCTCGGTTGGGCCGGCCGCGGTGCCTACAGCTTATGGTGAGGGAAAATCCGCATGAACCGACGACGGGATGGAGATTCAATGGAACGCAAGGATGGGATCATCGATCTGCTGGTGATCGGTGGTGGTACGGCTGGGATCGTGGGAGCGAAGACCGCAGCGCGGCTCGGCGCGGACACGGTCCTGGTCGAATCCGCCCGCACGGGCGGGGATTGCTTGTGGACCGGGTGTGTTCCGTCCAAGACTCTGCTCTCCGCGGCCGGAAGTTCGGCGGCCCGGCGCTCCCTCGGTGGCAGTGGAACGGCTTTTGCAGAGGTGCGGGCGCGCATCTCTGAGGCCATCGCTGCCATTGAGCCGGATGACTCTCCCGCGTCGATGGAAGCCGTCGGTGCGTCAGTTGTGACCGGTACGGTCCGGTTCACGGCACCCGGTGAAGCCGCCGTCGACGGGAAGACCATCCGTTTCCGGCAGGCGCTGATCGCGACCGGCAGCGTACCCATGGTGCCCCCGATTCCCGGATTGGACGAGGCTCCGATGGTGACCTCGGAAACCGTGTGGGACCTGGTGGAACTCCCACACCGCCTGGTGGTCATCGGGGGAGGCCCGATCGCCTGTGAGCTGGGGCAGGCTTTCGCGCGGCTCGGCTCGACCGTGGTGATGCTGGTGCGCTCGGAAGTCCTGCCGAAAGAGGACCGCGACGCCGCGGCGATCGTGCGGGCCAGCCTCCAGGAAGACTGCGTGGAGATCGTGGAAGGAGTGGAGGTCGACAGGGTCAGCACCTCCCATGACGACGGCGGTTCTCTAAGCACTATCCACACCAGTGACTCACGCGCATTCGATGCCGACGTCATCCTGGTCGCTGCGGGCCGGAAGGCCCGCACCGAAGGTCTGGGGTTGGTGCACGTGGGTGTGGAGTGCGACGACGCCGGCCATGTGGTGGTGGATGCGGGAATGCGCACGTCGAATCCGAGAATCTGGGCGGCGGGAGATGTGACACCACACCCCGACTTCACCCACCTGGCAGGGGTTTATGCGAGCACCGCAGCCTCCAATGCCGTCCTGGGCGTACACCGGTCGGTCAGCACGATCGTTCCGCGGGTGACCTTCACCTCCCCCGAGGTTGCCGCCGTCGGACCCAGCACGGCTGACGGCAAGGATCAGACCACCTCGACCATCCAGCACGCGCATACGGATCGGGCCATCACCGAAGAGCAGACCTCGGGCTTCACCCGGCTGGTGATCGGCAAGGGCGGGCGGATTCTCGGGGGAACGATCGTGGGACCCCGGGCCGGGGAATCCCTGGCGGAACTGACACTTGCCGTACACCAAAAGCTCACCACGCGGAACCTCGCAGGTGTCACCCATCCCTATCCCACGTATAACGACGCCCTGTGGAATGCGGCCATCGCCGATGCCCGTACGGCGCTCGACTCGCCTCTGGTCCGCACCGCGATGACAGGTCTGGTGAAATTCAACCGTTGGCGCAACCGGCGGTCCTGAACCCAACCGGCACTCCACGACCGGAGGGCGGAAGTCATCGGGCCGAGGGCAGGAGTGGCGGGGTAGGG
>NZ_KI915024.1:14447-15210 GCF_000520595.1 Arthrobacter sp. H5
GAGGACCAGGAGCGCCCACACCGAGGCGATGTGCCAGGCTGCAGCCGGGAACAACAGCCAAAGACTGTGGACCAGGACCGTTTCTGCACCCTCCGCCAGCCCGCCGAGGAAGGACAGTGAGCGGCCGTCGTCAATCTGTCGGCCGCTTTTTTCCGCGAGGGAGGAAAAGACCAGGAACACGCTGCCGTTGATGTAGTAGGCGAACATTACGACGAGGAAGGGCAGCCACGGGGCGTCGAAACCTGCGGTGGCCCCGATGGCTACCCCGACCACGGTGGCACCGTAGACCATGAAGTCCGCGGAAATATCCCAGAACCCGCCCTGCCCCGCATGTTCAGCGCAGCAGCCGGTAACCGGCCACGAGCCGCTGGGTGGCGCTGACGAGGACCAGGAGCGCCCACACCGAGGCGATGTGCCAGGCTGCAGCCGGGAACAACAGCCAAAGACTGTAGACCAGGACCGTTTCTGCACCCTCCGCCAGCCCGCCGAGGAAGGACAGTGAGCGGCCGTCGTCAATCTGTCGGCCGCTTTTTTCCGCGAGGGAGGAAAAGACCAGGAACACGCTGCCGTTGATGTAGTAGGCGAACATTACGACGAGGAAGGGCAGCCACGGGGCGTCGAAACCTGCGGTGGCCCCGATGGCTACCCCGACCACGGTGGCACCGTAGACCATGAAGTCCGCGGAAATATCCCAGAACCCGCCCTGCCCCGCATCGGCTCTCGCCGTGTCTAGTTGCGCCCTGCGGCGTGCCAGCGGCCCGTC
>NZ_KI915025.1:0-5746 GCF_000520595.1 Arthrobacter sp. H5
GTCGGGATCGATATCTCCAAACGCGACGCGAAGGTGTGCGTGCGTATACCCGGTCAGCGTGCGGGAACGTTTACCTCCACAGTCACGACCTGGGGTGCCACCACCGGGCAGATACTTGAACTGCGTGCTTTCCTTGAAGGTGAGCAGGTCACGACGGTGGTGATGGAGGCGACCAGCGATTACTGGAAGCCGTTCTATTATCTGATGGAAGAAACGCTGCCGGTGATGCTGGTCAACGCCAAGATGGCAAGGAATATCCCCGGCCGTAAGACCGATGTCTCCGATGCGGGATGGCTCGCCCAGCTGGGTGCATATGGGTTGTTGCGGGCTTCCTTCGTCCCGCCGGAACCCATTCGTGATCTACGCGATCTGACCCGGTCCCGGTCCATTGCGGTCCGGGACCGTACCCGGCAGATCCAGCGTCTGGAGAAGTTCCTGGAAGGCTCGGGCATCAAGCTATCGGCCGTGGTCTCGGAGCTGTCCGGTGTTTCCTCCCGGGCGATGCTTGAGGCCCTCGTGAGCGGGGAACGGGACCCGCAGGTGCTGGCAGCTTTGGCCCGGGGCCGGCTGAAGTCCAAGGTCCCGCAGCTGCTCGAAACTTGTTCTAAACGCCGATAACAGCAACAGCGCTTTCGTCGTGGGAAAGAATGACTTCCCAACAGCAAACTACAGGCCAGGGATGTACTCCATGGATAGTCGTGTCCAGGTTATCCACAGCAGCTGTGGCTAGAGAAATACACGATTGTCATTTACCGCCGGTAGACTGTGATATGGAGCACCAAACCCCGGCAATAGGCCGGGGGCCAGTTGACCGGGGCTTGGGTTTTTCTACTTGATCGGTAGGTTACCTAGTTTAGGCACAAAATTGGTGGAGTGCTCCTCATTTGGTTCAATCTTGGACCAGAAAGGAGTGTGTGCCATGGCGCGCACAGTCAGCAGAAGCGCCCGAACGGGTCGCTTTTTGAGCAAGGGAGCCACCCGCCGCAGTCCCAAGACAACCTCGACCGAACGTGTGGGACGAGGTACGTCCAACAACACGGTCGTGCACAGATCAACAATCACGGGCCGGTTCGTCAGAGGTTCCACGGCCCGGCGCACCCCGGACACCACGATCACCCAGGCGGTGTGACATGGGTAGCGGGTTCACATTCAACAGTAAAGACTTTGAAAAGCAGGTCAGGAAGGCAACCGAAGGCAGTGTCCGTGATCTGGCCGGTCAATATGAGCGGATGTTCGAATCGCTACGCCGCCGCTACACCGGGCGGCCGGTCGATGTAATCAAGCCAATCCTTGAACATGAGTGGAAGCGGATAAACGGTGGCAGTATCACCAATCCTGAACTCACGGATTACGCCTCGCTGATCAGCGAGGGAACCCACATCAAGATGAACGTCAAGATGTAGGGGGCTGGTTCTCGGGTTGAGGTGCTGCTCCTGAGAGCAGCACCTCAATCGTTTGCCGATAACGGGCTGTTACGTCAGCCCTCCGCCCGCTGGGTTCAATTCCGAGCGGAGCTGGGTCGTTGCTGGAGCGTCGATCCGATTCTCTCGGTGGAGGCGAACCAGGAAAGCAGCTCCGGGCTGATGGCACCGATGACGGTACGCATGTTCACCAGTTGTGCCTGGACGTTGCTGTTGATCAGCGGTTCCAGGTGGGCGACCCGGTTGCGGAGGCGGTAAATGCCCTCGACCGCGTGTTCCAGCTGGCGCGGCGTTCGTTTGAGGTACGGGAATGCTTCGTTGAGGGCTTCATCGTGCCGAGCGACATGGCTGCAAGAATGTCCGCGTGATGCGGATCTCGCTGACCTTGTGGACGCCGTGTGGTCGATTTCAATGCGCGCCGTCTGGCTTCGGGAATGTCACGGCCGACAATCCGGATGAGGAGGGCAGAGGGATCCATGAGCCAGTCTGCCGAGTAGAGCCGGCCGTGATCTGGATCTGGCTGGGATGCGTTCCACAGGCAGAGTCTTTCGTCGAGTGCGTTGCGGAGAAGAACTTCGAAGACGTGAAGGGCTTCGTAGACGGCACCCGAGAGGTCGATGTTCCATCGGTAGAGGTGGATGGCGTCGTGGAGGTTTCCTTCGACGTGCAGGTAGGGCGCCAGTCTTTCCGGGCTGAGTCGTTTAAGCAGGGTCTGCTCGATGGCTGGTTGGTGTGCTGTTCCCACAGGAGTAAACTGTAAACGAAGACAGGGGCAGGTTCTCTGTTACGGATTACTGAGGGTCCCGCGGCCAGGAGCTGCGGGGCCCTCAGCCGTTAATGCCCGTGGCCTTCGACTCGGTCATGGCAGCGTTGATCCCGGTAAGAGCGACTGCGGCGCTGAAGTCTCGGCCGCTGGACCACAGATCAGTTATGCACGCACGATGTGGGACACGGTCGTGGGATCAGTTATGAAACGCAGGATGGCCGTTCTGCGGGCTTGGAATGTCATTGTCAGAAGTCGTTTGCACTGCCCGGTTAGGGGCGCGACCGTGAGTCAGATGTGAGGCTCTAGAGAAGCAGTAGGCCGAATTGAACGATGATGCCTGTTATGGCGCACACGCCCAGCGTGCGAAGTAGCGACCACTGGCGTATGAAGATGAGGAATCCCGCGAGTACGGTGACCGCTAGCGCTCCGGGTTGGAAACTGGCTGGTTCCGGTATCTGCATGTTGATGATTCCCCAGGTGATTGGGCTGGTTTCGGAGAAGAGGCTGTGCATGGCGAAGATGACGGCCAGGTTGGCGATAACACCGACTACAGCTGCGGTAATTCCTGTCAGCGCTGCTGACAAGAGACGGTTGTTGCGGAGCCGTTCGACGTATGGGGCGCCGAGCTGAATGAACAGGAAACTGGGAACGAATGTGACCCACGTCGTAATGAGTGCGGCGAGTATGGCGGCCACCCAGGGGTTGAAATCTCCTGGGAACCGGTAGGCGCCGACGAAGGCGACGAATTGGACGACCATGATCAGCGGACCCGGCGTGGTTTCGGCCAGCGCCAGGCCGCGGATCATTTCCCCCGGAGCCAGCCAGCCGTATACGGACACCGCCTGTTGTGCGACGTATGCCAGGACGGCGTATGCGCCGCCGAAGGTGACCACGGCCGCTCCGGAGAAGAAGAGCCCTTGTTCCACGAAGATGCTGTGAGGGCCGATCAGCATGGCAGCGGCGACCACGGGGGCGGCCCACACCGTCAGACCGAGTGTCAGAACGAGTGCACTGTGGCGCAGCGAGGGGGCGTCGCTGTGCAATTGTTCATCACTGATCAACGGGACGGGACCGTCATCCGCGGCGCTGCTCAATTTTGGTTCGGTTACTCCGGGCCGGAATTTGCCGATTGCCCAGCCGATGATCGCGGCGGTGAGAACGACAGCGGGGAAAGGAACTGCGAACAGGGTCAAGGCGGCGAAAGCACCGATAGCCAGGATGAGCAGGCTGGGATGGGTCAGTGCTCGGCGACTGACCCGGATGACAGCGTGAATGACGATCGCGATGACGGCCGCACCCAGTCCCATGAATAAGCCGCTCGTGATCGTGGTCTCGTCGAAGGCGACATACAGCGCGGACAACCCGAGCATGGCGACCACGCCGGGTAGGACAAACAGGGACCCGGCGACGATGCCGCCGCGAACACCGTTGAGCAACCATCCGGTGTAGACGGCGAGTTGTTGTGCTTCGGGCCCGGGCAGCAGCATGCAGTAGTTCAGTGCGTGCAGGAAGCGGCGTTGACCGATCCACCGTTTCTCGTCGACCAGGATGCGCTGCATGACCGCGATCTGCCCGGCAGGGCCGCCGAATGTTTGCAGACCGATGAGGAACCACACCCTCACCGCGTCACGGAACGGGATCACGTCCTGGTTGCGTCGCAGCACGACGGTTGCCGCCGGATCTGGCTGCCGATCAGGCCCGTCGTGGGCCGGCTGCGGCGTGGGTATGCTCATGCGGGCTCCTTGCCGAGTATCAGCGCCCGGTGATAGTAGGCGTACAAGCCGTCGAATACGGCGCCGGAGACGGCCAGAACCTGCACGTCATCGTGAATCATGGAAAGTCCGCGGAGGACAACGTCCAGTCCGGCTGCTTCAGGGGCATCGAAGTGTTCGTCGTCGAGGTCCGCTTCGTGGACGATCTCGGAAATCTTCCACAGCACAGGATCGATGAGCTCATACCGGCGCAGCAGCGTCTCGAAAGTGCAGTCGTGGCCATGGTGCCCGAGGTCAACCCCACGCATGTCAAAAGGAACGCCGCCCTCGCTCACCTCGCTGAGGTCGGAAATGAACGCAAATTGTGCGTCAGTATCGATGGAGCGTTTGATGAGCCATGCCGATGCGGCGCGGTCTATATGGATGCTCTCGCGGGTAAACCACTTCATCGTGGCCCCGTCCCTGCCGGCATCGATTCCGGATAAGTAATGCCGCCCGCTAGATCCTCAACGGCCAGTCGTGCCTGGCCGGCCTCCACCGGGGGAAAGTAGTCCCGCCGGCGCACCTGTCTCAGGTCGCGCCGCAATTTCGCCAGCACACGCGATCCGGATCCCATTTCAGTGCCTCGTGCAGCCGTAGCCTCGGCGATGATCGCCTGGTATTCCTCTGTTCGGGCCTGCGCCATCGCGGTAATCAAGCGGTGTTCCTCGGTCGCAGAGGTCATTTGTGCCCGCCACACTGTGGCTGCCCCGTGTGCTTCCTCGATCTGTTCGGCGATCCACTCCAGCTGCTCCCGGGTTCGGGCGTCCTCGGGCAAAGCCACTACGCCATCACCAATCTGGGCGACGCCGAGCCGTTGCAGCTTCCGCCACACCGCGATCCTCGCGGTCGAGGGTGTCCGGGGAATCCGATAACTCAGCAACACCCAATTCAAACGATCCAAGTTCGCAACCATGGTTACATGTTTAGGGGAGCGGGCTGCGCATGTCAAAACGACTCACGAGCCAACGCTGACGCACAGCAATTCCGCCTTCGTCCACCCCGGAGGCAGTCAGCTAGCCTTCGCGAGGATTTTGGCACCAAATCGGGATTGTGACTCTCAGTCAGGAATGGCGGTTAAATTGCAGCTTAATTTGGCGGTTCCAAGACCCCGCTCGAGGAACCTTTGAGGGCGGCCCGGTGGGTCGCCCGCTATCTCGTCAAAGGATCCTTTACCAAGACAGGACGGCCGGCCGATCGGTGATTTGTCGAAGCCCAGCATTCCCGGGGGTTCTCGTAGGCGTGTCTTATCTCAGCAATGTGTCTCACAGGCGCTATTCTCAACAAAGCAAATTGTGGCCTTTGATGAGCTGATAGGGGAGTGGGCGTGGGAAGTGTTGGGTATGCCAGGGTCAGCACCTTGGATCAGAACGCGGGTCTGCAGCAGGCGGCGTTGGCGGCCGCGGGCTGCAACCGGATCTTTACCGATCACGGTGTGAGTGGAACGCGGGCCAGCCGGCCTGAACTGGACAAGATGCTCGACCATCTTCGGGAGGGCGATGAGGTCGTGGTCTGGAAGCTGGACAGGTTGGGGCGCAACACCCGCAACCTGCTGGCCATCATCGATGACCTGGAACACCGGGGTGTGCACTTCCGTAGCGTCACAGAAGGCATCAGTACAACGGGTTCGATGGGCAGGGCAATGCTGACGGTCATGTCCGCGTTCGCTCAGCTCGAGCGTGACCAGCTGGCCGAGCGGACCAGGGGCGGCATGGCGGCGGCCGCCGAACATGGGCGGAAGGCCGGGCGGCGGGAAGTCACCGCCGCTGATGCGTTGGTCAAGCGGGCCCGGGACCTGAAGGCCCAGG
>NZ_KI915025.1:5846-14749 GCF_000520595.1 Arthrobacter sp. H5
CCGCTGATGCGTTGGTCAAGCGTGCCCGGGACCTGAAGGCCCAGGGGCTCGCTCCGGCCGATATCGGGAAGATCATCGGCGCCAGCCGTGCAACCGTGTACCGCTACTTGAGCATGGCAAGCAACGAAGTGGTCTGACGAGGACCGAAGGCGACGCCACGGACCGCCGGAATGGGCGCGTGGCCCGCGATTTACGTTTCTGCGGGGCACTCTTGGGTTAGTTTCCGATCGGATTCTCGCAGAGGCGGCACTCCCGCCGAGCCCCGACATCCCGTGCCATGACTATCAGCAACCCGTCCGGTTGGGCATCCCACTTATCAGCGACGGCGGAACACCAGGCCGGGTGGAACACTTCCCCGGTTCGCGTGACATATACCTGGTCACGGCCAATCCGGGGAGAACCATCCGCCCTCCGAGCGGCTGGCTCAATCGGCGTCAATGCTCCAAGCTCCGCAGCCCGGGCATGGGCATTCTTGATGTGTCGTTTCGTCGCGCCTTTAGGGCGAGATGGCATCAGGTCCTCATCCAACATCTGTCGGTCCATTGCAATCCAGGCTCACGTATTCAGGCTACTTGTCTGCTGCAACGTCCGCTCGGACGCTGAACGCTTCAGGGATTGCTAGAAGTGTCCTGCAACCTCTATCTGCGTCATGAAACAGGGCGGGAGCTTGCGGCATAAGGCAGCAAGACAGACGCACCCGCAGAACGGCGGGGGAGTGTCATTTTCACTACACGTCTGCACAAATTTCAGTACTCGTCTGCACAGCCTTCCCGTGTCGCAGTAAGGGGAGTGCTCTGCGGGACAGAGTCCGCGACCATCCCGCTACCTCCGTTTTCGTGCAGAGGAGTAGTAAGCAAAAACGACATTAGTGGAAGAGGATTATGGATAAATCAGTGCTCAACACTCGCCTGCACAACCCCGAGAACACGCGGCGCGTTGTGCAGGCGTGTAGTGAAAATGACAGGAGGGGAAGTGTCTCGACCGGCTGTGTTGCAACCGTAGGGATTCGAGACAGCAAGAGACCAAGTCTCGTTGTCCAAAAGCCCTAGAACTCAACGAATTCCATCAGCAGTCACCAGAGCGTGTCCAGAGCCCTGTGGCACATGCCCCGCATCGATTCCGTTGGCTTATCCAGCAACCATTCGTCGATCACGAGCAGGGTGAAGGCCGCATGCTTCCGCAGGAACTTCCCGGACCCGCCGGGGGTGTCTTGCGCGGCAACCCATGCTTCCTCGAGGTCCGGCATCCGGACGTAGTGGGCGCGGATCCTGTTCTCGCAGGCGCGCTTCGCGATCGCGCAGCCCAAGTAGGACTTCCCCGATCCGGTGAATCCCTGGAAGACAACGTTTTGCTGCCGGTCCACGAACGAGCAGGTGCCGAGCTGACTGAGCATCTGCCGGCTCATCGACTATCCGCGGCCCGTTGTCCGCTGTCTGCGCTGTCATCGTGCCCGTCCTTCATTGTGTGATCTGGAGTTGGTTTTCTTTAAAAATAGAACACATGTTCGAGTTGGGGAAGCCGGGGGAGCTGTGCGGCACAATGAGCCGTATGTGTGGGAGATTCGTGGTGGCAGGATCCAAACAGGCAATGTTGGACGCGTTTGAAATTAACGCGGTAGAAGGCCAGGAGCTGGCCCCGTCATGGAATATTGCGCCCACCGACGAGATCCGGTTCATCACGCAGCGCCCGGACGCTGACGGCGCGCTGGAACGCCGGCTGGAGACCGCACGCTGGGGACTGGTCCCGTCATGGGCAAAGGATCCGAAGGCCGGTGCGCGGCTGATCAACGCACGCAGCGAGACCGTCACCGGGAAACCCTCATTCCGCACCGCGGCAGCCGAGCGCCGCGCACTGATTCCGATGAACGGTTACTACGAGTGGCAGAAAAACCCGGACGGATCCAAAACCCCGACCTACCTGCACCCGCAGGATGAGGACGAGCTGCTGGGAGTGGCCGGCCTCTACGAGTTCTGGCCAAACCCGGAACTGCCCGAGGACCACCCGGGGAAATGGCTTGTCACCGCAACCGTGATCACGACGTCGGCCACCGACGCGCTGGGCCATATCCACGACCGAACACCACTGATCATCCCCGGGGAGCTACACGCCGACTGGCTGGATCCCCACACCACCGGCAAGACCGACGTCCAAAGACTCATCGACGCGATACCCAAACCTCACCTGGTGCCCCGCATCGTGGGAAAGGAAGTCGGATCGGTGCGCAACAACGGACCGCAGCTGATCAAGCCAGCAAAGTAACCAGGTCTACGCCTCGCCACCCGCTGGCTCTGATCGCTGGGTAGGCTCTGCACATGAGTGCCAAAATTATCCGCCCGTTAACGGGCCGCATTCAAGTTCGTGGACTAAGGGCACCTCGCGGCGATGAACCTACTAACAAGAGCATGTTCAAAGATGCTGCTGGTGCAGCAATCCGGCCGACGTGGGTAGAGGCAGACGAGGGTCAACCAGGTTGGGCGGGTTACTGGACCATTACTCGAAAACACCTGACTGAGGTCGCAGAGTCTATCGCCATTCGTGACGGACGCGTGGAGATTGAAATGCACTACAGCCAAACCGAGAAGTGCGACCGGCGTTGTCGAAAAGCAACGGGGGAGGACTGTACCTGCGCCTGTGAAGGCAAGCACCATGGTAAGGCGCAACACGCATCCTGGCTGGAAGTCGGCGAGACCACTCTGGTTCGCGGAGAGGGCCGGAAAGAAGGCTGCGTAGAGCGTCAGTATTCGAGGTGTCTCCGACAATGACCCTGATACGGGCAGCAACCGGCGCCGGAAGCTTGGCAGGATCGCGGACGAGGACTGTCACATCATGGCCGTGATCCAGCGCAGCTGCTAGGGCATGTTTACCGGTGCGACCAGTCGCGCCAAGGAGAGCAATTCTCACGACAATTCCCTTCCGGTCGGGGCTGGGAGCGCTTCGTCGTTTGATCTTCGAAAGGGTCACCGGCGGCGGTTGCCCTGTGATGCCTCACAGGCCACAGGCCACAGGCCACAGGTCATGGGTCACTGGTCACTGGGGCGACGGTGGGTCAGTTCAGCGATTGCTTGCTGCAGATAGCGACGTACGCTCCCGTCCGGGAGCTGGTCTCGCGGGAGAATGTTCTGTTCCATTTCAGCGGTTGAATCAAGAACCTTACTGCCCGCAGGAGTGATGGCGAATAGCTGCTTTTTTTGGTTGACGCTGGTTTGTACGCGGGCAACGAGACCCTTGTATTCGAGGTTATCCAGGATCCTGATCATGGTTTGTGGCTGGACGCGAACGCTCCGGGCAATTTCACTTTGGGTTCCCGCGCCCTGCAAGGCGATCACAACCAGTACCGTCAGCCCGGCGTGGGTGATTCCGAAATCAGCGAGTTCCTTGCTCCACGCGTTTTCCACTAAACGGGTGGCTGTCAGCAGGAGACGGCTCGTTGACCACTGGTCCAAGTCCAGATCCAACATTACTTAAGCCTCTTTTTTGTTCGATGCCACGTTTGATGTCAAGACGGTTCATCTATGAACGCCGGTATCGGCTCACGATGGGGCAGTCGAACGGATCCCGTGCGGCCAGGCCTACCCGGTTGAGGTAGGAAACGACGGCACCGTAGGACGCGGCGACCCCTACTTCGGTGTACGGGACCTTGAGGCGTTCACAGTGTTCGCGGACAATGAGCGCAGCCTTGCGCAGGTGCGGGCGTGGCATGTCGGGGAACAGGTGGTGTTCAATCTGGAAGTTCAGGCCACCGAAGGCGTTGTTGACGAAGGCTCCGCCGCGGATGTTGCGTGAGGTGAGTACCTGTTTCTGGAAGAAGTCGAGCTTGCTGTTCTTGGGGATGATCGGCATGCCCTTGTGGTTGGGGGCGAAGGATGCGCCCATGTAGATGCCGAATACGGCCATCTGCACGCCGATGAAGGCGAAGGCCATACCGACGGGAAGGAACCAGAACAAGATGCCGAGGTAGGCGCCGAAGCGCATCGCGAGGAGCGCGAGTTCAATCCAGCGGCCCTGCACGGCGCCCGGCCGGAAGAGGGTGCTAATCGACTTGACGTGCAGGTTCAGTCCCTCGAAGGTGAGCAGGGGAAAGAAGAGGTAGCCTTGGCGGCGGGTGATCCACGCGTGGAACCCTTTGGCCTTTGCTGCGTCTTCCTCGATAAAGGAAATAGTGTCGATCTCAATATCGGGGTCCTTGCCCACCACATTGGGATCGTTGTGGTGGCGGGTGTGCTTATTCATCCACCACTGGTAGCTGATGCCGACGACGCCGGCGGCAAGGATCCGCCCGGACCAGTCGTTGGCGCTGCGGGTCTTGAAGATCTGGCGGTGCGAGGCTTCGTGGGCAAGGAAGGCGACCTGGGTAAAGACAATGCCAAGTACCGCGGCGATCAGCAACTGGAACCAGGTGTCTCCCAGCAGGACGAACCCGGTCCAGGCCGCACCTATGGCCAGCGTAAGTGCAGCGAAGACCGCTACATAGAATCGCCGTCGACGGTTCAGTAGCCCTTCCTTGCGCACCTGCTTGAGCAGGATCGAGTACGACGCGACGACGTCGTTCGGCTTGGCCACACGCACTGCTCGGACCGGGGTGGTTGTGCTCATCTAGATTCCTTGCAGGGAAAGAATTTACGGGGGTGGGGGAGGGGGCCGCCGGGACCTCATGAAGAGGCCCCGGCGGGGTGGTGTTTTAGACCCGGTTTGTGGTGTCGTGGTCCCGTTTGCGGCTCAGGATCAGTGCCAGCGCGATCATTCCGACGCCCAGGAATAGGTGCAGCCAGTTATCCGCGTCGTTGAAAGGCACGAAGTTGGCGTCTGAGTTGAGGTCTATCACCAGACCGTAGATCCACAGCACCAGGTAGATCACACCTCCGATCAGGAGATAGTTTTTTGCATTGGCGTACGTCCGTGCCAGCACCAGGCCAGCGACGCCGTAGAGCAGGTGGACGATGTTGTGCAGGATCGAGACCTGGAAGAGGCCCAGCAGGAGGGCTTCAGATTCATGCCCTGCCATGTCCATCTGGTCGAACTGGGTGGTGGCACCGGGGATGAATCCCAGGATACCGAAGAGCACGAACACGATGCCTACGGCCAGGGCGGCCTTTTGCATGGTGGTCTTGTCCCGGTCCTGACGAACCGGTTGACGTGATGCGGTCATTGTTTTCTCCTAGAGGTGTGTGGGGATTCCTTAGATCCCGGCGAGTGTTAGACGGTGCCGCTGTTGTGGCTGGATTGGACGTTGTCTTTGGCGTCCTGGGACTTGTCCTTGAGATCTGAAGCGGCGCCGGTTCCTTCGTCCTTGACGGTTTGAGCTGAGTCAGCCGCTGTTTCCTTGACCGAGTTCACTGCGTCCTGGGCGGGTTCTTTCATGTCTTCCATGACCTGTTTGGCGGCGTCAGTGATTTCGGTTGTCAGTGGCTGGGCCTTGTCCTTCAGGGCTGACGCGGCGTCCTTCTCCTTTTCGCTTGCGGGGATTAGCGAAGCGACGAGCATGCCGGCGCCGAAGGCGATCAACCCCGCGGCGAGTGGGTTGCCTTTGGCTTTGTCTTTGAGCTGGTGCGGGGCGTCGTGCACCGCATCACCGGCGTGATGGGCCGCGGATTTCGCGGATCCACCGGCGTTTTCAGCGGAACCCATGACACTGGTTTTGACGTTATCGGCAGAGCCCATGATCTTGTCCTTTACGTTTCCTGCGGCGTGCTTCACTTTGTCTGTTTGCCGGTGGGCAATGTTTGAGGGGTTCACCTTGTCGGCTACGGCATCGACGTCGGTTCCGAGTTCGGCCCGTGTCTGTTCGATATCGGCGCGGATTTGTTCTGGTGTCTGATTCATGGGGTGGGCTTACCTGGTTTCAGAGTGGGAGGGACTTCCTTGAGGGTTTCAGCGGTGTCAGGCATGCCGCGGACGGCTTTGAGTTCTTTCTTGCCTTTCATCGTTAGGACGGCTGCGACAATTCCCCAGAGCACTGCGACGATGACTGAGGACCAGCCGAGACCGATCAGCTCGCCCAGACCCCACATCAGGGCCAGGGACAGGAACAGCAGAACGAAGTGCCCTGCTACGCCGGCGCCGCCAAGCATTCCGGCGCCTTTACCAGCCTGGGTTCCGGTTTCGCGTAGTTCAGCTTTAGCCAGTTCCAATTCCTGGCGCATCAGGGTGGAAATATCGCGGCTGACATCGCCCAGGAGTGATCCCAGCGATTCATTGGCTGCCCGACCCTCGGCCTCGGTCCTCGGCGGTTCGTACGCTGGGGAACCTCCGGTGTGTGTTCCACTCATCAGCGCAGATCCCTGTCCAGTGGTCCGCCCTGGGTGCGCCGGCCTGGTTCGATGATGGGTTCGGTGACCAGGGGATCACTCAACGAAGTCGGCTCTCGCCCCGTGACTCTTGTTTCGGTATCAGCCACTCCTGTGGAGGTGGTGACTGGAGTCGCGGTAGTAGGCGCGCCGAACCCGCTCTCCGTAGTTGGCTGCGTGGCCGCTGTCGGCGGGTACGCGGGTGCGGGATTAGCTGGCGTAGCATTCTGATCATCAGACCCCGCACCGGCGAGTCCTCGTGTCAGTCGTCCGGCGAGCAGGCCTGCACCCGCTGCCACCATCAGGAACGTTCCTGGACGGCGGCGGGCGAAACCCTTGACTTCTTCAAGTAGTGAGCCTGGATCGCGGCCTTCCAGCCAGCCTGCGACGTCGCCCGACCGCTGGGCGGCCTGACGGACCAGGTCATTTGCGGGACCATTCTGGTCCCCGTTATCTGCCATCGACGACAGCTCATCACTGATAGAGCGCAGCCCCTCGGCAGCCTTCTGCTGGCTGGCACCAGCCTGATCCTTCAAATCGGATCCCAACTCGCCGAGCAGGTTCTTCGCCTGGGCGCCTGCTTCTCCTACAACATTCTTCGCCTCGGCCCCAGCGGTCTGGGCAACTCCCTTAGCCGCGTCCACTCCTTCATAACCTAGATTCTTCGCTTCGTCTTTCGCGTGGGCCGACGATGACTGCCCACCGTCCGGGTTGCCGGATACGTGCGCAGGTGGCACAGGGACTATCGGTTCTTCCGACCAGTTTTGGGTACTCATGGTTTCTCCTTCGGTAAAGGGCCGAGAGTTAAACTCTCGGCCCTTGATGTGGCATGGGATGTGGCGCGTGCCACAAACTAGAGAACCGCTGCCGCACATGGTGCGGGAAAAGCTTTCGGCACCCTTGACGGTGAAGCGCTAAATCCCATCAGCGCCACAAAGACAGCATGCTTAGTAGTTACGTTAGAACCTAAGCATGCTTAGCGTTTATCCGCAAGGGTCAGGGCAACAAGTTTTCCGCCTGGTAAAAGCTTCTTAGTGAGCCGACCAGTGCGCGGAAGGCTAAACCGGCGGTGTCTGTCCAGCCAACATCGCTCACAGTGGGCTGGCCTTAGCCTTGATCCACCGATGAGGTTTGGGTCGTCTTCGGCGTTTTAAACACGAAATGCCCGTCTTTTCAGGGAAAATTGGACTTGCGACAGAACAATTTTGCTGAAGATGAGGGGCATCTCGCAGATGCAAGTTTTCTATAAGCCGTCCGCGGTGTCAGTTCCTTCGATGAGGCGAATCTCGTGTCGGCGGCCGGGCCGAAGCTTCGGAATGTCCCGGCGCCGACTTGGGAAACGAATGATGCCTGTTGCAAGAGCGGCCAACCACACGGACAAACCGCCGATGGCAAGTCCGGCCGGGACGTCGAGTATGTAGTGCCACCCGAAATAGACGGTCGCCAGAGCGGTAAACACGACGTAAGCCCACAACGACCATCGGACCGGCTTTGGCAAACCAGCCAGTTGCGCCATGAGTGCAGCTGTAAAAACGATTGAGACGTGCAGGGACGCGAACGCGGCAATCCCATGTACCGCCTGTGTTGCATGCGGATCGACGAGGACCGCCAGCCGGTTTTCGTACAGCGAATCTTGGAGTGCCGACGTCGCAGTAATCGGTAGATCGGCGAACGAGGACTCCTCGACGTAGATCGGCCCTAACGACGGCAGGAGGTAATACGTGGCAGTGCCGAGAATCCAGTTGAAACACAGGGCGCTCACGTACCACGCCCCGCGGGAGAGATCATCGGACCACACCATTGCCACGGCAAGCGAAAGAGGAACGAAGATCAAGAAGGACACGTAGACAACAGAGAGGAACTCTGCGGTGAAGCCCGTTCCCAGCAATTCGTGGAGGACGTCGCTTGGGTTACCGCCGCCGGTGAACCACCTATCGGTATCTACCAGCATGGAGTCCGTCAGACGATCCCGAAGAAATGGCAGGAAGCTTTTCAGGTTGCGGTATGCCACATAGGAGAGATAGAAACTCGCCAGTCCGGCGGTGATGGCTGCCAGCCGCGGCATCGTCCACCGCGATTTGAGAATTGTGCCGGTTGTGCGGAGCAAGTCTCGTGCAACGGGCCGTCGGGCAAGCACCCGCGGTACTACGTCGGCCACCATCACCAGCACAACGATCAGCGGCAGGCGGACGTAACTCGGACCGAGAAATCCGTCCGGGTCACGCACTGGCAACCCGTTGAAGGCAGCCGTAACCAACATCAGCAGCATGAAAGAAGCCGTAGTAATTAATGGGATGCCAAAAAGACCCCGCCACGGGGAGCCACCGCGTTTGGCTTGAATTTTCACTTGGCAACTTTACCCCAAGGGCGGGCGGATCGTACGGCTAGGGGCCGCTTAGGGCTCGCGAATAAATAATCTGGTTGATTACGGCGTGTCGGGTGGTGCGAGCGTGTAGTTCCATTCGCCATGGAAATCGTGGCGGGTGAGGGGCAGTGATTCGATGTCGTGGCTGGTGTATCTGAGTCCGGTGGGATATTCGGAGGTGTCAAGGACGCATTGGACGGTCAGGCCCGTGCTGGTGGTGGTGTTGGAGATCGTTTCAACGATGGTCTGGTGGG
>NZ_KI915026.1:0-3042 GCF_000520595.1 Arthrobacter sp. H5
TGTTATCCAGCGACAGGTTGCCGCTATCGGTGATGTTGTTGTCGGTCACCTGGGCAACCTCGTCCACACGCGTTTCCGTGTTGTCCCCGCTGTCAGCGCTGGCCATACCGGCGCCTCCAACAAGCATCAGGCCGGTTACGGATCCTACTGCCAGGGACTTCTTGAAAATGTTTCGCATGTTACTGCCTCCATATTTCTGTTGGGGTAGAGGACGTTAAGCACTTCGGGACCACCCCCGTTACCGGATTGGTATGACTTTGAGATTAATCCGTGACCTGAATTCAGGTGCCAGGCTTTGGCCCGCCAACAGGCGGATCGAGTGGGTGAAAAAAAATTTGGAAACTTTTGGTCCAGCGCTCCCTGGTCTACGGCAGCCGCGACGGCCGCCGAACTGAAGCTTCACCCGCTCGTTCCGGCTCAAGTGGAACCGGGCTGATCAGCACGGCCGGCCCCATGTGCAGGGCGCCGTTCGAAAGCGGCTGACAACGTACGCCCCCGCGCCCACGCATGGCGGCGTGCGCTCCGGGAGCCAGCATCCTGTCCATCCAGACACAGGGGTGGGCAGGCCGACCTGCCCTCAGCCGGACACGGTCACCGCGCGATTCAAGCTCAAACTCCTGCCCCAGGAGTGGATGCAGATGGGCACCTCTAAGAACAACGTTCCGTCTAGTCAATAACGGGTCGAAGGGACCCGCGCCCATTTCCGCAGCCATCTCCTCAAGAGCCTCGACAGCCATCAGGGTCACGGCCGCATCCATGTGGGCAGCCTTCCCGAAGAACCGGTCGCCCACGATTCCTTTGCCGGCCACGAGCTCCACCCGGTCTGCATCGGTGGTGGGCACCTCAGCGGCGCCGTCCCGTGCCCGTCCGAAATAAGCGTGCGACGGCGACACGAGCAGGTGCAGCACCTCGACGTCGTACGTGTAAGTCTCGGTCATGGCCCAAGGCTACCCGGACCATCGTGCCGCCAAGTCAGTTGTTTTGACAGACTCAAAACAACTGCTACCGTTGAGCTATGGCACTCGGCCCCGGTTCCCAAACCCACGCGGATGTCCTTCGGAGCACCATCCGGGGGGCCGGCTTGAAGGTGACAGCACCGCGGGTGGCAGTGCTGGACGTCCTGCAGCATGCGCCCCATTCGAGTGCGGAACAGGTCTTTGCCGAGGTGCGAAAGAGCCTGAGCGGAACCTCCGCCCAGGCTGTCTACGGTATTCTCGCGGCTTTTACCGGCGCGGGATTAGTCAGGCGGTTCGATCCACCTGACTCGCCGGCACTGTTCGAATGCAGGGTCGGAGACAACCATCACCATCTTGCGTGTATTGGCTGCGGATTGATCCAGGACGTCGACTGTGTCATCCGCGAGGCACCCTGCCTCACCCCTTCCGATGATTCAGGATTCACCATTTTCTCCGCAGAAGTCACCTTCAACGGCTTGTGCCGCACATGCCAGAGCAACAGAGCACCGCAAACCGCCTGAGCTCCAGCGATATCAAAAAGTAGGTCAAACGGATCAGCATGCCTGGATCCGTACTGACCAAAATCCAACGCACAACTGAACCGCATGGCCATCAGCCATGCTCAAAAGGAGAACACATGTCACTGCTTACCCGCAGCGCACCAGTCCGCGAAGAATCTGCCACACCCGGGCAGCCACGGCCACTGAACGGTGGACGGTACGTCACGACACGCAACCCCCACACGCAGACGGAGGGAACCTATGTCACCATCAAATTCGCTGGCGAGGTCCACACACGGGGAACCTACGTCACTGTCACGAATCCTTCACCGGTGAGGCCAGAGGGCAGGTACACCGACCGCGGTTAGGGGCGACCAACGGCCGGTTTCCCGGTATTGGAAAAGGCCTTTTGGAATACTTCGACGGCCTGAGTTCTTGCAGGAAGTATGACAACTATTGCGATTATCGGAGCAGGATCAGGACTCGGGGCCGCCGTAGCCCGGCGTTTCGGCGCTGAGGGCTACACCGTTGGGCTGATCTCACGGAACCAGGGGCGCCTCGATGCGCTCGCTGAAGACCTCGCGAAAGAGGGCGTCCACGCGAAGGGATTCACCGCCGACGTGCGGGACCCGGCCTCGATCGCCAAGGCGCTGGAGCAGGTCACCGAGACCCTCGGCCCCATCGAGGTGCTGCAGTACAGCCCGTTACCGCAGAAGGACTTCATGCGCCCGGTGCTGGAAACCACCCCGGCAGACCTGGTTGGGCCCATCGAGTTCTCCATCTACGGACCGGTGGCTGCCGTGCACCAGGTGGTTCCCGGCATGCGGTTCCTTGGCGAGAACCGCGGCACCATTCTCTTCGTCAACGGCGGCTCGGCGGTCAAACCGGGACGCAACGTCACCGGCACCTCCGTGGCCTTCGCCGGACAGGCCGCCTACGTGCAGCTCCTCAACGAGGTCCTCGGCGAGGAAGGCATCCAGGTCTCCCAGCTGATCATCGGGGGCCGCATCGAAGCTGGCGATCCCGAGAAGGACCCCGATGTCCTCGCCGGCGTCCTCTGGGACCTCCACACCAAACGGGACCGCTTCCGCCATCAGGTCAGCGAAGACTAACCACGCCCACATTGTGAAGCGTGCCGGGCTCCCCTCGTCCCACGCTCTGCGCTATCCCGCTGGCCGTGCCGCGATGCAACGCGTTGCATCTGGCCGGTGGGTTATCCCATGGTGTGGCACCCACCCTGTCCAGGGCAGGTGCCACACCATGGGAGAAAACGTTGCTACTCAATCCTCCTGCAGCCACACCGAGGTGTCGGGCGGAAGCACGCCGGAGCCATCAAGAACACCACTGGACAGCAGCACCCGTCCCGCAGGAAGCGGGGCTGGCTCAGACCCGAAGTTCGTCACGGACACCCAGTCTCCGGGCCTGCGGAAAGCCACCACATCCGGCCCTCCCTCAATCCACTCGAGTTTCTCCTCGGCCTGCAGCCGCCCGCGCAGTTCCAGAGCCTGACGGTAGAAGTTGAGTGTGGACCCGGGCACGGATTCCTGGGCCTCCACCGCATAGTCCGCAAACCACTGCGGCTGCGG
>NZ_KI915026.1:3142-28493 GCF_000520595.1 Arthrobacter sp. H5
CCACTGCGGCTGCGGCAGGTGTGAACCGCCGTCGCCGAAGCCGAAGGATGAACCGGACCGGGTCCACGGCAGCGGCACCCTGCAACCGTCACGGCCAATTTCCACACCGGCGTTGCGGAAAAAGGTGGGGTCCTGACGGTCTGCATCCGGAATCTCCGCAACTTCAAGCAGCCCCAGCTCCTCTCCCTGGTACAGGTAGGCGCTGCCGGGAAGCGCAAAGGAGAGCAGGCTGACCGCACGGGACCGGCGGGCGCCAAGGTCGTGGTCCTCAATCGGATTGGTGCCTCCGGTGAGCAGCCAGTCCTTGCCCTCGCCGCCGTCGGGCAGTCCATAGCGGGTCGCGTGCCGGACGACGTCGTGATTGGAGAAAACCCACGTCGTCGAAGCGCCGGACTCGGCGGCAAGCGAAAGATTGTCCCGGATGATAGTGCGGAACTCCGCGGGGTCCCATGAGGCCTTCAGCAGGTCGAAGTTGAAGGCCTGCCCCAAACTTTCAGCGTGTGCGTACCGCACCCGGCGTTCCGCCGGCACCCACGCCTCGGCAACCGCGGTCAGCGGCGGCGAGTAGCTGTTGAAGAGGCTGCGCCACTCCGCGTAGATCTCGTGCACTTCATCGCGGTCAAAGAGCGGGTGGTCCCCCACCGGGAACGCCCCCTCCTCCTTCAGCTCGGCGTGGCTGGGCAGCGGCTCCGGGAGATGCTTGGCGAGGGCGTGCGCGACGTCGATGCGGAACCCGTCCACCCCGCGGTCTCCCCAGAATTTCAGGGTTTGCAGGAAGTCCTCCCGCACCTCCGGGTTGGACCAGTTCCAGTCCGGCTGCTCGCTCGCGAAAAGGTGCAGGTACCACTGTCCGTCGGGAACGCGCGTCCATGCGGGACCGCCAAAGATCGACTCCCAGTCCGCGGGCGGCAAGGCACCATCGGTGCCCTGCCCGTCCCGAAAGATGTACCGTTCCCGTTCGGGTGAGCCAGGTCCGGCGGCCAACGCGGCCTGGAACCATTCGTGGCGGTCCGAGCTGTGGTTCGGCACAATGTCGACGATGAGCTTGATCCCGGCGCCGTGCAGTGCGTCAACCATCCGATTGAACTGCTCAAGCGTTCCGATCCGCGGGTCGACGTCGCGGTAGTCGTCAACGTCGTACCCGCCGTCCGCGAGCGCGGACGGGTAGAAAGGACTCAGCCAGACGGCGTCGATACCCAGGGAGATGAGGTAATCGATCCGGGAGATGATCCCTTCCAGGTCACCCATCCCGTCGCCGTTGCCATCGGCAAAGCTGCGCGGGTAGATCTGGTAGACAGCGGCCTGACGCCACCAGTCGGCGTCGTTGTGGATGTTGCGGGGAGCCCGGTCGAGGCTCGGAGCGGAAGACATAAAAGAAACGTACCTCTCGATGTGTTATTTGTTGGTTTGGGTTTTGGTCAGGCTTTAACGGATCCGCGCATAACGCCGGAAAGAACCCAGCGCTGGGCGATGATGTAGACAATGAGCGTTGGTGCGAGGGCCATCAGGTAGGAGGAGAACGCCAGGTTGTAGTTGGTGTTGAACTCGCCCTGGAAGAGGCTTTGGACCACGGGGAGGGTCTGCAGCGTCGGATCGGCGATCAGAAGCTGGGGCAGCAGGAAGTCATTCCACGACGCGAGGAAGGCGAAAATACCCACGGTCGCGTTCATCGGGGCGAGCAGCGGGAAGATGATGCGCCAGAACACCTGCCAAGTGGTTGCCCCGTCCATTCGTGCGGATTCCTCCAGCTCGATCGGAATGGACCGGATGAAGGCAATGAACAACAACGAGTTGAACGAGATGCCGCCGACAATGTGCACAATTGCCACACCCAGCGGGTTATCGAGCCCCAGGACTGCGGTCTGCTTCACCAGCGGCAGAATCACCACGGTGAAGGGGATGAACAGCCCCGCGAGGATGTAGACGTAGGTGATCTTGAACAGGCGGTGCTGCCAGTTCCGGACAATCGCGTACGCCACCATTGACCCGGAAACCAGGGCACCGGCCACGCTGATCACGGTGATAAACGCCGTCGACAGCAGCGCGTCACCGAACCCGACGGTGACCCACGCATCAACGAAGTTCTGCAGCCGCATGGGGCTGGGAAGCTCAAGCCCGGTGCCAATGCCGGTTTGTTCCGGGGTTTTCAGTGCCATTACCACGGTGAAGTAGAGCGGGATGAGGATGGTCAGGGAGGCCACGAGCATGATGATCGTCGCTGACCAGTTGACCTTATAACTCTCCTTCGCCTCGGAGCGCCACCACGGACGTTTGGCCCCGGGCTTTACGGGTGCTGTTGTTGTTGCCATTACAGGGAAACCTCCTTGCGCTGGAGGAGGCGCAGTTGGACGAGCGAGATGACTACCGTGATGATGAAGAAGACGACGGCGTTGGCCATCTGGTAGGCATAGTCACCACCGGTGAACCCACCGACGATGCGCATGGTGATGGACTGCGTCGCTGTGCCCGGCCCGCCGCCGGTAAGGGCGACAATGATCTCATAGGCGCCAAGGTAGCCCTTGAATCCCAGGATGATGTTGATGACCACATACCCGATGATCAGCGGGAACGTGATGCTGCGGAACGTGCGCCACCCACCGGCGCCGTCCAGATCCGCGGCTTCATACACATCAGTTGGGATGGCCTGCAGACCTGCCAGGTAGATAATGGTTGCGCCGGGGATCGCCTGCCATGCGGTCACCCCGACAATTGCCAGCCATGCAAGGTCCTCATTAATCAGGACACTGGATGAGAGGGATGTGAGTCCCAGTTCGCCGGCGAGCAGCGGCACCGTGTTCGACAACAGGTAGTTGAACACGTAGGCCACGATCAGGCCTGAGAGCACCAGCGGGATGAAGAACACCGTGCGGATAGGGGTGCGCCACTTGATTTTGGCGTTTAGACCAACGGCGATGGCCAACGCGAGGATGTTCACCACAATGACTGTCGCGACTGCGAACATGAGGGTGAAACCATAGCTCTGCAGGATCGCCGGATCGTTCAGCATCGCCAGGTAGTTGCTGAATCCGACAAAGTCCCACGAGCCGTAGCCGGCATAGTTGGTGGAGCTGAGGAAGATACCGATGGCGGCCGGGAGCACAATGAAGAGGGTGAACAGTGCGACGGCGGGGATCAGCATGTAGAGATAGGTCTTGTCGACCGGCCTTGAACGGCGTTCGCTTTGCAGCTGAGCTGGCTTCTTGACCGGCGGCGCAGCCTTGACTGAAGTGGATGTCATCTGGGATGTCCTGTCTACTCGGCCCCGCGGGCTGCATTGCGTTCTGCCACTCGGCGCCACTCGGCGTCAAGGGTGGCGTAGAGCGCGTCTGCAGTGCCGCCAAGGACATAAGTCTGAAGGTGGTTCGGAACCGGTATTGACGGCGGCGGGTAGGTGGATGCGCCCTGGTAATACCGTCCGGTGGTGACGTATTCATTGAGGCCCTCGATCCGCTCATCGTCCTGCGGTGGGGCGTCCTTGAGAGTGGAAAATGCGGCGTTGTCGGAGTTGTAACCGTTGATGATTTCGGGCTGGAACAGCCACTCGACAAACTGCCGTGCTTCCTCCGGGTGTGAAGCGCCCGCCGGGATCGAGAGGGCGAGGTCAACGTTGACCCGGACCCGGGTGTCCTCCGGATCGTCCGTCATTGCCAGCGGGAAGCTGCCCACCGACACATCGGGGTTAGCCTTTTCGATTTCTGACAATGCCCACGGGCCTTGCAGGTACATTGCCGCTTCGCCGTTGGCGAAGGCTACGTTCCCGTCGGGGTACCCCCGCGACGCGGCGCCCTCCTGGGAATGCTCCATGATGAAGTTCATCGGGTCGGTCATGACGTCGAACGTGTTACTGAACGTGACGTCACTGTCGGCGCTGTAGTCCCCGCCCTCCTCCTGCAGTTCAGCGAAGAACCCGGAGACGTCAAGTAATCCGCCGGCTGTGTAGTCGAACATTCCCTGTGCTACGGTCCATGGTTCCTTGTAGGTGCCGTAGATCGGGGTGATTCCGGCTGCTTCGAACTCCTCGCAGGCTGCAACAAATTCCTCCCAGGTGGTGGGTACTTCAACGCCCGCCTCCTGGAAAATGTCTTTGTTGTAGATGACACCGGCTGCGGTCAGCGAGTACGGCAATGCCGGTGTTCCCCCGCCGGTCGGCTCTCCCCACTCGGCGACTAGTTCCTGGGCTGCCGGGTCAATCTGCGCCGCAACATCCAGGTCAGACAGATCCTCGAAAACGTCTTTGCGAGCAAAGTCGCCCGAGGCGTAGTTCCAGCCGCGGGTGGTGACATCGGGTGGCGAGTCACGCACCAGGGAGGGGACAAAACCGCCCTCGTTGTTGTCCTGGATGACGTTGATGTTGGGGTGTTCTGCCTCAAATTGAGTGATGAGCTTGTCGAAGTAGCCGATCACCTCGCGCTTATTCTGAACAAAGCGGATGGTCACGCCCTCGCTTCCCGGGCTGGCGCAACCCGCCAGTACGCCGCCAAAGACCATCAGCACTCCGGTAAGGGCCGCCGTCGTACGCAGTTTCCGGGCGCCGCCCGTGCGTAAGCGGGAATCTGTCCAAGCCATGCAAGCTCCTTTGCTTGTACTCTCAATCAATTATATTTAGGACATAGATTTATGTCTTCACTTATATTGAAGGAGAAAGACAGGTGAGTCAAGAGTGTTAACTGGATTGGTGAACAGCAAAGAACCCCGCGCCGGGACTCAACCCGCCGGCGCCTCGTCAACGAACATGCTTCGCAGATCCAACGCGCGGCTGATTCTGGACGCGATCTGGCGTGTACCTTCGCTGGAAACCATCACGGCAAACGAACTCATGGCATCCACCTCCCTCACCAGGGCAACGGTCCTCGGAGTATGTGATGACCTGATTCGCGACGGCTGGATTGACGAGACGGCAGGCCAGCAGGCAACGGGCAAGGGTCGCCCGGCGCGCAGGTTCACCCTGCGGGATAACGCCGGTTACGTGATCGGCATTGACGCCGGGTACAACAACATCTCCAGTGTGGTTTCAAACCTGAGGGGTGAGGTTATGGGGCGGGGCTCCCATCCGCTTGTTGTTTCCATCGAGGATATTGATCCGGCGCCGCGCACTGCAGCACTCAAGAGCGCCATCGATTCCGCACTCACTGAAGGCGGCGTGGACCCCGCACAGGTGCTGGTGGTGTGCTTTGGCATCCCCGCGCCGGTGAGCAGGTGCGGCACCATCCCCACGGGAAATCAGTTCTGGCAGGCAATGGACATCGACCAGGCCGCCGTCCTTGAACAACACCGGAATTGGATTTCCTTCATCGAGAATGACGCCAACCTTGCGGCGCTGGCCGAACGGCACAACGGTGCGGTGGATCCCAACGGCAGCTTTGTGGTGCTCCTTGCGGGTGAGCGATTCGGTGCGGGCGTAGTGGAAGACGGCCATCTTCTGCATGGATCACTCGGCGGCGGCGGCGAAATGCACTACCTGGAATTTGTTGACGGCGTGGGCGGCCCTGAGGCTATCGCGCCGCTGGCCCGGCTCTGGGCCAGCGAAGCCCTGGCCGCGGGACGCACATCCGTCCTGGCAGAGCACCGTTCCAGCGGCGAAGGTCCTTCCGCCGAAGCGGTGTTTGCCGCCGCGGAAGCCGGGGACGCGCTGTCCGTGGAAATTGTGGAGCGTCTCGCCGAACGGCTGTCGAGGGTGATCGCAACCATAGCGTCCCTCCTCAACCCGGAAACCGTTGTGATTGGCGGTGCCGTTGCGCCGTCCATCGCCCGGCTCGCTGAGCAGATCGAAGCAAAGGTCGGCGTAATGTCGCATTTCCCGCCGCAGGTCATTGCGTCGCCGCTCGCCGGAGACATTGTGCTCATGGGTGCCGTCAACGCCGCAATTGCACGCGTTGTGCGGCATGCGCTGGACATCGAGTTGCATGGCCGGCAGCCAACGGCGCCAGTTCCGGCGACCTGAACACCTTTGTGGTGGTCACGGTGAACATACACGTCTCAGTTCCGCGAACGCGATCCCGACTCAAAGAACTGCTTCGGCAGCTTCAACCCGCGCTCAGCCATCACGTCCCGCAGCCGGTCCGGACGATCTGTGATCAGTCCGTCGATTTCCAGGTCCATCAGGTAACGCATAGTGTCCGGATCATCCACGGTCCACGGGATAACCTCCATACCGGCGCGGTGCGCATCCTCGACCATTTTCGCCGTCACGTAGGGCACATAGCCCGCATCACCGATTGCCCCGCCCTGCGGGTTTCCATGCACCGGCGAAATCGCCTCAACACCCAGCTCGTCGGCGAGCGCCACCAAATCGCCGTCGTAATCATCAGCGTCCAGCCCGCCCAGCCAGGGCGAGGCACCCGGCTGTCCCACCTGCAGGAAATCGCCGTTGGTCAAGGCCACGCGGGCCAGCCCGGGCGCAAGCTCTTCGACAAGCTCCAGCGCACCCCAGTCGAAGCTCTGGACGCTGACCTGGCGCCCCATCCTGTATTCCTCGATTTCCTCCAGAACGGCGGAAACAAATTCCTCGCGGGGGGCAGTCTGTTCAGGCGCGCCAGCCTCGATCTTGGCTTCGATGTTCAGCTTCACGGTGTTTGCGCGGTATCGCTCGACCAGGGCAAACACGTCGGCCAGCTCAATCATCGGACCGGTGGACACCTGCTGCTCCGGAAACTGCGGCAGCTGCGCGAATCCGCATTCCACCGTCTGCACCTGTGCGAGCGTGAGGTTGGTGATGAACTTCCCCACGTACGGGAACTCGGGATCATTGGGCGCCGCGGGCGCCGTGTCGCGGCACTTGCCCGCGCTGATCTGCCGGTCGTGCGTGACGACGACGGCGCCGTCGTCCGTCACCTGCGTGTCCAGTTCCAGAGTGGTCACACCGAGCTCCAACGCGGTACTGAAGGAAGCGAGCGTGCTCTCCGTGTAGAGGCCGGTCCCGCCGCGGTGGGCCTGGAGGTCAAACCGGTCCTCCGGCCGCTCCGCCTGGGCGGGCGCGGCAGCAAGTGTGGCCGCTGCAAGGGCCAGCGCGGTAATGACGGGAATTCGCAGACGCATGTGAACAGATCCTTTGCTGAGGTGCGGTGGCCACTCAACGCTAGGGGTCTCCGGTGGCGCTGAAGCCACCTGCAGTCAAATACCGGGTGAACAACAGCGGGATGGGATACGGTGTCGGGAAGACGATGGGAGAACTATGAGTCACGCCAACATCAACTTCTACTTCGATCCCACCTGCCCGTTCGCCTGGATGACCAGCAAATGGGTTCGGATGGTCACGGAGGAGCGCAATTACGACGTCGAGTGGCGCTTCATCTCGCTGCGGCTCCTCAACGCTTCGGTGGACTACAGCACCCACTTTCCGGAGGGTTACGAGGCCGGACACACCTCCGGGCTGCGCTTGCTCCGGGTCGCTGCTCGCGCCCGCGCCGAGCATGGGTCCGGTGCTGTGGATGCGCTGTATGCCCGCCTCGGAGCCCACATTTTCGATTCAGCACCGGACGACGGCGAGCAGATCGGCCCGGATGGGCTGCACCGCCGCGGCACCCGCGCCTTCGTTGAGCCGATCCTTGCCGAAGCCGGCCTGCCGTCGTCGTTGGCGGATGCGCTCGACGATGAGTCCTTCGACGCGCAGATCCAGGCCGAGACGGATGAGGCACTGTCCCTGACCGGCAAGGATGTCGGGACGCCGATCATCCATTTTGAACCGCCTGCCGGAGTCGCCTTCTTCGGCCCGGTCATCAGCCGTCTCCCCGCTCGCGGGGAGGCCGGCGAACTGTGGGACCACGTAGTGGCCCTGGCCCGGTTCCCCGGATTCGCGGAGCTGAAGCGCAGCCTCCGCGAGCGGCCGCAGTTGCGCAGTTTTGGCATCAGCGACGAGGAGACCGGGCTGGAAGAGGACTGGCACGGCGGGAGCCGGAAGACCAAGAAGTAGGCACCCGGGGTATCGCCATCCCCTCGTTCAGGAGTTGTTGGCCAGCCACATCCGGGCGGCGTCCAGGTCCACAGGACCGATACCGTGCCCACCCGGACGCAGCACCTGCTCCGCGGCTGCTCCGTGCCGTTCCAATACGGCCACGAGTTCGTTGACGCTCGACAGCGGTGCCATGGGGTCTGCATCCCCGTTGACGGCCAGGATCCGGCTGGCGGACAGATCCGCTGCGCTGTCCCGCTGCCCCAGCGGGTACATTCCGGAGAACGCGACAACCCGGTCAAGAGCATCGGGATGCAGCATGGCGGTGGCCAGGGCGATGTTGGCGCCGTTGGAGAACCCCACGGCAACCAGTGTCCGGTCCCCGATGCCGTAGTGATCGCGTGCCGCACCGATGAAGGCCGCCAGTTGCCCTGAACGGGCGATGACGTCGTCGACGTCGAACACTCCCTCGGCGAGGCGCCGGAACCAACGCAATGCCGCCTTCCTGGACCCTTCCGCGGGGGGACAGAATCCCGGCATCCGGGGCCAGTTCGCCGCCCAATGCGGCGATGTCGTGTTCGTTGCTTCCAGTACCGTGCAGCATCAACAGCACGGGCGCGTCCTCACGGCCGGGTGTGTACAAGTGCGGCCAGTCGGTCACCTCGGTATTAGCTGCCATCAGCTGCCTTTCCTATTACCCCGCCAGGGCGGGGTTATTCTCACCCGGAAGCTGGATGCGGGCAATCGAACCCGCGATTGCCTCACGGGATGGTTCCAGCCACGGCGGAAGCTTCAGGGAGCGGCCCAGTTCCAGCAGCGGTTCGTCGATGTCAAAGCCGGGAGTGTCCGTAGCGATCTCGAACAGGACGCCGCCGGGCTCGCGGAAGTAGATGGAGGTGAAGTATTGCCGATCGAGTATCTCCGTCACGGCAAAACCCCGTTGGACCAAATCCTGCCGCCACAACTCCTGCGTGGCCGTATCTGGAACCCGGAAGGCGATGTGGTGCACGGTGCCGCCGGCAACCAACCCGGACGGCCCTCTTGGGTCAGCGACGACGTCCACAATATTGCCGGCGCCTCCCGCCCCTGCCTCCACACGGGTCCGGTCAGCGGTTTCACTGATGACCCGCAGGCCGAGGTCCTCGGTCAGCACCCTGAGAGTACGCTCCGGATCAGCGACGGTCAGCACGGACGAGTGCTGGCCGCGGACCGCATGCTCGGCCGGGACCGATGCGGAGTCCCACGGGTCGCGGGGGTCGGAGGTCGAAGACGCCACCAGATCGAGCTGCAGCCCATCTGGATCCCGAAGCGAAAGGCGCTCTTCATCCGGGGACACGCGCGTGATATTCGAGTCCCCGCCGAGCAGCTTGAAGTGGTCCTGCCACCAGCCGAGTGATCCTTCGGGCACCGAGAAGGCCGTAGTGGTGGACTGTCCCGACCCGATCCGTCCCGGCGCCACCTTGCCCCACGGGAAGAAGGTCATCAGCGAACCCGGCCGTCCGGCGTCGTCACCGTAGTACAGGTGGTAGGAGGACGGGCTGTCGAAGTTGACGGTTTTCTTCACGAGCCGGAGCCCGAGTCCCTTGATGTAGAAGTCGATGTTGGCCTGCGGGTCACCGGCAATCGCGGTGACGTGGTGCAGACCGGACGTGTGCGCGGTCATGGTGTTCCCTCCGGTTGGTTGGTGTGCTTTTGCAGTTAGCTTGCGGCGAGCACGAAGGCGCCGTCAACATTAATGGTGACCTTGTCGCCGACGAGGACGCCACCGGCTTCGAGTGCGGCATTCCAGGTGATGCCGAACTGCTTGCGGGAGATGACGGTGGTGGCGGAGAAGCCCGCGCGGGTAGCGCCGAAGGGATCAACGGCAGCGCCGCCGAACTCGACGTCGAACTCGACCGGGAGAGTGGTGTCCTTGATGGTGAGGTCGCCGGCGAGCTTGAACTGCTCGGCGGATCCCTGGGTGCCTGAAGAACGGAAAACCATCCGGGGGAACTGCTCAACGTCGAAGAAGTCCGGGCTCTTCACGTGGGCGTCCCGGTTGTCATCGTTTGAGTCGAAGGACGCGGTGTTCACGGTCGCGTTGACCGAGGACGTGCCCAGCGCATCCCCGATGATCAAAGTGGCGTCGGCATCGGCATCGGTGAACTGTCCGCGCACCTTGCTGATGCCCGCATGGCGGACGGTAAACCCGATTTCGGTGTGGGACAGATCGAGGTTCCAGGTGCCGGGGATGAGGTCAACTGACATTTGGTTTCTCCTAAGAAGTAATGCCGGCGGGAACCGTTCCCACCTTTAGATGCATATACATGTACTTTGATAGCTTTTACTTGAAATGTCAAGTGATAATGATGACGCCGCTTCAGCCCAGCGCGTCATACTGAGTGGGGAGGCACGGATGAGCCTGAACTTTGAACACACAACTCTGGGCCAGCGGGTGCTGTTCGGCGCCGGCAAGGCCGGCGCCTTTTTGGCGGCCGAAGTGGCCAGGCTTGGCGCACGGCGAGCCATGGTCATTTCCTCCGCATCGGAGGCCCTGCGGCTCAAGGACGTCACGGCGCAGATCGACGTCACACTGCATTACGACGACGTCGCCCCGCACGTGCCGGTGGAAAGGGCCGAAAAAGCCCGCGCCGCCGCCGTCGCGCATGGAATCGACCTGCTCGTGTGCGCAGGAGGCGGCAGTGCGACCGGCCTGGCCAAAGCCGTCGCTCTGACCCTGCGACTGCCGATTATCGCGATTCCCACCACCTATGCCGGTTCTGAAGCGACCAACATGTGGGGCCTGACGGAGGCATCACGGAAGACGACGGGTATCGACAATGCCGTCCTGCCCGTCGCCGTCGTCTACGACGCCGAACTCTCTGTCGGCCTGCCGATGGAACTGTCAATTGCATCCGGGCTCAACGCTCTTGCCCACGGTGTGGATTCCATGTGGGGTCCGCGGGCGGACCCGATCAACGCAGCACTCGCGGCCGAGGGAATCCGGGCCCTGAACCGCGCCCTGCCCGCAATTAAGACCAACCCAGAGGACCTGGCCGGACGCGAACAGGCACTGTATGGCGCCTATTTGGCGGCCGTGGCGTTCGCCTCCGCCGGCTCCGGAATGCATCACAAAATTTGCCACACCCTGGGCGGGGCATACAACCTACCGCACGCCCAAACACACGCCGCCGTCCTGCCGCACGTTCTGGCCTTCAAGGGGCCCTTCGCCCCCGAGGCCGAGGCCCGTATCGCCGCCGCCTTCAACTCGACCAGCGCAGTTGAGGGGCTCAGTAGCCTGCGCGAAACCCTGGAAGCACCCCCTGCGCTGAAAGACTACGGCTTCGCCGAAACGGACATTCCCGATGCCGTCGACCTGATTCTGCCAACCATTCCGGATACAAACCCCCGCACCGTCAACGGGGAAGATCTCGAGAGGCTGTTGCGCGCCATCCACAGCGGCGCCACAACAGGATCCAACCCCGAGTAACCCCACCGCGCGCCCGGTCGCGTGACTCCCAAGACGCAGCAGCTTTTGGCGACTGCCCTTGCCGACGGCGTCGGTTGGGTCTGCGTGAGAGTTTCCATGTCCGGTACTACTCCTGGATATGGATGAAGTCTGCGCCATCGCTACGGATCCCGACGGTTGCCTCTGTGTGAATGCTCCACGGCTGAGGCGTCCCAGGCAGGAATGCGCCCGCGTGCCGCTCCGTTCCCCCTGCTAGCCGCCATCGCGGCCCGCACCACCCGGATCGAGCTTGGGACCGGCGTCATAGACATGCGCTACGAGAACCCGCTGTATATGGCCGAGGAAGCCGCGGCGACCGACCTGATCAGCGGCGGCCGACTCCAGCTAGGCATCAGCCGTGGCTCGCCCGAACCCGCTCTCGACGGCGCCGCCACCTTTGGCTACGTTCCAGCCGACGGTGAAGACTCCGCAGACATGGCCCGCCGGCACACCGAGCTCTTCCGGTACGCCATCAGCGGCGCCGGAATAGCCGAAGCCAATCCCCGCCAGGCCGCTGGCATGCTCCCCGTCCAGCCCCACTCCCCCGGCCTCAGCGAGCGCATCTGGTGGGGTGCAGGCACCAGGAAAACAGCCGTATGGGCTGCAGAGCAGGGCATGAACCTGATGAGCTCCACCCTGTTGACAGAGGACACGGGTGTACCTTTCGATGAGCTGCAAGCCGAGCAGATTCAGATGTTCCGCGAGGCCTGGGCCGCGGCCGGTCATGACTTTGAGCCACGGATCTCAGTAAGCCGCAGCGTCATCCCGCTGGGCGATGACCAGGACCGGCAATACTTCGCCCTGAGCGCTCTCCGCGAGACCCGCGACCAGGTGGGCGTGCTGGACGGCGCGATGTCCCGCTTCGGCAAGGGCTACATCGGTGAACCCGACATAATCGCTTCGGCGCTGGCTAACGACGCCGCCGTCCAGGCCGCGGACACGCTGATGGTCACTGTCCCCAACCAATTGGGCGTCGACTACAACGCGAAGCTGCTGGAAAACATCGCCGCGCATGTTGCACCGGTAATCGGTTGGGTGCGTCGGTAACCGGTGAATCCTGCAAGGCGGCTCTTGCTGGGTCTCAAGCGGGCGTGGCTCATCCCGGTACCCCACCACCGCCCCAGGTTCAAAAGCCGAACCATGCTAGCCTGACAACACCGAAGGATGCTTGCCGTGAGTAACCATTTTGCGCCCCCGTGCGGGCGCAGGACGGTGAAGATTGCAGCATCCCGGGTCTCGTACCAGGTGGGAATCACCTTTTTGATCGGCGGCCGGCAGACTCCGCCGCCGATGTGCCGCGTTGCGCGGCGCGACCATGCGCTTGTGGCATGGTCTGCGGGATCGACGTGTTTGGGCCCGATAGCGGGGCCAGTTTCCGCGCCTGAAAATGCATGGGGCGGGGCGCTCCGTTGGAGGCCTGCACGGTTGACTATGCCGAGTTGCAAGCGCTGCTCGATGTGACGGAAGGGAACTGTGTGCCTAACGACGCCGAACTGTTTCAACTGAGCGGATGGACGGTGGTCCTGCTCCTTATCCTCGTGTACGGCGGCACCCTGCTTGTGTCCGCTTACATCGGAAAAAAGAAGGAAAACGCGGACGGGTACATGACCGCGGGAAACAAGGTTGGCTTTGGAATCTCCGCGGCCAGCATGACCGCAACGTGGATCTGGGCGTCATCAATGTACGCCTCCGCCACCGCTGGATACACCTACGGCATCTCAGGACCCATCCACTACGGTCTCTGGGGAGCGTTGATGATCCTCTTCATCTACCCGTTCGGCAAGCGGATCCGCGCAGTGGCACCCAAGGCACACACGCTGGCAGAAGTGATGCACGCCCGCCACGGCCGCTCCAGCCAACTGATGCTCGCCGGCTCCAACATCGTGGGCAGTGTTATCAGCCTGACGTCCAACTTTATTGCAGGCGGCGCCCTCGTTGCGCTTCTCTCGCCATTCAGCTTCGGACAGGGCGTTCTCGCCGTCGCCGTGGGTGTTCTCCTCTACACCCTGTGGTCCGGATTCCGGGCCTCGGTATTGACGGACTTTGCACAGGTCGTCGCGATGCTGGGCGCCGTCGTCGTCATTATTCCTGTGGTGTTCTTTGCCGCCGGCGGTCCGGACATGTTCATCCAGGGTGCGGATAATCTGACCCCCGAGCAGTCCAACTTCTTCTCCAGCGAGGCGTTCCTGAATCAGGGCGCACCGTACATCGCGGCTGTACTGGCCTACGCGATCGGCAACCAGACCATTGCGCAGCGGCTCTTCGCGGTGCGCGAGGACCTGATCAAGAAAACCTTTGTGACCGCCACAATCGGATACGGTGCCACCGTAATCGGCATTGGCCTGCTCGGTGTGATGGCCCTGTACCTGGGGATGGCGCCGGCCGGCGGAGACGTGAACAACCTGATCCCGCAGATGGCATCAACCTTCCTCGGACCGGTTCTCCTGTGCCTTTTCTTCGTCATGATTCTTGGGGCGCTGTCTTCCACCGCGGATTCGGATCTGTCGGCGCTCTCCTCGATCATGATGGCGGACGTCTATGGGAAAAATGTCGCGAAAAAGGCCAATCCGAAAACCATGCTTCTGGTCGGCCGGATCACCATGATCGTAGCCACCGCAGCGGCACTGATTTTCGCGAGCCAGCAAATGGACATCCTCGATCTGCTGGTCTTTGTCGGAGCACTTTGGGGTGCCCTGGTGTTCCCTGTCATCGCCAGTTTCTACTGGGGAAAGGTGACCAACAAGGCGTTTACAACCTCGGTCATTGTGGCCCTGGCCGTCTTCATTCCAGTCCGGTTTTCCTGGTTTCCGATGGACGGCGTCACCGGAATACTGTTCGACATCCTGTCGGTCGCCGGAATCGGCATTGTCCTCGGCCTGATGGCCTTCGGGTTCTTCGGACTGAAACCGGCCAAGATCATCGGCTCCATTGCCGCCCTGGCCTCGGCCCCGTTCGTGATCGGTTTTTTGCACGACTACACCGTGCTGACCGGGTCCCTGGTGGCCTACGCGGTCAGCACCATCATCTGCTACCTGATGTCCGTCAGGAGTAAACAGGACTTTGACTTCGCGCTGATCAAGCAGCGCATCGGGGACTACGATCCACAGGACGACGACGGCACCCACCCGGATGAAGACCTCGACAGCTCAGCCGTACCAACCCGAAAGTAGGGAAAGCATTATGGAAACGTTTCTTCTCACTGTGTATGTACTGATGTGGCCGGTCATTGTCGCCGGCGTCCTCTGGACGGTCTGCAGGGGTTTCTTCAAGGACTGGGCGGAGTCCCGGAAGGCGGGCCGGAGCATTATTTAGGGGCGGCTGCACAACCATAAAGTGGACCGATCCGGCGTCGTCGGGCCTGCGGCCAGTAGGCTCTTCCTGTGACGAGGCACTGTCTGTGACGCTGGGAAGGCAGGACCGCCCATGGGGTGGGCTCGCCGCTTTGTGCGTTGCTCAAACCACAAGTTGGGGCTTGCTTTATTACTCCCTGCCCGTGGCTGTGGTGCCAATTGAGCAGGACACCGGTTGGAGCGCATCCGCCATCACCGCCGCATTCTCGGCCGGTTTGATTGTCTCGGCGATTGCCGGGATCTGGGTGGGCCGCCAGCTTGACCGGCGCGGGCCCCGTCTGTTGATGGTCACCGGAAGCCTCATCGGCGTTGCAGCACTTGTGCTGGTTGCAACCGCTCCGAACCTGCCGGTGTTTGTGCTGGCCTGGCTCGTGGCTGGCCTGGCACAGGCTGCGGTCTTTTACCAGCCTGCGTTTGTGGTGATCACCAAATGGTACGGACCTGCGAGGGTCAGGGCGCTGACTACCTTGACGCTGACGGCCGGGTTTGCGTCCACCATCTACGCGCCGGTTACTGCACTGCTTATCGAGGGCGCAGGGTGGCGATCCGCGTATCTGATCCTCGCCGGGATTCTCGCAGCGGTCACTATCCCGCTGCACTGGTTTTTCCTCAACGCTCATTGGTCGCGGACTGCCACGCCGCAATCCCGGGACGGAGTTACCCAGGAGATTCGCGGGATAACCCGCAACAGGCGGTTCGTCCTGCTCCAGGCAGCCATGGCCATGGCCACGCTCGCCCTTTTTGCAGTGACCTTCAACGTCATTCCGCTGCTCCTTGCACGCGGGTTCGACTACCGGACGGCCGTGATCACATTCAGCCTCATTGGTGTGGGCCAGGTGCTTGGGCGGCTTGCCTACAGCGTACTTCCGAGCCGGTCCGCGCCCGTGCGCCACACGGTCATCCTTCTCGCGGCCGGCGCCGGTTGTCTGTGGCTGCTTGGCTTCCTGCCCGGACCGGCACTTCTTTTGATCGTTGTGACTGTTCTCGCCGGAGCGGTCCGGGGCTGCAATACACTTCTGCAGGCCACCGCAGTCGCGGACCGGTGGGGAACCAAAAACTTTGGCGCGGTCCAGGGCGTGTTTGTCGCACCCGCGACCGCCGTCGGCGCGCTGGCTCCGGCTGCCGGGCCCTTCCTCGCGGGAATCCTGGGCGGCTACCCGGCCATGACGCTGGCGATGGCCGCCGTGGCCACGATTGGCGCGCTGGCCGCAGCGCGCTCATGATGCTCTAAGCCGAGGTGACCGCCGTCGTCGTCGGATCCGCTTGTCGAAGGCTCGCCGCCGCCGCCAGGAGGTGCGTGCCAAAGATGTGGATATGCTCCTCAATGCGCAGCGCCGGGCCGGAAACGTTCAGGGCGGCGATGATCCGCCCCGAGAAATCGCGCACTGGTGTACCGATGCCAATGATTTCCGGGTCGAAGATGCGGTTGGCGATTGTGTACTGACGCTGCCGCGACCGCTTGATCTCCTCAAGGAAAGCAGCGGCCTGTCGCTTGGTGCTGTTCGGGTCCGAGGCCCGGGCGATCTCGAGGATCTGCTCGTCGTCATGCTCCAGCAAGAGCGCCATGCCGCTGGAACTCCTACCCACCGGAATGGTCCGTCCCACCCATCCCTGGGTCTCGATCGAGCGCCGCGAACTTTCGGACCGCACCGTCAGCACCTCGCCGTCGCTGAGGACGGTCAGATGGCTGCGCTCGCGGACGTTGTCGGTGAGCCGACGCATGACGGGCCCGGCCTTCTTTGCCAGATGCTGGTCACCGGCGCGCGACGCCAACGCGTACAGCCGCCAGCTCAGTTCAAAGCAACCGGTGGGATCCCGTGAAACCAGCCCCGACTCCAGCAGGCTTTTCAGTTGGCGGGAGATGATTGACTTGTCACGGCCCAACGCCCTGGAGACTTCCGAAACCGTCATCCCATGAGGATGCAGCGCAGCATCCGCGGTGCCGAGCACCTCCAGCAGCGCCATGATCTTTGCTGCACCGCTCTGTTTACTGCCCGCGTTCATAACGAGAACTCTAGAAGACTAGTGGTGAAATTTGCAACGAGAAAGTGCAAACTGCGCAACATAGAGCAGCCTAGCTACGACTCGACGGCAGAGGGGGCATGACGAGTGTCATCAGATCACGCAAAGTATTCTTCTGGCTGGACCATATGATGTCCACGATTCCGCTGCTTCGTTCAGGACCGAGCGCTTGAGTGTTGTGGCGGAATTTTTCAAGAAGGGTTTCGTCGCTCAGGGGTGACTCGGGATCACCGTCGGCCAGCGTGTCACCCGAGGTGAAGGAACGGCCGTCCTTCAGCGTGATGCTTACATCGGCCAAACGAACGGCCGGAAACCGCTCTGTCATTCGCGGCGATGACAGCAACCTTATTCTTTGTGCGAGGCTGAGCGAATCGGCTTCAGCAGCGGGGTCCAGGATGTTCTCGGGACCCAACGTCCCATGAACAAGCGCGGCGGCGAGCGTGAAAGGGAGGCTGTATTGCGCCTGCTCCGTCGAGGTGGGAGCCGCCGTGTGAAGCCGCGCTGCGGCGTCGAACGTGTTCACCTCGACGTCGTCAATCTGATCCGCGGATATTCGGTGTCTTGCCATCAGAGACAAGCCTGCTTGTATGGCCGGGTGCGCCCACCTGCACACTGGGTAGGGCTTGAAGTACTGCTCCATGATCCGCCAGCGCTCACCGAGATCACTGGTTTCACGACCGACCGTCAACAACTCGGCAGGTGCGCCCGTGAAGCCGTCAACAGCGAGATAGGCAGCGGCCACACCCGCCTGAGCGCCCCACGCTGAGCTGTCTTTAACCATGGTGGGATGACTGATCGCCCGCATCATGGGGCCCCGGGGTGCGGAGTACTCGGCGATTCCGAGCGCATGCCACGTCTCTTCAGGCCCGAGCCCAAGCGTACGGGCACCCGCAGCGGCAGCTCCGATCGCGTTCCAGGATCCCGAGCTGTGATAGTCCGCAGCCGTTCGATGAAGGGCTATTCCTGCGCGTAGTGACACCTCATACCCAACAATGAGTGTGGTGAGAAGGTCATCGATAGTCCACTTGTCCGATTCGTCCATGAAGGCCAGCGCGGCCGGGAGGACAGTCACACCGGCGTGACCTTTCACCAGACGGTGGCCGTCATGGCCATCCATCGAATCGATGGTGCCTGCATTTGCCAGCGCGGCCTGGGCGGCACCTACTCGTCGACCGTCGAAAAGCAGACGGGAGGCTTGAGCTGATTCGCCCGCCTGACGGTAAGCGTGGTTTCGGACTATTTCCGACAACCGTGTGGGAGTTCCAGCGGCCGCGACCCCAACCAGGTCAATGAGGCATCTGCGCGCCTGATGCAACACATCAGCCGGAATGTCACGGTGACTGACTCCGTGAATGAACTCTGTGACATCGTCATAACTGTGCCTCATAAATATCCAATCGTTGCGTCTGGAAGGGCGGACAAACAGAGCTAGGCCTCCTCTGCCGCCAGCCTGGATGCTTCCCTCGCGATGAGATCGGCCCGGGACTCCTGCAGCAGCGGCCACTGCCGGCGCAGCGTGCGCAACTCCCCAAGATCCAGTTCGGCATCGAGTTGCCCGGGCTCTGATCCCAATTGCCCAAGGACCTCTCCGGAGGGGTGGATGACGCGCGATCCACCCCAGAAGTCCCGCTGATTTTCCTCGCCGCACCGGTTCACGAACACTACGAAGGACTGCAGGACAACAGCCGCGTGAAGCAGCAGGATCTCCCAGGCGCGCTCCGTGGGAATTCCGACGTGGCTGGTTGCACTGTTGACCGGCACAACAAGCACTTCCGCGCCGCTGTGTGCAGCAAGCCATGGGATTGCCGGCTGCCACGCGTCATTGCAGATAAGCACCGACAACCGCGTATTCAGAAGGTCCTCGCAGTGGAGCTGTCCACCTGGTCGGAAGTGTTTACGTTCCTCCCACCCCTTGTACGTGGGGAGGTACATCTTGCGCTGAATACGGGAGTCACCGTTGGTCAACAAAGCCGCGCTGTTGAAGGTGTGGTGGCGGAAAGCCTCCGCGAATCCGACCACCGCGGCCGGACCGTGCCGTCCGAGACCCAGCAGCCGTTCATCATTCGGCTGGAGCGGCATCGCATCAGGCACTTCACTGAGGTGATATCCATGCGTCGAAAGTTCCGGCGCAACAACCAGGTCCCGATCGGATGCTGATGCGATTTGCGAGTCCAGTCTGCGCAGGTTCCCGTCTACGTCCCCCAGGATGGGATCGGTCTGCAGGAGCCGGACCCGCAGGGTGTCGCCTTGGACGCTCCGGCCGGTGGATTCACTCGTGGACAAATTTCTTCCTATCTTCCAGTGCGAAGTCCCCAGCGCTGACCTTTCGACATCGCCGGTCTTCCTCGGGCATCACTATCCATGCCAGATGCTGTCAAAGCAATGCTGCGGTGCAATTATCGCAACATCATTAATTCCACAGGCAGTCGAAAGTGTTGCAGATTTTGCATCACTATGTTGCGCAGGTCACACTTCACTCCTAGAGTCAGTCGACATGAGCGGGATAGTAACTGAGCAGTGCAGCCCAGATCGAATACTCTGGCGAAAGGTGGCCTGAGCGTGTTCGATGTCCATGTCCACGCCGCGCCGGATGTGATAGACCGCATCGGCTACGACGACCAGATCTGCGCAGAATACGCTGCCGCCGGATTCAGCGGCTTTGTCCTCAAAGGGCACCAGGAATCGACAGTGGGACGGGCGAAGGCGTTGGCACGTGCGTCGGGACTCGACGTCGTCGGCGGCATTGCACTCAACCGGCCGGCCGGCGGTATCAACCCGTCCTCGGTGGCGGCGACACTCCACAGCGGGGGCCGCGTTGTCTGGTTCCCCACGGCCGACGCCCACACCCAGGAGAGCGCGGGCCTGCCCAGGCTGAGCGATCTTCAACCCCGGCTGACCCGTGAAACCCTCTCCACCCCACCCGTGCTCGCAGCCAATGAGCGGCAACTGAAAGACATTGCCCTGGTCCTCGACCTGATTGCGGAGTTCGACGCGGTCCTGTGTACGGGCCATCTCAGCGGCGACGAGTGCCGCTGGCTTTTCGATCAGGCCCAGAGTCGGGGGATCACACGCTTTCTCCTCACCCACCCCTCCTACACGGTTCCGGCGATGAGCGTTACTGAGATCGCCGACCTGGCCGGGCGCGGAGCCTACGTCGAAATCACGGCCTACCAACTCTGGCACCAGCCGGGTATGACCGATGCGCTCCTGGCCGAAGTAGCGCGGGCCGCCGGAGACAAACTGATTCTCGCTTCCGACGCCGGTCAGCCCAACAGCCCGCAGCCTCCACTGGCCCTCAATGAACTCATCGAACAGCTCACCCGCCAGGGCCTCGACCACAGCTGGCTGCAGGCCAGCGCCTCTGACAATCCCAGGGAGCTCGTGCTGACATGACCCATTTGCACCTAACCGCCCGGACACAACCGGGGAGTCGATCTGATTGAACTTCTTCGAATTTCTCGTCAACCGCAGTGATGACATGCTCGAGCTGGGACTGGGCCACGCCGCCGTCGTCGGTGTATCCGTTCTGCTCGCCACCGTTATCGGTGTGGGCCTGGGCATTGCCACCTACCGAAGGCCCCGCCCCCGTGAGGCCGTGCTCGCCGTAGCCGGGACGTTCCTGACAATTCCGTCCTTCGCGCTTTTCATCCTGTTGATCGGACCGCTCGGTCTCGGCGCCATGCCGGTGGTGGTGGCCCTGACCATGTACGGGCTCCTGCCCATCATCCGCAACACCATCACCGGGCTGCGCGAAGTCGATCCGGCCATCGTCGAATCGGCCAGCGGCATGGGAATGAGCCGCACGCAGCAACTGCTGAAGATCGAGCTGCCGCTGGCCTGGCCCGTCATCATCACCGGGATCCGTGTGACCACGCTCGTGCTCCTGGGAATCGCCGCGATCGGCTCCATTGTGCTCGGTCCCGGCTACGGCGAACTGATCTTCACCGGGCTCGCCCGAGTGGGCACCCCGGTGGCGGTCAACCTTGTCCTGGCGGGCGCCCTCGGCATCATCGTTCTCGCCATTGTCTTCGATGTCCTGTTCTACGTCATCCGCAGGCTCACAACCTCCCAAGGAATCCGATGATCAGCTCACCCATTAACAGCCAGCAATCCCGCAAGGTCATGATCCGGCTGGAGAACCTCACCAAACGGTTCCCCGGCCAGAAGCACAACGCCGTCGACGATCTGACACTGGATATTTACGAGGGCGAAATTGTGGTTCTGGTTGGTCCGTCCGGCTGCGGCAAGACCACCACCATGAAGACGATCAACCGGATCATCGAACCCACGTCCGGCCGGATTATTCTCGACGGCGAAGACGTCACCACCGCGGATCCGGACACCCTGCGGCGGCGCATCGGCTACGTCATCCAACAGGTGGGCCTTTTCCCGCACATGACAATCGGCGAGAACATCGCCACCGTCCCGAAGTTGCTCGGCTGGGACAGCAAGCGGGTATCGGCGCGCGTCGATGAACTGCTGGAGATGGTCAATATGTCTCCGGCCGAATACCGTGACCGCTATCCCAAGCAGCTCTCCGGTGGGCAGCGCCAGCGGGTCGGCGTAGCCCGGGCCCTCGGCGCGGATCCCGACGTCATGCTCATGGATGAGCCCTTCGGCGCGATCGATCCCATCACCCGTGACCGGCTGCAGAACGAGTTCCTCCGCCTGCAGTCCGAGGTGCGCAAGACGATTGTCTTCGTCACTCACGACATTGATGAAGCCATCAAGATGGGCGACCGCATTGCCATCCTGCAGGATGCCTCACGCATAGCCCAGTACGACACCCCCGAGCGGATCCTGACCGCACCGGCCAACCAGTTTGTTGCGGACTTCATCGGCAAGGGAGCATCCCTGAAACGGCTGAACCTCAGCCGGGTTGCCGACATCGGGCTGTCCCAGTGGCCCACGGTGCGGGCAGGTACCGATCCGGCCCAGGTCACGGACATTCTGCGCACCAGCGGACATGCTTCAGTGCTGGTCCTCAATGATGCCGGCCATCCCCAACGCTGGGTTGGCCTGGAGGACCTTCAGCAGTCCCCCGGCAAGGCACTCGATGAGATTGGTTTGCCGGCCGAAGCCATTGTCGAACCAAGCGCCACGCTCAGCGATGCACTCAACGAACTGGTCGCAGCCCGGTTCAGCGTAACTATCGTGGTGGATTCCGACGGCGTCTACCACGGAGTGGTGGACATCAACCAGATCAACGAGGCGATCCGCAGTATGCGCAGCGCTGCCCAGGATGATCTCGTGGAAACCTCAACGGGGGTCGACCGTCCATGACCACGCTCGCACGCGATCAGGACCTCGTCGTCCAGACCCCGCCGCGGACGCGCCGCCGGTCCCTGGCCGGCTATCTGGTGATGCCTGCCATCCTGGCTCTGGTGTGTCTGGGAATGTATCTCTATGTCAGCTCGCAGGAGCTGGACAGCATCGAGGCACGTTCGCTCAACGCGGCCTCCCTCGCCACAGCAACGTGGGAACATATCCAGTTGACGGTGGTCTCGACCGTGCTCACCCTCATCATCGCCGTCCCGCTGGGCATCCTCCTCACCCGTCCCTTTACCCGGCGGTTCCGCCCATACATCATCACCCTGCTCACGCTTGGCCAGGCGGTCCCCACTATCGCGGTGCTGGTGCTGCTCGCCGTCGCATTCCTGTTCCTCGGTTTTCAGGCGGCGGTTGTTGGCCTGGTTCTGTACGCCTTCATTCCGGTGCTGCTGAACACCATCGTGGGGCTGGAACAGGTCGATGAATCAGTCCTCGAAGCCGGCCGGGGAATGGGCATCTCAAAGTTCGGTGTGCTGCGCCGGCTGGAACTTCCGCTATCCGTACCCATCATTCTGGCCGGTGTGCGCACGGCACTGGTCATCAATGTCGGAACCGCAACCCTCACCACCTACATCAACGCTGGTGGCCTCGGCGATATCATCGTTGCCGGCCTGTCCACCAACCGCGTCCTGATTCAGATCATCGGTGCCGCGCTGACCGCTGTTCTCGCCCTACTTATCGACTATCTGGCCGGAATCGCCGAAGACTTTTTGCGCCCCAAAGGGCTGTAAGACCATCACAATCACTGGAAGAGGAATCATGAAAAGAACCACCGCCAAGGCAACAACACTTACGGCATTCGGTGCCGGTCTTGTCCTGATGCTCACTGCCTGTGGAGGAGGGGACGACGGCGGTGCGTCCGGTAGCGGAGAGCTCGCCGGTGCGGAACTCGTCGTTGGGTCCAAGGAATTCACCGAGTCCATCCTGCTTGCCCAAATCACCGCGGCCGCTTTGGAGAACGCCGGCGCCACAGTTGAGGACAAAACCGGCATCTCCGGCAGCGCCACCGTCCGCGAAGCCCTGGAAACCGGCGAAGTGGACATGTACTGGGACTACACCGGCACCGGCTGGGTCAACATCCTCGGCAACACCACGGAGGACGTACCCGAGGACCTGTACGCCGCCGTCGTCGAAGGCGATGCCGCCAACGACATCGCCTGGCTGGAGCCGGCGCCCTTCGAGAACACCTACCGTATTGCCGTTCCCACAGCGTTCGCTGAGGAAAACGGACTCACCAACATGAGCGATGCCGCGGCCTATATCCAGGACAACCCAGATGACGGCGCGGTCTGCGCCGCCAGCGAATTCATTAACCGCGACGACGGGCTGCCCGGCCTTGAGGAGGCGTACGGCTTCGAGTTCAGTAGCGTCGTCGAGCTGGACCTGAACCTCATCTACACCCAGATCGGCGAGGAATGCAGTTTCGGCGAGGTGTTCTCCACCGACGCCCGAATTGTCTCCAACGAGCTGACCGTTCTCGAAGATGACCAGGAGTTCTTCGTCGAGTATCAGGGCGCCATGACCCTGCGCCAGGAAACCCTCGACGAGTACCCCGCCATTGCCGAGATCTTGGCTCCGATCAGTGAAGCACTCACCGATGAGACCATCACCGAGCTCAACGGCAGGATCGACAACGACGGCGAGCAGCCCCGCGACGTGGCCGACGAGTGGCTTGAGAGCGAAGGCCTGCTCGGTTAGACAGACCCCTAACTCACTACCCCCCACTCCTCCAGGTATGAAACAGAAGGAAAAAAAAGTGATTGAGAAGGAAACCACGTTCTTCAGTGAAGGAAGCCGGCTGAAGGCAACCCTTTATTACCCCGACGACCTCCCGGCAGCCGGACCTCATCCGGCGCTGATCGTCAACTCCGGCTACCAGGGATTTAACGAGTTCTACCCGAAAATGTTCGCCAAGAATATGACTCAGCGCGGCTACATCTGCCTGGGCTTCGACTACCGCGGGATGGCGGACAGCGAGGGCCAGAAGGGCACAGTCCTCATTGAGCAGCAGGTCGAGGACATCCGCAATGCAGTCACGTTCATGCAGTCCCAGGAGGATGTGGACGATCACCAGATTGGGCTCATTGGCTGGGGAATGGGCGCGGCGAACGTTGTACTGGCCGGTGGAAAAGCACGCAACGTCGCCGGAGTGGCTGCGCTGAACGGCTTTTACGACGGCGAACGCTGGCTGAAATCGATCCACACCTATGACGAGTGGACAAAGATCGTCGACCAGGTTCAGCTGGACCGCACGCAACGGGTTCTCGAAGGAGAATCACAGCTGGCCGACACGTTTGCCCACTACCCGCTGGACCCGGCCACCGAAGACTACGTGGGCAAGGAACTGTCCCAGGTGTATGGTTTCGGGCACCCAACGCGGCTTCAGTTCACCGAGTCCATCATTGACCTGAAGGTGGAGAAGGTGGTCAGGGACCTGGCGCCGTCGCCCTTGTTTATCGGACACGGTTCACGAAATTCGCTGCACCCGTATGATGAGGCGCTGTCACTGTACAAGGCGGCCTCCTCCCCCAAAACCCTGTATACGATTGACGGCCGGCACAACGACTTCATGTACAGCGAACACCCCGAATTCCTGTTGCTGTGCGAGCGTCTGCAGGAATTCTTCGACCAGGCATTCGCCGCAAGTACGTCGCCGTCGCGGAGCGTCTCGGCCTGACACCCTGACTTCAGGGTGTCAGGAGCATGACCTGGGAGGTCCACCGCGCATCGCGCCGCGGTGGACCTCTTTACGCGGGACGACCCGTCCATGTAGGAGGTTCGAGGATGAACATTACCTACCGTGTCTCTTCGCTGTCATCGGCGGCCGCATCGGGGCCGGAAATTGACCGGGTGACCCTCCCCAGACCTCAGCATGCCGCTCAGCCCTAGAATGATGCAGGTGGAGTCTACCGTAGCCGTCGATGGAGCTAGATTGTCATGGACGGTGGAGGGTGCCGGGGAACCGCTTCTCTTGATCGCTGGCCAGGCAACAGGACTTGCTGGGTGGGATCCCGTCATTCCGGAACTGTCCAAAACTTTCCGTGTGATCAGGTTTGACCACCGCGGAATCGCTGCCAGCACCGAGGGCGATCTGGGCCGATATAGCACCAGGGCCTTCGCGGAAGACGCAGCGACAGTACTCGATGCCGCGGGAGCCCCGAAGGCACATGTCTACGGGCACTCCATGGGTGGACGGGTGGCCCAGTGGCTGGCCATCGACCACGCCGATCGGGTGGCGACCCTGGTGCTGGCTGCCACCTCGGCGGGCGGTGC
>NZ_KI915026.1:28593-31747 GCF_000520595.1 Arthrobacter sp. H5
GGGCGGTGCGCTGGGTACTAGCCGCAACAACGCCGCCACCCAGGCGCTCACGAGCGGCGATTCCGCACAGCTCCAGCCCCTATTCTTCGACGAAGAATGGGCCGAAAACCACCAGGAAGCAGTCCAGTCCTACTTCAACGCGCCCGCATCCGCCCGCGTAAAATCCCGGCACTTCAGCGCAAGCCGGAATCACGACACCCTGAGCTCGCTCTCAGGCATCCAGGCGCCGACGCTGATCATCCACGGCACCGAGGATCTCCTTACCCCGCTGGAAAACGCACTGGTGCTGTACAAGGCGATTCCGCGCGCCACGCTGATCAAAATAGCCGGTGGGCGGCACGGAACTCATCTCGACCACCCGGAAACCACGAGATGGATCCGGGACTTCATCCTCAGGAAGGGCGCACGCTTTGAGGAGGGTACCGGCTACCTGCCGACTGCGTAGCCCTGCATCCCACGGGGATTGGCGCCCGCCCGGACAATGCCCGTTGCGGGATCCCGTGACACCGCGCACAGGCGCCCAATGTCCCAGTCGCCAGCACGCGCGACCCTGTGGCCGCGGGCCTGCAACTGGTCCAGTACCTCATTTCCCACCCTCCGCTCAAGGACGACCACGCCCAGCTGATGTTCGTGGGGATAAAAGGAGCTGGGGAAGTGCGTGCTGTTGAAGGCGGGCGCGTCAATCGCTTCCTGCAGATTCATCTGGCCCGCAAGATGGTTGAGCAGGAAGTGCAGCTGCCATTGGTCCTGCTGGTCGCCGCCGGGTGACCCGAAAGCAAGAACAGGTTCACCCCCGGCCAGAACCAGTGTCGGCGAAAGGGTCGTCCTGGGTCGTTTGCCGGGGGCGAGGGTATTGGGCAAGCCATCTTCCAGCCAGGCCATCTGCAGCCGGGTGCCCAGCGGAAAGCCTAGCTCGGGAATTACCGGTGATGAATGCAGCCACCCTCCGCTGGGCATCGCCGAGACCATATTGCCCCAACGGTCGACGACGTCGACGTGCACCGTGTCGGATCGGGCTTCGCCGCTGGGCCGTGGACCCGTGTCGAGGAGGGCCGCGACGGCATTGGGCTCGCCCACCCCGGTCAACCCAGCCGGATCGAAATCACCCTTCTCTACCAGGTCGGGCAAAACCGGTGTCCGGCCATCCGGGCTGCCGGGCCGGATTTCCAGTGACGCCCGCTCCCCAACGAGCTGGCGGCGTTCCGCCGCATAGCTGGCGGAGAGCAGGGTCACCGCGGGTACGTCATCGACATCGCCGTACCAGGCGTCCCGGTCCGCGAACGCCAGTTTGGTGACCTCAAGGATCCTGTGGATGCCGTCGGCAGTGCCCGGGTCTACCTCAAGTCCGTCCAGCATCGCCAGTTGCTGCAGAAGAACCGGCCCCTGGCTCCAGAAGCCGGGCTTGCAGACCGTGTGTCCGTTGAACTCCAGGGTCTGGGGTTCCTCGTAGTGCGGCCGCCAGGAGGCCATATCCTCTCGGGTGAGGAACCCGGTGTGGTCTTGACCGGACGAATCCCGCCATGGCGTTTTCACAAACTCGGCAACGGCATCAGCCACAAATCCCTCGGTCCATTCCCGGATGGCGGCGTCGATACCTTCCTCCCGGGTGCCGCCGCTGGCGAGCGCTCCGGCCTCGGCATCCATAAGCCGTTGGTAGGTGCCAGCCAGTGCCTTGTTGACCATCAGCTGGCCCGGCTCCGGAACCTTTCCCCTGGGGAGGTAGATATCGGCGGAAGTTCTCCAGTGCTCCCGGAACATCGGCTCCATCCGCCGGATGTACTCCACAACCTTAGCCGGGATCGGATAGCCGCTCTCCGCATAGGATGCGGCCATGCCCAAAGCGTCGCTCAGACTGATGGTTCCGTGGTCCCTAAGGAAAGTCATCCAGCCCAGGGTCGAACCGGGGATTGCCGCAGCAAGGGGTCCGGTTCCCGGAACCATGTGGAGACCAAGCCCAGCAAATGCCTCTGGAGTTGCGGCAGCGGGTGCTGGACCCTGCGCGCACAGCACCCTCGGCTTCTTGTCGTCGGCGCGGGCAAAGATCAGAGGCATATCCCCTCCCGGCCCGTTCTGGTGCGGCTCAACGACCTGCAGCGTGAATCCCGCCGCGACGGCGGCGTCGAACGCGTTTCCGCCCCGTTCGAGGACACCCATGGCAACCTGTGACGGCAGCCAGTGGGTCGAGGAGACCATACCGAAGGTGCCGGCCAGTTCCGGCCTGGTGGTGAAGTTCATAGTTGTAGCCCTTCCAAGACAGGCACCGCTAGTTGGACGGGAAGGCGAAGGAGGCGTCGGAAGCGTGGGCCGATTCCGGCCAGCGCTGGGTGACGACTTTGCCCCGAGTGTAGAAGCGGACGCCGTCGGGCCCGTAAATGTGCAGGTCCCCGAACAGGGAGTCGTTCCAGCCGCCGAAGGAGTGCCAGGCGACCGGCACCGGTAGCGGTATGTTCACACCGATCATGCCAACCTTCACTGAGCGCATGAACTTACGCGCATGCGCACCGGAGGCGGTGAACACGGCCGTCCCGTTGCCGTACGGATTGGCATTGATCAGCTCAATCGCCTCATCGAGGTTGGCCACACGCACAATGAGCAGCACGGGGCCGAAGATTTCCTCGGTATAGGCGCTCATGTCGGCCCTGACCCGATCGATCACGGTCGGGCCGACGAAGAATCCGTCCTCGTTGCCTTCGACGACCAGGCCCCGCCCGTCCACGACCAGCGCAGCGCCGTCGGCCTCTGCCTCGCCGACAATGCGAATTACCCGGTCCCGTGCGGCCGGAGTGATGACAGGGCCCATGTCCGAGTCGGTTTTGGTCCCCTCGGCGACGGTCACCTTGTTTGCCCGCTCGGCGACCTTCCCGATCAGCACATCCGCGGCATTACCGACGGCGACGGCGACCGAGATGGCCATGCAACGCTGGCCAGCCGATCCGAAGGCAGCCGCATTCAGGTGGTCCGCCGCCAGATCCATATCGGCGTCGGCCAGCACCACGGCATGATTCTTCGCCCCGCCCAGTGCCTGGACCCGTTTGCCGTTGGCTGTTGCCCGCTCGTGCACGTACTGCGCGATCGGGGTCGACCCGACAAAGGAAATCCCATCGACATCCGGGTGCTCCAGCAGTCCGTCGACCGCTTCCTTGTCGCCGTGAAG
>NZ_KI915026.1:31847-35456 GCF_000520595.1 Arthrobacter sp. H5
CGCCTCCTGCCACAGGCGGGCCATCAGGATCGACGCCGACGGGTCCCGTTCTGAGGGCTTGAGGATGAACGCGTTGCCGGTGGCGATGGCCACTGGCGCCATCCACAACGGCACCATCACGGGGAAGTTGAACGGGGTGATCCCGGCAACCACCCCCAGCGGCTCACGGAACGAGTACACGTCGATCCCGGTGGAGACTTGGTCGGAGTATTCGCCCTTGAGCTGTTCGATGATCCCGCAGGCGAACTCGACCACCTCAAGCCCGCGGCCAATCTCACCCTTCGCGTCGGAGAGAACCTTGCCGTGCTCCGAGGTGACAATCGCGGCCAGTTCATCGGTATGCGCCGCCAACTGTTCACGGAACCTGAACAGAATCCCGGTGCGCGTCGACAACGACATCTGGGACCACGAATCAGCAGCGTTCCGTGCCGCCGCCACGACACTGTTGATGTCGTCCTGGTTAGCCAGCCGCAGCTCGCCGGTCACCTGCCCGGTCGCCGGATTGAAAACCTGCTGGGTTCTCTCACCCATCCCGGAAGTCAACTCGCCGTTGATGAAATGTTCGATCGTGCCTGTCATGAAACTCCTCGATTTCTGCTAATCGGGTGGTTTGCGCCCCGCCATCGGGCTGCTGGGATGCGCGGCTGCGCTCAGCTGCCGGTGTAGTGCTTGTCTGCGACGTAGAGGGCCTCATCAAGAATCTCGATCCCGGCCCGGACCTCGTCGGCGCTTGTGGTGCACGGCGGAACCACGTGCGTCCGGTTGAAGTGCACAAAAGGCCACAGGCCGCGGCTCCTGCACGCTGCGGCAAACTCTCCCATCGGGGCGGCGTCGGCACCGCTGGCATTGAACGGAACCAGCGGCTGGCGGGTGGCGCGGTCAACAACCAGTTCCAGGGCCCAGAAGACTCCCAGCCCCCGTACTTCGCCAACGCTGGGATGCCGGTCGGCGAGTTCCCGCAAAAGGGGGCCGATGACGTCGCTGCCCAGTGTGCGGGCCTGCTCGATGATCCCTTCCTCCTTGAAGATGTTGATTGACGCCACCGCGGAAGCGCACGCCAGGGGATGCCCGGAGTAGGTCAGCCCTCCCGGGTAGGGCCTCTGATCGAAGGTGGCGGCGATCTTCTCCGAGATGACGACGCCGCCGAGGGGAACGTAGCCGGAGTTGATGCCTTTGGCGAAGGTGATCAGGTCAGGTGCCACGTTCCAGCGGTCGACGGCGAACCACTCACCGCAGCGGCCGAACCCGGCCATCACCTCATCGGCGATGAGCATGATGCCAAATTCGTCGCAGATTGCCCGGACCCCGGACAGGTAGTTTTCAGGCGGAACCAGGACACCGTTGGTGCCCACGACGGGTTCGAGGATGATCGCCGCCACGGTGTGCGGGCCCTCGACCGTGAGCGTGTTCCGAAGGTGGGCCAATGCCCGCTCGCACTCCTGCGCCTCATTCTCCGCATGGAAGGCCGAACGGTAGGCGTAGGGTCCCCAGTAGTGGACGACGCCGGGCATGGCCGGCTCGGAAGACCACCGCCGGGGGTCACCGGTCAGGGCGATCGCTCCCGCCGTGGATCCGTGATAGCTGCGGTAGGCGGCGAGGACCTTGGTTCTGCCGGTGTGCAGCCTGGCCATCCGCACGGCATTCTCGTTGGCTTCGGCCCCGCCGTTGGTAAAGAAGACCTTGTTCAGGTCGCCCGGTGCCAGCTCGGAAATGAGCCGCGCCGCTTCGGACCGGGCGTCATTGGCGAAGGTGGGTCCGACTGTTGCCAGTTTCCCTGCCTGTTCCTGAATTGCGGCGACGAGCTTCGGATGCTGGTGCCCGATATTGACGTTGACCAGCTGCGAGGAAAAATCAAGGTAGCGGTTCCCGTCGTAATCCCAGAAATACGAACCCAACGCGCCAGCGATAGGCAAGGGGTCGATCTGTCCCTGGGCGGACCACGAATGGAACACATGCGCCCTGTCCTTGCGCCGGACATCATCGGCTTTGTCGGCGTCTATTCCGGTAACAGCAGTGGCTTGAATCAACGGTGGATCCTCTCGCTACGGTGGTTGGTCAGGGTTCACCGGCGCGGATCCGTGTCCTGCCGTGTGAAGCTGACCACTCCACCATAGGTCACGCCCACTGCCATGACAATAAGGCTATTGTGACAGTACATAAAAGGTATTAGCGGCCGCCTCCCCGGCTCCCCGCCTGGACTGCCCGGGCAATCATCCCCACCAGCTCGTCAACAGGCCCCGCGAGCGATCCGACGGTGAGCCGAATATGGCCAGGCTGGAGAGGCAGCACGAAGAATGGAGCCCCAGGAGCAACTCCGACACCCTGGCTGGCAAGCCGGACGGTAGCGGCCGACTCATCGGCAACAGGCACCCAGATGTTCAGCCCGTCCGCTCCGACAACCGATACGCCGTGCCCGGCAAGACCATCAACCATGGCTTCCCGACGACGACGATACTCGCCGCGCGCACGCTTCACCTGCTCAACGCTCTGCTCGTCAGTGAGCAGGGCGAGCAGGATCCGCTGCAGCAACCGACTGGTCCAGCCCTGCCCGAGCTGGCGCCTGGCGACAATTTCGTGGATCAATCCGGCCGGGCCGCTCATGGCCGCAAGGCGCAAATCCGGCCCGTGGGATTTGGAGAAGCTGCGAACATGAAGCGTCCGCTCCGGCAGCCACCGGCCCAGACTGACATCCGGGGTCCACGCGACATCGCCAGCCGAGTCATCTTCGATGACAGTGGTGTCTGCTGCACCAATGACCCGGGCAAGTTGTTCGGCGCGCTCGGAGCTCAGCGAAACCCCCGTCGGGTTCTGTGCCCGTGGCTGCAGAATCACCGCTGCCGCCGGAGTACCAAGGGCCGCCTGCAACGCGCAGGGGAGCATGCCCTGCCCGTCCATCGGAACACCAACGACGTCGGCGCCGGCAGCTTCAAGCTGGTCCAGCAGCAAGGGGAAGGTGGGATGCTCGACGATCACCCGGTCCCCGAACCGCACCACGGCGCGGGTTGCCAGTTCGAGTGCATCCATTGCGCCGTCCACCACGATGAAGTCCGGCGCATCGTAGGGCCAGGTCGCCCTGAGCAACTCGATCAGCTCCGGCACCACCGGCTCGTCCAGATAGCTGCTGGGCGTGAGCGCCCGGGTGAGACTCCCCAGCACTGGCCCCAGATCCGGAAGAAGCTCCCGATCCGGGACCCCGGTGGACAGGTCCAGAGTGAAAGTACTTTGCCGGTCCAAAGCCCGGTGATAGCGGGCCGAGCCCGGGTGAATGTCCGCGATTCTCGTTCCGCGCCGCCCATCAGTCTGGATGGCACCCGATCGGGCCAGAAGGGACCAGGCCGCACTGATCGTGGTGGGGGATAACTGCAGTTCGGATGCCACGGCACGGATCGGCGGCAGCTTCATGCCCGGCTGCAGAATGCCGTCGCGGATAGCCCGGCTGACTGCATTGACCACCCCGCGGGAGGTCGGCTCTTCCGGGACCCAGCCAAGTTCGGTCTTCGCTTTTGCCATTTTTGTACTGTAACAATGAAAAGATTGTAATGGCAAGCCGCGTCACTTATGGTGGGGTGTGTTCATCGTCACACGAATGAACACACCCGCAGCAGCGAA
>NZ_KI915026.1:35556-40424 GCF_000520595.1 Arthrobacter sp. H5
CATCCGGTCCTCGCCTGCAGGAACCACTGGGATCGGAGAGGACCGGATGCACATGGCCAGGAGAGGGCAGAAACCGTGAAAAGTGAGCTCGAGGAGACAAGAAGCGACGCCGGGCAACCGCCGAAAACATTCGGCAAAAAGCTCAGGTTCATCGGTCCCGGCCTCATCGTCGCCGCCACCGGTGTCGGTGCAGGCGACTTCATTATGGCCTCCATCGCTGGAGCCACCTACGGCTGGGCACTGATGTGGGCGGTCATCGCGGGTACCGCCATCAAGCTGATCCTGTCGGAGGGAATCGGCCGCTGGTACCTGGCCACGGGCAAGACTTTTCTGCAGGGATGGCACTCACTGGGGTGGTGGGCCACCGCATACTTTGGCATCTATGTGGTGATCTTCGGAATCGTCTACGGCGCCGCCGTGCCGGCAGTCTCTGCCCTGGTGCTGACCGCAATGTTCCCCGGAAGCATTTTCTGGCTGTGGGCCGTTCTCTCCGCGCTGGCCGGATTCATTCTGGTGTGGTTCGGTCGATACGGCTTCCTGGAGAAGGCGATGACAGTCCTCATCGGGGTGATGTTCATTACCGTGATCGGTTCTGCGGTGCTGATTCTGGCCAACCTGGGTACCGTCGCCTACAGCTTTGCCCCATCGGTTCCCGAAGGCTCGTTCGTCCGCATTCTGGGGATCATTGGGGGCGTCGGAGGAACCATTACCCTGACCTGCTATTCATACTGGATCCACTCCAAAGGCTGGAAAGGCAAGCAGTGGATTCCGATGATGCGTTTCGACATCACCTCCGCCTTCATCATCACGGGCATCTTCGCCATCGCTATTTTGATTATCGCGGCTGAACTGCTCTTCGGCACCGGGACCACGATCGAAGGCAACGACGGTCTATTGGGACTGGCGGATGCCTATGGGGAGAGATTCGGGGAAGCCGCACGATGGGCGCTCCTGATCGGCATCTGGGCCGCAATCTTTACGTCCATCCTCGGACCGTGGCACGGCATCTCCTACCTCTTCGCTGACTTTGTCCGCATCCTGCGCGACAGCAAACGACATGAAACCAGTTCCCACGAGTCGATCTCGGAGAAGGACACCTCATTTCGGATCTACCTCGCATGGATGACCTTCCCGCCGATGTTGCTCCTGTTGTTTCAGCAGCCTTTGGCGGTCGTGCTCGTCTACGGCGTACTGGGGGCGGTATTCATGCCGCTCCTCTCGGTGGGGCTCCTTTATCTGCTGAATTCCAAGCGGGTGGAACCGGGATACCGGAACGGCAAGGTCAACAACACCCTGTTGGTCCTCATCGTCCTGTTCTTTGCGTACCTGGCGGGATCGGAGCTGCTGCAAACAATGTTCGGCTAGCGTTCCGGTGAGGGCGGCGCCGGTCGGTGCCAGCGGAATTTAGCAAATAGGGGTGTGCCGGTAAAAATAGTGACTATGCCCCTTTCTGAAGTACCCCGCTGGCCCCGCGGCGCCGCAATCACCTAGACTTACCGGACCCCGGATTTCCCAGGCCTCGTGGACGTACGTCCGGTCACGGTCGTACGTCCACGACGGCGAGCAGTTGGTCGTCTGGCTGGCACCGGGTAACCGCATGCTGTACCAGGTGCTCGCCGATGGCCGGGATATCCGCTCCATAGAAGGTGCAGGCCGCTTCACCGAGCCCCGGGCCCAGGCCGTCAGGCAATGGTCCGGCTCAGGAATACTCGCGGTGTTCCAGCCTCACACCATGTACTCGGTCTGGTTCTTCGAAACCGGTACCGGGGCAAGGGACCTGTACTACGTCAACATCGAACGTACCTATACCCGAACGGGAACCGGCATCGAAAGCAGTGATCTCGTCCTCGATGTGGTCGTTGGCCCAGACCGCGGCGTCAGCTACAAGGATGAAGACGAACTCGAATTCGCCCATCAGGCAGGACTCATGTCCGATGCAACACTGACCCAGGTCCGGCAGGCCGCCGCAGATGCAGTCTCAGTTGTTGAGCGCTGGGAGTATCCGTTCAACGCCGGGTTCGAGAGCTTCCAGCCCGACCCGCAATGGCCCATACCGGGGCTACCCGTGGGCGCTTCCTGGACATTCGAGAGCTGACGGAGCTGCCCACAGGACCGTCCCGCCCGGGGCCCCGCCGCGGAAGCATGCTAGCCTGACTGCGTTGCAGGACGCCTGCCCGCAAGTAACCGTTTCCCCATCCATTGGGCTTGATTATCGGTGAAGAATGCAGCGTTTCTGCCCCCGCATGGGTGGACGACACCCACAAATCGGTTGGCCGCGCGCCGCCGAAAGACCGAGCTATGCGCTCTATTTGATTGCCTCAGGTAATTGTCTACGGGATTGACGCGTTTGCGCTCAAGACTCGGGCTCGGTCTCCGCGCCTGAAAACGCTTGCGGAGGAGACGGCCCACAGGAGGCCAGCGTGATGACGATGTCGAGTTGCAAGCGTTACTCGTCGTGACAAAGGGATGACAGTGCCTAACGACTCTGATTTGTATCAACTGAGTGGATGGATCGTGATTCTGCTCCTTGTTCTGCTGTACGGCGGAACCCTCCTAGTGTCCGCCTATATTGGCAAGAAGAAAGAGAACGCCGACGGGTACATGACGGCCGGCAACAAGGTGGGCTTCGGCATCTCCGCGGCGAGCATGACAGCCACCTGGATCTGGGCCTCATCAATGTACGCGTCCGCCACCGCCGGATACACCTACGGCATCTCCGGGCCTATCCATTATGGGCTCTGGGGCGCCTTGATGATTCTGTTCATCTACCCCTTCGGCAAGCGCATCCGCGCCGTCGCACCCAAAGCCCACACCCTGGCCGAGGTCATGCATTCCCGCCACGGCCGGTCTAGCCAACTGATGCTCGCGGGCTCAAACATTGTCGGCAGCGTCATCAGCCTGACCTCCAACTTCATCGCCGGAGGCGCCCTTTTGGCCCTGCTTTCCCCGTTCAGCTTCGGCCAAGGCGTGTTGACGGTCGCAGTGGGCGTGCTGATGTACACCCTCTGGTCAGGCTTCCGGGCCTCCATCCTGACCGACTTCGCCCAGGTGGTCGCAATGCTAGGCGCCGTCGCCATCATCATTCCCGTGGTGTTCTTCGCCGCTGGCGGACCCGGCATGTTCGAGCAGGGCGCCAGTAACCTCACCCCGCAGCAGTCAAACTTCTTCTCCAGCGACGCGTTCCTGAACCAGGGCGCACCGTATATCGCAGCGGTCCTGGCCTACGCCATCGGCAACCAGACCATTGCGCAGCGACTCTTTGCCGTCCGCGAGGACCTGATCAAGAAGACCTTCATCACAGCGACTGTCGGCTACGGCGCCACCGTGATCGGGATCGGCATGGTCGGCGTGATGGCCCTGTACCTGGGCGTCAGCCCTGTTGGCGGCGACGTCAACAACCTGATCCCTCAGATGGCTTCGACCTACCTCGGGCCGGTGCTGCTTTGCCTGTTCTTCGTCATGATTCTCGGCGCTCTCTCCTCGACCGCCGATTCGGACCTGTCAGCACTGTCCTCAATCATGATGGCCGACGTGTACGGCAAGAACATCGCGAAGAAGGCCAACCCAACAACCATGCTTCTGGTCGGCAGGATCACCATGATCGCGGCCACCGCTGCGGCTCTGATCATCGCCAGCCAACAAATGGACATCCTCGACCTACTGGTCTTCGTGGGAGCCCTCTGGGGCGCCCTGGTGTTCCTTGTCATCGCGAGCTTCTACTGGAACAAGGTGACCAACAAGGCTTTCACCACCTCGGTGATCGTGGCGCTGGCCGTCTTTATCCCTGTCAGGTTCTCCTGGTTCTCGATGGACGGTGCCACCGGCGTCGTCTTCGACATCCTGTCGGCCGCCGGGATCGGCACTGTCCTGGGTCTGATGGTGTTTGGCTTCTTCGGCCTGAAACCGGCAAAAATTGTCGGCGCCCTGGCAGCTGTCGCCTCGGCACCGTTTGTCATCGGGTTTCTGCACGACTACACGGTCCTCACCGGCTCCCTGGTGGCCTACGCCGTGAGAGCACGATCATTTGCTACCTGATGTCAGTCAGGAGCAAACAGAGCTTCGACTTTGCCCTGATCAAACAGCGCATCGGCGATTATGACCCAGTGGCCGACGACGGCCAGGCCAGCCCTGACAGCGAGACCCCCGACGACGACCTGGACGGCTCCACGCTGTCCGCCCGAAAGTAGGAGATCACCATGGAAACCATTCTTCTTACCGTGTACGTGCTGATCTGGCTCGTCATCGTTGCAGGCGTCCTGTGGACCGTCTGCCGAGGCTTCCTGAAGTACTGGGCTGAATCCCGGAAGGCTGGCCGAAGCATCATCTAACCCCATTGCTGGGTCCGCCGTCGCTCCCCTTAGGAGGAAAACGACGGCGGACCTGCTCACGTTTCGAAGAGTGAAAGGATGGAGCAGTAGGACAAGAATTCACGAAAGGGACGCTTCTACATGGACGAGCACGTTGACCAGCAGGCCCGGCAGCACGTACTCGCGGCCCTCGCCGCCCAGCCGAAGCAGGCAATCGACGACGACAGCACCGCCTTCCTGCGCCGGTTCGATGAGCATTTCCCCGAGCTGTGCCGCCTGTTCCATTCCCTCTATGGCCCGCAGAACGACTGGCTGGACCAGCTCACCCACCTAGTCCTCGAAGCGGCCGGCTCGTGGCAGGAACGCCCCACCGACCTCAAGGCCGTTGACGCAGCCAAAGAGGCGAACGGCGGCTGGTTCCTCTCCAATTCCATGCTGGGCGGGGTCTGCTACGTGGACCGCTACGCCGGTAACCTTGACGGCGTTCACGCGAAGATCCCCTACTTCAAGGAACTGGGCCTCACCTACCTGCACCTGATGCCGCTCTTCCTGGCCCCCGAG
>NZ_KI915026.1:40524-85767 GCF_000520595.1 Arthrobacter sp. H5
GAGCCGCATTCCGACGGCGGGTACGCCGTCTCCAGCTACCGCGAGGTGAACCCTGCGCTCGGCTCGATGGAGCAGTTGCGCGCTCTCGCAGCTGACCTGCGCGCCAATGGCATTTCCCTGGTGGTCGACTTCATCTTCAACCACACCTCGGATGAGCACCAGTGGGCCCGCAAGGCCGCGGCGGGAGACCCCGAATACTCCGACTATTACTGGATCTTCCCCGACCGCACCATGCCGGACGCCTTCGAGCAGCACGTCCGCGAGATTTTCCCCGACGATCATCCTGGGTCATTCGTCCCCACCGCAGACGGGCGGTGGGTGTGGGCCACCTTCCACAGCTTCCAATGGGACCTTAACTACTCCAACCCGGCGGTCTTCCGGGCGATGGCCCGCGAAATGCTTTTCCTCGCCAACCAGGGGATCGATATCCTGCGAATGGACGCCGTCGCGTTCATCTGGAAACAGCTCGGCACCACCAGCGAGAACCTCCCCGAGGCACACACGCTCCTGCAGGCGTTCAACGCGGTCTGCCGACTCGCCGCGCCGTCGCTTCTGTTCAAATCCGAAGCCATTGTGCACCCCGACGAGGTGGCCCGCTACATTGATCCGGGCGAATGCCAGCTCTCCTACAACCCGCTACAGATGGCGTTGATCTGGGACGCGCTGGCAACGCGGGATGCGTCGCTGCTGGCCCAGGCGCTTCAGCGCCGCCACACCATCCCGGCCGGCACCACGTGGGTGAACTATGTGCGCAGCCATGACGACATCGGCTGGACCTTCGCTGACGAGGACGCCACTGAGTTGAGCGTCAACGGCTTCGATCACCGGAAGTTCCTTAACTCGTTCTACGTCAACCGGTTTCCCGGCAGCTTTGCCCGCGGCGTCCCGTTCCAGGACAACCCACGCACCGGCGACTGCCGGATTTCCGGGACTACTGCATCACTCTGCGGGCTGGAACATGATGAGGTCCCCGCCGTCGAGCGCATCCTGTTGGCGCACTCGATCATCTTCAGCACCGGCGGCGTCCCCCTCCTGTACCTGGGTGATGAGGTGGGTCAGCTCAACGACAACCAGTACATGTTTGAGGATGGCCACTCCGCCGACAGCCGCTGGGTGCACCGACCGCGTTTCCCCGCGGACCGATACGCGCAGCGCCACGACGCTTCTACCTCGGCGGGCACCATCTATGCTGGCCTGCGCCGGATGATCCGGGTCCGCGCCGCTTCCCCTGAGCTGGCCGGAACGCGGCTGATCGACTTCGCCACCAGCAACCGCTGCGTGCTGGGATACCAGCGGCCCGGCGCGAATTCAACTATCCTGGTGCTGGCCAACTTCAGCGACATGCCCCAGACGGTGGAATCGCTGACACTGAGCGGGTTTGCGCCCGACGTCGTCAATATCCTGGACGACGCAGCACTACGCCTTGACCGGGGTATCACACTGTCGCCCCGGGACTACGTGTGGCTGAGAGTCCGGCCGCAGTAGGGAATGCGACCAGCCAGCACATAGTTGAGACGGCTACGAAGCGAATAGGTTGATCAGCAGCGGCCGGCTCCAGCTGGGCATCAGTCGCGGATCACCAGAGCCAGCGCTGAACGGTGCTGCAACTTTTGGGTATGTCCCGGCCGACGGCGAAGAGTACGCCGATTTGGCCCGCCGCCACACCGAGGTCTTCCGTTATGGGATCAGCGGTGCCGGCATCGCAGAGGCCGATCGACGGATGGGCACATCCAACCGCACTCTCCGTGCACCTCGAGGACGCCGCCAGCCGCTAGCTCAGGGAATGAGCTTGTCGGTGCGGTAGCGTTCGAAGAGGTCGGTGAAAGCGTCGAGGGTGCGGCGATAGCCGGTGAACCCGGCGACCCGGCTCTTGCTCATATCAGCGACCACCTCAAGGTTCCGGCCAAGGTCGCCGTCGGTGTGCCACCAGGAAGCCACCCGGTCCAGCCGGGGCTCGGCGAGGGCGTGTGCCTCAACAAGCTGCTCCCACCGTGCCTCGGCTCCCGCCATCTGAACCTCAAGCGGACGTGGCTCACCCTTGAATCCCTCAGGGGCAACCCCGAAGTACGCTGCAAGGTGCTGCCACATCCAACGCCAGCGGAAAACGTCCCCGTTGACCACATTGAATGCCTCATTAGCTCCGGCGGGCGACGTCGAAGCCCACACCATATGGTCTGCGAGCAGACCGGCGTCGGTCATATCGGTCAGCGAGTTCCACTGGGTTTCAGACCCGGGGAAGATGAAGGGGGCTCCCGGACTCTTTGCATAGTGCGGCATAGGCAGCAAGGGTCAGTCCCATATTCATTGCGTTCCCCACTGCATGACCGATCACCGTGTGAGCGCGATGCACCGACCAAGTGAAATCCTGCGCCGCGGCTGCGGCCCACAGCTCGTCCTCCTGCGCGTAGTAGAAGTTGTTGACCGGCAGCCGTGGCTCCTCTTCGTGGAACGGTGTGTCAGGCATATCCCCCTCGCCGTAGGCTTCGAAAGGCCCGAGGTAGTGCTTCAGACCGGTCATCAACGCCACGTGGGCAACCGGCTTGCCGGCCAACGCCTCCAGCAAGTTGCGCAGCATGGCGGCGTTCACCCGGATGTTCGCTCGTTCGGTGTCCTGACGCGCCCAGGCGGTGAAGAACACGTGGGTCGGCGTTTCGCTAGCCAGTGCGTCTATCGGAGACTGGGGCGAGGACAGGTCGGCAGGAACGTACCGCACGTTGGTCTTCGGCACCCCTTCGCTGCGTGACATGGCGAGCATCTGCCACCCCTCGCCGGCGAGCTTGTTGACCAGGGCGGACCCCGCGATTCCTGAGGCACCGACTACCAGGGCGGTGCCGCTAGCCTGGACATCGGGGAGCTGGTTTAGTTCGAACTGACTCATGGGTGATCTCCTTGGCCTGGCAACTCGGATGGCAATGGCCATTCCAGTTAAATATTGAACTGTTCTCTGTACGCCAAGCCGGTTGCCAGTCGAATAATTCCACGCCTCAACACATGATCAGGTCCTATGGCACTGCCAGTCCCGTGTGTCATCACAGATGATAGGACAACGAGCGGACAATGAAAGGCGATGATGAGTCAGGAAACGTCACAGCCCGGCGGACCGGTAACAGTCTTCCTGCTGGATGATCACGAGCTGGTCCGGCGTGGACTCCGGGACCTCCTTGAAGGGGAGGGATTCGAGGTGATCGGCGAAACCGGATCAGCTGTAGAAGCCGTCCGTCATATCCCGGCCCTAGCACCGGATGTGACGATCCTGGATGCTCGACTTGCCGATGGGAACGGCATAGAAGTGTGCCGTGACGTGCGCTCGGTGGATCCATCGTTGCAGTGTGTGATCCTGACAAGCTACGACGACGACGACGCCGTCCGGGGTGCTATTCTCGCCGGCGCCGCTGGCTACATCCTGAAGGAAATTGTCGGCTCAGATCTGCTGGACAAAGTGCGCCGGGCTGCCAGGGGCGAATCCCTATTCGATGAAGAGGTCAAGGCACGGGTCGTCGCAGGTTTCACTGCCGTACAGCCCGAGGATCCGCGTCTCATCGGGCTAACAGTCCAGGAGAAAAGGGTCCTTGCTCTGATCGGGGCAGGCATGACCAATCGGGAGATCGGCGTCGAGCTGTTTCTGGCAGAAAAAACCATCAAAAACTATGTGTCATCGGTCTTGGCGAAGTTGGGATTCCAACGCCGTACGCAGGCCGCCGTGTATATCTCCGGCCCACCGAAAGGGCCCAGCTCAGTACCCAGCTAGTCCCTTCGGTGACAATCTGGACACGTGCATCAGCTGAGCGGGAGTGCCACCGCTATCGACGTACCCTGTCCAAGCGGCGAGGCGATCTCGACTGTTCCCCCCAGACCCGCAGCCCGCTGCTGCATGTTTCCTAATCCGCTGCGACGACCACCCTGCGCAAACCCGCCGCCATTGTCTTTGATCCGCAAGTTCAGGCACTGTTTTCCCACGGACAGGGACACCTCGATGGTGGTCGCGTGAGCGTGCTGGAGCGCATTGGAGAGGGCTTCACGGAGGATCGCTTCCACCTGGGTGGCGGTGGCCTCCCGGACCGCTATATCCAGCGGACCTGAAAAGTGAATCACCGGTTCAACCGGTGACCCCTCGAGGGCATGGCGGACCAGCGCGAGAATCCGTGAACTCAGCGCAGCTTCGCCCTTCGTCACCGGTTGCAGTGAGTAGATTGTGTTCCGCAACTCCCCGATCGTGGCATCAAGCTCAGTGGTCACAGATGCGATCCGTGCCAGGGGTTCCTCCCCCACCACATGTTTGCGCAGACTCTGGATACTCAGCCCTGCCGCAAACACGCGCTGGATGACCAGATCATGCAGGTCGCGGGCAATCCGGTCTCGATCCCCGAACACAGCATCCTGTTCGCGTTGGATCTGCATCTGGGTCAGTTCAAGGGCGGACGAGATCTGGGAGGCGAATGCCGCTGCCATTCGTTGATCCACCGGCGAAAACGGCGGATCGTCCCGGGTACGAACGATGATCAGGAACCGGGATTGGTTGCCTCTATCGGTGATTCGTGTGTACATCGCTGCTTCGAATGCTTCGGTCTCTGAACTCGGCAGCACGCTGCCCAGGTGCTGACCCGTGAGCACTGTGGGATCGCCAAAAGGACCCATCCCATCGTGCAGGGCAGAACCGTCACCTACGAGCCTGCCACGAAGCTCGTCGCTGTGCAGTCCGAGCGCCACCTCGCAGTACAGTGATTTGTTGGGGGACAGACGGGTGAGGATCAGCACAAGTGCTGCACCGGACGCTGCCTTCGCGTGTTCTGCTACGAGCTCGACGTCGCTCAGACTCCGGTCCGGTGAACTATTCAATAGCGCCCGAACTGCTTCCTGACCACGCTCTAGCCACTGGGACCGGCGGGTCTCGGCTTCGAAGAGCCGCATGTTCTCGATGGCTACCCCTGCCGCGGCCGCAAGCGCGACAGTAAGTTCCTCGTCGGACTCGCTGAAATCACCGCGGGCGTTTTTTTCGGTGAGGTACAGATTGCCGAAGACTGTGTCGCGCACCCTGATTGGTACGCCAAGAAATGACGTCATCTGTGGATGACCCGCCGGGAAGCCAAACGCTGCCGGGTGTTGGCGTAGGTCCTTGAGGCGAAGCGGCCTTGGCTCCCTGATCAGCAAACCGAGCACCCCGTGCCCTACCGGTAACGCCCCGATCTGAGCGGTCTGGTGCTCATTCAGTCCCACTGTAATGAAGTGGCTCAAGACGCCGTCCGGCCCGATGACGCCAAGAGCGGCGAACTTCGCATCGACCAGCCGGCAGGACGCCGCCACTACCCGCTCAAGGACTGTCTGCAAACCCTGGTTCTCGGCCAGCGCCGCAAATCCGGCCAGAAGGTGGTCTACGCCGCCGTGGACCATCGAGCTTATGGATTCAGTCCCCCCGTCGGGGCCAGCAACCCGGGTGGTTCGTTCGGCGCTCATTGTGCGGCTCCAGTGTGAACCCCGAACCTTCAATCCGTCAACGTGCTGAATGTGAAGGCGCCTGCGTTAACTAACCCGGCGAATAAGGTCTTCCGGCCCTAGCAGAGCGAGGCGTCCAACCATACTGTCGGGCTATGGACTCCGAGACTACACCAACATCCTTTCTGCCGGCCCACACCTGCTGGGAACTCCTGCGGGATTCGGCCTACGGACGCTTAGCCCTGTGCGTCGACGGGCATCCGGAAATTTTCCCGATCAACGCTCAGGTGGACCACGGGACACTGGTCTTCCGAACTGCTGAGGGATCGAAGCAGCGGGAAGCGGAGGGGGCACCGATAGCCTTCGAGGCCGACGGCTTGATGGATGACGGCTCTCAGGCCTGGAGCGTGGTGGTCAAAGGGCACGCATCAACTATTCAACGCACGGCTGAGCTCATGTCAACCATCCACCTTCCGCTCCACCCTTGGGAGCCCGGACGCAAGGACCGATTCATGAGGATTGTTCCTACCAGCATCACTGGCCGAAGCTTCGATGTTGTACCAGCGCCTCCACAGCAGGGGGTCCCGGTAGCGAGCGACGAGTGACCACCATGGTGGGGCACGGCGGAGTCAGCAAAAGCGTATGGGTCACTGAGCCGAGGAGTATTCCGGGCCTCGCCCCGCGACCGTGCCGGCCAATCACTAGCAGACTGGCGCTGGCAGCGTGGAACGCCAGCGATTGATCGGGACTGCGTAGGGTGTCAATCACTCGGGACACCGCCACGTCGGGATAGTCAGCCTGGAGGTCGGCCAGCAAACCGGCAAGCGCCGAGGCCGCTGAGTCCTCACTGGCTGGCTGGTTGCTTGAAGATGTGACAACCGTCAAGGGCAGTTCTGACCTGTCGGCTTCGTCGACAGCCACCCGAAGCGCGCTGAGGGACTCCGCCGAGCCGTCTACCCCCACGACAACGCTTCGGGCGGTGGTGTGGGGACCAGCGCCCGCTTCCCTGGGGATGACGACCACCGGAGAGAAGCTGCCGAGGGCAACCTGCTGGCCAACCGAACCCAGGTACTCACCTGTTTTGTCGTCCACCCGATCAGCACCGACGACAATCAATGCCGCGTCGTCGGAAAAGCCCAACAGTGCGTCGACTACATCGCCGCAGTGAACGTTAGCTGTGACGTGGGTGCCCGGGTGGTCATTACACACTCGCCGGGACTCGTCATCCATAGCTTGCCTGGCCTCAGCGATGAGGCTTCCATACGGCTTCCCTCCTGCAGCCACTGGCGGCATCAGCGACGGATCGGGAAGCGCATGCAGCAGGAGGATGGGTTGGCCGGTGAGTTGGCTGCGCTCTGCAGCCCACCTCAGCAACAAGGGCCCGGTCACGTCATCTCGGAAAGCGACAACGATGGGTCGATCCGGAGTCAACAGAGAGGTCAGGGTTTCCATTACAGTGGCGCCTTGTGGGCATCCGGGACGATGACAGCGCGTCCACGAAGGGTACCGGCACGCAGTCGCTCATATGCCGCGGGCGCCTCAGACAGCGGGAACTCCTCGACTTCAACGTGAATTTTCCCTGAGCGCGCCAACTCCACTACTTCCATCAGCTCTGACCTGGACCCCCAGTAGGGGGCCCGGGCCTCGGCGTCCCACGGCGTGGAAAAGAATCCGACGTCGACAGTGCCGACGCCGACGCCGACGATGGCGATGTCCCCACCAATACCCACTACCCGTGAGGCAAAACTGGTCGTCACTGGGGCACCGACAAAGTCGAAGACGGCGACGGCACCCTTGCCACCGGTCAGGTCACGGATCTGCACTTCGGCGTCCTCCCCGGGAGGCAGCGCATGGTCCGCGCCGACGTCGAGGGCGAGAGCCAATTTTTGCTCTGACGTGTCGACGGCGACGATCGTCGTGGCGCTCAATGCACGGAGAATCTGTACACCGACATGACCGAGACCGCCCACACCGATGACCACCGCCGTCGAGCCCGGTACCAGTTTCGCCAGGCTCTGCTTGATGGCGTGATAGGGGGTCAACCCGGCGTCGGTCAGCGACACACTGGCAACCGGATCGAGGTCACCCAGTGGCACCAGATGACGGGGGTCATCAACAATGAGATACTCCGCCATCGCCCCAGGGGCCCCGAGTCCGGGAGGTTTGATGCCCTGCGTCGCGGCCACCTCACAGTAGTTTTCCTTGCCCTGGGCGCAGGTGTAACAGCGCCCACAACCCCAGGGCCCGTAAACCAGCATCGCGTCGCCAACCTGAAGCCCGGACACCCCCGCACCCCACGACTCGACGGTGCCAGCTCCCTCGTGACCCAGTGTGAGGGGCAGCCCATAGATGTACTGATCCTCGGGGAGATCCATGATGAACTGGTCCGAGTGACACGCTCCGGCCGCTGTGACACGCAGCAGGACCTCACCTGGACCCGACACGGGCACTGGTACGTCTACAAGTTCGGGTGCGGCACCAACAGTGCGGTACTGCAGTGCCCTCACGAATGCTCCTCCGCCGGTTCCCCGGCCGGTCCCTCAACCACAAGGACTGGGCATTTGGCATGCGCTACGCACGCGCCGCTGACTGACCCCATCAGCAGTCCCCGGAAACTCCCGTGTCCCCGTCGTCCCAGCACCAGCATGACCGCTCCCTCAGCGGCCTTGACCAGCCCCTTTGACGGGTGGGAAAAGACCACCAGCTTCTCCAGACCTTCAGGGGGGTCCTCGCCATAGGCCGCCTGCACTGCCGTATCCAGCCGCTTCTGGGTGATCTCGTCGAAGTTGTCGCTCTCGATCGGCACATACCCGGCGTATTCCGGTGGGTAGTCCCAGGTACTGATGGCCTGGATCACCGCTCCGAAGGGCGGTGCGAGCTTCCGGGCGAACCGCAGTGCAGCAATTGATTGTTCGGAACCGTCAACACCCACAACGATCCGGGGCGAGTTGGATTCTTCCATGAGATGCCTCCCGAGTCAGTGCGGCAGGATTGCAGCAGCTACCCCAGTGTCGCCTGCCGGTGTGGTTTGGCGTTAGGGTCTTTGGACCCCTTCCGCGGCGCTTTGGACCCCTTCCGTCGCGGATGCCGTGTCCCGGCGCTCTCGGGTAACCGCTCGGTCAGTGGATTCGTTAGCCTCACTAGTGGCTACGGCCCTGAGCTCCTGGAGAATTTCCAGCTGTTGAGCATTGATGGCCATCAGCATCTCAATCTCTTCCTTCGACTTGAGATTGGTATCAAAGTCGTGCTGGGCCATGGCAGCAGAGATGGCGTCTTGTCTTTTCGCGGCAATGAGGAGAATGGCGCCCTGGAGCCCTGCCAGCATCGAGAGCAGAAGGTTCAGGAGGATGTACGGGTACGGGTCCCAGGCTTCGGCGGCAAGAGCCCAGGTATTGATTCCAGCCCAGATCAGCATGAAACCGATAAAGCCTCCCACGAAGGGCCAGCTTCCCATCCCATTCCGCAGGACATCGGCTGCGCGTTGGCCGGAGGTCAATGAGGCTTTGTGCTTCTCGTGCCAGGTTTTATGGTGAACGCTCATGACACAGACCCATGCTCAAGTGCGTCCGGGTTAAGACGCTGACGGTGGTATCGGAACAGTACTTCCACCGCGACGGCGCCAGCGAGCGCTACCACCGCGGAGGCGGCCAGGTGGTTCCACCCGGGCATTGTGAAGTCAAAGAAATCCCTGAGGGGTGGCACCACCAGCACGAACCCGAGGGCGGCCCACATACCGGCAATGATCAACACCCGCCAGCGGTTCAGCGGGCGGGATAGCACCACCAGTACCCACAGGGCGATGAGGGCCAGGACGAGAGCTGAAGCTGTCCGTCGCTCGGCGATAGTGCTCGATCCCTCCCACAGCGAATAGGTGTTGATGGTGAGCACGGCGAGCGCGATGATGAGCCCGGCGGGCACGGCGAATGACAATGAGCGTTTCAGGAATCCGCTTCGATAACGTCGAGCGTTGGGCATCAGCGCCAGGAAGAATGCGGGTATCCCGATGGTGATGCCATCAGTAGCCGACAACTGGCGCGGCAGGAACGGAAAGTCCCAGAGCAGTGCGCCAAAGGTTATCGAAATGATCACCGCGTAGGCGGTTTTGGCCAGAAACAGCATGGAAACCCGCTCGATATTGGCGATCACCCGACGCCCCTCGGCCACGACGCCCGGAAGCCTGTCGAATCGCCCATCGAGCAGCACGAGCCTGGATACCGCCTTTGTCGCTGCCGCTGCCGAGTCCATGGCAATCCCGATATCCGCCTCCTTAAGCGCCAAAGCATCGTTAACTCCGTCACCGGTCATGGCCACCACATGCCCTCGTCGTTGCAGCGCCCGGACCATATCCTTCTTCTGGGCCGGTGTAACCCGACCAAATACCGTATGGCGGTCCATCACTTCAGCCATCTCTTCTTGATCGTCGGGGAGCTGGCGGGCATCGAACCCGCCATCGGTTGTCACACCGACCTTCCTGGCTACTGCTGCAACGGTCCGCGGATCGTCCCCGGAGATAATCTTCACCTCCACGCCCTGTTCCTTGAAGTAGGACAGGGTCTGCGCTGCGTCGGGGCGTACCTTTTCCTGAAAAGTGAGCAGAACCGCTGGAGCGTGATCAGTCGGAAGCTCCACTTCGACGTCGTCCCTGATGAGCAATGCGCCGGGGGCGTGTGCCAGAACCAGCGTGCGTAACCCAGAGGCGGCAAGAACGGCAGCCGTCTCAAGTGCCCGGCCGGCGTCGGGTTGCTTTGGGTCAAGTACCATCTCGGGGGCACCCAGTAGCCACGTCCCGGCAGCCGGCGTGCCGTCAGAGAAGCTCACAGCGCTCCACTTCCTGGCGGAGGAAAACGGGACTGAGGAGAGCGGTCGAAGCGAACCTTCGTCGCGGAAGTCCGCGGATAGGCAGCGCGCCGTGGCGTTGGCGTTCGGGTCAGCGCCAAACCAGCCGAGAGCCTGCTTCCATCCGGCCGGCGGGGTGTTGCCCGTGTCATGGACCGCGTCGAACACGATCTTGCCTACGGTCAGTGTTCCGGTCTTGTCCAGGCACAGCATGTCCACCCGGGCGAGCCCCTCCACCGCGGCAAGCTCCTGGATGAGCACTTTTTGGCGTGCCAGCCGGACGGCGCCGACAGCAAAGGCAACACTCGTCATCAGCACCAGGCCCAACGGAATCATGGCGATGACGCTCGCGACGGCGCCCACTGCTCCGATTCGCCAGGTTCCTGTTGTGATGGCAACCTGCCACCCTCCCTGGCTTTGCATCTGTCCATTGATGACAATGGCCATCACGGGCAGCAGTGCCAGGGTAATCCACCGCAGCACCTGATTGAGACCCTGACGAATCTCAGAATGGACCAGTGAGAAGCGTTTGGCTTCCGCCGTCAGTTTGCTTGCGAAAGACTCAGCACCGACCCGGGTGACTACCGCCCTGCCTTGTCCGCTAACCACGCTGGAACCGGACAACACTTCGGCGCCGACGTCCTTCCCGACAGGTTCCGATTCCCCGGTGAGTAACGATTCATCGACTTCTAGGCCACTTGCCTGCACCACCACCGCATCGGCCGTGACTTGATCTCCAGCGCGAAGCACCAACACATCATCTTTGACGACTTCCTGAACATCAACATCCTGAACAACCCCGTCCCGGAGCACCCGGGATCGCGGAGCATTGAGGACAGCGAGGCGGTCAAGGGATTTCTTGGCCCTGTACTCCTGCACCACCCCGATTAGCGCGTTCCCGACGGCGGCGAAGCCGAAGAGCGCATCCCGCCATTGACCGAGGATAAGAAGCAGCACGAAGCTTCCGGCGACGATGGCGTTGAACAGGGTGAAAACGTTGGCCCTGAAGATCTCCCACAGGCTGCGGCTGGATTGATCGGGAGCATCGTTGGTCAAGCCGCCTTTGACGCGCACTGCAACGTCGGCGGCGGATAGCCCGATCCGGTCGGGTCCATCAGCGGCGCGGATAGTCGTCTGCCCCAGCTCTCCTATCCCGCTCCCCGGGATGCGGGACGTCAATCGAGGCAGAGCTGCAGGTAGAAACGGTTGTGCGCGGTCGATGGGAGCGGCCTCGCAGCGAGCGACGCGCTATCCCCACTGGCATCATCTCGCAGCACGGGAAATCTTCGGCACGAACACATGAATTTGATTCCCATCATCCTTAACCAACGCATCCTGTGGCTGCCGGAGCAGGACGGCCACCTCGACGTAGTCGCCGGCCGAACCAGCAAAGTTCAGAGTCAGGAGAATGTAGGCGCTCAACAGATAGTCCTGCGGAACTGTGAGCTGCGCTGCGATGAGCACTATTCCCCAGATAATGGCTGGCGCGACGGCGACAGCCACTGCATTCTGGCGAGTGAGATAAGCGCGGTTGCCGGTGGTCAGAAACGGAAATCGAAAGGCGTAGGTGGGCTTCACTTTCGTCACCGCTTGCAGGACGACGCCGTGCGTTGCTTCGTGAATCGCCATGTAGGCGAGGCAAGCACCCAGCGTGATTGGGATAGTGAAGGCGGGAGTCCAGGTCGTTCCCAGAGGCAGTTCCAGGAGGAAAGCGGCTGCCACGGCGCCCAGAACAACCAGCATAAAAACCAGTTGGATGGTGGTGGCGAACTTTCGGTCCTTCTTGAAATCGACGCTACGATGCGTCCGATAGCTGGACGGCAATGAAGTAGTGTCTCGCAGCGGTGCAGACGTCATGGAGTTGCCTTCCCAGTGAGCGCGACAGTATTGCAGCAGCCATCCCAGTCTTACCCGCGGTGCACCCAGGCGTAAGGGTCTTTGGTCCCGCACCACGATAGGGTGTGCCGTGATGGACGAACACTGGACGCCTGATGGTTTGGGCAAGGACTTTGAGCAGCTGACTCTTCCCCTTACTGATGCCGGGCCAGCTACCCTAGTGCGGTACCGGCCGAAAACAGAGCCCGTCCGGGACATGGCCGCGGACGGTGCAGACGTCCTGTACGTCCATGGCTGGTCGGACTACTTTTTTCAGGCCAAGCTTGCCCGATTCTGGCACCGCCACGGCGCGCGGTTCTACGCCGTCGACCTGCACTGCTACGGCCGAAGCCTGCGCACCGACCAATCCCCCGGTTTGGTGGGTGACCTTGCGGAGTACGACGACGACATCATGGCGGCGCTCGGCGTAATTGATGCCGAGTCGGGGACAGGCCCGGGCTCCGGCCCTCAACGCGGAACTGACCGCCCATTGATCCTGATGGGACATTCTGCGGGCGGCCTCACCCTGAGCTGGTGGGCCCACAGACACCCGGGAGTCGCGTCGGCACTCGTGTTGAACAGTCCCTGGCTGGAATTCCAAGGTGCTGAGCTCGGGCGCCGGGCCATCGCGCCGCTTGTTCAATTACGTGCACGGTTCAATCCGTTGGCACCGCTGCCAGTCATCGACCCAGGCATCTATTCGCGCGCTGTATCTGCTTCCTTCGAGGGAGCCTGGACCTACAACGCCCGATGGCGCCCGGCGCGCGGTTTTCCCGTCACCCCCGCATTCCTCAACGCAATCTTCCAGACACAAGCGGCGGTTGCTGACGGTTTGGACATCGATTGCCCGGTGCTGGTGATGCTATCGGACAAAGATTACCTGGAACCCCGGTGGTCCGAGTCGGCTACCCGGGCCGACGTGGCTTTGAACGTCCACGCCGTAGCGCACCGGGCGTTGTCCCTCGGAGAAACCGTGACGATCGTGCGGATCAAGCACGCGATGCACGACATTTTCCTGTCCGAAGATTCGGCGCGGAAGGATGCCTACGCTCAGATTGAACGATGGCTCAATGGCTACGGTGGACGACCAGTTCAGCCGGCCGGCGCCGTGAACTCCTAGGGCTTTCGTCTCAAGATTGATCTGGATGATAGAATGATCAAATAGTCAATCAGTGGAGTGAAATGCCAATGGACGTGCACCCCGAGACTTACAAGATGGCCGATTTTCGTGCGCCGCTTTATGAGGTGAAGGCGAATCTCTTCAAGGGGCTCGCCCACCCGGTGCGTATCCGCGTGCTGGAGTTACTCTCTGCCGCACCCGAAGTGTCGGTGTCTGATCTCTTGTCAGCTACCGGATTGGAAGCCTCGCATCTGTCACAGCACCTGTCAGTGCTGCGCCGCTATCATCTGGTGAAATCGGAGCGGCGGGGTCTCCAACAGTTCTACATGCTTGCCAATCCTCTGGTTGCCGAACTGCTGGCGGTTGCCCGGGGGCTCCTCGAGGGCGTTCTCCATGCCACGAAGGAAGACCTTGAGTATTCGGCGTCAGCCGGCCACTCGGCCGCTGGCGACGGCTCCAAGTGAGAGTCCTCTCCACCCTACGGACCCTGCTACCCACCGTCCGGGACTATTCCCAGGTACCGCGCTCCTGGAGGGGCGACCTCATTGCAGGCCTCACCGTCGGAATCGTCGCATTGCCGCTGGCCCTGGCATTCGGCGTCAGCTCGGGGGCAGGAGCGGCGAGTGGTCTCATCACCGCAGTCGTCGCGGGGCTGGTCGCGGCGGTCTTCGGTGGCTCCCACGTTCAGGTTTCAGGGCCTACCGGCGCGATGGTCGTGGTATTGGGGCCGGTCATAGCGGCGCATGGAATTGAAGCACTGGCCCTCGTCACTGTTATGGCTGGTCTGATGGTGATCGCTGCTGGCGTGCTGAAGCTCGGGCAGGTCGTGTCCTTCTTGCCATGGCCCGTCATCGAGGGATTCACCCTGGGAATCGCCGTCATCATCTTCCTTCAGCAGGTGCCAGCCGCCATTGGCGAGGATGCTGGCCCCAGCAGCAACTCAGCGATCTCCGCTCTCCAGGCCATCGGTGCTTCCTCCCCCGCAGAATCCATGGCGGCGGTTGGCCTGGTCGCCCTTGTGGCCCTCATCATGATTGTTGCCCCACGAATCCATTCCAGGATTCCCGGCTCGATCGTCGGAATCGTCGTCGCCAGCGTGTTGGCTCAGGTGCTGGCTATGCCCGTCGTCAGAATCGGAGCACTGCCCGATTCCCTACCCGCCCCAGCAGCGCCGGGCTGGGATTGGGGATTGATCGTGGTGCTGGCCGCTCCGGCCGCAACCATCGCCATCCTGGCCGCGATCGAGTCACTGCTCTCCGCACGTGTGGCCGCCTCGATCTCCGATACTGGGTCCTACGATGCAGACAGGGAACTCTTTGGCCAGGGTCTTGCCTCAGTTGCCTCAGGATTCTTCGGCGGCATGCCCGCCACAGGCGCAATCGCCCGAACAGCCGTGAACATCCGATCAGGAGGGTGTACCAGGCTCGCGGCAATCACTCACGCTCTGGTCCTCCTCTTCGTGGTCTATCTGGCCACCGGCCCTGTCTCAGGAATCCCGCTGGCCGCGTTAGCTGGTGTCCTGATGGTTACCGCCGTGCGGATGGTCTCCTTTTCCACCCTGCGCAGCGTGGTCGGTTCAACCCGCGGCGATACCGTAGTGCTCATCGTGACAGCAGTTGTCACCGTCTCATTCGACCTTATCCAGGCGGTGGGCATCGGGGTGTTGGTGGCAGCCTTCTTCGCGCTACGGTCGCTGGTAAAGTCCGGCGGGGTCCACCGCGAAGAAATCTCCGGCCCGGCCCAGGATGGCGACTCGCGGATTGCCATCTACCGGATCGAGGGTGCACTTTTCTTCGCCGCCGCGGAACGGGTGCTGGAGCGGGTCAGCGACATCCGCAATGTTGAGGTGGTAATCATCAGAATGTCCCAGCTCCAGTCGCTGGACGCGACAGGGGCACGCGTCATCGCTGACCTGGTGAACACCCTTGAGCGCCGCGGAATCACAGTGCTGGTCAAGGGAGTCCAGGACCGTCACCTTCGTCTGATCACCAAAGTTGGGGTACTCCAATCCCTGCGTCACCAAAAGCATCTCTTTACCGCTCTGGACGCCGCCGTCGAACATGCCCGAAGCCACGTCGTCCGAAACCGGGCCGCCCAACCCCTCCCAGAATCCGGACAGTATCCGGCTGCTTCACCGGAGATTGGGTGAAACAGGAAGGGGAATGGCCCAGGTTTGACCGCCGCCGGGGCGATACGGGACCAAAGCCCCTGTGAGCTTCCAACCGATCAATGGATGCTGGGTACCAAGGACCTGTGCGCAACTGCGCGCCAAGCCCCGCTCACAACGGACGGACAACTCAATGAATGACCACCCCAGCCCGGAAAAATTCATTGTCGTTGGAGTGGACGGTTCGCCGTCCTCGATCCTCGCGTTGCAGTGGGCCGCACGTCTCGTTCCCACTGTCGGCACTACCATCAGAGCCGTGGCAGCGTGGCAGGTCCCGTACACCTATTACGAGTTCCCGATTTCCGGCTGGGATCCGAAAAGTGTTGCCGAGACCATACTGTCGGAGTCACTTTCAAAGGCTTTCGTCGGCTATCCGCCCGCAACAGTCAGTGCCTTGACCCGTCAGGGGTCGCCGGCACGAGTGCTCCTGGACGAGAGTCAGGGCGCGCAGATGCTTATCGTCGGAAGCCGAGGACATGGCGGGTTCGCCGCACTGCTGCTCGGGTCTGTCAGCTCCGCTGTCGCCGAACATGCACAGTGTCCGGTGCTGATCGCCCACGGCGCGACGACCGATGAATCAGCAGCTGGAAAGCCCGGCACCTCATGAAGGAGAGCATCGTCGTCGGATATGACGGCTCGGATCAGTCACGGCTAGCTCTGCGCTGGGCGGCAGCACAGGCGGTGCTGGAGGAGCGCACGCTGCATGTAGTGCTTGGGTGGATCTGGCCCCTGCTTACCCATGATCTCGGGCCAGTAGAGGGCATCGCGGACAGCGGAATCAAGCATGCTGCCGAGGCTGTCCTTTCCGAAGGTGAAATTGAAGCGAATCGATTGGCTCCCGGGCTCGACGTGAAGACAAGCCTCATCTCTGGGGTCCCGTCGGAAGTCCTCGCCCGGACGTCACAGGATGCCCATCTGGTGACTGTCGGCAGCCGCGGACTGGGCGGATTCCTGGGTCTTCTCGTTGGTTCGGTCAGCCTGAAACTGGCAACTACCGCTCACTGTCCTGTGGCGGTCGTTCGCGCTAAGGAGGCCTCGACTGGGCCTGTGCTGATCGGGGTCGACGGGTCGCCAAAGAGTGAGACTGCACTGGACGATGCGATCGCGCTGGCGGCACTATGGCGGGCGCCACTGAAGATCATGCACGTGCGGGATGATGTCCGCCTGTTTGGGCGCAATCACTCGTACCCGGGCTCGGACGTGTTAGCCATGCAGATTCTCTCCGCTGCTGTCCTCCGGGCACGGGCCGCAGTGCCGGACCTCGAGATCGAACCGGCCCTGGTAACCGGCCACTCGGTACCTGGCACCATTCTCAACGCCGCCGCATCGGCGCGGATTGTGGTGGTCGGCGAAACCGGACAGGGGAAGTTCATTGGCGCTGTTGGCTCCACGGCGCAGGCCATTCTCCACCACGCCAAAGGAAACATTCTGATCTCCCGGCATCCCGGGAACTAGCAGTCAGGGCCTGGGCGTCCATTCCCAATCCCGAATCTCGGGCATATCCTCACCCTCGGTTCGGATGTACTGCCGATGCTCGATCAGTTTGTTCTTCAACTCCTCACGGAAGTGGGAGGAGATGTCCTTCAGGCGAGGGACCCTGTCAATCACGTCGATAGCCAGGTTGAAACGGTCGATTTGGTTCATCGCGCACATGTCGAACGGCGTCGTGGTGGTGCCTTCTTCCCTGTATCCGCGCACGTGGAAGTTGTCGTGATTCGTCTGACGGTAGGTCAACCGGTGGATGAGCCACGGATACCCGTGGTAGGCGAAGATCACTGGCTTGTCCGAGGTGAACAGCGAGTCGAACTCCGGTCCGGACAGACCGTGGGGGTGTGCAGTCTGGTCTTGCAGCCGCATCAGATCCACCACATTGACCACCCGGATCCGGAGGTCCGAGAAGTGGGTCTGTAGGATCTCGACCGCGGCCAGCGTTTCCATCGTCGGGACATCGCCGGCGCAGCCCATGACGACGTCGGGCTCCTCCTCTGCATCAGAGCTGGCCCAGTCCCAGATGCCAATTCCTTTGGTGCAGTGCTGGATTGCTGACTCCATATCGAGGTACTGCAGCTGAGGCTGCTTACCTGCAACGATGATGTTCACGTACTGGCGGCTGCGCAGGCAGTGGTCGGCCACCGACAGGAGCGTGTTCGCGTCGGGCGGGAGATACACGCGGACAACATCAGCTTTCTTATTGACCGCGTGGTCGATAAACCCTGGATCCTGGTGCGAGAACCCATTGTGGCCCTGTCTCCACACATGGGAGGTCAGCAGGTAGTTCAGGGAGGCCACGGGGCGGCGCCACGGAATGCTGTTAGTGGTGCTCAACCATTTGGCGTGCTGGTTGAACATCGAATCGACGACGTGGATGAACGCCTCGTAGCACGAGAAGAACCCGTGTCGACCGGAGAGTAGGTAGCCTTCGAGCCACCCCTGACACGTGTGCTCGGACAGGATCTCCATTACCCTTCCGTCGCGGGCCAGATGATCGTCTCCGGGAACGGTTTCGGCGTTCCATGCTCGGCCCGTAGCCTCGAGGATCGCACCTAATCGGTTGGAATTGTTCTCGTCTGGGGCAAAGACCCGGAAAGATTCCATGTTTGCGCTCATCACGTCCCGAAGCAGGGTACCGAGCACCGTCGTCGCCTCGACCGCGCCCGTCCCTGGACTGGTGATCTGGACGGCGTAGCCCCGGAAATCCGGGATGTGCAGGTCCTGAAGCAGGATCCCTCCATTAGCGTGGGGGTTGGCGCTCATCCGTCGGGGACCGTCCGGGTGCAATCCGCGGATACTCGCGACCGGCGTACCGTCGTCGTTGAACAGCTCCTCCGGACGGTAACTGCGCATCCACTTTTCGAGGATCACCCGGTGCTCGGTGTTCTCCCGCGCTTCGCTGAAGGGCACCTGATGCGCACGCCAGGTCCCTTCCACCTTGACCCCATCAACTTCAACGGGGCCGGTCCACCCCTTGGGCGACCGGAGCACGATCATGGGCCATCGGGGGCGTTCAGCCTGGCCCTCGACGCGCGCCCGATACTGAATGTCCCGGATCTCGTCGAGGCAGGCATCGAGTACGCGGGCGAAGTCCTGGTGCATCTGATCCGGATCCGAGCCTTCAACATAGTGCGGGGCATGGCCGTATCCGCGCAGCAGATCGTCCAGCTCCTCGTGACTGATTCGTGCCAGGATGGTCGGATTGGCGATCTTGTAACCGTTGAGGTGAAGGATCGGCAGGACGGCACCATCTCTGCGGGGGTCAACGAACTTGTTGGAATGCCAGCTTGCCGCGAGAGGTCCGGTCTCGGCCTCTCCATCGCCAATCACTGCTGCAACGGTGAGCTCAGGGTTGTCGAAAGCTGCGCCGTACGCATGGGACAGGGCGTAGCCAAGTTCCCCTCCTTCGTGGATGGAACCAGGGGTTTCTGGAGCCACGTGGCTAGGGATGCCCCCCGGGAATGAGAACTGGTGGAACAGGCGACGCATACCGGTCACATCCAGGGAAACCTCCGGGTAGGTTTCACTGTAAGTGCCTTCGAGCCACGCTGCCGCGACTGGAGACGGCCCACCATGCCCCGGACCCATGATGTAAATCATGTCCAGATCACGCGCCATGATGGCCCTGTTCAAGTGTGCGTAGATGAAGTTCAGCCCAGGGGTGGTCCCCCAGTGTCCCAGCAACCGGGGCTTGATATGTTCAGGCCTCAACGGTTCCCGAAGGAGGGGGTTATCCATCAGGTAGATCTGCCCGACTGAGAGATAATTGGCCGCCCGCCACCAGGCATGGATGGTGGAGAGTTGGGCAGAACTAAGGACCGGCTGCAAGCTCATGATCTCCACCCTGTTGCCTCGGGGCAGGGCGCTCCAGTGCTATAAGGCCCCAATCTGCCCAGTGGTCCGGAACCAGGAGGGTCAGTTTGCGGACTAAAGGCCCTACCAGCGCCGAATCAGCGAAGCTACGGTGGGGAAATGGAAACGCAACTCATTGATCCTGACCAGTATGTTGCGCTGGGGGTGGTGGCCGGTGGAGGCCTCGCCCTGGCCGCCGGCTTTGGTGCGCTGGGCGTAACGGTTGCCGCGGGCCTCGGCCTCGTCGCCGGCGCAGTAGTTCGGCTGGTTCAGGCGGGGCGGTGATCCCCTGATGAAAAGGTCAAGACTCAGGAGGTGGAAGGACCTGACGGTGAAGCAGCAGACTGCTGTGCTGGCGTTGGCGTCCGTGCAGTTATCCCTCGCAGCCACGGCATGGACCGATCTGGCCAACCGGCCGGAGGCACAGGTCAACGGGCGCAAGAGCCTGTGGGCGGTTGCCATAGCCGTCAACTTTCTTGGACCAATCCTGTACTTCCTCCGAGGAATCCGCCGCTAGGGGCCTGGTAGCGCATCCAATCACTCACTAGAGAGAACAGGCACTAATGACTACACCGCTTGATCAGGATGAATTCTGGGATTCGCCGGGGCTGTTGCGCGCGTCCCAGCCCCTCAGCACCGACGAGTGCTGGGCACTGCTGGCAGGTCAGACAACCGGTCGCATCGGCTTCCTGCATGAGGGACTGGTCACCATCTTCCCGCTGAACTACATCGTGCACGACCGCGGCGTATATTTCCGCACCTCGGAGGAGGGCGTGATTGCCCGCGGCCAGCTGGAGCGGCCGCGTTCCAGCTGGACCACCTGGACACGGGAACGCGCAGCGGGTGGACCATCCTGATCAACGGCGCGATCGAACGCATCACCGATCCAGAACTTCTCACGACCCTCTGGGGCAGCCGCGCCGACGAACCCTGGGCTCCCGGACAGCGCAACGTGTTCTTCGGGATCAAACCCACCAGGATAAGCGGCCGACGGCTCGATTCCGTCCACTGAGTTAGGCTGGCGTCCACTGTCATCTACAGTCGGTTCGCCTGATCCAACAGTTGCGCCAGGTGGATACCCTTGCGGTCGCTCAGGTCCTCAAGTTGGGTGCGGCAGGAGTAACCGTCAGCCAGTACGACGGCGTCGGCCTCCGCCGCGCGTACCGCCGGCAGGAGCTGCTGCTCGGCCACCGCCACGGATATCTCGTAGTGCCCGCGTTCCACGCCGAAGTTACCCGCCAGACCGCAGCAGCCGCCCAGCTTCTGCAGGGTGGCGCCGGCACCTTCGAGCAGTGCCGCGTCCGGGCTCCAGCCCATCACCGCGTGATGGTGGCAGTGCGGCTGCGCGACGACGGTTGTCCCCTCAAGCGACGGTGGTGTGTAGCCGGGTGCCTTTGCGAGGAACTCCGCCAGAGTGTGCGTGGCACCGGCAACGGCGCCAGCGGCGTTGGGGCCCAAGAGCTCGACGGCGTCCGAACGGAGCACGCCCGTACAGGACGGTTCAAGCCCCACGATCGGGATGCCTTCCTCCACCGACTTGCCCAGTACATCGATCGTGGACCGCAGGATCTTCCGGGCAGAATCGAGCTGCCCGGTTGAAATCCACGTGAGTCCACAGCACACGGGCCCGCCCGGTATCCGGACCTCGTATCCGGCTGATTCCAACACCCGGACGGCGGCTTTACCCACCTCGGGCGAGAAGCTGTTCGTGAAAGAATCCGCCCACAGCAGTACCGGCGGGCGGGTTTCCGATACGGCAACGGGACGTGCCTTGAACCACGCCTGGAACGTCTGCGGAGCGAAGGCTGGAATGGTTCGGCGCTGGTCCACGCCGGCCAGGCGTAGCCCGAGCCTGCCCAGGCCCGGCAGTCCCATGAGAAAGTTCACCAGGCGCGGCGCGAAAGCCGCCAGCCGTGCCCACCGCGGCAACCACCCCAGCGAGTAGTGCGACGCAGGCCGCAAACGACCCTTGTAGCTCTGGTGCAGCACCTCAGCCTTGTAGGCAGCCATGTCGATCCCGGTCGGGCAATCAGAGGCGCAGCCCTTGCAGGACAAGCAGAGGTCCAGTGCATCGTGCACTTCCGGCGCCCGCCAGTTCGGTTTGCCACCCTTGACTCCCCCGGTGACGCTGCCGTTGATCATCTCCTGCAGCACCCGCGCCCGCCCGCGGGTGGAGTCCTTTTCCTCCCGCGTCGCAATATAGGACGGGCACATCACGGTCTGGTTATCGTTATGCGCGGCGCGGCACTGGCCCACCCCGGTGCAGCGGTGGAGTGCCTGGCTGAAGTCGCCGTCGTCGTGCACGTAACCAAATCCCAGGCCCGAGCGCAGCGGGCCTGCCTCCGCAACCCGGACGTTCGCATCCAGCGGTTCCGGGTCCACCAGCACGCCGGGGTTCAGAATGTTGTCCGGGTCCAGGATGCCCTTGACTTTGCCGAACAGAGAGATCGCCGCCGGCGTGTATATGAACGGCAGCAGTTCGCTGCGGGCGCGGCCGTCACCGTGCTCGCCGGACAGCGAACCGCCGTAGCGGGCCACGAGCTTTGCAGCATCCGTGAGGAACGCACGAAAGGCGGCCGTACCGTCGTCGTTCTGGAAAGGGAAGTCGAGGCGGACGTGCACGCAGCCGTCGCCGAAATGCCCAAATGGAAAGCCGGTGAGGTTGTGGGCAAGCAGGAGGTCATCGAAGTCACGGAGGTAGTCGCCCAGTGTTTCCGGCGGGACCGCGGCGTCCTCCCACCCGGCATGCGCGGGTGCCCCCGCCGGCGACCTGCCCGCCAGTCCTCCGCCGTCCTCGCGGATCCGCCACAGCGCGGCTGCCTGGCGTGGATGCTCGATGATGCGCGAGTGCTTTGCTGCGTCGATGCGGCTGACACAGGCAGCGCGGTCCGCGACCTCGAGGGCGTCATCCCCGGAGATCTCTACGAAAAGCCAAGCGGCCCCGCTGGGCAGCTCGGGCACGGCCTGGGGTCCCTTGCGGGCGCGCACTACCTCCACGATCCGCGAATCCAGGCCTTCGCACGCGGTTGGTGTGAACGGCAGCACGGAGGTTACGGCGTCGCCAGCGGCACCGATGTTTTCGAAGCCGAGCACCACCATGGTCTTATACGGCAGGTCGGTAACCAGCCGGACTCCCGCTTCGAGCACGACGGCGAGCGTTCCTTCGCTGCCAACAAGCATCCGGCGCAGGTCGAACCCGCGTTCGGGCAGCAAGTGCTCCAGCGAGTAGCCGGAGACCTGGCGGCCAAACCGGCCCAGTTCCGTCCGGATGGTGCCGAGTTCGGCGCTCACCAGCGAGTGCAGGGCGTCGGTTTCCGACGACGACGGCGTGCCCTCCGACCCGAGGTGCAGCCGCGTACCTGAACCGGTGACGATGTCGAGATGGGTCACGTTGTCCGCGGTGCGTCCGTAGGCCAGGGCGCGCGAGCCGCACGCGTTGTTGCCGATCATTCCGCCCACCGTGCAGCGGGTATGGGTGGAGGGATCGGGACCAAACCGCAGTCCGTTGGCCAAGGCGATCTTCTGCAGGGTGGCGTGGACGGCGCCAGGTTCGACGACGGCGGTGCGGCCTTCGGCGTCGAACTCCAGCACCTTGTTCAGGTGGCGGCTGAAATCGATCACCACCCCGCGGCCAATGGCGTTGCCGGCAATGGAGGTGCCCGCACCGCGCGAGGTGAAGGGGACACCGCGCTCCCGGCAGACCTCCAGGGTGGTCAACACCTCATCCAGGTGCCGGGGAAAGACGACGGCGGCGGGCTGAATCCGGTAGAGCGAGGCGTCGCTGGAGTAAGCGGCACGGGAGGTTGCGTCGGCGCGGGCATCGCTCACACCGCGGGACTGCAGTTCGGAAACCAGGGACCGCGGTGATGCAAGCGTCGTCGACATAAGTAACATGTTACTCCTGATTCATGTTCTGCCAAGCGCTAGTCTGGTCTCATGTCATCCGTTGTCCACCCGGGGCGTCCACCCTCGCTAACCGAACGCACCATCGAGGCGGTCCGGGACGGCGTCCGAAACGGCACCTTCGTGCCGGGCGAACTGTATTCGGTGTACCGGCTGGCCGATGAGCTTGGCGTTTCGCGCAGCCCTGTCCGGGAGGCTCTGCTGCGGCTGGCCGAGACCGGCATGCTGGCGATCGAGCGGAATCGTGGCTTCCGTGTGGTGCTTCCCGGGGCGCGGGAGCTGGCCGAGATCATGGCCGTACGGATTGCTTTGGAGGTTCCGGCGGCTTCCCGGGCTGCCCGGCTGGCGAAACCCTCGGATCATGATTCACTGCGGGTGGAGCGTGAGGCGATGCAGCAGGCGGTCGTCGCCGGGGATGAGGGAGCTTTTCTGCTGCACGATCAACGGCTCCATGGCCTACTGCTCGATCTCGCCGGCAACGCCCACGTCACTCGGATCATCGAGAACCTGCGCGACGCAACCCGGCTGGTGGGCCTTTCCACCATGAAGAATTCCCGCTCACTCGATGAGGTGTACCGGGAGCACCTGCCGATAGTTTCCGCCGTCGAACGTGGCGATGGTCGCGCCGCCGGTGAGGCGATGCGCCGACACCTTGAGTCGACCGGCCGCCTGCTTTTGCGGGAAGCGGCAGGCGAGAACGACGACGTCAACGCCCTGTGGGCGGAGCTGATCAGGTAGGCCCATCGAAGCGACACGTTCGGATCGATACAGTTGCGGTATGCCCGAACTGATCCCACCTGCCGAACGGCTGCACGCCGTCTGGCGCGATGCCCACGCCGAGTGGGGTCCAGGTCTCCATGAAGACGGCTTCGGACTGCTGCCAACTGACGAGGTCCACTCCCCAGCCGGCTTTGCGGCCTGGTTGGGGCGGCTGACCGAGGAACCGGTGCGCTGCACATACCGCTGGATCCTCGAAGACGGCCAGGTACTTGGCGGAATCGCTTTGCGACACGAGTCCAATATCGACGTGCAGCGGGCCGGGCACGTTGGCTACGGCATCCGGCCGTCGGCGCGTGGTCGCGGACTTGCCACGTGGGCGCTGGGCCGGATGGTCGAGGAGCCCCGCACGCTCGGCATGGACGGGCTGCTGGTTGTCTGCGAGGCGGACAACGTTTGGTCGGCCAGGACGATTGAGCGCCAGGGCGGCGTACTGGAGGATGTGTACGACACCGGACACAGCGCCGTCCGGCGTTACCGGATCACGATCGGGGAGCCAAACACGTGATTCCATCGGAATCATGCATCCGAGGCCAGTTGAGTTGGTCTCGGATGGAGAGGGAGTTTCGTAGTACGATTTACAGATGGAAGTCTTTTCGTCGGCGCTGCGGCATGACGTCGACCCAGAGGACATCCAGCACGCAATACGAAATGCGCTGGTTATCGACGAAGTCGACGACGACCCAATCCGATACTTGGTGCTGGGTCCGGACCGAACTGGGAAAATTCTCGAACTCGTGGTGATGGACGGTTCGCGCGGACCTATCGTTATACACGCGATGCCCATGAGGGCTAAGTACCGGACTCTATTGGCGAGAGGAGAATAGAAATGCACACACATGGAACTAGGGCAGACGGCACTCCAATCACCGACGAGCTGGTGGGGAGGATGGCTGACGAGGCCGAGCAAGGCTATGACCCCAGCAAAATCCAGCGCAGACGGAGCGGCCGGCCCTTGATGGGCACTGCTGCTTCTTCAGTTGAGTCTGTCCGGCTGGATCCGGAGCTCAAACGAGCTCTCCTGCTTCGTGCAGCGGAAGAACACATTAGCGTCTCCGAGGCCATCCGCAGAGCGATCGGCCAGTATCTGCACGCCAGTTGACCACCGCAAGGGAACAATTTCCTGCCGGCCCATCCCGGCTGGCCGCGCTCCCTTGACTGTAAGCAGTTCGCCTACCCGCTCGGGATCCGCCCGCACCAACAGATCGTCGTCCTTCCTCAGGTGTTCACCCGGCGGTAAGGACTATTCGCCGGGACCTCGTTTGAGAATCGGCTCCAGAAGGCCGAAACGGCGCAGCCAAACGCCGTTTGCGCCAAATCCGGCGATGATCGAATATGCGTTGAATCTCAGTGTCCTGACGGTCAGTCACCCAAGCAGGTGATTGGGCAGCCGGTTGCCCGGTGCCCGGCCCCGGATTTCCAGGAGTTTCCGCGCATGGGCTGCAAGCCGCCGGTCCTCATCGGAGCGTGGGTTCCAGGCCGGTACGGGAACCGCCGTTCCGCCCTCGTCCCGGGCGACCATCACAGTCAGACAGTACGTGGTCAGCTGCATCTCACCGTCCGTCGGCTTGCCGGACCTCACATGCACAGCAACGTGCATGCCCTTGTTTCCGGTGTAGACCAGCCGGGCGTCGACTTCCACCACATCGCCGATAAGCAGCGGCCGGTAGAACCTCACCCCGCCCGAGAAGACCGCCACCGTGTCCATGCCGCAGTACCGCGACGCGCATACATAAGCTGCCTCATCGATCCAGTTCATCACCGTGCCGCCATGAACCTTCCCACCCCAGTTCACATCCGTGGGCGCCGCAAGGAACCGCAGGGTCACCTGTTCCGCGGTGCCCTCCGCCGTGTATTCCTGGCCGCGCATCGCCTCGACAATCTCCCCACGCACCGCGATGCGGGCTTCAGCCTCATCCCGTCGCCGGATATCCTCCGGCGACGACGGCACATACGGCGGCACGGGCACAGGTTTGCCGTCCGGTCCCACCGCCACAAAGATCACCAGGCACTGACTGCGCATGGTGGCTTCTGCGGCCTGGACATCACCCGAGGACACCGTTGTCTGGATGTGGAGGGATGATCGGCCTGTATAGACGATGGTCGCTTCCACCTCCACCATGTCCCCCACATTGACGGGGTCAGCGAAGTGGATGTTGCCCACATAGGCGGTCACGCAGTAGGACTTCGCCCACCCAACAGCTGCGGCATACGCCGCCTTGTCCACCCACTCAAGCACGGTGCCGGCGTCAACGGACCCGCTGTGGCCCAGGTCCGTAGGTGCGGCCAGAAAACGCAGTGTCACAGAGTTGGTCTGATTCATGGAGCCAGTATTGCGCACCGGCGGGTCTGCCGCCGTCGTGCGTCATCCGGGTTGCCCATCTTGACGCACGCGGCGCGTCACACAATCGTTGAGGAATGGAGTGGTTGAGTGACGTGCTCGACGCTGAAGGCTACGAAGTCGGGCGGCAGATCCTGCAGCGCGGGGTCGCAGCGGTCTACCTGATCGGGTTCCTCTCTGCCATTGCACAGTTTCCTGCGCTACTGGGCGAACACGGGCTGCTTCCGGCACCAAGGTTCCTTGCGCGTGCCGGCAAGCGCGCAGGCCCCACCCTGTTCCGCTGGCACTATTCCGACCGGCTGCTCCTGGCTGTGGCGTGGGCCGGAGCCGTGGTTTCGGCGATCCTCATCGCCGGGCTGCCGCAGTCCGGTCCGCCCTGGCTGCCGATGCTCGCGTTCCTGATGATCTGGGGCCTGTACCTTTCAATCGTGAACGTGGGACAGGCCTTCTATGGGTTCGGCTGGGAAAGCCTGCTCCTGGAGGCCGGGTTTCTGGTGGCGTTCCTGGGCTCCAACGAGGTGGCGCCGCCGTTCCTGGTGCTGCTGGCGATCCGGTGGCTGGTGTTCCGGCTGGAATTCGGTGCCGGGATGATCAAGATCCGCGGCGACCGGTCCTGGCGCGATCTCACCGCCCTCTACTACCACCACGAAACACAGCCCATGCCCAGCCCGGCCAGCCGGTTCTTCCACCTGTTGCCCAAGCCGCTGCACCGCATGGAGGTTGCCGGGAACCACTTCGCTCAGCTGGTGGTGCCGTTCTTCCTCTTCGCCCCGCAGCCGGTGGCGGGTACAGCCGCGGTGATCATCGTCGTCACTCAACTCTGGCTGGTCATTTCCGGAAACTTCGCCTGGTTGAACTGGATCAGCATTGTGCTGGCCTTCGCCGCTGTGCCGGATTCCTTCTACGCAACAGCCGTCACGATCAATGTCACGTACGCACCCGCACCGGCGTGGTTCGCCGTCGTCGTCGTTCTCATGGCCCTGCTCGTCACCTACCTGAGCTGGCAGCCGCTGCGGAACCTGTTCGCACGGCGGCAGCTGATGAACGCGAGCTTCAACCGGTTCCATCTGTGCAACGCGTATGGTGCATTCGGCAGCGTGACCCGCGTCCGCTACGAGGTGATCATTGAAGGGACCATGGACGACGCCGGACCGGGCGCCCAATGGCGCGAGTACGAGTTCAAGGGCAAACCTGGTGATCCCTCGCGACGGCCGCGGCAGTACGCTCCCTACCACCTGCGGCTGGACTGGATGATGTGGTTTCTCGCGTTGGGATCCGACGGCGGATGGTTCACGCCGCTGCTGGTGAAGCTTTTGCAGGCGGATCCGCGGATACTGAAGCTGCTGCGCAGCGATCCGTTCGACGGCGCCCGGCCACGGTATCTTCGGGCGCGGGTCTTCCATTACCGCTTCTCCGCGCGAGGCGAGAGGCGCACCACCGGGCTGTGGTGGGTCCGGGAGTCATCGGGAATGCTGGTGGATCCCGTGTCGCTGAATTCTGATCACAATTCAACGCCCTAGGAATCAAGCGTCAGTAGTTCTTCATGGGACAGGTGGAGGGCAGCCGCCGCGACGTTCGCCCGAAGGTGAGTGACGCTGCCCGTCCCGGGGATTGGGACGACGGGCACTCCATGTACCTGTTGTCGATGATGCACCCAGGCCAATGCGATTTGCCCCGGTGCGGCCTCGTGCGCAGCGGCGACTTCCTCCAACGCAGCGGTCCGCGCGGCTGTGGCTCCCACACGATGAAGCAGTCCGTGACCGGCCGGAGAGTGGGCAACCACCACTACGCCGAGGGCGGCCGCCGCGGGAAGCAATTGCCGTTCGATGCTGCGCTCCGTCAGCGACCACTGCTCCTGCAATGCAGCGACCGGGTGGACAGCGTGGGCGCGGTGAAGGTCCTCGGCGGTCACGTTCGACAGGCCAATCGCACGGACTTTGCCCTGTTTGACCAGTTCGGCCATGGCTCCCACGGTTTCCTCGATCGGTGTGCCCTCGCTTCGATGGTGCAGGTAATACAAGTCGATCACGTCGACACCGAGCCTTCGCAGGCTTGCCTCACACGCCTACGGGATCGCGGTCAGGCCGGCCAGCCGATTTATCGCTCAGCCTCATTGCACCGAATCCCTGACGCCCGAAATCATCCGGGCCCAAAGCTGGGCGTAATCCATTCGTCTCTACAGGCGTCATGACCCACACGCTATATCTTCAACCACAGTTGAGGTCCAGTCATGAGTGCGGCAGTACACAAGCTTCGCGGAGCTACGGCGGATGGTGACGGCAACATCAGCGACGTTCCGGCAAGCCATCAATCCGGGTGGAGTCAAGGCCACAAGGGGTACCGGAAAGCCCCTCCGCCTCGACCACCCGCGGACACAATCCTGCAGGTTTCTATGGGCGAGTGCACCACACTCCCGCTTGTTTCCGGGGTTGGGAGGCGCCGTCGTCGTCGTTCATGCCCAGAAAGTGCAGGATCCGGTCCGCACGCACGCACGCACGCACGCACCCAGAACAGTCAGCGCGCACCGCAGCTCCCGCAAGCGAGTAGACGAAAGAGCTCCCATCCGGCACCGAAGCCGGACGGGAGCCCTAACGCAGAAAGCCGCTACTCTGCAGCGGGCAGTTCCACGTCTGGTGTTTCCTCCAGAGAGGTTGCCTTCCAGGCGCCGTCAGCGTAGACGACGGTGGCCGAGTAGATGGAGCCTGCTGGGTCAAACGGGCGGGTTTCGTGTACTTCACCGGCCTCGTTGAAGGAGGTGTAGGGATCAGGGTTGACTGGGATCAGCGCCTCAACTTCGGCGCCCTCCACAACCTCTTCTGCGGGGGTGGTGATGATGATCTGCTTGACCTTCGGCTGTCCGCCGAGGACCCAGCCGCCGTCGTCGTACATGGCCTTGAACGCCTCGGCATCGGACACCGCAGCATCAGCGCCGTCGAGAATGGCCAGCAGCGGCTCGGCGTCGCCGGTTTGCTGCGTGTAGGACTTCAGCTCGAAGACGTGGTGAAGGAACGCCTTTGCGCCATCAGCGGTGGCTTCGCTCATGAGGTCATTGGTGGCGGGAGCGGAGACGTTCTGCGCGGGAGCCGTTGAGCTCGCAGGCGTGGGCGCGGCCTCTGAGGGGGCGGCGGACGACTCGGTGGATTCGCCGCACCCGGTGAGGGCAGCGAGGGCGACAGCGGCGATGGCCGCGACTTTCATGATCTTCAAGGTGTTCCCCAACGATAGTGAGTTGCATGGCGCCCGTAATGACGGCCTGCGCGTCCAATCCTAGCCGTGGCCTTAGGCAACAAGAGACTCAGAACCCTGACTGTGCGCGAGATCACAGGATGACCCCGGCTGGTGAGAATCCTCCTTTCGGCTGATAGACGGACCTGAATCCCGGGCATACGCTGAAGTGCGGTCTTCCCGCGGCCCATCCGGCTGCCCCTCAAGAGGACCGAGCTCCTGTCAGCCCGCAATTCGAGGAACCGGCAATGCTGATCAAATTGGTCCGCCACTATCTGCGGCCCTATTCCCGTCTGGTCCTGGCAGTAGTGGTCCTGCAGTTGGCAGCAACCATTGCCGCACTGTATCTCCCCAGCCTGAACGCCCAGATCATCGACGAGGGCGTGGCTCAAGGCGATACCGGGTACATCTGGGATACCGGGATGACGATGCTCGGCGTGAGCCTGATCCAGGTGGCAGCCGCAATCGCGGCGGTCTACTTCGGTTCAAAGGCGGCCATGGCGGTGGGTAGGGACGTGCGCAAGTCCGTCTTCCACAAGGTCTCCGGCTTCTCGGCGCAGGAGGTCAACGAATTTGGGGCGCCGAGCCTGATTACCCGCGGCACCAATGATGTGCAGCAGGTACAGATGCTCGTGCTGCTGGGGCTGAACTTCATGGTTGCCGCTCCCATCATGTGCATCGGCGGAATCTTCATGGCGGTGCGCGAGGACCTGGAGCTCTCCTGGCTGGTGTGGGTGTCCGTTCCCGCCCTGTTTGTGGTTGTTGGCTTCCTGGTCTGGCGGTTGATGCCGCTGTTCCGCACCATGCAGGTGAAGATCGATAACATCAACGGCGTTCTACGGGAGCAGATCACCGGCATCCGCGTGGTGCGGGCCTTTGTCCGCGAACCGTTTGAAGCCCAGCGGTTCGGCAAGGCAAACAGGGAGCTGACGGACGTGTCGCTGGCAGTCGGTGCGCTCTTTGTGCTGATGTTCCCGGCCATCGGAATGATCCTGCACCTGGCGACAGCCGCGGTGCTGTGGTTCGGCGGGCTGCGGGTGGACGCCGGAGAAATGCAGGTCGGTGCGCTCACGGCGTTCCTGCAATACCTGTTGCAGATCCTGGTGGCGGTCATGATGGGCACCTTCATGGCAATGATGATTCCCCGCGCCGCAGTCTGTGCCGAGCGCATCAGCGAAGTGCTGGACATCCAACCCTCCATCCACGAGCCAGTTCAGCCACAGCAGCCGGCGGATAAGGCCGGCGTGGTCGAGTTCCGCAATGTCACCTTCGCGTATCCGGGCGCTGAGGCGCCGGTGCTCAACGATGTCAGTTTCATCGCCCGGCCCGGGCAGACCACCGCAATTGTGGGCAGTACCGGTTCGGGAAAGAGCACGCTGATTTCCATGCTGCCCCGGCTTTTCGACGTGGGCGGCGGCCAGGTCATGCTCGACGGCGTTCCTGTCACCGAGATGGCGCGCCATGACATCACTGAGCGTGTGGCGCTGGTCCCCCAGCGGCCATACCTGTTTTCCGGCACCATTGCCCACAACCTGCGGTTCGGGAATCCGGACGCGTACGACGACGACCTGTGGGAAGCGCTCACAGTGGCCCAGGGCGCGGATTTTGTCCAAGCCAAGGAGCACGGTCTGAATGCGGCGGTTTCGCAGGGCGGCACCAACGTCTCCGGAGGGCAGCGCCAGCGGCTCTGCATTGCGCGGGCATTGGTGGCCAAGCCCAAGGTCTACCTCTTTGACGACTCATTCTCCGCGCTGGACGTGGCCACCGATGCGCGGCTGCGTGCGGCGCTGAAGGACAAAACCAGGGATTCGACGGTGATCATCGTGGCACAGCGCGTCGCCACGATCATCAACGCCGACCAGATCCTGGTCATGGAGCACGGCCAGATAGTGGCGCGGGGTACGCATGAGCAATTGCTGGAGACCTCACCCACCTACCAGGAGATCGTTGAATCACAGACCACGGCGGAGGAGGTGGCATGAGCAGGAACAAGGGTGCCAAGCCTGATACCGGCCCGGCCATTGATCCGGTAGTGGCGCCCACTCCCGGTGCGGCGGCCGACGCTGAAGCGCAGGTCCTTGAGGAGAAATACCAGCCCACCGAGGCCGACGGCGATATGTTCGGCGGTGCGCCGGCCAAGAAGGCGAAGCAGTTCTGGCCTGCCGCCAAGCGGCTCTTCGGGCTGCTGAAACCGGAGAAGGCAGCCATTGCGGTGGTGCTCGCGATGGTGGTGATCGCCGTCGTGCTCAATGTCATTGCGCCGCGCGTACTCGGCAACGCGATGGACGTGATCTTCAACGGTGTCATCAGCCAGGACCTGCCGGCCGGCGCCAGCCAGGAGCAGGTGATTGAGGGTCTGCGCGCGGAGGGGGAGGATCAGTTCGCCGATTTGCTCTCCGGCATGGAACTCACGCCGGGGGCCGGGATCGACTTCATGCTGTTGGGAAGGCTGATCGCCATTGTCCTGGTTATGTACCTGGTCTCCTCCCTGTTCATGTGGCTGCAGGGCTACTACCTGAACAAGGTGGTCATGCGCGTGGTCTACAACCTGCGCCGCGACGTCGAAGCCAAGCTGAACCGGCTGCCGTTGAACTACTTCGATACCCGGCAGCGCGGCGACCTGCTCTCCCGCGTGACCAACGACGTCGACAATGTCCAGCAGGCGCTGCAGCAGGCATTCGCTCAGCTGATCATGTCGGCGCTGAGCCTGATCGGCATCACCGTGATGATGTTCCTGGTCTCCTGGCAGTTGGCGTTGATTGCACTCATAGCCCTGCCGCTGTCAGCCGCGGGTGCCGGGCTGATCGGCGTGCGCAGCCAGAAGCTGTTCGCTGCTCAATGGAAGAACACCGGGCAGCTCAACGGCCATATTGAAGAGTCCTTCAGCGGGCATGACCTGGTCCGGGTATTCGGACGCGAGAAGGAATCGCTGGCCCAGTTCGACGAGAAGAATGAGGAGCTGTACAAGGCATCCTTCGGTGCCCAGTTTGTCTCCGGAATGATCATGCCGGTCATGCAGTTCATCTCCTACCTCTCCTACGTGGGGATCGCCGTGGTGGGCGGCCTGCGGGTGGCCTCCGGTTCCATGACGCTGGGCGATGCGACGGCGTTTATCCAGTACTCCCGCGAGTTCAACCAGCCGCTGAGCCAGATGGCGGGCATGGCCAACATGCTGCAGTCCGGGGTTGCCTCGGCCGAGCGGGTGTTTGAACTGCTCGACGCCGAGGAGCAGGAGCCGGACACCGCCACCACATCACTGCCGGCCAAGACGGACGGACACGTAGAGTTTGAGCGCGTCACCTTCAGCTATACCCCCGACAAGCCGCTGATCGAGGATCTCTCCTTCGCCGCCAAACCCGGGGAAACTGTTGCCATTGTGGGCCCCACCGGTGCAGGCAAAACCACGCTGGTGAACCTGGTGATGCGCTTCTACGAATTGAATTCCGGGCGGATCACCGTGGACGGTGTGGACATCACGCAAATCAGCCGGGCCGAGTTGCGGTCCCGGGTGGGCATGGTGCTGCAGGACGCCTGGCTGTTTGGCGGTTCCATCTACGAGAACATCCGCTACGGCAACCTGGATGCCACGGAGGAGCAGGTCATGGAGGCGGCGAAGGCCACCTTCGTGGACCGTTTTGTGCGCGCACTTCCAGACGGCTATGACACGGTGATCGACGAAACGGGCAACAACGTCAGCGCGGGCGAGAAGCAGCTCATCACCATTGCCCGGGCATTCCTGGCCAACCCGTCGCTGCTGATCCTGGACGAGGCCACCAGTTCGGTGGATACCCGGACCGAGCTGTTGGTGCAGCACGCCATGGCAGCCCTGCGCACTGAGCGGACCAGCTTTGTCATCGCGCACCGGCTCTCCACCATCCGCGATGCGGATACCATCCTGATGATGGAGGATGGCCGGATTGTGGAGCAGGGCAGCCACGCTGAACTGCTCGAGGCACAGGGCGCCTACTACCGGCTTTACATGTCCCAATTCGCGGCCGCGGCTGACCCTGTTTGAGCCGGGGCGACGTCGTCGTCGTTCGCTGTCTCTTTGTGCGCGCGGCGGACCAGCGACTTCCAGTCACCCCCTCCCGCGCGCACGGTGCGGAGCGGGGCGAGCAGCGCCGCCCGCCGGAGCCAGCGTTCCGGATCCACCTTCCAGCGATCAAGGACTGACTCCGCCCGGGTTCGCTCCTGCCCGGTCAGCCCCTGGATCAGCGGACCGACGACGTCGGCGGCAAGCGGATCGACCAGCGCAGCCAGGTGCGCCTCACGTATAAAGCCCTCGATCCGTGTCAGGTCCGAGTTGGTGAGGAGCCGGGCGTTCGACTGCAGGAGCACCGCTGCCGCCAGACGACGTTCGAAAACGGGCACAGCCCACAGTTCGGAGCTCAGGGCGGTGACCTCATCGTGGGTCAGGTCCGGGTACTTGCGCCCTGCATCGCGCACAGCTCCACGAACCGCGCCGACTGACGCACCGTAATACTGGAGGCCGGTGGCGAATTGGTTCTGCGCTTCCGCCCGCTCCCAGGACGCTTCCCGTTGAAGGGCGGCATCGATGATGCCGGATACCTCAGTCATACGGATACAGATTAGTCGGTTAAGTGCAGGATTCGCCGGGTTATCCCAACGAACCTGCGCCCCTTCTCGGCGATTTTGCGTCTGAGGCCTACCCGAACAGCGCGGGCACCCTCGTCAGCGTCTGGAAGACGCCGTAGGCGAGCGGCAGTCCTACAAGTGCCCAAACAACTATGAGTCGTGCTTTGACTGTCATCTCATGCCTCCATTGCGGATTCTTTGGGTGTTGTCTTGGCGGGTTCGTGGTGCTTGGAATCCACAGGCTTGATCATCAGGTTGGCGATGAATCCGATGATGAGCAGCCCCACCATGGTCAACAGCGCCGGCTGGTAGGCGGCCGCTGTGAGCTCGCCCGGAGTTCCTTGAGCGTCGAGGAACCCATTGATAATGAGCGGTCCGGCGATGCCCGCCGCCGACCACGCGGTCAAGAGCCGCCCGTGGATGGCGCCCACCTGGAATGTTCCGAACAGGTCGCGCAGGTAGGCGGGTACGGTGGCAAATCCGCCGCCGTAGAAGGAAATGATGAAGAAGGCCAGGAAGACGAACAGCAGCGTGGTGCTCGCTCCGGCAAGCGCCAGCACGGTGTAGAGCACGGCTCCGACTCCCAGGTACACCAGGTAGATCCTCTTGCGGCCAATGATGTCCGAGGTGGAGGACCAGACAAAGCGCCCGCCCATGTTGGCGATGGACAGCAGCCCCACAAATCCGCCGGCTACGGCCACAGTCACCGCGGTGGACCCATCAGGCTGGCGGAAGAAGTCCTGAAGCATCGGCGAAGCCTGTTCCAGGATCCCGATACCTGCCGTGACGTTGCAGAAGAGCACAATCCAGACCAGCCAGAACTGCTTGGTCTTGATCGAGTTGGCTGCTGACACGTGATTAGAGGTGACCAATGCCTTGGTCTTCACCTTGGACGCGTCAAAGCCTTCCGGCTTCCAGTCCGCGGCCGGAACCTTGATGGTGAAGGCGCCAAACATCATGTACGCCAGGTAGACGACGGCGAGGGTCAGGAACAGGCTGCCAACGGCCTCGCCACTGGCGACCGCGCCGTCCACACCCGTATTGGGGTCATAGAATTTGAGGAGCGCGGTGGAAACTGGGCTGGCGATCAGCGCGCCGCCGCCGAAGCCCATAATGGCCATGCCCGTGGCAAGTCCGGGGCGGTCGGGGAACCATTTGATCAGCGTGGATACGGGCGAGATGTAGCCGATGCCTAGCCCGATTCCCCCGATGACACCGTAGCCCAGGTACACGAGCCACAGCTGATTGGTGAAAATGCCGAGGGAACCGACCAGGAACCCACCGGCCCAGAACAGTGCTGAAGTGAACATCGCCATGCGCGGACCGTTCTTGTCCACCCAGGTACCCATCACGGCGGCCGACAACCCGAGCATGACAATCGCGATCGAGAAGATGATCCCGATCTCGGTCAGGCTGGCGTCGAAGTGCTCAACGAGGGAGTTCTTGTACACACTGGTGGCGTAGGCCTGGCCAATGCACAAATGAACCGCGAGCGCCGCCGGTGGAATAAGCCATCGGTTGAATCCGGGTGGTGCAATGGTGTGTTCCCTGTCGAGCCAACTCATCGATGCTCCTCTGTGACTTCAGCAAACGGTGCTAGGACGGTAATACGCACCATTGGACATTGTGCGCTACGTCACAGTTGCTTGAGGCAAAGATCGACCGCTGCTGCGATAAGCGGCAGAAAAAGTGCGGTGAGCGGTCGGGTCGCGCGGCCGTTGTGGACACCGGTTCGAGTCAGAAGCCTGGGCGGCCCGGCTCGTGAGGTCCGTCGCCGGAGGGTCCCAGACGCTTTCGTGCCTGCTCCCGGGCGCTCTCGATCTTGCTCTGGTGTTTGCCTTTGGTCGCTTTGTCCGCAATCGAGGCAGCCCTGTCCACTATCCGGCTGCCCGCCTGCTTCGCCTGAGGACTGGTGAGGGCGCTCTTGACCTTCGGGTTTCTCGCGAGCTCCCTCGCGATCTTGCTCAACGAGCTGAATCCTGCCATGGCGAAACCTCTTTCCTATGCGGGCACCCAAAGCATTTGGGTGCCCGCATGTATCAACGCCCGTGTGCGTGAAAAGGTCCCCGCACAATGGACGCTACTGCTCCAGTTTCAGCGCCTTGCGCAGTGTCAATGCCCCGCCGCTCTGCATCACTGCGCGGCGGTAGATTTTCTCGCCCAAGTGCAACAGCGCTACCGCGGCGGCGAGGGCAATCACCAGTGACAGAAGCGGCTCCCACAATGCCACCGGCGAGTTCAACATCCGAATAGGCATCGCAACCGAGGACACCACCGGCACATAGGACGCAACCACCAGCAATTGCCCGGACGCGAAGAGCCCGGCGAACAGTGCAGCGAAAATCAATGCCATCACTGGTGCTGAATTGCTGGTCAGGTCTTCAGGGCGGCTGGCCAGGGATCCGAGCACCGCCCAGATTGCCGCCAGGATCAGGAAGCCAAAGAGGAAGAACACCATGAACCAGCCGGAGGCGGGAATGATGCTGCCCACCAGATCTGCGGTGTCCGTGAGGTTGAGCGCAAGCAGCGCGGCCCCGCCGTAGAGTGCCAGTTGGACCATGGCGAGGATGGTATTGCCGAGCACCTTGCCATAGAGCAATTGCCGGATGGGTATGGCAGTAGCCAGGATTTCCACCACCCGGTTCTGCTTCTCCTCCACTACCGAGTTGGCAATCGCCATGCCAAAGATGATGGAGGCCATGTAGAACAGGAAGCTGAAAATGAACCCGGCAATGGTGGCGAGCAGCTGGTTTTCTGCGCTGCCCTCCAGCAGCGACTCCTCCAGCTCGGAACCCGCGAGCAGGTCCTCACCGGTGGTCCCGGCAGCTGCCGCGTTCTGGTCCAGCACATAGGCGTCCAAGGACTCCCCTACCTGCTGGGCGAGGCCTGTGGAAACCTCGTTCTTACCGGTGAGCGTCCAGATTCCGTCGGATTCCTGCAGCAGTGCTGCATCCGCGTCCTCGGTACGAACCTGCTCCAGCGCGCCGTCGTCATCATCCGCCGTGACCGCTGTGAACGTGACGTTGCCGTCGTCGGCCCGGCCTGCCTCGTCGGCCAACTGGATCACCGCCTGCCCAGCATCGGAGGTGACCATTACGGTGAAGTCCTCGCCGCGGTTGGCCATGAAGGCGTTGAACACCACGCCCGCGACAATCAGCACCAGCGTGATCATTGTGCTGATTGCAAAGCCGCGGTCCTTAGCCTTGACCAGGACCTCGCGCAATGTGACGATCAGCCATGGCGGCTGGGTGCCGGGTGGCAATGAAACCGGGGACGACGACGGCGCGCGGCCGTGTGGATCCCTCACACTGGTTTGGGTGCCGCTCACTGTGATACCTCCCGGTAAATTTCGCTCAGGCTGGGCCTGATTCGGCTGAATTCCTGCACGCTGCCGCGTGCCATGGCCGCGGCGAGCAGGTGCTGCGCGGCGTCGTCGTTCTCGAGTTCCAGGACCGCTTCCTGGCCTGCCACGTCGATGACCGTCACCCCTTTTTCCTCCCGCACCCAGCCGGCGTCCGGCGAGACTGACAGCCGGTGGCGGCGCGGGGCCTTTGCCCGGAGATCATCACCGGAGCCCGAGGCAACCAGCCGCCCTTGCTGCAGCACTACGAGGTTGTCGCACAACCGGTCAACCAGATCCAGCTGATGGCTGGAGAAAAGAACCGGAACCCCCTGGTCCGTGCGGTCGCGCAGGAGCTCCACCATCGAATCAACGGCCACTGGATCCAAGCCGGAAAAGGGTTCATCAAGAATGAGGACGGACGGACGGTGAAGCAGCGATGCCGCGATCTGCACGCGCTGCTGGTTTCCCAGGGACAGCGACTCGAGCTTGTCCTTCCCCCTGCCTCCCAGCTGGAAGCGTTCCAACAGCTCCTCAGCCTGCGCCCTGGCATCGGAGGCGGTCATTCGGTGCAGCTGGCCCAGGTAGATCAGTTGATCGAGAATGGGCTGCTTCGGGTACAGTCCGCGTTCCTCCGGCATGTAGCCGAAGGTGGCCCGGTCAGCGGCCGTGATGGGTCGGCCATCCACCAGCACATCACCAGCGTGTGCTGTGAGAACGCCCATGATCATGCGCATGGTGGTGGTCTTGCCGGCGCCGTTTGCTCCAACAAATCCGGTCATCTTCCCGGACGGGATAGTGAAACTTACGTTGTCAACGGCGGTGTTCTCACCGAACCGCCGAGTGAGGTTCCGAACCTGCAGCATGGGTTGCTCCTCCTGTTTGTCTTCCTGGAGTCAACCCTAGGCAGCCCGGCCGCCGAGCGGATGGGCCGAAGGACTGAACTTTTACTCCCCCGGACGGATGAGCCCGCTCTCGTAAGCAAAAACCACTGCCTGCACCCGGTCCCGGACCTGGATCTTGGCCAGCAGCGATGAAACATGGGACTTAACGGTGGCCTCGGCGAGGAAAAGTTTTTGGGCGAGCTCGGCGTTACTCAGTCCGGTGGCCATGCTGGCCAGGACTTCCTTCTCCCGCTGGGTCAGGGATTCCAGGAGCTTCTGCAGTTCACCGCTTGGTTGGCTTGTGGGAGCATCCCGGCCTTCGGCGTCGAGCTGCCTGGCGAAACGCTCGATCACCCGGACGGTCACTTCGGGCGCAAGCAGCGCGTACCCTCCCGCGACGGCCTGCACTGCGGCAATCAGGTCCTCGGGTTCAGCATTCTTCAGCAGAAACCCGCTGGCCCCGCTGCGGATGGCATCGAAGAGATAATCTTCGCGTTCGAAGGTGGTGAGGATGATGACTTTCCCGCGCCCTGCCCTGGTGATCAGCTCGGTGGCCTTGATGCCGTCCATTACGGGCATCTGGACGTCCATGAGGATGACATCGACGTCGTGTTCGGCTGCGAACGCCGCTGCTTCCCGGCCGTTCGTTACCTGGCCCACCACTTCGATATCGTCTTCAACGGAGAGCATGGTGGCGAAACCGGCACGGACCAGTGCCTGGTCGTCGGCGAGCAGAACGCGGATAATGTCCATGAAATGTCCTCTGAATGTCAGTGAAGCAGGAACCGGGCACGGACGCGCCAGCCGCCGTCGGACCTGGGCCCAATTTCCGCCGTTCCCCGATGCAGAGCCACGCGTTCGCGGATACCCTGGAACCCGAACCCGGAGCCGGATTCGGCACGGGGGCGCGGTCTTCCATTGTCCACCGTTTCGAGCTCAACCCAGCGCTGTTCGCCGGAGAGTCCGGTGCGCAGGGTCATCACGGCGGACCCTGCCGTCGAGTGTCTGCGGATGTTGGTCAGCGATTCCTGCGCCGTCCGGAAAAGGGATAGGGCTAGCGGTGCGGAGACTTGAGCGAGTGCGCCAGGGACATCCTCCACCCGGTCAAAGCTCACCCTGAGGCCAAGTTCCCGGTGCTGCCTAGCCAATTCCTCCAGGTCGTCGAGCCCGGGTTCCGGCCTCCGGCCGCCGTCATCCGTTTCGGTCAGCACGCCGGTTTCCGACCGGAGCACGCCCAGCAGGTTGCGCATGTCTGTCACCGCCTGGCGGCTGGCCTGCTCAATGGTGCGCAGGGATTCAGCAGCGACGTCGGGCCTCTTGTCCATCACCCGGCGGGCAGCGCCGGCCTGAACGCCGATCACCGACACGTGATGCGCTACGACGTCGTGCAGTTCGCGGGCAATCCGCAATCGCTCTTCGATGACGGCGCGTCGCGCAAGCTCAGCCGATTGCCGGGCGATCTGCTCGGACTGCCCGGCGAGTTGAGTGCGCTGGAGGGCGTTACGCCAGGAGGACATGCCAGCGAGGATTGCCCCGCCGAAGTAGGCAAAGTTCACAATGACGTTGTACAGCGACACCGAAGTCAACGGATCCAGGATCCCGCGGTAGGTTTCGTCGCCTTCCCGGGCCTGTTCCAGCAGACCGTCATAGGTGTTGGCGACCGTCAAGGCGAGGATGACCCACAGTGCCATGGCCAGCACTACCACTGCGGTTCCCAGCCAGAGCGTCCGCCGGTCCTTGGCCCACGCCACGGCCGAGTACAAGGATGCGAAGTACGCCGCCTGATAGGAAATCTGCACGGACAACAGCGGGATCCACAGGCTGAGCCCAATGAACAGCGCAGACATCACCAGCATCACAATGACCGGATACTTCCGCCGCAGCACCAGCGGCAAAATCATCAGCGCCAGCACCGCGTGCTGTAGCCAGATGGGGCTGTCCTCCTCCGCCATTGAACCAAAACCACGGCTAAGTTCCAACGCCAATGCACTGATCAGCAAGAAGATGACAACGCCGATCACGTCCCTGCGCTGCTGGTCCGCGGTGGGTCCGGGCCGCTCCCAGCGGCTTTCCCCGGCGTCGGGAGTGTGGGATTTCAACCAGACCGGCAGGTTCACTGTTGCGGCTCTCGGTGGTGGGGGCGCGCCGGATCAGTCATGGGTGCCAGTGTAGCCAGCAGGAGGGGTGCGGCGGCTCCCCCGTTTGGCCTAGTTCGAAAGGATGAACCCGGGTTCTGGTGGAAGGCAAGCGGTTAGACCGCGGTGCGCGGAGCTTCGCCCTCGTCACCAAGTCGGCCGGCTTCGCGTTGGCGTAACCTATCCAACGCGCTCATCACGGGAGTCGCGGTTACACCGTGCAGCACCACGGACATCGCAACCACGAGACCCACGAAGGCCCATAGTTCATCGGCTTCAGCAGTGAACTCACCATTACTCAAGCCGTATCCAAGGTAATAGAGCGAACCGATTCCCCGTACGCCGAAGAATGCCAAGGCAATGCGCTCCCATTTGCCCGTTTTACCACCGGTCAGTCCCAGAAATCCGGTCAACGGTCTAATGAGGAGGAGGAAGGCCAATGCCACGAGCACCTCGACCCACCCAATGCCAGCCAGCAACCCGCGGGCTATTGCACCGCCCAGAAGAACCAGGATGACCACGGAAAGCAGGCGTTCGAGCTGCTCAACGTAGCTGTGAAGCACTTTGTGATACCCATGGTTTCTTTCTGCAGCACGGATAGTGGTTCCGCAAACAAAGACGGCCACGAAGCCATAGCCTTCGAAGGTTTCGGTCAAACCGTAGGCGAGGAACGTTGCTGCCAGCGCTACAAAACCTTCCGAATGGTTTGAGAGCCGCAAGGAATCATACTGCGCGGAGAAGAAGAGCCTTCCAAGCAGCTTACCCGTTCCTATCCCCAGCAGTACGCCGATGCCGATGCGCCACAGCACATCAACTGCGAACCATTGAGGAAACCAATCCGAAGGTGATGCCCCGACGAGGCTGATTCCAATCGCCAAATAGACAAAGGGGAAAGCCAGTCCGTCATTCAGACCGGCTTCGGACGTCAGACCAAACCGGACCTCATCCTCATCGTTTGCTTCCTCGTCATCGTCAGCGGGCTCTCCAACCTGCACCTCCGAAGCGAGCACCGGGTCTGTGGGTGCCAGCGCTGCCGCCACCAGAATGGCGCTGGCCAGACCAAGGCCAAGCACGCCGAACCCTAGAAATGCGAGTCCGACGATACACAATGGCATCACGATACTCAGAAGGCGCCATGTGGTGGCCCAGCGGCGCCATCCAATTCTTCGGTCCAATGCGAGCGCCGCCCCCATCAGCGAAACGATGACGCAGACTTCCGTCAGGTGCGTTGTGATCTCGCCGTATTCCACGGGGTCCGGGTTGGGCAGGTAGTCGATAAAAGTGAAGGCCAGGACACCTGCTCCGAGGAAGATCATCGGCATTGAGACCGGCGCCTTGTGCAGCAGCCTTGGTAGGAGTGCGGCGGCAAACACCACAAGACCCATCACCGTGTAGATGATGCTTGGTCCTTCGAACAGCTCTAGCACTGTGCCTCTTTCCTCCACTTGGAACCCCTGCCAAAGATACCCCGGCGGGCCAAACCGTCAGCGGCATCCAGTACCTGGTGCAGGCTGCACGGTCCCGGACGTGCCGGAACTGTGCAGGCTCGTTAAGTGTTCGTTTCACTACAAGTTTGTTCGCATCCCGCACTCCCGTGAGCCGGATGGCTGGCTAGCATGCGAGACTGGACCGCATGGAGGGAAATCGCGATCCAGGCTGGCTGGGACGGCGTGCCGTTCTGGCAGGGCTGGCCGGTGTGGCCCTCACCGCCTGCGCCGCCGAGACGCCTCAGGGCAGCCGTCCTTCGGTGAGCTCGTCGCCTGCTCCCCCCTCGCCGTCGTCGTCCCCTTCCGGCCCGCCGCCATCGCCTTCCGTTGCCCCGCCCCCTCCCGCGCCATCGCCTGCTGCGCCGGTGCTGCCCAACCGGGACCAGATTATTGCCCAGTTCGGCGCGCGCACTCCGGGGTATTGGGGGTTGGAAGCTCCGGGCGTTGCGCTCAGGCTTCCGCCTGGTTCGCAGGGCATAGCGCTGACCTTCGATTGCTGCGGCGGACCCGGCGGTGAGGCATTGGACCGGCCCCTGATCGACGCGCTGCGGACGCACCAGGTGCCCTCGACATTCTTCCTCAATGCGCGCTGGGTCCACGCCAACCCGGCACTCGCCGAGGAGTTGGCTGCGGATCCGCTGATCGAAGTTGCAAACCACGGCTCCCAGCACCTCCCCCTGTCAATGACGGGCAACACTGCATACGGGCTACCGGGAACGCGTAACTCCGGCGAGGTGTATGACGAGGTAATGGTCAACCAGGAACTGCTCCTGCAACTCACAGGGAAGCCCGCACTCTGGTTCAGGTCGGGCACCGCATTCCTGGACGACGTATCCACCGAAGTTGTCCGTGCGCTTGGGCTGGTGCCGGTGAATTTCAGCATCAACGGTGACGCGGGAGCTACGTTCCCGGCGCAGACCGTTGCGCAGTCGGTCGGCTCTGCTTCTGCCGGGGACATTGTCATTGCGCACGCCAACCGGCCGCTGGGCGGGACCGCTGCCGGCGTCGCGGCTGCCTTGCCCGGGATGCTGGTGCAAGGGGCTCGCTTCGTTCGGCTTTCGGAGGCGCCGCCGGTTTAACGCCGTCTTGTCCGTAGCAGCTGAAGTTCGATGACTTGGTGCAGGGTTCGCGGCTGGGACATCTGCTCGCTTGACCACCGCTTCATCGGCGGACACGGACTATCGGCTGAACCCGGGACCCAGTGCCCTCACCAGCGACTCAAAACGCTCATTGCCCGGCAGGTCCTCCACCATCACGGCGCGCCCCTGCCCGGCGAGCGGTATCCGCCAGTTGGGGTACTCGTCCGACGTGCCCGGCTGGTTCTGGGTTCGCCGCTCACCCACAGCATCGGTCAAGGCAACGCCCAGCAGCAGGGAAGGGGTTTGGGCAATGAAGGCGTGCAGCGCCTCAACCGTGCGCTGCACCGCGAACGGCGCACCGTCGTCGGGCATGGAAGGAACCCGCGAGCGCACCAGTGAAAGGACCGCTTCCTGCGCTTCCCTATCCAACGCCCTTTCCTCCTCGATCGGCCGGTTGAGGAGGCCCAGCTCCTCCCTCAGGTCGACATGCTCGCCGGCAAGGTATCCCGCGGTAGGCGGCAGGTCGTGGGTGGTGACACTGGTGAGGCACGCACGCCGGTATTCCTCGGGCGGGCGTGGGCCAGCATCCGAATGCTCAAACCACAGAATTGATGTGCCCAGGATTCCGCGCTCGGCCAGATCCTCTTGGACGCCCGGTTCAAACACCCCCAGGTCTTCACCGACGACGACGGCGCCCGCCCGTTCCGCTTCCAGCGCGAGGATTCCGATCAGCGCGTCGCTGTCGTAGTAGACGTAGGCGCCCTCACCGGGATCGGCGCCTGCCGGGATCCACCACAATCGGAAGAGACCAAGAATGTGGTCGATGCGCAGGCCGCCGGCATGCCGCAGAATAGTGCGGAGCATGTCCCGGTAGGCGGCGTAACCCGACTCGGCAAGCCGCTCCGGATGCCACGGCGGCTGGCTCCAGTTCTGGCCCTGCTGGTTGAACATGTCCGGTGGGGCGCCTACTGAAACGCCCGGGGCAAGGACGTTGCGCAACGTCCAGGCGTCGGCCCCCGCGGGGTGCACACCGACGGCGAGGTCATGCATGATTCCAATGTTCATTCCCGCGTCGATGGCCGCGGCCTGGGCAGCCTCCAATTGCTGGTCGCACAGCCATTGGAGCCACTTGTGGAACTCGATCCGGTCCGCAAGAACGGTGCGTTGCTGCTCAGCAAACACCTCATCCACCCACTCCGGAGCGCCCGGCGGGAGTGTTTCCGCGAGCGCACACCACAACGCATACCGGTCCAGCCCAGGGCCCTCCCCTGCACAGAAATCCGCGAACTTTTGTGATCGTTCAGCCATGCGAGGCTGGTTGAAGGCAAGCTCCAAAGCCTGCAGTTTGGCAGCAAAACCCGGATCCCGCTGCAGCACGTGCGGGTTGCGGTTGGCGTCTTCGAACTGTGCCGCGACCTCAGCCAGCGGCAGCCCCGCGGCCTCCGGGACCTCCTCCACCCTGAGATACAGCGGGTTGAGGAATCTGCGTGTGGCGGGAAGGTACGGGGAAGGCTCCACCGGAGGCTTCGGTTCGGCCGCATGCAGCGGATTGATCAGCACATAACCGGCGCCCTTGTCCGCAGCAACCTCGGCCAAAGAGGCAAGATCCGACAGATCCCCCACTCCCCATGACTTCTCCGACCGCACCGAATACAGCTGCACCATGAGGCCCCATGTCCGGTCCAGCCGATCGGTGGTGGTGAGCCGCTGCGGTGTCACCACAAGCACACAGGATTTATCCGCCACCCTCAGCATGTGCCAGCCCTGCGGCAGGTCACCGGGGATGGTTGCGGACAGTTGTTCCTGATCTGCCCTGCGCTCGATGACCGTGCAGGCAACGTCCCGCTCCGATCCGTCCTCGAGTTCGACCCACACGCGCGGCGTTAGACCGGCGGGCACGGTCACCGGTACCGCGGTCACGGAGTCCTGGCGAACGACGACGGCGGGAGGCAGTGTGCGATGCCACAGTGCAAGGTGCCAATCGTCCATGGACTGCATGACGTCGTCGTCCGTTTCGCAGGGCACACCGAGTGCGGTGAGAACCTTGGTCAGCGTATCCGCTGTGACGCTGCGTTCCTCGCCATCCCAGCCACGGAAGGTGATGCCCACCCGGTGGGCATGGGCGAGTTGCTGCAACGCGGTGAATTCAGCCATACGCCCAATGTAATGGAGTGGACGCAGGGAAGCCCGGCCGCCTTGCAAGAG
>NZ_KI915026.1:85867-106938 GCF_000520595.1 Arthrobacter sp. H5
GGGGTCCGGTTACGGAACCATCAAGGTGTAGATCTGCCAGCCAGTTCCAATCTGTACGCGTGCGAGGAGCGAACCAGTTCCACTGCCCGGATAGAGCCAAAGCCTCCCGGTATCATCACGTGCCACGAGGTCCGCAGTCGTATTGGCATCGAAGGAACCCGTGCCAATGAGCGCGGTCATGGAGTTCCACCCTCCGCTGCCGATCAACGTGCGGGTGCCATGCCCTCCCGTACCTGTCCCTGGGTACAGCCAGAGCCTGCCAGTGGTATCCCTCGCATGGAAGTCCGCCTTACTGTCACCGTTGAAGTCGCCGACACCGATCACGGCATTCATCGAATTCCAGCCACCGCTACCGACCAGGATACGGGTGATAAATCCACCCGTTCCGTTTCCTGGATAGAGCCATAGCCTTCCAGCACTGTCCCGAGCAAGAAGGTCGACCTTGCTGTCGCCGTTGAAGTCGCCCGGGGTCGCTACCGCTGTCAAATTGTTCCAGCTGCTACCAATCTGTGTACGGGCAGTGAGGCCGCCGGCCCCGTTGCCTGGATACAGCCACAACCTTCCGGTTGTATCCCGCGCAATGACGTCAGACCTCTTATCACCGTTAAAGTCACCAGGCATGAGGATGAGATCCATGGAATTCCATCCCCCACTGCCCATCAACGTTCGGGTGCTGTAGCCCCTATTGCCGTTGCCTGCGTAGTACCACAGTCGACCGGAGGAATCCCGCCCAATGAGATCGGTTTTTCCGTCACCATTCATGTCCTTCTGCTTGGCGGCGGGGGGAGGTGGTGGTGGTGCGGCAGGACCGATCTGGATTACGCGCGAGACGACAGCTCCCACATTGCCCGCAACGTCCGTGGCACGCACGTTGAAGGTATACGAGCCGTTGAGCTGTGCGTCCCAGGTTTTCGGCGAAGTGCACGCTGTAAAGGTCCCGTTGCTTGGAAGGAGCTGGCATTCGAACGCCGCGCCGGCTTCACTGCTGAAGTTGAACGTCGGGGTGTTGTTGGCGCTCGGGCTTGAGGGGAACGGTGCAACGATCGTGGCCGTGGGCGCCGCGGTGTCCACCGTCATCGCCAGCGGGGTCGAATCGAGTGCAGGCGGACCAACAATCCGTGCCACGATCTGGTGAGCTCCGTTGGTCAATGCCGTTGCAGCGGTCAGGGTGTAGGTTCCGCCGGTTGCGAGAACAGGCGCGCCGTTGTTTGCACCATCGACAACCAACTGCACCGATGATCCCGCAGTAGCCGTTCCGGTGAAGGTGGGCGTAGTGCTGTTGGTGATGTTGTCGGCGCTGGACCTGCCACTGTCACTGGCATCTGCGAGGTCGGGAGTTGAAGGAGCGCCGTCGACGGCGGCCGAAATATTCCCCTGAATGGCGAAGTTGTTCACCGTCAACGTGGAAACGCCCGGCCCGCCTGCGTTAGGGCCGTCCACCCGAACAAAGTTGTTGCCCGACGGTGCGCCGGTCACTGGGGCAGAAACGTTAATGCTGCCGATGGTTCCCTCTGCAGCACCCACCTGCCGAAGGAAGGTTGCGTTAGTGGCCCGGTAGTCGCCCAGGAATGCGGCACGTGCCAGGTCAAAGTTACACGGGTTGGAGTCGCAGCCTTGATCAAGCGTTACGTTGATGACGCCCACAGCATCAGCTACGAACGTGTGCGCACCATAAGGGTGGGTAATCGTATAGGAGGCGTTTGCAACAAGTCCGTCGAGCCGGAACCTCAATCGCGCGAAAGCAATTTGCTCGCCGGTCGTGGCCTCCTCAGTGGTGTGCGCAGCCTCAAGTGCTGCTTCGTAAAGCCCGAGGTTGCCAGAGCTTGCTTCGGCTGCAAACCAGAAAGCTTCACCGGGAAAGTTCCCCGGGTGGGACACCGGCGCAGTGGGATCGGGTGGTTCCGCCAGACAGCCTGAGTTGGCCGTGTAGCAGAGCTCCAGTTTGACTGTTCCGTCTGAGTACCACTCCGGGTAGCCGGTCTGTGAATTGATCGGGCCCACAGCTGATAGTTGGGCTTGCGCGGGCGCAACCGCGAGCGGCGCAAGAGCCGCCATCAGCAGAGCAGTGGACAGGACCGACGATGTGAGGCGAAGAGACTTACTTCGCTGCCTCTTGGGCGGGTCCCCCGTGGGCTGATATTTGGACATTGCATACTCCTACTTTTCTGTTTTCCGATCCGAGGCCTATTGCTGTGGATTACAGATGCCCTGACTGTGCGCCCGGCGCCCTACATAAATCTTGGGAAAACATTCGAAGTGTGCAAATTACAGCTTCGAGTCTGATATTAACGGGACCCCCGGCCAAAGCTACCGGGGAGTAGCATGACATCAAGGGTCACAGCACCCGCGGGCCCGCTGTCGAAGGGGACGGCCATGAGCACTGAACAGCAGATCAACGAGAAAACTTCGCGCCAGGTTGCCGAGGCCGCCCGGGAAAAGGAGTGGACCCGGCCCAGCTTTGCCAAGGGACTCTACCTCGGCAGCTTCGATGTCAGCCTGATTCATCCGCATCCCACGCCCACCGCCTCGGAGCGGGACGAAGGCGAGGATTTCCTTCGCCGGCTTACGGACTATGCCCGCACGCTCGACAGTGCCGTGATTGAGCGTGACGCCCGGATTCCCGACGAATACATTCGCGGCTTCGCCGGGCTCGGCGTCTTTGGCATGAAGATCCCCCAGGAGTATGGCGGTCTGGGACTTTCGCTCACCTACTACGGCCGGGCGCTCATGCTGCTCAGTTCCGTCCACCCGAGCATCGGCGCGCTGGTCTCCGCGCACCAGTCCATCGGCGTGCCCGAGCCCGTCAAAGTCTTCGGCACACCCGAACAGAAGCAGGAGTACCTGCCGCGGTGCGCGGCCGGAGCAGTCACTGCGTTCCTGCTGACCGAGCCCGACGTCGGCTCCGACCCGGCGCGCATGAATGCCACCGCAACCCTGTCCGACGACGGCGCCAGTTACGTAATCAACGGGTCCAAGTTGTGGACCACCAACGGCGTGATAGCCGAGCTTGTGGTTGTGATGGCAACCGTGCCAAGTCACGCCGGAGGCAAGGGCGGCATCTCGGCCTTTGTGGTGGAGGCGGACTCACCCGGCATCACGGTGGAAAACCGGAACACGTTCATGGGCCTGCGGGGAATCGAAAACGGCGTGACCCGCTTCGACAACGTGCGCGTCCCGGCCGCCAACCGGCTGGGTCGCGAGGGACAGGGGCTGAAGATCGCACTGACCACCCTCAACACCGGACGGCTGTCCATCCCGGCAATCTGCGCGGCCGCCGGTAAATGGTCTCTGAAGATCAGCCGCGAGTGGTCCAACGCGCGGGTGCAGTGGGGCAAGCCGGTGGGCCAGCACGAGGCCGTGGGTAAGAAGCTGGCGTTCATCGCGGCGACGGCCTTTGCGCTGGAAGCAGTCTTTGAGCTGTCCGCCTCTTTGGCCGATGCAGGGCAAAAGGACGTGCGCATCGAAGCAGCCCTTGCAAAGCTCTGGTCCAGCGAAATGGCCTACCAGGTTGCCGATGAGCTGGTGCAGATCCGCGGCGGGCGGGGGTATGAGTCCGCGGCATCCCTGAAGGCACGGGGAGAACGTGCAGTCGGTGCTGAGCAGCAGCTGCGGGACCTGCGCATCAACCGCATTTTTGAGGGCTCAACGGAGATCATGCACCTCCTCATTGCCCGGGAGGCAGTGGACGCCCACCTTGCAGCGGCAGGCGACCTGGCGTCGTCGGACGCGGACCTTACCGCCAAGGCAAAGGCGGCACTCGGAGCGAGCGGCTTCTACGCCCGCTGGCTGCCTCGTTTGATCGCGGGCCGGGGCCTGAATCCAAAGGCGTACGGTGAGTTTGGCCGCCTCGCGAACCACGTGCGGTACGTGGAGCGCTCGTCACGGAAGCTGGCACGGCACACGTTCCTGGGGATGGGAAGGTGGCAGGCCAAGCTGGAGCACCGGCAGGTCTTCCTCGGGAGGATCGTGGATATCGGGGCGGAGCTGTTTGCGATGTCGGCGGTGTGCTCACGCGCTGTGCTTTTGGCGAAGCAGGGCGATGGGCGCAGCGTGTTTGAGCTTGCCGACGCATTCTGTCTCCAGGCCCGCGGACGGGTGGACCAGCACTTCGCGGACCTGTGGAAGAATACGGACACTGCGGACCGGCGGCTCTCGAAGAAGCTGCTCGGCGGAGATTACGCCTGGCTTGAGGGGGGCATCCTTGATCCGTCGGAGGGCACCGGCCCGTGGATCTCCGAAGCACCCAGCGGTCCGTCACTGAAGGAGAATCTCCACCGGAAGTACAGGTGACAGCGGGCAGGTGCCGTCGTCGTTGTTGTAGACGCTACGGCGCGGATTCCGCGAACTGTTTGAAGGCAGCCAACTGATCCGCATCAGCTCGCGCCACTTCGTCCCGGATTTCCGGAGCCATTTCGGCGAGCGTCTCGGTGACAACGACGTCGACCGTGAGTGTGAGCAGGGTGTCGTCACCGTCGGGTGCCAATTCGTACAGATAGTTGGTTTGGATGTCGCCCGCGCCATGGGAGATGGTGATGCTGCGTTCAGCCAGCAGCGCCGTGACGGTGGCGTTGCGCTCATGGCCCCCGGAGTGGAAGTCGATCGTCATGCCTGCCTCGGTTGGCCCGTTGGCATGCATCTCGGTGATGCCGGGCATCCACGCCGGCGCCGCGGCCCAGTCTGTAAGCAATGCCCATACACGCCGGGTTGGCAGGTGGACCATTTCCGATACGCTCAATGCCGTGGTTGTACCCATACGTGAATCATGCCCCTGTCCGGCTGGCCTGGGAAGACCGGCCCCAGTCAAACACTAACCCGCCCAAATGTGCGGCGCGGGCCGCCGGGTGCTGGGCAACCCGTTGTTGAGCCGCCATTCGTGGATCCATTCCGGGAGCACCATATCGGCCGGCGGTTGGCCGAACGCCGCGAAGATTTCCTCATTGCTGACCGGGCCTTTCGCTGAAACCAGCCGGGTGGCAATGTAACCCCGAGCGTAAATGTCGCCGTCCGCCACCATGCGCTGCTCAAAGTAAATGGCACGCTCATCGAACCCAAGGATGCGCGTCTCGATGGTGTACCGCTGACCCAGCTTCAGGGACTTCCGGAAGCTGATGGTCTCGCCGTTGGCAACAGGACTCCAGCCCTTCCGGCGCATGAGCTTCCAGATACCGCTGCGGATCATGAGGTCAAACCGGCCGAGGTCCATGAGCGAGAAGTACATGCCGTTGTTGACGTGCATCGCGATGTCGATGTCGGAGGGCAGCACGCGCAATGGGAGGGACGAGGCACCCCAAATGCTGACCTTTGGGCGGCGGCGCGAGGCGAACAAGATCCACAGGGTACGGAAAATCAGATGCATGGAGCCATATTACCCGTCAGTAATATAGCGGCACCACACTAGACTCGGGCACTATGACCTACCCCTATGCGCTGACGTTCGACCGCTACCGCGAGCTGATGGATCAGGACTTCAACCGACTGCTCGAAGTCGCGGAACCGGCCATGGAGCAGCCTGTTCCGGACTGCGGCGACTGGACCGGCAGGAACCTGGTCCGCCACACTGCTCTGGTCTACCTGCAGAAGGCCGAAACCATCCGAACCGGCAGCAAGCCAGTGGAGGGATGGCCACCGAAGGAGCTCAAACTCATGCAGCCGGTCCGCGCGCTCACTGAGTGTTACGCCCGCCTGATCGAGCAGTTTGATTCCCATCATCCTGATGATCCGGCCGAAACCTGGGTCCAGGATGACCAGACGGTAGGCTTCTGGATCCGCAGGCTCGCGCATGAAACCGCGATCCACCGCCGTGACGCCGAAGCCGCCGCGGACGTGATCACCCCGCTGGACGGAGATCTCGCCGTGGACGGCATCGATGAAATCCTCACCGTGATGCTGTGCCGCAGCAAGCCGGACGAGTCTGCGAGTGGATCGGCCCTGACGCTCAAGAGTGCAGGACGGGCCTGGACGCTGCTGATCAAACCTTCGGTGGTGGAGCTGGAGCGGCAGGTCAATGACCTGGCATCGGCAACCGTCAATGGCCCACCGGAACAGATGCTGCTGTGGCTGTGGGGGCGGGCGCCGCTTCCAACCGGTTCCGCCGACAGCGCCGCGGCGCAGGAGCTGCGGCGCCGCCTGGTCACCGCAACCTGAGCTAACGCCCACCACCTTTGAGGAGCACACCATGACAGCGACCACCGGCATTCAACTTGTTTCCCGCCCCGAGGGCACACCGACACCCGATAACTTCCAGGCCATCACCACCGACCTGCCAGCGCTTGGCCCGGGTGAAGTGCGCGTTGCCAACGAGTTCATCTCCGTAGACCCTTACATGCGCGGCAGGATGAGGGCGGGAAAGTCATATATTCCACCCTTCGAACTTGGTGAGACCATGACAGGCGGCGCCGTGGGCCGGGTTGTCGAATCAACCAGCGACGCCCTCAAGGCGGGTGACGCCGTCGTACATTCGCTCGGTTGGCGCGATGTCGCGCAGGGGCCCGCCAAACAGTTCAGCAAGCTGCCCGAAACCAGCCTTCCGCTGTCGGTGTTTCTTGGCGCGGCCGGCATGACCGGGCTCACCGCGTATGCCGGCCTGTTGCGCGTGGCAGGGGTGAAAGAGAACGACGTCGTTTTCATCTCGGGTGCCGCCGGCGCGGTTGGGTCCGTGGCTGGCCAGATCGCCAGGCTGCTGGGCGCCGGGAAGGTCATCGGGTCGGCTGGAACAGCAGCGAAAGTCCGGCGGCTCACGGAGGATTTCGGGTACGACGCGGCGTTCAATTACAAGGATGCACCGGTGCGTGAACAGCTCCGGGACGCAGCTCCGGACGGCATCGATGTGTACTTCGACAACGTTGGCGGCGACCATTTGGAGGCAGCCCTGGACCGGTTCAACGTAGGCGGAAGGGCTGCGCTGTGCGGCGCGGTATCGCAGTACAACGCCACATCCCCTGTTCCAGGTCCCAGCAACCTTTCCCTCATGGTCGGCAAACGGTTGAATATGACGGGATTCCTGGTGGGTGATCACTCCGACCTTCAGCAGGAGTTTCAGGAACAGATGATCGGCTGGCTCCGGTCCGGTGAAATTGTGGCCGGTGAAACCGTGGTGGACGGCATCACCAACTCCGTCAGCGCTTTTCTCGACATGATGAACGGCGCCAATACTGGAAAGATGCTGGTCAGGGTTTAGCGTCTACCGTCTGGAACAACGCACTCACCGATTCGCCGGTGTGGATGCGGCGGATTGCTTCAGCGAAGGCGTTGGCCACTGAAATCACCGTGAGTTTGGGGTGCGCTTTATCCGCTCCGATGGGCACCGTGTTAGTGGAGAGCACCTCGATGACGTCCTCCCGGTCCGCGATCCGTTGCACCGAACCGTTGGAAAAGATCCCGTGGGTGCAGACCACCCGCGCCGGCTTTGCGCCCAGCTCAGCCAGATGGTTCAGCAGTTCGATGACGGTGCTGCCGTTGGCGATTTCATCATCCAGGACAATGATGTCCTTGCCGTGGACGTCGCCGATGATCGACGTAATGTGCACCTGGTCATTCTCGAACCGCTCCTTGGCTCCGGCGGCGACGGGCGTGCCGAGGAGCCTGGAAAATGCAGTTGCCGCTTTGGCATTGCCAAGATCCGGCGAGACAACCACGGTGTTGGACAGGTCCCTACCCTGAAGATGCACCGCAAGTTCGCGGAGCGCGTGCAACTGATCCACCGGAACGCCGAAGAAGGCCTGCACCTGCGGCGAGTGCAGGGTCATGGTGAGCACTCTGGAAGCGCCGGCTGTGGTCAGTAGATCCGCGACCAGCTTGCCGCCGATCGAGATGCGCGGTGCGTCCTTCTTATCCGAGCGCGCGTACGCGTAGTGCGGAATGACAGCGGTAATCCGCCCGGCGGAGGCGCCCCGCGCGGCGTCGATCATCATGAGCAGTTCCATCAGGTTCTCCTGCACAGGGGAAACCAGGGGCTGCACTATGAATACGTCACGCTCGCGGCAATTCTCCAGCAGCTGCACTTCAAGGCAGTCATTGGCGAAGCGCTGCAGCCGCGACGGCAGCAGCGGAACCTCCAGATATCCGCAGATTTCCTCCGCGAACCCCTTGCTTGCCTGACCACTAAAAACGGAAATCTCTCGTATCAACTTGACTGACCTTTCCAGGCGGTGCGGGGAAGCAGTATCCCCATTGTCGCCGTCCTTCGCCAACCACGTCCAGCATCAATCAAGCCGCGTGAGCAGAGTCACCTTATTAGCCAAACCGTGTTCGCTCTTGGAATAGTGGTCGGCTGCACACAGCAAACTTCAAGAAAAATGTGAAAGGACTCCATGACAGACCAGACATTCCAAATCTCGGCAATGGTGCTCTACATGCTCGCCATGCTGGGAATCGGCTGGTATGCGTATCGGAAAACCTCGGACCTCGACGACTACATGCTCGCCGGACGCGGACTCAAACCGGGTGTCGCCGCGCTCAGCGCCGGCGCCTCGGATATGTCCGGGTGGCTTCTCCTGGGCCTGCCCGGAGCAATCTATCTTTCGGGCCTCGTCGAGGTGTGGATCGCCATCGGACTCACCATCGGTGCCTGGCTCAATTGGAAGTTCGTGGCGCCGCGGCTGCGCAGCTACACCGAGGTGGCCAACAATTCCATCACGGTGCCCAGCTTCCTGGAGAACCGGTTGAAGGACACCTCACGCATCCTTCGGGTGGTTTCCGGCGTCATCATTCTGGTCTTTTTCACCTTTTACGTCTCCTCCGGCATGGTGGCCGGCGGAGTGTTCTTCGAGAGCTCCTTTAATTCCGATTACACAATCGGAATGGTTGTTGTCGCCACGGTCACCATCACCTACACTCTCTTCGGCGGGTTCATGGGCGCAACCTTCACCGATGTGGCACAGGGCCTCCTGATGCTGGTAGCGCTGATCATTGTCCCGATCATCGGGTTTGTACAGGTTGGCGGCTTCGAAGGGCTGACCACCTCGATCAACGCAGTGGATCCGTCCATGCTCAACCTCGTGGCAGGCGGCTCGGTGCTGGCGATCATTTCTGCCGCGGCGTGGGGCCTCGGCTACTTCGGCCAACCGCACATCATTGTCCGCTTCATGGCCATGCGTACGCCCCAGGACGCCACCGCCGGCCGCCGGATTGGTGTGAGCTGGATGATCCTGACGGTCCTCGGCGCAATCTCCACCGCACTGGTCGGCATCGCCTACTTCGAGCAGAACCCCCAGCTCACCCTTGAGGATCCCGAGGCGGTCTTCCTGTCCCTCTCGCAGGCCTTCTTCCACCCGTTTGTCGCTGGAATTGTCCTCGCCGCCGTGCTCGCCGCAGTTATGAGCACCATCTCCTCACAACTGGTGGTCTGTTCCTCCGCCCTGGTCGAAGACCTTTACAACATGGTGTCCAAGCGGACCCTCACCCCCAAACAGGGTGTGGTCCTTGGGCGGCTCGGCGTGCTCGTCGTGGCGATTGTCGCGATCGTCCTGGCATCCGGCCGTAACGAATCGATCCTGTCGCTGGTTGCCTTCGCCTGGGCCGGCTTCGGCGCATCGTTTGGACCAACCATCCTGCTGGCCCTGTTCTGGAAGAAGCTCACCATGCCGGGTGCGCTGGCAGGCATGCTAGCGGGCGCCGTCGTCGTCTTCACCTGGGGCAATTCACCGCTGGCCGGTGTGATGTATGAGATCGTTCCAGGCTTTTTCCTCAACGTGATCATCGCTGCGGTGGTCAGCCGGATGACCTGGAAGCACAACCACCAGATCGAAGCCGAGTTTGACGAGGCTGTGCGCGGCGCCAGCACCAAGCGGGCCACCGAACCGGTCGCCGCCTAGGCCGGCCCCGTCGCTGCACGGAAGGGGGTGCGGGATGACCCCGCGCCCCTTCCGCGTTGTGACGCACATAACCGCGGGATTGACTCCGGACGGTTCAAACCACAAAGCTGATAGGGAACCGAGGAAACAGGAGCGAGTATGAGCGACGCCGCAGCACCCACCATTGACCTTCTCCATGGCTCGTCGATCCCCGCGCTGGGGTTCGGCACGTGGCCCCTGGATGACGACGAAGCGGCCACCGCCGTCGAACAAGCCGTCAATGCCGGATACCGGCTCTTTGACACGGCGGAAAACTACGGCAACGAGGCCGGTGTGGGCGAAGGCATCCGCCGTTCGGGCATCGACCGCGGCGACGTATTCCTCACCACCAAGTTCAACAAGAAGTGGCACAGTTCCGACGGCGCCCGGCAGGCTTTCGAGAATAGCTCGCGACTGCTGGGAGTGGACTACATCGACCTGCTGCTGATCCACTGGCCCAACCCGGGGCAGGACCGCTTTGTCGATGCCTTCAAGGGACTTACGTCCCTGCTTGAGGATGGAAGCCTGCGCGCCATCGGCACGTCCAACTTCAAGCCCCACCACCTGCAGCGGCTGCTCGATGAGGGCATGGTCCCGGACGTCAACCAGATCCAACTCGACCCCCGGCACACCCGGCCCGACCTGCGGGATTTTCACGCGCACCACGGGATTGTTACGGAGTCGTGGAGTCCTCTGGGCGGAAGCGAACTGCTGCAGCATGCCACCGTTGACGCGCTGGCCGACAAATACGGAATGACCCCCGCACAGATTGTGCTCCGCTGGCACCTTCAGCAGGGACTTGTGGCCATCCCCAAGTCTGCCAACCCGCTGCGCATCAAACAGAACATCAACGTGTTTGGGTTTGAGCTTGCGCCGGAGGAAATGGAATCACTCTCCGCACTGGATACGGGCGACGGCGATATCTCCGACTCGGACAAGTCCGGGCACTGAATCGAGTGTACGGAAATAGCCGTTTTCCAGCCGAATAACAGTCATTTCCGTACATTCGATCCAGGTTTTACGGCCAGAGGACCTCTTTGCGCCAGCCCTCCCCGCTGCTGATGTACCGCAGCCGGAGATGACGGCGCTCCTGATCGGCCTGCCAGAACTCCACCCGTTCCGGCGCAACCGTATACACCGTCCACGTCGCTGAACCTTTACCTTCAATGCCTTCCAACTCGCGTTCGACGGCGGTATCCACCGGTTCGCGGACAACGTCACTTTGGCGCCCTGCCAGCACCAGCGCGCGTGCCACCGGGTGACGGCGCCGGAAATCGGCGTCGTTCTCCTCAGTTGAGCCCGGCGTCGCGGCGCCTCGGATTCGGATTTGGCGGCCCGCCGACTGCCAGAAAAAGGTCAGTGCCGCAGTGGGTGCGGCTTGAAGCTGAAGGCCTTTCGGGCTCTCACTGCTGGTGGCAAAGGAAAAGCCGCGCTCATCGATGTCCTTGAGGATGACAACCCGGGCGTCAGGACTTCCATCCTGACCGACCGTGGCTACGTTCACGGCGTGGGGCGCGCTGACGCCGTCGTCGATCGCCTGTTCCAGCCACTCAAGGAAGAGGTCCACCGGGGAATCCGGCGCCGTCGACGGGTCGAAGGCCCTCATCCGGTCGGGAAAGACAGGGAGGCCGCGAAGCAGGTCTCTTGCTGAAGAAGTCATGTAACCCAGCCTAGGTCTGCATGGGCGGCCCTGTCGCTGCCCTGGGCTGATGACATTGCTAAGGTCAGTGGATGGCTTATCGGGATCCGGAGAATGAGGAGCGCCACGTCGGCGCACGGGATCTCACCCGTTGGGAGAGTCCTCCCGGCAGGTTCCTCGTTGGCCTAGTCCGCAGCGTCGCGCAATGGATTGGCCCGCGGTGGACCCTCCTGCTGTTGCTGGTGATCGGCGGTGGAGTGGCTGCCGGTCTGACCCTTGCGTCCGCGGAAGTTTATGAGGCGGTCGCGGAAAACGAAGGTATCGCCACCCTGGATGAGCCCGCGCTCGATGCCGCCATCGACCTGCGGTCGCCTTGGCTCAACGCCGCCGCCACCGCATTCACCCACCTCGGTGGGCCCCTGGGTATGCCGATCCTCGCTGTGCTGGCTACAATTGGGCTCACCCTGGTACGACGCTCAATCACCCCACTCATCCTGATGACCGCTGCCGCTGGCGGATCGCTACTCATGACGGTTATCGGGAAGAACGCCATCGGCCGGCTCCGGCCGGACACTGTCCTCGCGGTACCGCCGTTCGAGATCTCTCCGTCCTTCCCAAGCGGACATACCCTCAACGCGGTGGTCATTGCCGGCGTCGTCGCGTATCTGCTGGTCCTGCGCCAGCACCGCAAGCGCACCCGCGCACTCACGGTCACCGCCGCCGTCGTGTTCGCCTTCCTGATGGGGCTGACGCGCGTCTACCTTGGCCATCACTGGCTGACCGATGTGGCCGTAGCCTGGACGCTCGGCATCGCGTGGCTGGCTGTGGTCATCACCATCCACCGGCTGCTGCTTACCCTCAGGGAACGACGGCGGGACGCCGCCTGATCAACTCACGAACCTGCCGGCACAGTGGGTCCCGTCGGCCAGCGGAGCAATGCCGCTATTCGATGTGAGTCGAGGGCCCCAGAGGGAAAGAGCACAATGTTCGCGTCAGTGAGCGCGGCCGCGCGCAACAACGACGACGACGCCGGCACCTTCCCAAGCACACCCACCCCCGCAGTCTCACTGTCCACCGCCGCAACCCAAGGCTCTGCGTCGAGCGCAAGGAGCGAATGATCATCCCACGCCGAAGTGTCCAGCAGGAGTGTTTCCACCTGGGCCTGCTGCAGTGCATGCACTACGGCGCCCAGTCCCACCGCGGATTCCGGATTCGCATGGCCCTGCTGCTCATTGAGGCGGTCAAGCAGTTTCGCCTGGCGGCGTCCAATGTTTTCCGCAACGCACTCCTCCACCTTGCGGGCAAACGCGGACTTATCCGCACCGTCCGTCCGGCTGTGGCTGTCGATGATTGTGAGGATCTCCTTGCTGGCCTCACTTACCTGATCGGCGACGAGCTTTCGGGCCCGGATGTCACCGGCAATGATCAACAGGCGCGCACGGCACGTGCGCACCACGCGGTCAATCTCGTCGGCAATTTCCGCCGCGTTGGCCTTCCAGACATTTTCCGTCCGGTGCTGGTAGCCGCCCTGCGACCAGCCTCCGCCTGGAACTTTCTTCAGGTTCTCGGTGGACCCGTCAACATGGGTGCTGTCGCCGTCGTTGTACAGGCTGTTGGCCCTGTGGAGCTCAATTTCGCCGCCGTCGCGCCCCACCTGCGCCACAACGTAGGCAAAGTCCTCCGGCCGGTGACGCACCAGAGGCGCAAGGTTGGGCACCGCACCAACGGTGGAAAACCCGGGCATCACAAGGGTGCCCGGCAGGAACTCATCAAATTCCACCGTGCCGTCATTGACCAGGAGCAGGCGGGTCACTGGATCGGGGATTCCCTTGGCGGACTGCCTCAGCGCTTCATCGACAGCCTTCCGGTCCGGCTTCGACGCGCCCGCTGACGCCAGCTCGGATGCGATGTTTTCAGGCCGGACGTCGTCGGCGTGCAGTGAATCAACCGTGCCGGTGCTGGCATCCGTGTAGACAGTGACCCACTGGCCGTTCTTCTTGTACAAATCAACGTGGTTGTGCAGGGCTCCGGTCACTGTGTTCCGCCGTCCCGGTTACCCTCGTCGATTCCCTTACCGGGGTCTATGCCGGGATCGAACTCAGGTTCTGCGTCGGGTGTCAGGTCCGCGCCGTCGTCCATGGTTTCAGGTTCACGCCACTCCTCCGCACGGGAGGGGTGGTTGCCTTTCAGCATCCCTCCCGTCTCCTGTTTCATCTTGTCGTCCAGGCGTGCACCGTGCGTGGTGTTGCCTCGTTCTGCCATGATGTACCTCTTTCTCATGTTCGGTATCCTGACAAGCGAAAATGATAAGATTCCTTACGGTCTATCACTCTTCGTCTCCGATGGAAAGACCTCATGTTGAGGACCCACCCAGCAGGAACTTCAAGATACGCGGACAGGCTGGACGCCGCCCGTCTGTTGGCTGATGCGCTGGACAATCTGCCCAAGCAGGACAATCCTCTGGTGCTCGGTCTGCCCCGGGGCGGAGTGCCCGTTGCCGCCGTCCTGGCCGACCGCCTGGGTGCCGATATGGACGTCATTATGGTCCGCAAGGTTGGCGTGCCGGGATTCCCGGAGCTGGCGATGGGTGCGATCGCCGCCGTTGGCGGCCATGTCGAAACTGTGCGCAATCCACACGTGCTTGAGGAAGTGGCCAATGCGGCCGAATCCTTCGCCGAGGTGAGCGCCAGGGAGCAGCGTGAACTCGACCGCCGCGAACTGCTGTACCGCGGCGGTCGACCACCTGTGAACATTGCCGGGCGCTGTGTGGTGATTGTGGACGACGGCGTGGCTACGGGGGCAACAATGCGTTCAGCGATTGCCGCGGTCCGCGCACTCCGGCCGGCGGCAATCATTGCCACCGCGCCCGTCTTCCTTGGGCATGCTTATGAAGAAATCTCGAAACTGGCCGATCAGGTGGTCTGCCCGTGGGTTGCTCCGCGGTTGGGTGCAGTGGGACAGGCCTACCAGCAGTTCACCCAGGTGTCGGACGAAGAAGTACAGCGACTGCTGGGCGGCGGGAAGCCGGAGTAGTCTGGGGCATGCTTTCCCTGATCCGCAGCAGCACCCAGACCCGCTACCGGCTGGCGCCCAACCCTGGTCCCATGAGCCTGGACGGAACCAACTCCTACGTCATCAGTGCGCCCGAATCGGGCTCGGTGGTGGTGGTTGATCCGGGCCCGCTGGACGAACCGCATCTGGAGGAAATTGCCGGGGCCGGCCGCGTGGAGCTGGTGCTGATCACACACCATCACCGCGACCACACCGAAGCAAGCGCACGTTTCCACGAGCTGACGGGCGCTCCGGTCCGTGCCGTTGACAGCTCCCACTGCCACAACAGCGAGCCCCTGACGGATGGTGAAACGATCCTCGCCGCCGGGGTGCGCATTGAGGTGCTGGCGACGCCCGGCCACACTGCAGACTCGGTCTGTTTTCACCTGCCCGATGACGACCCGCAGGGCTCAGTACTCACGGGGGACACGATCCTTGGCCGGGGAACCACCGTCATCTGCTTTCCGGACGGTCGGCTTGGCCCTTACCTTGAGTCGCTGACCCGGTTGTCTCTTCTCGGGGCTGCGACGGTGCTTCCCGCACATGGTCCGGTGCTGCCGAGCCTCGCGGATGTCTGCGCCGGCTACGTGGATCACCGTAGGCAGCGGCTGGCCCAGATCCGTTCCGCGCTCCAACAGCTGGGTGCCGACGCCACCGTTGAACAGGTGGCGGACAGCGTGTACGACGACGTCGACCCGTCAGTGCGCAGGGCTGCAGAGCTTTCCGTGGCTGCGCAACTGGATTACCTGAGGGGTTAGAGCGACTCGGCCTTGGCCGCGATTTCTGCGAGGTCCTTGGCGAATGCCTTGCGGGTGATGCGCATGCCCAGTTTCCCGAAGAGCGCCATTGTCAGCTTGTTCATCCGGGAGGGATTGATCATGTCGGCGCCGAAGGTCATGGTCAGATCCGTTCCACCGTCACGATCGGCCAGCGTCATGCGAGAGGTGTAGTTGGCCCCATCCTGCAGCGCTTTCACCGTGGTGCTCCTGGGCGGATCTGCCTGGGAAACCCACATTTCCACGGTTTCAGACCTGCCCATCATGGTGCGGGTTTCCTTCCAGCGAGTCCCCTCACCGTAGGGGCCGTCGCTGAGCATCTGGACCGATTCGATGCCGGAGAGGGTTGCGGCCGAACCGGGAATGTCGGAAATGACCGCCCAGACCTTATCCGCGGGGGCGTTGATGTGCTGGGTCAGGCTGATTTTTTGGTCCATGGTCTCGAGCCTAGACCGGCTACGCCTCCGATTTCACTCCCATCCTGCGTCAGTTGTTCACCGAGATGATCTTGAATGCGGCACCGGTGGGATCGGCCACGGCGGCCATCCGGCCGTAGGGCGAATCTTCGGGTTCACTGAGCACCGTTCCTCCCAGTTCCCCAACCCTGGCAGTCGCGGCTTCCGTATCCTCGACGCCAAAGTACACACTCCAGTGCGAGGGCACCCCTTCGGGGAGAAACCCGGAGGCATCCATCACTCCTGCCTGCGGCTGCCCGCCGTGGACCTGGTTGGTGTAGCGGAACTCGTCGGTGTTGCTCTGGGTCTCGGTTTCCCAGCCGAACACCTGCCGGTAAAAGTTAAGGCTGGCAGCAAAGTCGCGGGTCATAAGTTCATGCCACACGGGCGCTCCGGCTTCATCTTGAAGGGTAAAGCCGGTGTGCTTGTTGGCCTGCCAAACCCCAATTGCGGATCCCGCCGGATCTGCGACATACGCCATGGTGCCTTGGTCGGAGACCTCCATCGGCGCGAGGAGGGTGGACCCACCCTTGGCGGCCGCGGCCTCCGACGTGGACCGTGCATCTGCGGACTTCAGATACGTCGACCACCCATCCGGGAAGCCGGATTCGCCCGAATTGAACATCATGCCCGCAACCACTTGGCCGTTCTTGGAAAAGTTCACGTAATGGCCGTAATCCTCTCCCATATCCTGTGCGGTCCAGCCGAAAAGCTGCCTGTAGAACTCTGTTGCCTTATCGGTGTTGGAGCTTGCAAGGTCAATCCAGCATGGTGCCCCGTCGGGCGTGGCTTCACGAATGGGCATAGCTTTCACTCCTCTGTGGAAAGTGCCGATGGATTCAGCAGTTGTGAGCGTATCGCCGCCCACCGACACTGGCAATGGGCAACAATTGACGGATGGCAACTCTCCTCCCACGGCCCCGCACCGAAATTGTGCCGGGTGCCGTTCATGTTCCGGACTGGTTGACCGTCGATCGACAACGGGAGCTCGTTTCGGCCTGTCGCAGCTGGGCCGCCGGGCCCGTTTCGATGCGCGCAACCCGCATGCCCAACGGAGGGCAGATGTCGGTTCAGACCGTCTGCTTGGGCTGGCACTGGCTCCCCTACCGGTACAGCAAAACAGCCGACGACGCCGGTGGCGGTCAGGTGGCAGATTTTCCTTCGTGGCTGGTCACGTTGGGACGCTCCGCGGTGGCCGATGCCTACGGGAATCCAGCCGACGATTATTCACCGGACGCCGCCCTGATCAACTTCTACGATTCGGCGGCCAAGATGGGGATGCATCAGGACAAGGATGAGAAGTCACCGGCCCCCGTGGTCTCCCTCAGCCTCGGTGATACCTGCGTCTTCCGGTTTGGTAACACCGAGAACCGCAACCGGCCCTGGACTGACATGGAACTGGAGTCGGGTGACCTCTTTGTGTTCGGGGGCCCTTCCCGGTTTGCATATCACGGGGTACTGAAGACGATTCCCGGCACGGCTGATCCTGCTCTGGGTCTGACTGGGCGGCTGAACATCACGATGCGGGTGACCGGGCTGGAGTAGAGCCGCCCGGCCTGCCCGTCCCGTCTTCTGCCCGGCCTGCCCGTCTCCTGCCTGGCCCGGCCTGCCCGGCGAGTTGCGCAAGTCGGCGGGCAGAACTAGTTATGCCCACTGGGATGCCCAACTCGGTGTGCAGGTTTGCGTGCCAGCACCCGGGTGACCCAGTCGATGAACTGCGTCGGCTGGTTGACGAGCAGCGGTTGGGTTGCCCGAATAAGGGGTATGGCGCCAACCGTGAGCAAGTTCCATCTGCGACGGTCCTCCTCAAACTCCTGGCGGCCGCTATAATACTCGCGCCCGTCAGCCTCTATGCCGAGGATGCCCTCCACGAACAGGTCCAACCTTCCCACTCCCTGAACGTACACCTGGGATTGACAACTGAATCCGGTCCTGTGCAGGTGATACCTTGCAACTGTTTCGATGATCGACTGCGAATGCGGATCGACCAGCGCAACAATGCGGCGGGCCGGCCCATCCCGTTGACCGGTGACTGCCTCCTGCAGCTCCCGCAGAGTGACAAGGCCGCGGACAACCGCCGATTCCACGATGCATAGAGCATCCAGTTCCGGCAGGCAGCGCATGACCTGTTGGCACATCTGGCTTACACCACCTGGCCCCGCCCGATGAACCCGAAAGTTTCCTTCCAACGCCCTGCCGTGGTTCACACGAACATGGATGAGTGACGGCTGCCGCAGGATCCATAGCTCCAGGTGCTTCGCTGCGCTGATGCAGGCCAGCTCGGCCTTTACGCATTTGGCTGCCAGTAACTCCGGCGTGGGGTTGGGTACGGCAAAGACACCGCGGGATGGTTTGACCACTTCTCCGCGGTCGATTGCACCCTTTATTTCCGCGCGGCCAATTCCAGCCGAAACAAGGTCCTTCCTCCGTGCAACGCCACCCAGGTCCAGGAGTACCCGCTCAAAACTCATGGCCGCAATCCTGCCCCATTATGGGAACGCCGTGGCCGGGAAAGCGGGCTATGTGGAAAAGTTCAGCTCCGCCGCGCACGGCTGCCCATCGAGCAACCCGACTTAGTGGGCAAAACTAGTTATGCCCACTGGGTTGCTCAACTCGTTGGGCGGAAATTCCGTGGACCAGTGGCCGGGCCTCAGTCATTGAGCAGCCCGCGGACGTAGGAGGCCTGGCCCACATGCTGCGTGCAGTCGTCCAATACGCTGACGAGTCGAACCTGCAGCGTGACGGGTGGATCCCATGAGGAATCCACAATTCGGTCGAGATCCGTTTCGCCCAGACCGCGGATGAAATCGAGGGTGCGGGCATGGACGGCTTCGTAGTACTCCGTCAGTAGATCCGGAGAGTCAACGCGGACCTTGCCAACCTGTTCCGTGCTGTGTCCGTATCCGGTGTCTTGCTGGTCGAGGTCCAGGTTGAAACGGTCAGCCCAGCCGTCGCTCAGCCACAACTCCTGCTGCCCGGCGGCCTCGGCGATGTGGTTGTCCTGAACGCGGGAGAGGTGCCAGATGAGCCAGGCAACGGAGTTCCCGGAGTTACCCGTCCCGGCGCCTGGCCGGAACGCGAGCTGATCCGTTGTGAGTCCGTCAACCGCGGACCGGACTGTTGCCTGGATCCGCCCGAAGGCCTCGATAAGCATCTCGCTGCTGCTCATGGCGCGTACCTCCTGTGATGTACCGGTGATAGTGGTCGTGGGTTGAAGCCTACGTGAACCGGCGTCAAGGCAGGGAGGCGTCCGACCACCGCAGCCACTGCGCGGTCGGGTTATCCACAGCTTGAGAGCATGCCCTTCCGGCCGCCTTGCCCCGTGTCTAGAGTCGGTTCGAACACACTGTTTCATAGGAAGGAACACCAGTCATGACCCGCCACACCGCGCTGATCATCCTCGAAGGCCAGGACATCGATGCCGGCATTACACGCAGCATCACCCTCATTGACGGGTTGATCGAGGAGCTTCCATTCAGCCATGATCCGTCAAAAACTGAACTCTATGCCGTGGGCGACGCCACCACGCTCAAAAGGAAAGTGGAGCTGCCGCACGGCAAACATTCCGACGGTCCCGCGGCCACGGATATGGGCGAAATGCACCATACTTGGAACGCGGAAAGCTAGTATACCCCTGAATACTGTCCACCAGGGCCGGCGGACAACAACGGCGCGTCCCCCTGGCAATGGCTGTACTACAACGTGATGCACAACGCAGGGCCCACTGCGCTGTGCTTCCTTTGGGACGTCCACCCACTTGCCGAGACCGCCTGACGTCCCGACGATGGGGTTCGGAACATGACTGGTCAGCTCAGCGCCGTGACCGGTCAGAGGTGCGGCAACACCAGCTCCGCGTACCGCTTCTTGACGGTCTCCACCACGTCAGCCGCCGGAGCGTTCCAGATCTCTTGATTGAAGATCTCCACCTCCACCGGTCCGGCATAGCCAGTCGCCGCAACCCACCGGGTGATGGTCTCGAAGTCCACATAGCCGTCGCCCATAAACCCCCGCGAGAGCAGGGGGTCCGCGGCTATGGGGAGGTTGAAATCGCAGACCTGGTAGGAGGCAATGCGCCGCTCAGAACCGGCCCGTTGAATCGAAGCCTCCAATGACGGGTCCCACCACACATGGAAGGTATCCACAACAACACCAACCGTCTCGGCAGGAAACGGCGACGCCATGTCCAGCGCCTGATTCAGCGTGGAGAGCACAGCGCGGTCTGCCGCATACATCGGGTGTAGGGGCTCAAGTACCAGGCGGACGTTGTATTCCTGGGCCACTGGCACAAGTTCGGCGATGCGGTCGGCAACGCGGGAGCGGGCGGCCACCACATCCTTGTCGCCCGGAGCGGAAGGCCCGACGGCGGAGCCTCCGGTCACGTGCGACGCCGCCGGCAGGCCGCCCACCACCAAGATCAGTTCACGGGTGCCGAGGGTCGCAGCCTCGATGATCGCCTGGGTGTTGTCCGCCAGCGCGGCCTGCTGCCCGGCTTCATCCGCCGCTGTGAGAAACCCGCCCCGGCACAAGCTGGACACCGAAAGTCCGGCTTCGGAAACCAGCCTGGCCGCCTTATCCAGCCCGGCCTCTGCCACCCGGTCACGCCAGAGCCCGATGCTGGACAGGCCAGCGTCGGTGTACAGCCGGACGGCCTCGGCCAGGGTGATGTTCTTGGTGGTTGCAGTATTGATGGAAAGGCGGTTCATGCCCCTACCCCGTAACTGGCCAGCAGCCACTCGAAGCGGTGTGCTGCGACCTCGGGATCGGCCAGCAATCCGGCACTGTCCGCCAGTTCAAAGGTCTTGGTCAGGTGCAGTACCGAGCGCCCCGAGTGCAGGCCGCCCACCATCTGGAAACCGGGCTGCTGCCCGTTGACCCAGGAGAGGAACGCGACGCCGGTCTTGTAATACAGGGTGGGTGCGCTGAAAATGTGCTTACCCAGTTCCCGGGTGGAATCCAGGATGGCCCGTCCGCGCTCCGGTGCGCCGTCGTCGTACGCTTTTAACGCCGCCGAAGCGGCCGGGTAGATCGCCGCGAAGATTCCCAGCAAAGCGTCCGAGTGGTGCGCCCCGTCGCCATGGATGAGCTCGGGATAGTTGAAGTCATCACCGGTGTAAAGCCGCACGCCAGACGGCAGCCTGGTCCGGAGCGCGGTTTCGTGGGAGGCATCGAGCAGGGAAACCTTGACCCCGTCCACCTTGTCCGGTTGGCTGCCGATCAGGCCAAGAAAGACCCCGGTGGCCGCTGAAACATCGGCCGAGCCCCAGTAGCCTTCGAGGGCAGGATCGAACATGGTTCCGAGCCAGTGCAGAATCACTGGCTC
>NZ_KI915026.1:107038-113072 GCF_000520595.1 Arthrobacter sp. H5
GAGCCAGTGCAGAATCACTGGCTCGTCCGCTTCGGCGAGCAGAATTCCGTACACGTACTCATAGTCCTCGGGACCCTGCGCAACGGCAGCAAGCGCGCGGGACGCCATGAGGATCACCTTCGCGCCGGCGTCGGACACCACTTTGATCTGCTCGCGGTACGCCTCGATAACGGCGTTCAGGCCGGCCCTGCCGGAGGGCAGCGTGACAAGGTCCAGCTGGTCGGTCCCGGCACCGCAGGCGAGGAGGTCGCGCACGGTCTTGTCCCGGGTTGCGGGCGCCTGTGAACCAACGACGACGGCGGCCTCGGCACCCGAGCGCCGGATCAGTTCCTGCGTAGCCGGCCAGTCGAGACCCATCCCCCGCTGTGCGGTGTCCATGGCATCGGCTACTCCCAGCCCATAGGACCACAGCTCGTGGCGGTAGGCCAGCGTGCTTTCCCAGTCCAGCACGGCACGTGCGCCGGGGGTGTTATCCGCGGTGACCTTGGGAATGACATGCGCGGCCGCATACGTCCGCCGGGCGGTCAGCGGCGCCGAGGGTTTTGGCCAGGTGGTGGCCTCACGCAGCTCGTAGCGTTTCAACGGGCCCTGTGCGGTGGGCAGGTACAGGGAGGTCATAGCGCAATCTCCGGAATGTCGAGGGTTCGGCGTTCGGCCGAGGACTGCAGACCAAGTTCCGCCAGCTGAACACCGCGGGCCGCTGAGAGCAGGCCGAAGCGGTGTTCGCGGCCGGCGCTGACATCGCGCAGGAATTCTTCCCACTGCAGCTTGAAACCGTTGTCCAGCTCGGCGTTGGCCGGCACGTCCTGCCACTGGTCCCGAAAGGACTCGGTCACGGGCAGGTCCGGGTTCCATACCGGCTTGGGGGTGTGCGCGCGCTGCTGTGCAACGCACTTGTTCAGCCCGGCCACCGCCGAACCATGGGTGCCGTCCACCTGGAATTCAACCAGCTCATCGCGGTAGACCCGAACGGCCCATGAGGAGTTGATCTGCGCGAGCACCGGGTGGCCGGCGGGTGTCTCCAGTTCAAAGATGCCGTACGCGGCGTCGTCGGCGGTTGCCTTGTACTCCCGGCCCTGTTCATCCCAGCGGGCGGGGATGTGGGTGGCGGTTTTGGCATTCACGGACTTGACCGTGCCGATGATGCCTTCCAGCACGTAGTTCCAGTGGCAGAACATGTCGGTGGTCATGCCGCCGCCGTCCTCCTTGCGGTAGTTCCAGGAGGGGCGCTGGGCGGATTGCTGGTCGCCTTCGAACACCCAGTAACCAAATTCGCCGCGGAGGGACAGGATCCGGCCGAAGAAGCCTTCGTCCACCAGGCGGCGCAGTTTCACCAGACCCGGCAGATACAGCTTGTCGTGCACAACGCCCGCCGTCACGCCGGCGCTTCGCGCGATGCGGGCAAGTTCCACTGCCTCGTCGAGGGTTTCCGCGGTGGGCTTTTCCGTGTAGATGTGCTTGCCGGCGGCCATGGCCTTTTTCAGTGTTGCCGCACGCAGGGAGGTCATTGATGCGTCGAACACCACGTCCACGGTTGGGTCATTGATGATCCCGTCCAGATCAGTGGTCCAGTGTTCCACCTTGTGCAGTTGCGCCAGTTCGCGGATCCTCGCCTCGCTGCGTCCCACCAGGATGGGCTCCACCTGCACCCGGCTGCCATCGGCCAGTGTGACGCCGCCCTGCTCGCGGATGGGCAGGATGGACCGCAGCAGATGCTGCCGGTAACCCATGCGGCCGGTGATGCCGTTCATAGCGATGCGGATGGTCTTCGTATCAGTCACGTTTACTCCTGGGGCCTGGCGTAAAAATAGGTGGAAAGCGCTTTCCAATATATGCTGGTTGCAGAACTCCCGTCAAGGGCAACTGAGCTATTAGACGCAATCCATGGACGCTCCCGCAGCAATTGTTGGCATAACGGCCCAAGTCGGCCTGTTCCATCACTGTCCGGGAGATACAAACGCAAACTTAAGGGGACATCAATGGCAGCTGTAACCCTGTCCGGCGTCGCCCGACACGCCGGGGTTTCGCTGGCGACCGCCTCCCGGGTGCTCAACGGCTCCGACCGCCGCCCGGCGGAGAAGATCGCAGAGCGCGTCCGCGCAGCGGCCCTTGAGCTCGGCTACGTTCCCAACGCACAGGCGCAGGCCCTGGCGCGGTCCTCCACCGGCCTGGTTGGCCTGGTGGTGCACGACATTTCCGACCCCTACTTCTCCTCCATTGCCCGGGGAGTCCAGCACGCGGCCCGCGGATACAATCGGCAGGTACTCCTGGCCAGCACGGATCCATCCGAGACCGCGGAGTGGGACGCCGTCAGCGCCTTCGCGTCCCACCGAACCGACGCCATCATCCTTGCCGGTTCCCGCAAAGTGGCCCCCGAGCCCGATCTTGAGCGTGAACTTGTCCGCTACGAAAAGAACGGCGGACGGGTGGTCACCGTGGGCGGCTCCCCCGGCGCGGGCATTACCCTGCCTGTGGGTAATTACGACGGCGCGATGGCCCTGGTCGCGAAACTCATCTCCCAGGGTCGAAACAGATTCGCGATCCTTGCAGGACCGGAGGGCCTGAACACAGCCCGTGACCGGGTGGCCGGGTTTGCCGCCGCATTGGAGGCCGCACACCTGGCGCCTGCCGCCGTCATCGTCAGTGAATTCACCCGCGAGGGTGGCTATGACGCCGCCCAACAATGCTGGGAGCAACTTGGCGGCGAGCGCGGTGTCTGCCTGCTCGCGGTGAACGACGTCATGGCCATCGGGGCGATCGCGGGGTTGCGGAGCATCGGTGTGGCTGTGCCGGCGGACGCGCTGGTGACGGGGTTCGATGACATTCCTACCCTGCGCGATTACTGTCCTGGCCTGACCACCGTCCGGTTGCCGCTGGAGCTGATCGGCGAGAATGCCGCACATCTCGCATTTTCCCAGGGCGGCGGGAATCCCGGCGTCATTACCGGAGAAATCATTCTCCGCGAATCCACGGAGACACCATCATGAAAATCCTTATTGCGCCGGACAAGTTCAAGGGCACCCTGACCGCTCTTGAGGCGGCCGAAGCCATGGCGCACGGGGTGCGTGACGTCCTGCCGGATGCTGACATTCGCACCCAGCCCATAGCCGACGGCGGCGAGGGAACCCTGGAGGCTGTACTTGCCGCGGGTGGAATCCGGCAGGAGACCACCGTGAGGGGGCCTCTGGATTCGATGATCACAGCGCCTTGGGCGCTGCTTGGCTCTACTGCTGTTATTGAGACTGCGCGCGCAAGCGGGCTGGAGCACATCACGCCGTCTGCTGCGTCCGCGGGCGCTGCGCACTCCTATGGCAGCGGGGAGCTGATCCGCGCGGCTTTGGACGCCGGTGCCACCGACATTGTGCTGGGCGTGGGCGGGTCGGCCATGACGGATGGTGGATCAGGTGCGCTGTACGCACTGGGCGCGCGGGCCTATGACGACGACGACGCGGAGCTGGGTCTGGGCGGACTGGTTCTGTCCCGTGCGGCGCGGGTTGATGTGGCGGGGCTGGACCCGCGGTTGGCCGGCGTGACCCTGCGCATAGCCGTGGATGTGCAGAATCCGCTCCACGGGCCCGAGGGCGCGGCGCATGTCTTCGGGGAGCAAAAAGGGGCCGGCGCGGCGCTGCGGACGGAACTGGATGCGGCGCTGAAAAACTGGGCCCGGGTGCTTCTTGACGCTGCAGGTGTCCAGGTACAACAACCCGGGGCCGGGGCTGCAGGCGGTTTTCCGGCAGCGTTCCTCGCCTTCGCTGACGCTGCCCTGGAACCGGGATTTGCACTGGTTGCCGACCTGACCGGGCTCGAATCCGAGCTTGCCGATGCGGATCTGGTGATAACAGGCGAAGGCTCCCTTGACGCCCAGTCGGAGTTTGGCAAAGCGCCGCTGGGACTGGCCGACGTTGCGCACCAGCGTGGAATCCCGGTCATTGCGGTTGCCGGACGGATCAGCCTCACGGCTGAGCGGCTTGGTGCCCACGGCGTGGTGGCTTCGTGCGCGTTGGGCGAGGTGGCGCCGTCGTTGGAGGAGTGCCTGGCCAATGCTGGACTATATGCGCGCCGTGCAGTCGAACGGGCGCTGCGGGCGCACCTCGGGGACCACTGACCTGGTTTTGACCTACCATTCCGTGCAACTTTGAACCCTGCTGGAACGGTGACATTTCCCCCTACTGCGGCGGTCACAATTCCTTGTCACGTCCTGCACGCGATTTTCGGGAATGTCGGACTAATATCAAGGTGTGACCTGCGGAGGCGGTGTCCATGAGCACTGTCGGGGGTACAACTAAATGGCGCGAGAGCGGGTGCATTATCCGTTGAAGTTCCGGCGTGCCCGGACTGTGCTTTATGCCATGATCGCCTTCTGGTTGTGGACCTGGCTGGGAAGCGCGGCATTCATCGCCGGCCTCTTCTACTCGCCGCTGTACGCCATCACTGCCATGTATGCATTGTTCACCGGTGTCCTCCTGTCCATCCCGGTGGCTGCGCTTGCAGTGATCCAGATGATCCTGAATCCGCCGCAGAGATTCGATGACGACGTCGTTATCCGGTTGGGTGCCCAGCGGCAGCAGACAGGGCGCGCCCGCCCCCACGAACGGCGCGTTTCCTAAGCGGCCACGCTTACCCATTGCATTCCCCGGCAAAGACCGGATACTGAAAGCAAGCAGTGCACTGCTGCTTCCATTCGGCTAAGGAAACGCCATGACAACTTCATCTTCGGACCCGCAGGAGTTCAATCAGAAGCCGGAGGGGGCCGCCGATCCGGCCCCTCCGATCACCTCGCCCCACACACAGCCAGCGGGTGGCCCGGGGCCGCAGTATTCGCCGCCCGTTGGGCAAGGAAACCAGTATCAATCGCCGCCCGTTGGTCAAGGCGGCCAGCCCTATACTCCACCGGCGAGTGGGCCGGCACCGGCCCTCAACCCGGCCGACGATAAACAGTGGGCAACTTTTGCTCATTTCGGCGGGGTGCTGGGTGTTCTGCCTTCCCTGATCATCTACCTGGTTTTCAAGGACCGCGGCCAGTTCACCCGGCAGGAGTCACAGGAGGCCCTGAACTTTCAAATCACGGCGGTGGCCGCGTGGTTTGCTGTCCTGATCCTCAGCTTCATTCCCCTGATTGGGCTACTTTTCTCCCTGCTGTTCTTCGCAGTGTGGATAGGAGTGATTGTGTTCTCGGTTATCGGCGGCATTGCGGCCAACAAAGGCCAGCCCTACCGCTACCCCATCTCCTACCGCATCATCAAGTAGCGTTACCGCGAATTACCCCGGGCCCGGACCGGCGCCCGGGGCGATCCTTTGCGTAACCTTCGCTGAAGGCGCTCCGTCATTACTCTGCAGCGGCCGTTTGAGCGTACTTCGCTTGGACCGCTTCCCAATCTCCGGCTGCGGCACTCGGGTCCATCCACATAACCGCCCACTGATGGCCGTCGGGATCTGCAAACGCGCGGGAGCGCATGAACCGTGGTGGAACTCCTTGGACCGTTCGGGGGGGTACTGATGTGCAGAACATCGAACGATCTTTCGGCGGCGATAACTAAGGTGCCATCTCCCTGCAGCGGACAAGCCCTTTTCATAGAAACAACTCGAACCTTCGTCGACTACTCGGTTTGAGAGCCCAAAAAAACACGTAGCGGCTACTCGTGCGGAGACAACAAGGAACGGTCACTGTTAACAGGGTCACAGAAGTGACGAATGTGTTCCAAGGAGTAGGTGTACCAATGGCACAGAACAGACCGATGACGACGAACTTTCTGACAGTTTCGGAGATAGCTGCCAGGATGCGGGTCTCAAAAATGACGGTGTACCGTCTGGTGAAGTCCGGTGCCCTGAAGGGGATCCGGTTCGGCCGCTCCTACCGGGTATCGGAAACGGCTGTGGAGCAATACCTCAAATCCGTCAATCCCGGACACTGATTCGTGGCTCGTCATCCTGCTGACGGCACAGGCGCCAGTAGCGCCAGTAGCGCTGCGCGCGAGCGAGAACGAGAGACGGGTGCGCTCCAACCCCACCCTCCCCGGACTGCTTACCATCCGCC
>NZ_KI915026.1:113172-114888 GCF_000520595.1 Arthrobacter sp. H5
CCCCGCCGCTCCAACCCGACGCCCACCAGAGCGGCTGCCGAACTCTGCGAACACCTCACCGGCATCAAAACCAGCTACCCCGGCACCGACCAGATCCTGCGCTACGAGATCAAAAACCCCGCTTAAGCCCACACGAATTCCGTCGCCACGTCAGTGGCGAACGCTCCGTCCTTCTCGATGGGCACGCTGGAGCAGTGTTCAGCCCGCTGTGGGTGTTGGTTGGTTGACACCTGAGTCCCTGGCCCTACTCCGCCGCTGCGGTTTGGGGATACCTCGCCTGGACCGCCTCCCAGTCTTCGGTCACCGGTTTGTCGACGAAAAATTCTTCGGACTGTCCACACTGACCGCATTGGTGGCCGAAGATGTGACGGAGGTGTCGGCGATCTGCTCGTCGATTAAGGCGTAGAACTCCTTGGACCGCTCGAGGCTGCTGACCGGAAGATTGATGAAAACATTCGAGAGGCATGATGGTTCTCCTGATCCGGACTCCGCGCCGCGCTTACCTCCATTGACAGAGTCCATCACAGAAAATCCTGGAATGGCACGCACCCAGCCCGTCGAGGCAGTTGTAGACGGAGATCCCAACCTTCTCCGTTGTCGCTGAGGATCGAGACAATGACCTGAAATTAGTCAGTGCACGGCCCTCCCGACAATACGTCCGCCGCCAGCAGGTTCGCCACGGCCTCCTCCTCCACGGCGAGGCCACATTCGGTCATGGCGCTTGCTAGCTCCGGATCCCACGGCGATTCGGCTGAACTTCCAGTCAGGCGTCGCGAGGGCATCCCGTTTTGCGCAGCCTCACGATAGTCGACAGCCGCATAGCGCCACGGGACCCATGCCAGGTGTCCGCTCAGATATCGGGCAATCCGTAGACCTGCCCAGTCGAAGTCTCCGTGGTATCGACACTCTGCCCCATCTCCAGCGAGTCTTTTCAACAGTTCGACTACCGCCCTGCTCGGTTGGCCAAAGGTGCATACAAGCACAGGGCTGCCCGCCCCGCCCACGCCAGCAACGGCCGTAATTCCAGCCCAGCGCTCGGCGACAACTTCGACGACGGTCGGGTTCTCGCAGACATGGATGTAGCTGCCGGGCGGGAGCACACGTACTCCGCCGGAGCGCACCTGGTCGAGCGTCAGGAGCACGGGCATGCGGGCCTCCCGCATGGCCTCCAACGAGGTCGCCGTCGCCGTTCGGGATGGGTGACCGGCAATGTCGGTATCGGCCGGCCTCACTCCCGCGACGCCCAGACACAGGACGGTTGAGGCGAGGCTCGACAGCACCACTCCTGCGGCAGCCCATGCATCGCGGGGCGACAACTCTTTATCCGCGATCCCCGCGCCAGGCATGAACGCGGCCTTGGCCACGGTAGCGGCGAGTCGGCCGAGCGGGCGGGAGGCGTCCAGGCCATGAGCGTCACCCACCGCCCGCCTCGCCAGGAGCGCCAGTGGCTCCCCCGCCGCCGGCAGCATCTCGAGTACGGCGGCCAACTTGCTCACCAGGTCCGCGCCGACCGCAGGTGATGGGGTCATGGAGTTCCGAACTGCCTCCGCCCGCGCGGCTCGCTTGAGTCCACCGGCCGCGCACCAGGTGTTCCACCAATCGATGAGCTGCGGGAACCGGGCGGCCGCCGGGGTAAGTCCATCCCGGGCTGCGGCCCAGGCCGCAGCTTCCCGCGCCCGCTCGGCCCCGCGGTCCACAACCGGCCCGGTCACGGTC
>NZ_KI915027.1:0-12576 GCF_000520595.1 Arthrobacter sp. H5
CCTGCCAGTGGATTATCACGCGGCGGTATCTGGCCGCTGCCCGTCGGCTCGCTTCACCCAAGGATGGGCGGCGGCTGCCAGCTAAGCGGGGATAGCCAACCCTGCCAGGGCAATGAGCGGTGGAACGCCCTGAATCGCCGCACCCACCACCATTTTCCGATTGCTCGAAATCAGGACAACTGCAGCCAACAGCATGGATGCGAGCGCAAGGACTGCCATGCCGTATCCCGCCCTCGTCCCAGAAAACGCGAGCCCGGCAATCACGCCGGCCGCCAGGAACAGGTTATAAAACCCCTGGTTGAAAGCCATGGGCCGCAAGGTTTCAGCATCCTCCTGCGACCTGACTCCAAATAGACGCCATACTGAAGGACTCCGCCAGCGCAGCGACTCCAGCACGAATATATAGACGTGAATCAACCCCGCGATGATGGCAAATACGGAGCTGAGGAGAGGCAGTGTCATGCAGGCAACCTTCCGTGTTTGTGGCTTCGACGTCGGATCCCTTCCCGCTGGCGCCAACCTTCTGTCATCGACTCTCCCCAAATTGCCGTTCTCAGGGGGAAAAACCGGCTGAGAAGGGCCATTTGGGGAGAGTCGATGTCATGCGAAGTGGTTCGGCAGCGTGGCCTCGTGTACTTCCTTCAGCTCTGCCAGCGGAAGCACAAAGTGCCCCTGAACATCGAGGGCACCATTCTCCGCGTCCACCACGCCAATGCGCAGCCGAGGGAAATTGCGCGCCGTACACATGTCATTGAACCGCACCTCTTCGGAGCGGGGGACGGCGACGACGGCGCGGGCCTGGCTTTCGCTGAAAAGGGCAGTGAAGGGATCCACGCCATCGCGCTCGCACAGCTCATCCAGCGCAATACGGGCACCCACACCGAACCGCAGTGCGGCCTCGGACAGTGCGGCGGCGAGCCCGCCCTCGGAGAGATCATGCGCAGCGTCAATCATGCCGTCACGTGAGGAGTTCACCAGGATGGCCGCGAGCGTCTTCTCGGCGCCAAGGTCAACAGCCGGAGGCTGCCCTCCTAGATGTCCGTGAAGGTTGGCCCATTCGGAGCCGTCCAGTTCATTCCGCGTGGTTCCCAGCAGGTAGATGGCCTGGCCGTCTTCGCGCCAGCCCGACGGGGTGCGGCGCGCAACGTCGTCGAACACGCCCAGGACGCCCACCACAGGGGTGGGATGAATGGGAACGCCGCCGGTCTGGTTGTACAGAGACACGTTTCCGCCGGTCACGGGAACGCCGAGTTCCTGGCAGGCGTCAGCTAAACCGCGGACGGACTCGGCAAACTGCCACATGACTTCCGGGTCCTCCGGCGAGCCGAAGTTCAGGCAGTCGGTGACGGCCATCGGCTTGGCGCCGGACGTGGCGACGTTGCGGTATGCCTCGGCCAGGGCCAGACGCGCACCCTCGTAGGGGTTGAGGTAGGAGTAACGGCCGTTGGCGTCCGTGGAGAGCGCAATGCCGAGTCCGGTTTCCTCATCCACGCGGACCACGCCGGCGTCGTCGGGCATGGCCAGTGCGGTGTTGCCCTGCACATAACGGTCGTACTGGTTGGTGACCCAGTCCTTGGAGCACATGTTGGGGGAGGCCATCAGCTTCAGCACGGCAGCCTTCAGATCAGCGGGCCGGTCAGCGCTGAATGAATCGGCTTGAACGGCGTCGAGCCAGGTCGGACGATGGAACGGACGGTTGTACACCGGTCCATCGTGAGCAACGGTGCGTGGATCGACGTCGACAATTTTCTCGCCGTCCCATTCGATGATGAGCCGGCCGGTGTCCGTGACTTCCCCGAGCCAGGAATACTCGACATTCCACTTGTCCATGATGGCTTCGAACGAGGCCACGTTTGACGGCGTCACAACCGCCATCATGCGTTCCTGCGATTCGGACATGAGGATTTGGCCCGGGGTAAGCGTTGGGTCCCGAAGCAGGACGCTGGTGAGTTCAACGTGCATGCCGCCGTCGCCGTTGGACGCAAGTTCGGAGGTGGCGCAGGAGATGCCCGCCGCACCGAGGTCCTGAATACCCTCCACCACCGAGGCCTTGAACAACTCAAGGCAGCACTCAATCAGCACCTTCTCAGCGAAGGGATCACCGACCTGGACCGCGGGGCGCTTGGAGGGCTTGCCCGCGTCGAAGGACTCGGAGGCCAGCACCGACGCGCCGCCGATACCGTCGCCGCCGGTGCGTGCACCGAAGAGGACCACTTTGTTGCCCACTCCGGACGCATTGGCCAGGCGGATGTCCTCATGCCGCAGCACGCCAACAGCCAGCGCGTTGACCAGTGGATTGCCTTGGTAGACGGAGTCAAAGACCACTTCGCCGCCGATGTTCGGCAGCCCCAGCGAGTTGCCGTAACCGCCGATGCCGGCCACGATTCCGTGGACCAGCCGCGGCGTATCCGGGTGGTCGATGGCGCCGAACCGCAGCGGGTCCATGACCGCCACCGGGCGTGCGCCCATGGAGATAATGTCGCGGACAATTCCGCCGACGCCGGTCGCTGCACCCTGGTACGGCTCCACGAAGGAGGGGTGGTTGTGTGACTCCACCTTGAACGTCACAGCCCAGCCGTCACCGATGTCGACGACGCCGGCGTTCTCGCCGATGCCCACGAGGAGATGCTCCAACATGCCCTCGGTGACCTTGTCACCGAACTGTTTCAGATGCACTTTGGAGGATTTGTAGGAACAGTGCTCGCTCCACATCACCGAGTACATGGCCAGCTCGGCCGCCGTGGGGCGGCGGCCAAGGATCTCGACCACGCGCTGGAACTCGTTGTCCTTCAGGCCCAGCGCCGCCCAGGGCAGCTCCACATCAGGGGTCTGAACGGCATGATCAACGGTGTCGATATTGAACTTCACGGCAGTCACTTACTTAACCAACTTCTTCAATACCGAGGTGAAAATGTCAAGTCCATCCACGCCGCCGCGCAGGCCAACGTCGCCAAACGCGGAGGAGTCCGGTCCAAATCCGGCCTCGACCGCGTGCTCGGGGTGCGGCATCAGGCCCACCACGTTCCCGGCCGCGTTGGAGATTCCGGCAATGTCCCGCCGGGAGCCGTTGGGGTTTCCGCCCACGTAGCGGAACACCACGCGTCCTTCACCCTCAAGTTCGTCAAGGGTGCGTTCATCCGCCACGAACTGGCCGTCCTGGTTCTTTAGCGGAACCACGATCTCGTCCCCGGCATTGTAGGAGGAGGTCCATGCCGTCGTCGTATTCTCTACCTTTAGTCGCTGGTCGCGGCAAAGGAAGTGCAGGTGGTTGTTCTTGATCATGGACCCCGGCAGCAGATGGGCCTCGGTGAGCACCTGGAATCCGTTGCAGATGCCCAGCACCGGCAAGGTCCCGCTGGAAGCGGCAGCCGAGATCTGCTCCATCAACGGGGCAAACCGCGAAATTGCGCCCGCCCGCAGGTAGTCGCCGTAAGAGAAACCGCCGGGGATGACGACGGCGTCCACGCCCTTGAGGTCATGGTCGCCGTGCCAGAGGTCGACGGCGGTGCCGCCGGCTATGCGGACCGCGCGCATCGCGTCCCGATCATCCAGGGATCCGGGGAACGAGATGACGCCCACGCGGATGCCGGTAAGGGTCTCGTCAGGAATGGGGGCAGCGGAGGAACCGATCAGGGGTGTTTCGACGGTCACTGAACGTCCTCAATGACCTCAACCCGGGTGACATCTTCGATGACCGGATTGGAGAGCAGGGTGATTGCGGCGGTGCGGGCCTGCTCCAGAACAGCTTCGGTTACTTCGCCTTCCACCGTGAGTTCAAACCGCTTCCCCTGGCGCACTTCGGCGAATCCCGTGAGTCCCAGGCGGGGCAGCGCACCGGCGATGGCCTTGCCCTGCGGATCGAGGATTTCAGGTTTGGGCATGACGTCAACAACGATCCGGGGCATCCGGCAACTCCTGTGAAGTAAGAAACAGCGCGTTATGTGCGGTTGCCCGGGATTGCCGTCTCACGCTCTTTCAGCGCTCCGCGAGCTTGCCGTTTCATTCTAACGGCGAATTGCCGCCGCCTTTACTTGTGTGAACCGCGCACGTCCACGGGAACCTACATGGCTCCGCCGGCGCCGAGCACGGTTTCCATGGCTGTCCAGCGCGCAATCTCGCAACCGTCAGTGGCTGAGAACGAAGCTGACACCTGCTGGCCGTCAATGGTTCCCCAGATTTCAGCTGTCTGGGGTCCTCCGTACTGCTGGGTGCACATCTGGTCGGGATCCCGCTTTTCCGTGAAGAATTCAGCACCAAGGCTCATCACTGCGGCGCAGGCGGCCTCCGCGTTTCGGAGGTTGGTTTTCTCACCCACTCCGTCCGGGGTGCACTCGAGGACGTATTGCATCGGTTCACCTTCGGCGGTCTGCTTGATGGTTACGTTCAACATCGCAGTGCCTGCAGCTTCAGGGTCGGTGGGCATGGTTGGGCTGGGTTTAGGCGATTCCGAGGACTCGGCCGGCATGGTGGTCTCCGTTGCTGACGGCGATTCTGTTGGTAAGGACGGTGACGGGGCGGGCGTGAGATCCGCACCGGGGTTGTTTCCGGGATTGCCGCAGGCGGTCAGCAGCAGCGTCGAAAGAGCAAGTGCCGCCAGTGCGCGGGTCATTGCGCGGTGTGGTTGATGCATGGGAAAACCTCCTTGTTGCCCCTCTGCAAAGACTAACGATTTACTGCCACTAGGAATTTAGCCCGTCAAGGTACTGAATCAACTGTGCACGCAGTTGCTGGGATTCCGCCGTGAATGAACGCTGAATCCTCGCATACTCCGCCCTGCCCTCCGGCGTTTCGATCCGAATGGGTTCATAGCCCCAGTCCGACAGATCGTAAGGGGACGCCTGCATGTCCATTCTCCGGATGCGCCAGGACAGCTCGAAACAGTCCATCACAAGTTCACTGGGAAGCAGTGGCGCAAGCTTGTAAGCCCATTTGTACAGGTCCATGTTCGCATGGAGGCAGCCGGGCTGTTCCATTGAGCTCTGGTTCCCGCGGCTGGGCTGCAGCTCGTTCAGTCCGGTGGCCTCGGGCGCGTAGAATCTGAAGGCATCAAAATGGGTGCAACGGATCCGTGAGCGTTCCACCACGCTGTCCGTTCCGCCGGCTCCCAGGCGCAGGTCCAGGTATTCGTGCCGGATCCCGTTCTGCTCAGATTTGTAGGCCATGGCCCATTCATGCAGGCCAAAACAGCCCAGATTGGCAGGCCGCGCCGCCGTCCCGGAGAGAATCACCCGCGCGAACTCCACAGCCTCCCGCCGTGTGGTGAGGAAGGATTCCACGTCAACCGTCACGGCGTCGTCGTCCGCTATTCCAAGCGATGACCGCTCCGGGCGCTCCAGGCTCCGGTAGTACTTCCAGGACGCGCGTTCGACGGCGGCTGGCCCAGTCAGCACAACGCCGGCGCCCGGGTGCCAACGCAGCAGTTGGCCCGGTTTCTGGCTGTAGTAGGTGAAGAGAAAATCTTCCACGGGGTGCCGGGACTGACTGGAACGACGGGCAAGATAGGGCGTTGTATAGGCGCCCGCGCGCCCGGAATGGCCGCGGGCACGGGCCAGCCACTGCTCCTCGGAGAGGACGGTAACGGGTGTGGGCATGTCTCCATTATCCGTGCTGGGGGATCAATCGAGCTCCGAAACTTAGCAGATAGCCGCTTTGAAGTTAATGAACGTTCGTTATGAAAACTGTTTTTTGGTCGAGATGAATGGTTTTGCCGGGCAACTGGTTCTCTGGTGCCAGAACCACCGTCTCCCGGGAGTACCCTGACGGAGGGCTTGGGTGTGACTCAGAGCACATCACTCGCACACCGGGCTGTTTTGTGGCCGGTTTTGTCCGGCCAGATTTCCGATGAAAGGTAAACCTCGCGTGAAATACACTGACAATTTGATCAAGCGGGCAGGTGGTCTGCGCAGAGCCACAGCCCTGGCGGTAGGACTGCCCCTGATCCTTGGCTCCGTCACTGCGGCGCCTGCAGTTGCCGCTCCCGAACCTGCTGCAACCCAGCAGATCATGCCGGCCAAGAAAATGAATCCCCAGGATTACCCGGACGGCCGCTACATCGTGGTGCTCGCGGAAAAGCCCGCAGCAACGTACGACGGCGGCGTCCCCGGCATTGAGGCCACCAAGCCTGAGAAGGGGGAGAAGCTGGACGCGCGGGACGCAAACGTCCAGAAGTACCAAAAACACCTCGAAAAGAAGCAGGAAACCGTTGCGGCCGAGGAAGGCGTGGAGATCAACCACACCTACACCGCGGCAATCAACGGTTTCAGCGCCGCGCTTTCTTCAGAGCAGGCCGTAGAGCTGGCCAAGGACCCGCAGGTGTTGATGGTCGCGGAAGACGTAGAAAACGCTCCGGACTACTCCAGCATGGATTTCCTGAACCTCACCGGTAAGAAGGGTGCCTGGAAGACCCAGTTCGGCGGCGAGAAGAACGCCGGCAAGGGGACAGTGGTGGGTGTCATCGATACCGGTTACACCCCCAGCAATCCCTTCTTCGAGGGCAAGAAAGTCAAGCCTTTGAAGGGTAAAGCCAAAGTCGGCGAGCCGTACCTCAATGAAGAGGGAAACATCGCCATGCTGAAGGCTGACGGTGAAACCTTTGTTGGCGAATGCCAGGTTGGTGAGGGCTTTGACGGCTCCGACTGCAACTCGAAGGTGCTCAGCGCCCAGTATTTCGCGGATGACTTCCTCCGCTTTGTGCCGGAAGCGAACCGCGCTGAGAAGGAACTCATTTCTCCGGTGGATGTGGACAACCACGGCACCCACACCGCCAGCACCGCCGCCGGCAACAGCAAGGTGACCCAGACGGTTGCCGACCGGGACTTCGGAGCATCCTCCGGTGTGGCGCCCGACGCGAAGCTATCGATTTACAAGACCTGCTGGGAAGACACAAATCCCAACACGGGCGGCTGCTATTCCTCCGCCTCCATCGCCGCCATTAACCAGGCCATCCTGGACGGTGTGGACGTACTGAACTACTCCATCTCCGGCAGCACAACCACCACCACTGATCCCGTCTCGCTGGCGTTCCTGTCGGCCACCTCGGCGGGGATCTTTGTGGCGGCCTCGGCCGGGAACTCCGGTCCCACCGCCAGCACCGTCAACCACGGTGCACCATGGCTGACCACCGTCGCGGCGAGCACATTCAGCCACGCGCTGCAGGGCACCGCCGAATTCTCCGATAGCAGTAAATTCCGCGGAGCCAGCATCATGAGTACCGGTGTGGGACTCAGCTCCGTGGTACTCGGTGAAAGTGCAGCCGCAGCCGGCGGGGTCGATCCGGCACTCTGTGGCCCCAACTCGCTTGACCCGGGAGCCGTTGCCGGGAAGATTGTGGTCTGCGACCGCGGCGTCTACGACCGCGTAGCCAAGAGCGCTGAAGTTAACCGCGCCGGCGGCGTGGGAATGATCCTCGTGAACTTGGTTGATTCGTCGATGGACACGGACAAGCACTCAGTACCCACCGTTCACGTCAACGCACCTGAGGGTCCTGCCCTGAAGGCCAAGGTTGCTGCTGACCCAGCCATCCAGGTAGCCCTTGTTCCCGAGGACACCACGGGATTGGCCTCCCCGCCCGTTCCCCAAGTTGCCGGCTTCTCCTCACGGGGGCCGCTGCTGGCCGCCGGCTCCGACCTGCTCAAGCCCGATGTTGCCGCTCCCGGGGTGGCCGTGCTGGCGGGCGTATCGCCCATCGGCAGCGACGGCGACGAGTTCGGTTTCCTCTCCGGAACATCGATGGCTTCACCGCACATCGCCGGCATGGGCGCACTCATTCTCGCCGAGCGGCCCGAGTGGTCACCGGCCGCTGTCAAGTCCGCAATGATGACGACGGCGGATCCGCTGAAGACCGCTGACGGCGGCGTGGACGGCGACGTCTTCGCAACCGGCGCCGGACACGTGGACCCGGCCAACGTGCTGACCCCGGGACTGATCTACGATGCCGCTGCCGAGGACTACCTGCGCTTCATTCAAGGAACCGGCGTGGACCTGGGTATCGACGGACTCGGTTCCACCGAATCCAAGGACATGAACGTGGCGTCCTACGCACTGGGCAATCTCACCGGCAAGGTGACCGTCACGCGTACGGTAACGGCTGATGCTCCGGGCCTGTACCGGGCAACCGCTGATGTTCCGGGCGTGGACGTGACCGTAACGCCGTCGATCCTTAACTTCACCTCGGCTGGGGAGAAGCGCACCTTTGAGGTGACCTTCGAGAACCAGAGTGCAACGCTGGGCGAGTTCGCTATGGGATCGCTGGTGTGGGAGGGACAGAACAAGAGGATCGCGTCCCCTGTAGCTGTGAGGCCGCAGGCGATCGTCGCGCCGGCCGAGGTGTCCTTCAGTTCCGAGGGCGCCGACGGAAGCGGGGAGTTCGAGGTCACCTCGGGCACCAACTCACCGGTGAACATGACGCTGGAAGGGCTTTCGAAGGCTGAAAGCTCAGAACTTGAGAAGGTTCCGGGGCCGGTTGCGGTCACTAATGATGCCTCGAACTTCCTGACCGAAGTTGAGGTGCCGGAAGGTGCGCCGCTGGCGAAGTTTTCGGTGCTATCGGCTGACCAGACAGCTGACTTCGACCTGTTCGTGTTCGACCCGAACGGGAGGTTGACTCAGGTTGCAACTGCATCGGCAAGCGAAACGCTGACACTGGAGAACCCGATTCCGGGTACTTACACCATCGTCGTGAATCTGTACGCCAGTGTTGACGGCCGCTCAACTGCGGCAACGTTTGATGCCGCCATTCTCGGAGCGAACGAGAACAATGCAACGCTGACGCCCAACCCTCTGCAGCTCGCCAACGGCACCTCGGGCACCGTCACTTTGGCCTGGGAAGGCCTCGAGGCGGGATCCTATGTTGGTCGTATCACCTACGAAGGATCCGAGTCGGTCACGTTTGTCTCAGTAGTGGTGAACGAGGCCGGGCAGGCAGCACTGGAACTTCCGGAGGTGAACCCGGCGGACAAGCTGCCCACAGGACCCCGGGAAACCACCACGCCAACCCAAGGCAAGTAGGGTAAGCAGCCAGCACCACCAGGTGACGCTCCCGCAGTTATTGTTGGATGAGGGCTGAAAAGTTTCTCATTTCAACGATTCCTGCGGGAGCGTTGCTGGTTTTCGGGAATGTAGCCGGCCGCGCGGTCCTTCCACCTAATAGGGATCAATACGGTGCTGGAGGAAGCTATGGCTGGGAACGAATCCCGGGTATCACGGTTCATGCGTGCCACAGGCAGGGCCAGGGCAGTCTTTGGGCCTGCACAGTCGAGTCCGTTGGATCACCCGATGACCGACGCCAATGAGGCACTGCTCGCTGATCGGGTTGCCGAAGCATCTCAATGGGAGACCATCCGTCGTGCGGACGGGAGCACGTACATCGTCTCCATGGCCCCTGAATAGACGGATCTTTTCCGCGCCGCCGGGCGTAAAATTGGACCACATTGCAAATTGGGAGAGAAGGCGATTCCAATGGCCGACAAGATTCGGCGCAGGTGGATCAAAAATCCGGCCACCATCTTTCTGGGACCGGCCGATCAAGGCGACGCGCTTTGCCCTGTACAACACAGGCACGACGATTTCGAAACGACGTCGGAGCGTGAATTGGCCGATTTCCAGATCGAAGAGGACGACCACGGACACCATTACGCACTGCGGAAACATCCGGACCATACAACGGTCCGCCGGACAGAGCCCGTGCTGAAATATCCCGACTACTTCAAGAGCCCGGCTCTCCACACCGAGGACTGAACCGGGCTGTTTGAGTTAGCGACCGGTGCCCGCATACACGGTTGCCAGCGCTTCACCGTCGAGCTCGAACGCTGCATGTACGGCGCGCACAGCGGTGTCCAACAGCTCCGCGTTGGTGACCACTGAAATTCGGATCTCGGAGGTGGAGATCATGTCGATGTTAACGCCGGCGTCGGACAGTGCCTTGAAGAATCGGTAGGAAACTCCCGGATTGGAACGCATTCCGGCACCGATGAGGGAGAGCTTTCCAATCTGCTCGTCATATTCGATGCCCTCGTAACCAACCCGGCTCTGCGCCGCCCTCAATGCTTCCAATGCGTCCGCGCCTTCGACAATGGGCAGGGTAAACGAGATGTCGGTGTGCCCAGAGCCGTGCGTGGAAACGTTTTGGACAATCATGTCGATGTTGGAGTGCGCGCCGGCCACGATGCCGAAGATCTCGGCCGCTTTACCGGGGATGTCAGGAACTCCCACAACGGTGACCTTGGCCTCTGAACGATCGTGTGCCACGCCGGAAATGATGGGCTGTTCCAAGGGATCTCCTGCTTGAATTTTGATTTTGTCATCGGGGCTGGGCAGCACCCAGGTTCCCTCGAGTTGGCTGAAGGACGAGCGGACGTGCAGCGGCACACCAAAACGCCTGGCGTATTCCACGCAGCGCAGATGGAGGATCTTGGCCCCGGAGGCCGCCATCTCCAGCATTTCCTCGCTGGAGATCTCCGCAATCTTGCGGGCAGTGGGTACTACCCGTGGATCGGCGGTGTAAATGCCGTCCACATCGGTGTAGATCTCGCAGACATCGGCGCCAAGGGCCGCGGCGAGTGCCACCGCGGTGGTATCCGAGCCGCCGCGTCCGAGGGTGGTGATGTCATTGCTGTCGCGGCTCATCCCCTGGAATCCGGCGACAATCGCCACGTCTCCCTTTTCGATGGACGTTTTGATCCGGTGCGGGGACACCGCAATGATGCGGGCTTTACCGTGAATTGCGTCGGTGATCATCCCGGCCTGGCTGCCGGTGAACGATTGTGCGCTTGCGCCAAGCTCGTGGATGGCCATTGCGAGCAGCGCCATGGAAATGCGTTCCCCGGCGCTGAGCAGCATGTCCATTTCGCGGGGAGTGGAGGTGGTGGAGACCTGAGCGGCGAGATCCAGCAGTTCATCGGTGCTGTCACCCATGGCTGAGACAACCACAACCACTTCATTGCCGGCGGCCTGGGTGTCCACCACGCGCTTGGCAACACGCTTGACGCCCTCGGCGTCTGCCACGGAGGAACCACCAAACTTTTGAACAATTAAAGCCATGCGCACGCTCGCTGAATAGTGGATTGATCTTTGCCCGGCGACATCGTCGGCGCCTGAACCAGGTTGGCACGGCATCGATGGCCGCACGCATCCAGTTTAGCTCCGGCCAATCCGGCGCAGCCAATTGTGCGTCGTATTGTGCATCCTGTTGTTAGGGTCTACTTATGGCAAATGGGTATGGCGGAATTATTGCCAATGGTATAAAACGGAGCTTTGGTTCTGTGGCTGCTATTAGGCATATCGATTTTGAAGCGCCGCCTGGAGAGGTGACAGCGCTGATCGGCCCAAACGGCTCCGGCAAGACCACGCTGCTGTTGATACTGGCTTCCCTGCTGGCGCCCGACGACGGTTCGCTCACCGTGGGCGGTGTGGATCCGCAGGTCGATTCCAATGCAGTGCGGCGCAAAGTGGGTTGGATGCCGGACACCCTGGGTGTCTGGGAGTCGTTGAAAGCAACAGAAATCCTCACCACCATGGGCGCCCTGTACGGCATGGTGCCGGGGGAGCGGGAGGCCCGTGCAGCAGAGTTGCTCGCGGCGGTGCGCCTCTCCGAATACGCGGATCAGCCCGCGCGGGTGCTTTCCCGTGGTCAACAACAGCGGCTCAGCTTGGCGCGCGCCCTGATCCATGACCCGGAAGTGCTTTTGCTTGACGAGCCGGCATCAGGGCTGGACCCCGGTTCGCGGGTTGAACTGCGCACCCTGCTGCGGCGGTTAGCAGGAGAGGGCAAGACCATCGTGGTTTCCAGCCATGTCCTCTCGGAACTGGATGAGATCGCCGACCGGGCAGTGTTCGTAAACCGCGGCGAGTCGGTCAAGAGCCAGTCCCTCGATGAGGCCGGGACCCAGGTCCGCCGCTACTGCATCCAGGCAGAGCCCATGGAACCGCTGGCCGATGCGCTCACCAGCCACGGAGTCGAGTTCGAGGCGCGCGGCGACTCACGCCGGGCCGAGTATCAGGTGCTGTTGAACAGCACTGAACAGGCAGCGTGGCTGCTGCGCACCCTGGTGATGGCCGACGTCGTGATCACCGCTTTCGCGCCCGCGGGAGGGGCCCTGGAGGAAACCTACATGAGCCTCGAGACGGACAGGCAATGAGCACAACTATAGAAAACACCACGTCCGACCGCTCCCTCGGATATGCCTCCGGGGTACGCACGATTTTCTCCCTGGAAATGCGTCAGAGGCTCCGCGGACGGGCCTGGTACATCATGTTGGCGGTCTGGTTTGTTGTCATAGGCCTGGTATTCATGCTGGCGGCGCTGACGACGGCGACTATGGACGGTAGCGGCCCGTTCCTGTTCGAGCTTGTGGTTAGCTTTGTGCTCTTCTTTGGGCTCCTTGTGGCCCCGGGACTTTCGGCGAACGCGGTGAACGGTGACCGGTCCGCGGGCACCTTGGCAATCCTGCAGATTACCCTCCTGACGCCGGGACAGATCCTCTGGGGAAAATGGCTGGCGTCCTGGGTGGCGTCACTGGGATTTCTGGTTCTCAGCACACCATTCATCTTCTGGGCGCTCGCCCTTGGCGGGGTAAATCC
>NZ_KI915027.1:12676-14679 GCF_000520595.1 Arthrobacter sp. H5
TGGCGGGGTAAATCCCGCCGAGGCCTTCGTCTCCCTTGTGATGCTGGCCGTGGAACTGGGGGTGGTGTGTGCCCTGGGCATCGGCATCTCCGCGCTGGCAGGACGTCCCCTGTTCTCGATTGTTACCACCTACATGATGGTTGCGCTGCTCGGGCTGGGCACTCTCATCGCGTTCGGTCTGAGTTTCAGCCTGGTTCAGGAAGAGGACGTGGAAGTGACCAGTTCCTTCTACAGCTTTCCGGCTGAGGCCGGCCTCAGTAGTGAGGTGATGACCGAGGACGACATGGTGTGCACCACCAATACCTTTACCCAGACCGTCTACCACACGGAGCGGATTACCTGGCTTCTTGCCGCGAACCCCTTTGTGGTTGTTGCGGACGCTGTACCGTACGACCGCGCCGTACCGGAGGATTTTGCCGGAGTTGGTCCCGACGCCCAATTCCGCACTCCAGGCATCATGGAGGTCATCAGCGACGGAGTCAGAACGTCGCTGGCGGGAGCCGACTATGACGTGACCTGCGCTGAAGCGCAGGGACAGGCGAACGACGCGGCGGGTGGGCAGTTTCCCATCTGGCCGCTCGGGCTGGTGGTGCAGGGGGCGCTGGCCGGGGGACTGCTGTGGCTCGGGCGGAAGAAGCTTGTGACTCCGGTTCGCCGGTTGGCCCAGGGGACACGCATCGCGTGAACATTCTTCCGACGGCGTGCCCATCCATCACGAACAAGTCCCGTTGGCGGGCAGGTGCGCTGGCTGACTGGATCTCCAGAACACTGAATCTGTCCACATAGCAGGCCAGTGCCGCACACAGTGCATCCGGACGGTGCAGGATATTTGCATGAACCTTTTGCAGACGTTGAGCGGACTCGGCGGTGCCGCACGCCGTCGAGAACTGGTTGCGGCCGGATTTGGCGGCTCGGCTCTTCAGGTTGCGCTGGACCGAGGGGAAATTCAGAGACCCGCACGCGGCGTGTTTGCCATTCCGGGCGCAGAGCCGGATGTGCTGGCCGCGAAGTGCGTCAATGCTGAGCTAGCATGCATCAGCGCCGCTCAACGGTTAGGCCTCTGGATACTACGGGCGCCGTCCTGTCTCCACGTTTCGGTCAACCATGGCAGGCCGCTGGACGCACGATTCATAGTTCATCGGAGCAACAGCCCTGGTGAAGTAGCGGAAATTTGTGTCCAGGCCATGCGCTGCCTTCCGGAACTCGATGCTTTATGTATTGTCGAGTCCGCCGTAGCCAGGAACCTGGTCTCATTGGCGCAGCTTCGTGAGCGCTCGAGTGGTCGTAGGGATGGGGATCTCCGGAGCATTGTGGCGCACGTTGACCCGCATTCCGAGTCGATCATCGAGACCGTGGGCAGGTATCACCTGGTCAAGGCAGGCTTCTCGGTCCAGTCGCAGGTGTATGTGAAGGGCGTGGGCCGGCTGGACCTGTTTGTGGACGGCATTCTGGGGATCGAAGCAGATGGACGGGAGTTTCACAGCGGGAAGGTGGAGTTTGAGGAAGACAGAAGGCGCGGGAATCTGTTGACAGTTGGAGGGATCCCGGTGCTGCGCGCAAGCTATCCGCTGCTGGTCGATGCCCCGGACGTCTTCCTCGACTTGGTGAGACGCGGATTGGCACTCAAGCGTGCCCGCTGATCGAGCCCCTTCAGTGGACATATCCACTTATGCCCACCGAACACGACGCTTCGGTGGGCAGATTTCCTAGGCTGAAGTTACGTTAGACAGAACGCCAGGAACCCCGGTTTGTCGGGGTTCCTGGCGTTTTTGGGTCCGGGGTGTCTGGCTACTTTCTGTGGTTTCGGGCGTGGTGGTCGACGAGGTCCATGGCCCTGCGTTGGCGGGCTGTGGGGACGGTGAGCAGTTCGAAGGTCAGATCGCTGGCGGGCTCGTGCTGGCCGTTAATGCTGTCGTGCTCCGGGGTCTGTGGTTTGGTGAGTTTAGTGGTGTTCCGCGTGCGGGTTGCCATGTGAGCCAGGAGGTCCTGGTAGCTGGTGGCGG